>NZ_JBWBCL010000004.1:0-352343 GCF_056134285.1 Pelorhabdus sp. sgz311002 | reverse complement strand
CCAGAGAATTCGAGCAGCGGTTGTTCAAACTGACTGCCTTTGATCGTTTCTTTCTTCATGGGGTTCGCTTTCGGCGATACCTTCATGGCATAATCCCACAAAGCTTCCTGCTCTGTCTGCGTAGCTAGCGGCTGCATAATGAGCGCTTTTTCTTTGGCCGGACAAACCTGCGCACAGTTGCCGCAGCCGGTACAGTCGAGGGTGGAAACAGCCATTCTAAAGGACAAGTCTTTGGCGCCAACAGCTGGTTTTACGACAAATCCTGCTGGAGCTGCCGCCGCTTCGCTTTCACTCACAAGGATCGGGCGAATCGCCGCATGAGGACATACATAGGCGCACTGGTTACATTGAATACATTTGTCAGCCTGCCACTCTGGTACGTTAATGGCAATGCCGCGTTTTTCATAAGCCGCTGTGCCCACAGGATAGGTGCCGTCTTCTACCGGCAAGAAAGCGCTGACTGGTACTTTATCGCCATCTTGACGATTCACTGGAACAAGGATGTTTTTAATAAAGTCAGGAACTTGGGCTGTTACCGCTTCCGTGCTTTCGGCCTGGGCCCAAGCGGCTGGAACGTCTACTTTCACGCAAGAAGTGACACCACGATCAATCGCCGCCTGATTCATCGACACAACTTTTTCGCCTTTTTTGCCGTAAGATTTTACGACGGCTTCTTTTAAATAATTTGCTGCCGCTTCCACGGGAATGACATCAGCAATTTTAAAGAAGGCTGCCTGCATGATCATATTGATGCGTCCGCCAAGACCGATTTCCTGGGCAATTTTCACGGCATCAATTGTATAGAATTGAATCTGTTTCTCCGCGATATAACGTTTCATCGCTGCTGGCAGATAGGCATCCAGTTCTTCGGCATTCCAACTACAGTTGAGGAGGAAATTACCGCCGGATTTCAGGCCTTCTAAGACATTGTATTTATCCACATAGGATTGGTTATGGCAAGCGATAAAGTCCGCTTTGTTGATAAGATATGGCGCTTTAATCGGCTGTTTGCCAAAGCGCAAATGGGAGATCGTTACGCCGCCGGATTTTTTCGAGTCATAAGCAAAGTAGGCCTGAGCATACAAGTCCGTATGATCGCCAATGATTTTAATGGCGCTCTTATTAGCCCCGACGGTGCCGTCAGAACCAAGACCCCAGAACTTACAAGCTTTCGTACCCACTGGCGTCGTATCAATATCTTGGCCAAAAGGCAGCGACGTGTGATTCACATCATCAATGATTCCGACCGTAAAGCCGTCTTTCGGTGCATCCGCCTTGAGGTTGGCAAAAACGGCTTCAATGTGGCTCGGAATGACGTCTTTGCCGCCCACGCCGCAGCGTCCGCCGACGATGACAGGGTGCCAGTCGCTCGTATAGAAGGCCGATTTTACATCAAGATAGAGCGGCTCAGCCAAGGAGCCCATTTCTTTCGTCCGGTCGAGAACAGCGATTTTCTTGACGGTTTTCGGAATGTATTTGAAGAAATGCGAGATCGAGAAAGGACGATATAAATGTACCGTCAAGAGACCCACTTTTTCGCCTTGCTCATTTAAATGATCCACCACTTCTTCAATGGCTTCGCACATGGAACCCATAGCAATAATCAAGCGTTCGGCATCAGGCGCGCCATGATAGTTAAAGAGGTGATATTCACGGCCGGTAAGCTTCGTAATTTCTTGCATGTATTCTTCCACGATTTCCGGCAAAGCGTCATAGTAACGGTTCGTGACTTCGCGCTGCTGGAAGTGAATGTCGGAATTTTGTACGGTACCGCGCAGAACCGGATGATCCGGGTTTAAGCCGCGACGACGGAACGCTTGAACGGCATCCATATCGACGAGTTTTTCCAATTCATCATATTCGAGTACTTCAATCTTTTGAATTTCATGAGACGTTCTGAACCCGTCAAAGAAATTGAGAAAAGGAACGCGGCCTTTAATGGCTGCTAAATGGGCGACTGCCGCCAAATCCATGACTTGCTGTACACTGCTTTCAGCAAGCAAGGCAAAGCCAGTCTGTCTTGTCGCCATGACATCAGAGTGATCACCGAAAATGCTGATCGCATTAGCGCCAATCACGCGGGCGCTCACATGAAAGACGCCTGGTAAAAGTTCGCCAGCAATTTTGTACATGTTCGGAATCATGAGCAAGAGACCTTGCGAAGCCGTATAGGTCGTTGTTAACGCACCAGACTGCAAGGAACCGTGTACAGCACCAGCAGCGCCGCCTTCTGACTGCATTTCTACGACTTCTACAGTCTGTCCGAAAATATTCTTACGGCCTTGTGCAACCCATTCATCGACGCTTTCAGCCATATTCGATGACGGCGTAATTGGAAAGATTGCCGCTACATCAGTAAATGCATAAGAGATATGGGCGGCGGCTGTATTGCCGTCCATTGTTTTCATTTTTCTTGCCATAATAAAAAATCCCCCTAACGGCCATGGCTCATAAAAGCCATGGCCGTATTAAATTATAAAGATAATACAAAACGAGTCATTAACATAACAATTGCTGAATCAATTAGAGCTGCAGCCACCATGATTGGGAACCATTTTACATTTGTCTGCGAAACCATGATTACGCGAACAAAATTGCCAACCAGCGTTCCCATCATCATCGTAGCTGGGAAAAGAATCGTGGCCTGAGCCGCAGTAATCACGCCTTCGTTATATAAATTAGCTGCCGTAGCTGCGCCAGCTGCTTTAGCAAAAAAAGCGGCAATTAATACAACAATGGATTCTCCTGGCAAACCGAAAATAGCCATAACTGGACTCAGATACTGACCTGCCAGCGCCATAACGCCCAGTGTATTAAGAATTTTTACCAATACAAAGCCTAGAATCAATGCTGGTAAAATGACTTCGACCATCAAATAGAAACCTTTTTTCGAACCAGCCATGAAAACTTCGATCATATTAGGCTGTCTTTTTGCAACCTCAGCCATTAGCAACACTTCCTTCCTGTGCTCTTTTTCTGTTGTATGCGATAAGTAGTCGAATTAAATTCGTACCAACAAATTTCGCAACAACAATCAGCCCCATGATAGCGCCAGCTGACAAGACTGAGATCGGCAATAACGGCGCACCAGATGCTAACGTATTTGATACAACAGCAGAGCCAGGAAATAAATACGAAGCTAACAAGGTTCTTTCATCATCGGTAATCAAGCCCTCTTCATAGAGGTTTCTAGTTAATACGGACGACACATCTGTGCTGGTAAAACTGCTCATAAAAGCCAGACCACTTACACCAGGGATACCAAGTAGAGGTCTTAAAATAGGCCGGAAAAATACGCCAGCTGCACGAATCGCGCCATTTGCTTCCGCCACTTCCACAATTCCCAGTGCCAACATAACGATAGGTCCTAAAGCAAGGGCCTGTAAAAAGCCATCGCTGGCGCCGGAACCGCCTTTACCAACAAAAGTGGCTGCTCCCGAAATTTTACCAAAGCCGCCAACTAAGACCTGAAAGTCAAAAGCGCTAAGAGGTCCGGCATGCGATAAAAGTCCGGAAAAGCACAGTATAACGGCAATAAGAGAGATCCAGCCTTTCCAGGTGATTTTTTCTTCAACTACGTTACTCATCATTGATCCCCCATCAAAAGTATTCAAATAAAATCAAATAGGAAACTAAGGAAACATCATACTACTATTTTTTTAATTCATCTAATTTCAAGACACAAGCAACAAGAAGCTTGGCTCTTTCAAATAAACTATCAAGCAAGGCAAATTCTTCGGGACTATGATTTCTGCCGCCTTTAACGCCCATAGCGCATACAGTCGGAACGCCAGCTAAGACCGAATAGGCTGAATCAGAAGCACCGCCAACAAATTTAGCATAAGGAGTGCCAAAACCATTTTCTTCATAAGCCGCTTTTACGATTTCAAATAAATTTTTCACGCCGTCTGTTGTTTTCATCGGCTTAATGCCTTCCATATAAGTAACAGTGCTTGTCGTTCCAGGTACATGAACATCATCAGCAACTGCCTGAACCTGACGCATAATTTCTTCTAAATCATCAGGGTCCTTATAGCGAACATCAATATAAACCTTGGCATATTCAGGAACTGTCGTAGAAGTTGTGCCACCCTGGATTACGCCAACATTAAAGCTAATTCCCTTATCCCAATTTGTTAAAGCTTGTACACCAATGACTTTATAGGACATTTCTAAAATAGCATTTCGTCCATTTTCAGGATCATTTCCGGCATGAGCAGCAACGCCTTTTACTTCCAGCATAATACGCGCAACGCCTTTGCGGCCCACAACAACCCCATTATCAACAAAACCAGTTTCTACATTAAAAGCAGCGGCATAGCCTTTTGCTTCTTCAATCATAAGTTCAGGTGCATTTGACTGAGCATGAAGTACTTCTTCGTCGCCTGCTAATAAAACTTTAATCGCCCGTGAATCATATCCGGCATTTTTAAGAGCCTTAATGGCATAAAGAGCCGCTACGATACCGCCTTTCATATCAAGGACTCCCGGTCCATAAACCGTACCGTCTTTGATCGTAAAAGGTCTTTCCGCTAAAGCGCCCGCCGGACAAGCAGTGTCCATATGACCTAAAAATACAACACCCGACTTGTCTTCATTGCGACCAAGTTCACCGACAAGCAAGCTGCCAGCTTTCTCAAACTCAACCAGACGAACTTCGGCGCCTTCTTCCTTTAATATCTGGGAAAAACGATCTGCCACCTTATTGATACCGGGTTTTTCATGCGGGCCGCTTTCAATCGAAACAACCTCTTGCCATAAAGCGACCATCTCTTCCTTATGAGCGTCAATGAACTGAAATGCTGCGTTTTTCTGTTGGTTCATGCTATGCCTCCTAAAAGTTTTTTTATTAAAACTCTTAAAATATTTAAGAGTTAGTAATAATAAGTATTTGAAAAGTATATTTTTCACTGAACATTTCGTTTTTTCAGTCTATTTACTTCCCGAAAAAAGTGCTTTTACGATGTAATTTTGCCTTCTCGTAAAAAGCACCTCTATGTACTCTTTTAGTCATAAATTCTTTAATATTCAGTATCTTACATTCGATTTTCGAAAATCGAATATTAAAAAAATAAACTAACATTTAGCTTAAATACTTCATCAAATTCTCACTAGCATTCTTCATGTGTTTACGCAAAATATCCTGCGCCGCCTGTATATTTCTTTCCTGGCAGGCTAACAGCATCGCTTGATGCTCCTCTTGCGACCTGGATTGATACTGAAGGATTGATAAATAGAGCCTCATATATCGTTCCACATTATTATGCATGTTGCGAATTAGTTTTAATAAGGTTGGACGTTTTGCCGACTGATATAAGATTTCGTGAAATTGCCAGTTTAGCTCACTCAGTTGCTGCGTGTGACTTTCCGTCTGCGCTTGTTTAAGAATCGCCGCAGCTTCAGCAAAATCTTCCTCTGTCAGTTCCGGAATTGCTAACTCTAAGGCGCCAAGCTCCAAGAACAGACGAATATCAAAAATTTCTTGAGCTTCTTCTGCCGTTAAAGCTTTTACGATAACACCGCGATTGGGATAAAAACTTACAAGATCTTCCGCCTCTAAAGTTTTCAAGGCTTCCCGCAATGCACTCATACTGACACCAAATTTTACAGCTAACTCTTCCTGCTTTAACTGAACGCCACCATTGAGTTCACCAGAAAGAATCTGCTCTCGTAAAATATGGGTAATCATGCCTGGCAGAGTACGATATGAATCCTTTATGTGATTGTGAATGTTCTTTCTCATGTATTTAATATTATATTCTATTCATAATCTTGTAAATAGATTTTTATTTTGTATTTTGTATACTTTCGAAAAATTCAGTGGCTAAAGCTTATTCCGCTTTAGCCATATTCAATAATTTATCTCCCACTACTTGGAGGTCAATTATTTTTTCCGTAATTAATTGGGTCGCATTCGCCTGTTCTTTCGTGATTTTTGCGGTCTGCTGCGTATAGTCAAAAACTTGTTTGACCGAATCTTTCAAGTTGCCAAGCGTCTGTTTGATCTCTTTGGCCGATTCATGACTTTGGCCGGAAAGTTTACGAACTTCTTCCGCTACTACGGCAAAGCCGCGACCATTCTCGCCAGCCCTAGCCGCTTCGATCGCAGCATTTAAACCAAGCAAGTTCGTTTGCCCGGCAATTTGTTGAATCGTAGCAAGAAAATCATCCGTATTGTTTACATGAAGCGCTGCTTTATCTGAGAGTTGCGCTACATCTTGCATCGTAGCCGTTAAATCTTCCTGCGACGCATTCAATTCTTCAACAATCGCTACGATATTGGCAATGGACTGATTGACTTGCTGCGCTTGCTCCAATAACAATTTTTTATTATAATCAGCCTCAATTTCGCGACAAATAACACCAATTGCAATTTTAGCCAATGGTTTTGTAAAAACAGGGTCACCGCCCAGACCAAAACTGCCAATCCATTCATTTTTATAGATGATTGGAAAATGAACCCCCATTTTACTTGCCCCTGCTGACTGTTTTTCATCCTCAGCGGTTACAATGCGATACGGAATTCTTTCTGCAAGAACTTTCTTTGATCCCGCATGAGCACTGCCAATTCGGCTGACATCTTTGGCTGCTATAATCGTACCTTCTTCATTACAAATTACGGCAGCAACACCTGTTTCATTAAAAAGAAAATCAACTAAATTCTTCGCTGTCTTCTGATCGATTTTTTGATCGATTCTTTCATTCATCCCGCTTCGCCCCTCAAATTGATTTACCATTTTAATAAAAATAGCGATACAAAAAGCATCTTTCATGGTTTTTGTATCGCCCTCATACACTATTGTATTTTAGAAGTTAAGACAAGTCAAATAAAAATGCGAAAGTCAAAATTATTTATGCTGTCCTAAAACTGTTTTCGCTTTCTACAAAAATATCCTCGTCTTCATACTGCGCCACATCCGGATACTTGTTTTACAATTAATTTTTTCAAATATATCTACCTTTTATGTCTTAAAATCTACGTGTTCGCCAATGCCTTCCGGCGAATAGTGCGCGCGATTGGCTCCACTCGTTTCCTCTTCCACTTCTTCAAAAACCATACTCTGTTGAAATAAATCATCTTTCAGTTTCGATCTATATTTCTGTCTGCGATGCAATTTTACTGGTCTAATACCGCGAACCGATCTTATCTTTCGTATCGGTTGCACTGGCTTGATTTCACGATCCATAAAACCACCTCCCAAATTATAAAAATAGGTTTGATGAACGTAAAAGGCCCCAATAATTTATAAAGTATTAAATCATTAGGACCTTTTTTATTAAACTTCTTGTATAAAGCTCAGTACGTTCTTACGTGCCGCAGTACGTTTTATAGACAGCACTCGACGATTCAGGAAGACTTGCATACTCTTCCTGTTCTTTCGTATAGGCATGGGGATCTTGCAGCACCGTGAGGAGCTTGTCCATCACTGAATAGTCGCTATCTTCCACAGCAGCAGCCAGTGCTGCCTCGACACGATGATTGCGGGGGATGACAGCAGGATTAGCTTGTTTCATCAAAGCCTGAACTGCCTCCTCTCCCGCTCCCTGCTTCGATAAACGAGTCTGCCAGCGACTATGCCAGTCGGCAAAGTCTTTGTCATTCGCTAAAGCAGTGATCGATGGATCGGAGAGATTTCCGAGAGTAAGTCCACGGAAAGTATTGGTATAATCAGCCTGACGATATTTCATAAGACCAAGCAGGTCTTGAATCAGCATCAGATCGTTGGCTTCTTCCCCTTCGCCATCCTGTACCGAAAATAAGCCAAGCTTTTCTCGCATGCCTTGGAACCAGGCTGTCTCAATCCAAACAGCGAAGTCAGCTAATATGGTATGTGCTGCCTCTACGGCCTGCGCTTCATCATCATGGAGCAGCGGCAACAACGACTCAGCAAAACGAGCAAGATTCCAAGCGCCAATTTTCGGTTGATTGCCATAAGCGTACCGTCCATTTCGGTCAATTGAACTAAATACAGTTGCTTCGTCATAGCGATCCATAAAGGCGCAAGGGCCGTAATCAATGGTTTCGCCGCTTATAGCCATATTGTCTGTATTCATAACGCCGTGAATAAAGCCGACAAGCTGCCACCTCGCAATGAGCCACGCCTGCCGTTTTCCCATTTCGCACAATAAAGTAAGATAAGGCTCTTTTTGCCCCGCCTCTGATTCAAGGGCTTCACGAAAATGACGCTTAAGGGTATAATCAGCTAGAGCTTTTATATCCTCTTTTGTTCCCCAGTTTGCCGCATATTCAAAAGTCCCGACGCGAATATGGCTGGCAGCAATCCGTGTTAAAACAGCGCCAGGCAAAGCCGTTTCTCTCATGATAGGTTCCCCGGTAGTCACAACAGCTAAGCTTCGCGTCGTAGGAATTTTTAGACCCTGCATCGCTTCGCTAATGATATATTCGCGCAACATCGGGCCAAGCACGGCCCGACCATCACCGCCGCGTGAAAAGGGAGTTAGCCCCGAGCCTTTTAGCTGCACATCAAAAACCTCACCTGACGGCGTAACTTGCTCACCTAGCAGCACCGCGCGCCCATCGCCAAGCATCGTAAAATGGCCAAACTGATGACCAGCATAAGCCTGTGCCAAAGGCTTGGCGCCAGGAGGAATTTCATTCCCCGCAAGAATGGCTACACCGCCACGGCTTTGCAATGCATCTTTATCCAAACCTAACAGCAAAGCTAACTTTTCATTGAAGACAGCTAGTTTCGGCCCTCTCACTGGCTGCGGTGAAAGTTCTCGGTAAAATAACGCAGGCAGTTGCCGATAAGTTGCTGCAAGGTTCCAAACAGAATCATACGCTTTAGCGTCTTTTGACATAGATTTTCACATCCTTTTATCCATGATAAAATGCCTATTCTTTTTTTATCTAATTATTAAGGAAGCTTTTCTATTTTTCACGTTAAAACGGTTTATATTCACCATTATAAAAAAACCTTCTCGCCGTAGCAAGAAGGTTTTTCTAACCTATATTTCTATGATTTATCAGATCAATTATATTTTCGCAAACCGTACTTTCAAAATACCGTCTACTTGACCTAAAAGTTCTACTGTTTCTGTCGCTACCGGTGAATCCACTGTCATGATCATCATGGCATGCGCTTCTTCTTCGCTTAGTCCTAACTGCATGGTAGCAATATTAACATTATTTTTCCCAAGCAAAGTACCGAAGTTTCCTACAACACCAGGACGGTCAATATTTTCAGCAATCAACATGCAAGGTTTCGGAATCAGATCGAAGGTATAACCATTAATCTGGACAATACGCATTTCGCCTTTGCCAAAAACACTGCCGCTAATCGTAAAGGTTTTCTTGGCGGAAACTACTTTAATCTGTAGGAGATTCAAGTAATTTTCAGACGAAGATTTTCTGCTTTCGATCACGCTGATGCCGCGACTTTCTGCTAGCAGTGAAGCATTTACATAGTTGACTTTTTCTTTTAAGACAGGCTCTAAAATTCCTTTGAGTACGGCTAGGGAAATGGCTGACGTATCGACCGAGCCGATTTCGCCGCTATAAGTAATTTCTACTTTTTCAACAGCCTCTTTCTCCCATTGATAATAGAGTTTGCCCATCGTTTCGCCTAGTTTTAAATAAGCCATATAGGATTCAAATTCTTGAGTAGGCATCGTCGGAAGATTGACAGCGTTTGGTACAATTTCGCCACGCAACGCGCTGATGACTTCTGTGGCAATCGTCACGCCCACATTATCTTGCGCTTCTTTCGTATCAGCACCAGAATGCGGTGTGAATACCACATTATCAAAATCAAAGAGCGGCGTATTAGGATGAGGTTCGCTCATCAAAACATCGATGGCAGCGCTCGCCACAATCTTTTCTTTCATCGCTTCTAAGAGAGCAGCTTCATCAATAATGCCGCCGCGCGCGCAGTTTACAACACGGAGTCCGCGTTTCGCTGCTTTAAATTGTTCGTGGCCGATCATCCCGAGAGTTTCTTCCGTTTTCGGCGTATGCACTGTTAAAATATCAGCTTCTCGCATCAATTCTTCCAGGGTTTCCTTTTTCTCTACGCCGAATTTTTTAAAGCGGGCGTCGCTAATATAGGGATCATAGGCAATAACGTGCATACCAAAAGCCTTAAGACGTGTAGCGACCAAGGAACCAATTTTGCCAAACCCGACAATTGCCAAGGTTTTACCAAGAAGCTCGATCCCTTTAAGACCGGCGCGATCATAGCTACCACCGCGCACACGATCATTCGCTCTAGGAATATTACGGCAAGAGGCCAGTAAAAGACCGATAGTTAGTTCTGCCGCCGATACGATATTCGATTCCGGCGTATTTACAACGATAATGCCGCGACGCGTTGCCGCTTCTACATCAATATTATCAACACCGTTGCCAGCCCGTCCTACCACTTTCAAGTTGGGCGCATGTTCCAACAGTTCATCATTTACTTGGGTAATACTGCGAATAATCAATCCGTCATATTCACCAATCTTCGCTAAAAGCTCTTGACGACTTAAATTAGGCAGAACGTGAACCGTAGCTCCTTCTTGTACCAGTTTTTCCACGCCTTTATCGGCAATTTTTTCCGAAATTAAAATTTTCATGATTACCCCTCCGCTTTTTCTACTCTCTTACTGGCCAAGTAAGACTGCTGCACAGCTTTTTGGATAACAAAAAAAGCTCTCAATCCTGACGTTTGTCAAGGACGAGAGCGGTTTCTCACGTGGTGCCACCTTTATTTGTCATATTACTATGACCTTTGCTGATGATAACGGCGTCATGCCGGACTAGGTTCTGTCCCTAGCAGTTCCGAAGCGGATTCAACAGGTATCAGCGCCAATTTCCACCAACCATTGGCTCTCTGCAGCTTTTGCCTGCTTACTTTTCTTCTTCATTACATTTCTCAAAATCAAATTTTATGAATTGTATAGTCTGTAATATACTACGCTTTTTTGTCTTTGTCAATGCTCTATTTGTATGTAAAATCTAGCATCATAACAAAATTTTAATATTTCTTTAGCAGGATTTTTATTTTTTAGTGCGAATTAACAAAGACACTATTTTAATTATTACTAATAAAGGAGTTTTTTTTATGATTCAATGGTCTGACGAATACGCCATCGGTGTACCTGAAATTGACGAACAGCACAAACATCTTTTTGACATCGCCAACCGCATGTACGAGCTTTTACGCAATGATTTGATTCTCGATAAGTACAACGACATTATTGCGATTTTAGAAGAGCTCAAAGAGTACACCATTTACCATTTTCATGCCGAAGAAGAATACATGAAAAAGATTGGCTATCGAAAACTCCTTTCCCAAATGGCAACTCATAAGGATTTTTTAGACAAAATTGATACGATCGACCTTGATCGAATCGACAATGGCCAGAATGAGTACTTGTTAGAAATGCTAGATTTCGTCTGTGACTGGCTGGCTCAGCACATCATTAAAGAAGACAAACTCATTACAGCCGATTGATTTATTTTTCTCAGAAACTAGGCAGGCCGTCGAAGCGCTTCGACGGCCTGCCTTTCTATATGATCAAACGTCTAGCTTAATGCCAGCGTCTGTTATTCCGTTCTTTTTCTGCCTTGCTTTCTTGATAGCGGTTCCAGGCGTAACGAATAGCCATGAAAACCAAACCAATAAACACCGCATTAAAGAGCATGCCAATAATATCAGACATCATGCCTGCTGAACCAAAACCAAACATATTACCAAGCATACTGCCAAGGAGCATACCGCCGCCAAAGAGACCTACATTACGCAAGAAACTGCTGCCTGTAGATTGCTGTTGAGCCGCTTGTTGCTGCGGTTTTGCCGCTGCAGCCGGTGCTTTGTCACTGTAACTGCTAGCTGGCGCCGATGGCTTGTATCCAGAACTTGTACTTTCTGAACTTTTCGGTGCAAGGGAACCTGATGAGCTAGGTGCTGGCTGAGACATACTCGGCGAAGACTTCGGCGCAGAACTACCGCCTTTGGAACCGCCGACAGCAGCAAAACTCATAGACTGAAATGCAAACATAAACATAAATGTGATTAGTAGTAACTTTTTCATGTTATTCCTCCTTATGAGACTTTACGTCTTCGGGAAAAGTGTAAATTTCACCAAGTGTAGGTAATTCTCCCGATAAATAGCGATCAATATCATGCACATCAATATAAAAAGTGCACGCTACTTCTAAGTAGCCCTGCTCTTTTGCATTGCTAACATCACGAATTGCGAGCAGTCGTTCTCGAAGTTTTAGACATTCTTCTTCTGATGCATGAACCCCTAACGTGACCAGCGGTGTGCCATATTCGCGTAAGACATCATGCAAGGTAAGTCGTTCTGACATAAGTCATCCTCCTGTTATTTGCTAATTTTAGCTATATATAAATAAAAAGACCTCACTTATATGACTAAATCACATAAGCAAAGTCTTACCGACACGAAAAATTCATGCCAACATAGCCGAGTGCGATTGCACCGTATTGACGACTATGCTGTAAAGGTTACTCCCTCTGCACAACAATATCTTGTTGATATTGATTATAAGAGAGGCAAGCCTAAAAGTCAATACTTTTTTATTTCCATAACATATTTCTCTCCACTTATGAAAACCGTTTTCAAATCAATGGACGACTGCCGCTGCTTGTAGCTGGTTCTGTCCAAACATCACCTGATGCAAGAATTCGCCCGAGCCGCCTTACCCCTTCTCGTAAGATTTCCTCTTCATGTGAGACAAAACAAAGGCGAAATTGCTGGCTTTCGCCAATGCCAGCATAAAAGGCTTCACCAGGAACAAACGAAACGCCAGCTCTTGCAGCCCTTTGCCAAAATTCTCTGCCGGAAATGCGCGGCGCTAAAGTGCACCACAAGTAAAATCCCCCTTCCGGTATAGGAAAATCAAGAAATCCCGCGCAATAACGCTGCAAAGCCTGAGCCATTGCATCACGACGCAGCTTATAAATAGCGCGCATTTTTTGCAGGTGCGCTTCAAAGTCGCCTGTAGCAAGATAGCTTGTTAAAACTTTCTGCGATAAATTATTGCTTTGTAAATCTACATACTGTTTTTCCTGGGCCAGCCGATTTACCACCGCAGCAGGCGCTGTTAGCCAACCTATGCGCAGACCAGGAAATAGCGATTTAGAAAAAGTGCTTAAATAAATGACGCCACCATAAGTATCTAACGCTTTTAAAGATAATGGCGGCTTTTGCTCGTAATACAGATGGCCGTAAGGATCATCTTCAACCAGAACTAAGTGATGCTTTTCTGCCAAAGCCAGCAGCGCCCGCCGTTCTTGTAATGACATAACACGTCCTGTCGGATTTTGAAAAGTAGGAATCGTATAGAAAAATTTAGGCCGATAGCGAATAAGATAATCTTCTAGCACATCAAGCCGCAATGAATCCCCTGGCGGCAGACATAAAATACGGGCCCCTGCCGACTCAAGAATTTGAATGGCGCCAAGATAGGTAGGCGATTCCACTACGACAAAATCGCGCGGTTCAATAAGCGCTTTAACAATGAGATACAGCCCTTGCTGTGATCCTGATATAATAAGAATTTCTTCATCCTCTGACTCAATCCCGTAGGATTTTTGCCAAAGCGCGAGAGCTTGGCGCAAAGAAGGATAGCCTTCTGTCGGCATGTAGCCAAAATCGCTTCTATCAACAGAGTCTACAGAACTTACCAGTCCTTCCCGTAAAATATGCAAAGGATAAAAGGCCGGATCAGGCATTCCTGTGGCAAAAGAAATATGATTCCCCCCAGCAGGCATTGCCACAAGGTTACGAATAATGGAGGATGTCGGTGTACGATACTGCGGCGTAAATAGCTGCTCCCAGGGAACAGGAGTCGTTTCTGCCATCTGCTTCGTAACAGCCGCCACATAGGTTCCACTGCCGATTTTCGTAAGGACCAATCCTCGCTCTTCTAGCAATTTATAGGCATTAATTGCCGTAGTTCGGCTTACGTTGAGCGCCTTTGCCAGTTCTCGCTCAGGCGGCAATTTATCGCCTGGCTGCAAAGTCATATTTTGGATCTTAGCCGTAAAAACATTGGCTAATTGAATATACATTGGTACAGCTCCATCGACTTGTACCGTCCAGTTGCTTAGTAAATTGGTTATATCCATAAATCCAAAACCGCCTTTTTGATGAAATTGGTATCTTACAATATTACAATTGGATATTTACATTATTATTCCTTCCTACTATTATTAAATCACAACACTGTAAATTGCAGTCACTCTAGGAGGTATACTATGTCAATTGTTTTCTCACATGCTGTCAATTCCATGAACACGGAAGAAATTGATGACATTTTAAAACTCACGCAACGTCCTGACATTATTTCCTTTGCTGGCGGACTCCCTGCCGCCGAAGTATTTCCCGTAGAAGAAGTAGCCCATGCTACGGAAGTAATGCTGAAAGAATCGAGCGTCCAAGCCCTTCAGTACTCGTCCACCCAAGGCTTTCCTAAATTGCGCGAACAAATCGCCGCACGGCTTAATGAAAAGTTTTGCACAGAACTCACTGCTGACAATCTCCTAATTACGAGCGGCTCGCAGCAAGCTCTTGATTTTGCCGCTCGTATTTTCATTAACCCTGGCGATGTGATTTTGTGCGAAAGCCCGACCTACATGGCCGCTCTTAGCGCATTTTCGCCTTATGCGCCCAAGATTATCGGTGTTCCCACTGATGAACAAGGCATGATTCCTGAGGAATTAGAAAAAATTTTAACAGCTACTAAAAATGTAAAATTCATCTATGTTATCCCTGATTTTCAAAATCCAACAGGGCGCACTTGGTCTGTAGAACGCCGCCACGCCCTAGTCGATTTATCCGCAAAATACAATACTCCGATTGTCGAAGACAACCCCTACGGCGAACTTCGTTTTGAAGGAACTCTGCCGCCATCCTTAAAATCGCTCGACAAAGCCGGTCTCGTTATTTTTGTCGGCACTTTCTCCAAAATCTTCTGTCCTGGCATGCGAATTGCCTGGGTTGCCGCCGATCCGGCCATTATTGCTAAGTTTGCCACAGTGAAACAAGCAGCTGATCTTCACTCCTCGTCATTCTGTCAGTTGCAAGTTGCTAAGTATCTGGAGCTTTATGATATTGAAAAACATATTGAAAAAATCATTGCCCTCTATGGCAGTCGTCGCGATATCATGTTAAAAACGATGGCGGAAACGTTCCCGGAAAATGTGACCTTTACACGTCCCGAAGGAGGACTCTTCACTTGGGTTACGCTCCCCAAACAGATGGACTCAACGGACTTACTAAAAGATTGTCTAGAAAATAAAGTAGCTTTTGTCCCTGGTCACATCTTCTTCCCTGATCAAAATGAACGCAATCACTTCCGCCTGAATTATTCTGGTATGCCGCCAGAAAAAATCAAGGAAGGTATCGAACGTCTTGCATCTATCATAAAAAAGCATAATAAGTGATATAAAAGTCTTACATCTAGTCTATTGAAATTTTCAGCCGTTTCGTCTATAATAGGTATACAAAATTACATTTTCGAGTCAAAGAAGACTCACTTACAGAACCGTAAGTGAGTCTTCTTTTCTTGGAGTCAATGACGACTCTTCTGCTTGCAGAAGAGTCGTTTTGTCTTTTTATGTTGCTACAGGGAGGTGATATGATGATTCTATTAGATGGGGTAGAAAAGTATTTTGGCACAAACCATGTATTAAAAAACATTCACTTAGAAGTAAAAAATGGCGAGAAGCTAGTCGTAATCGGCCCAAGCGGCTCAGGTAAAAGCACTTTAATTCGCTCGATGAACCTCTTGGAAACACCTACTTCCGGCTCCATTACCATCGACGGCGTAACAATCACCGATCCGAAAGCGCCAGTGCGCAAGGTACGAGAATCTGTAGCCATGGTATTTCAACAATTCAATTTGTATCCGCATAAAACCGTTTTAGAAAATCTGACGCTAGCGCCAACTTTGATCAAAGGAATCAGTAAAGAAGAGGCAACAGAAACAGGTCTCGATTTTCTCGATCGCGTTGGCTTGAAAGAAAAGGCTTCTGCTTATCCATCACAGCTTTCCGGCGGTCAGCAGCAGCGTGTAGCAATCGCCCGCGCCCTCAACATGCGGCCCCAGATTATGTTGTTTGACGAACCCACGTCCGCTCTTGATCCTGAAATGATTCAGGAAGTACTTGATGTAATGATTGATTTAGCCAAAGAAGGCATTACGATGGTTGTAGTAACCCACGAAATGGGTTTTGCTCGTCAAGTAGCCGACCGCGTTATTTTTATGGATGGCGGGCAAATCTTAGAAGAAGGCAATCCTGAGCATTTCTTTACAGAGCCACAGCACGAACGAACTCAACTATTTTTGAGCCGAATCTTACGTTCACATTAAAATCTATTTTACAGGAGGAAAGCATAATGAAAAAAGGCTGGACGCTACTAGCATCTATTATGGTTATGGGAGCAATATTTTTAGGCGGCTGCGGCGGTAGTACGCCAAGTGCAAAATCTGATTCTTCTGGAACGCCTGCTGATATCAAGGCGATTAAAGATCGCGGCGTATTAAAAGTCGGCGTCAAGGTAGACGTACCAAAATTCGGCTTTAAAAATCCGCAAACGAATCAAATTGAAGGCATGGAAATTGACCTAGCCAAAGCGATCGCCAAAAAAGTTCTCGGTGATGAATCCAAGGTAGAATTCCAAGGCGTAACGGCAAAAACACGGGGCCCGCTCCTCGATAACGGCGAAGTAGATCTTGATATCTGTACCTTTACGATTACGGAAGAACGCAAAAAGAGCTATAATTTCTCGGATCCCTACTTCACTGACGGCGTCGGCATTATGGTGAAAAAAGCTTCTGGTATTCAAACGCTAAAAGATCTAAATGGTAAAAAAATCGGTGTAGCTCAAAGTGCGACTTCCAAACAAGCTGTACAAGAAGCAGCCGAAAAACAAGGTGCGAAAGTCTCCTTCTTGGAATTTGGTACCTATCCTGAAATTAAATCGGCTCTTGATGCTGGCCGCGTTGACGCCTTCTCGGTCGACGGCTCCATTCTTTTTGGCTATCTTGATGATTCCACGTTGATTCTGCCTGATCGTTTCAGTCCTCAGGAATACGGCGTTGCTTCGAAGAAAGGCAATGACGCTCTAGCCAAGCTTGTCAATGATACCATTGCGGATATGAAAAAATCCGGCGAGCTTGATAAACTGATTCAAAAATGGGGCATTAAATAAAATGGGTCCCTTTGCCGCCTTTAAATGGGCTGCCGTCTTACGCGACTGGCCCATCTTCGCCGAAGGATTCGCTATGACTATCGCTTTGTCGCTGCTGGCTCTGCTTCTGTCACTAGCGCTTGGCATTTTCTTCGGCGTCTTGGGCGCAGCGCAAGGCAAATCAGTCCGTGTCATCAATCGAATCTACGTGGAAGCCATTCAAAATACACCGCTTGTCATTCAAATCTTTTTCCTCTATCACGCGCTGCCTCACCTTGGCATTATGCTGCCAATTTTCTCGGTAGGCGTCTTCGGCGTTGGCGTCTATCACGGCGCCTATGTGGCCGAAGTGGTCCGGGCTGGCATTCAAGCTATTCCGCGCGGTCAGTTGGAAGCAGCGCTTTCACAAGGCTTTTCTTATTGGAGCGCTATGCGCTATATTATTCTGCCGCAAGCTAAACGGATTTCCCTGCCGCCCTTAACCAACCAAGCTGTGAGCCTGATTAAAAACACATCCGTTCTGGCCATGGTAGCCGGTGGTGATCTCATGTATCAAGCTGATTCCTGGGCTAGTAACAATTTATACTATGGACCGGCTTATGTAATAACAGCCATCCTCTATCTTCTTCTCTGCCTGCCGCTAGCTCGCTATGCTCGCCGTCTGGAGAAAAAACTGGAGGTGTCTTTATGATCCAAGAGCTTCTACAGCCACAGTTTTTTCTATTCCTTGGTCAAGGCCTCTTGACGACTCTCTATATCGCCCTAGGCTCGATTGTCCTTAGTATGATTTTCGGCACTATCCTCGGCGTAGCCCGATTTAGCGATCAGCCGCTTTTAACAAGGTTAGCCGCTCTCTACATCGAAACAGTACGCAATACGCCGCTATTGCTCTTTATTTTAGCCGCGCGATTTATGACAAATCTCCCGCCAATTTATGCGGGCATTGCCGCTATGACTGTCTTTACATCAGCTATTATTGCTGAAATCGTCCGTGGCGGTTTAAACTCCTTGCCGCGCGGTCAATGGGAGGCAGCCAAATCTCAAGGATTCACTTATTGGCAAACCATGCTCTATATCATCTTGCCGCAAGCCTTGCGTAATATGATTCCGCCGCTTGTATCGCAATGCACAACAGTCATCAAAGATACTTCCTTTGTATGGGCTGTTGGTATTGAAGAACTTACCGGTAAAGGCATGATTATTATGGGGCAATATGGTTCTACTGCCCAGGTTTTTGCCATCTTCGGCTTAATTGCCGCCACCTACTTTATCTTAAACTATTCCTTATCACTCGCTGCCAGAAGCTATCAAAGAAGACTGCTTTGTCGTAGCTTCTAAGGCAAAGTACTGCAATATATTTAGATCCTGCTAAAAAAGGATGCCGTACTGAAACACAAGTACGACATCCTTTTTTTCTGTCTTTTTAGTGATCTATTAAGGTTCATCAAGAGTCCAGCAATTCCGCCGAACTGCTACTTGAAATAATTTCAACGCCATCGCTAAGGTAATCCGCGTTTCAAAAGACTCTAGCGACACACCGAGAATTTCCTCAATCCGTTTTTTACGAAAAATGATCGTTTGATGATGCACAAAAGATTGTTCCGCCACAATTTTGAGGTTTTCATTTTGCAGTATTTTTTCTAAGGTATCAAGAAATTGACTGCCTTTTTTCTTATCATATTCAAGCAGTTTGCCAATATTACGCCAAATAAATGCTTTAACCCGTTCTTCTTCTGATAAAGACGGTAGAATTTGCAAAACGCCTAAATTCAAATAGTGATGAATCGCCGTTTCCGGTTCTACTAAATCGCCCAGGTAAGCGGCATCACAAGCCTGACTATAAGCGGCACTTATACTAGAAAAAGAATCCTCAAAAAACTCCGCTAAACCAATGGAGACCTGGGCTGTAGGAAAATGAGACTTTACGATCTGATAAACTGACTCAGCAAAATCGATACTTTGCTGCTTACTATTTTGACAATTCGCCTTCACTGGCAGTAACAAGCCGATCCCGTCTTTTGCTTCCCACACAATGGCGTCTAAGTCGCGTTCTAATACTTCCACTAACGAATCTAATAAATATTGGAAATCAGTTCGATGTTCCTGCCAATAGGTAATCGGCTTATCCTCCCATTGTTCCACCAGCAGAGCTTGACAGACAAAAGACTGCGCTAAATTGAGCTTAACCTGCCACGCTTGATCTAAAAGAGTTTGCGAGGGCTGCAGTTTCCCTTCTACTAGCCCGTTAAGCAGTTCCTGTTGACGCCGCTTTTCATAAGAAAGTTGTAAGAACTTTTTCGTGCGGCTCTGTTCGGTAATATCACTGGCCATGCATGCAACAGTGCGCTTCTCACCGCAACAATAGGTCATGGGTGCAAAGCGAAAGCGAAAAATCCGCCTGCCTTGCTGCGTATGAAGTTCAAACTCGCCAAACTGCAGCGTCTGATAGTCTAGAACATAGCGAACATTCTCATGCATTTTTCTCGCTGCCACAGAAGGCATAAAATCCGATAAATTTTTACCCGAAAGATGCTGCGTTTCATCATTGCCAAAAAAAACATGATTGCCCACAAACTCAACAATCTTCCCCATTTCGTCAATGATAAAGCCCATATCTGGCATAGCCTGCATAAATTCACGTAGCCGCACTGCTTCTTCCCGGTACATATCTGAGGTCTCTTGGAGTTTAGTAACGTCAAAAACGGTACCAATAAATTTCAATGGATGATTCTTCTGATCTATTAAAATCGTTCCTCGCCACAATAAAACTTGTATTGTTCCATCACTGCGACGAATCCGAAATTCTTGGCAGATCGGTGCGTGATCATGTAAAATACGCCAGAAAGTTTTCCTTACCTTCGCTCTATCGCCAATAACTACCTTAGCAAAAAAATCAGCAACGCCGCTCTGAGAAAACCCTTCAGCACTTATTTCAAACAACGCTAACAACCCTTCGGTACACAGTAGCTCTTTTGTCTGTAAGTTCCACTCCCAACTGCCGCTGCGGCCAAATCGCTGCGCTTCAATGAGATGGCTGCTAGGGCAGGATTCACTCATTCCCACTCTTTTCTTCATCGTAGCGACCTCCACAAACCTGACTTCTTATCTTTATCGTATCCACGTCGAATCTAGCATCATAAGCAAGCTCTTATAATCGCAATATAATAAACGAGCTATGTTTTCATATAGTGAAGCTAATGTTTCCCGATAACGGATTTGCTATAATTGAGCTTGTGAATTAAGCTTGTGAATTAATTCGTTATATTGCCCCATATTCCCTGCAGATGCAAAGACGCTCTGCCCTAAAGAGGAAGGAGGCCGCCATGGAAAACGGCAAACCAGTCATTTTAATTCTTGATAGCCCTATGGCCAATTTAGAACTTACGCAACTTTTACTCAAAAATCATTATAAGGTAAAAATCACGGATACTGCCGAAACGGCTTTAACGATTGCAACAGCGTCACCGCCTGATCTCATTTTAATTTCCTTAACAAATTCCGCCTTTTCAGGCTTTGATATATGCCGCCGTATGAAAGCGTTACCAGCTTTAATACGAATTCCACTGATTTTCCTTACAAATCAGAGCGATTTTACCAACATTGCTGAAGGCTTGTCCCTAGGCGCTGTCGACTACATTGCGAAACCCTTTGATCCGGCCTTATTTCTCACTCGCATTCGCACCCACATTACGTTAAAACAAACCCAAGATTTCCTAAAAGATAAAAACAATTATCTGGAAACAGAAATTTCGCAGCGTATCAAGGAAATGGCCGCCTTACAAGAAATCACGATTGTTGCCATGGCCTCGCTGGCAGAAACGCGCGATCATGAAACAACGGGTCATATCCAAAGAGTTTCCGAATATATCCGCGAACTCGCCCTTGAGTTGAGACCGCATAAACGCTTTCGCCATAACTTAACGCCAGAAACAATCCGGCTGCTCGTCAAATCAGCCCCGCTCCATGATATCGGTAAGATCGGCATACCAGATCGTATTCTATTAAAACCGAGCGCTTTAGCGCCAGAAGAATTTGAGATCATAAAAACGCATACGCAAATCGGCCGTCAAGCAATTGATCGAGCCGAAACCGTGTTAGGCATGTCAGATCCTTTACTTGATAAAGCCAAAGAAATTGCTTACTTTCATCATGAAAAATGGAATGGCGCCGGTTATCCAGAAGGACTGTCTGGTGATAAAATTCCCCTTTCAGCTCGATTAATGGCTGTAGCAGATGTCTATGATGCGCTCACAAGTAAACGGATTTATAAAGAACCTGTTTCCCATGAAACAGCGGTCCAGGAAATCGTTGCCGAAAGCGGCAAGCATTTCGACCCAGATATTGTAGCCGCTTTTTTATCTCGGTCCCATCGCTTTGAGGAAATTTCTCAAATACTTCACGATAGTCCTACACAACAACCAGAAATGACCCACTAATTTTAGGAGGCTCCTTATGAATTGGCTTAATAATTTAAAAGTAGCAAAAAAATTGTTTTTACTTATTATTGTTGCCGTATTTGCCCTAGCTGCCGTCGGCTATACGGGATTTCACTATTTGGCAAAGGCAAAGCAGGACATGACCATCATGTATAATGAACGGATGCTGCCAAACGAATGGCTCAGCGATAGCCGTACCCATGCACGAGCGATTTCCGCCGATATTTTTATGCTGATGCTGATAAAAGATCCGGTGGAATCTCAAAGCTTAGTAGGCGATATTAAAACGCGGGCAGAAGCGTTTAACGAAAATCTAAAAAAATACGAACAGCTAAAACTCACCTCCTTTGAAACAGGAAAACTGCAAGAACTCCACACGAATCTAGATAAATACCGCAGCGCCAGAGAACAGGTCATCGCTTTAGCCGTCCAAAACCAAGATGAAGCAGCGCTTGCTCTCTATAATCACGATGTTCGTCCCGCCGCCGAGGCCTTTATGAAGAATCTAATTGAGCTTGGCGAATTCAATGAAAAAGCAGCCGATGCTATTAATAAACAAACCGAAGCAAATTTTGCCACTGCAATGATGCTATTTGTCGGAATTATTGCCGGGTCACTGCTGATTGTCTGTCTCCTAGGCTGGATCATTACGAAACGCATTGCCAAACGCTTAAATGATTTTGTCGTTTTTTTAGGCGAGTTAGCTAAAGGGAATTTTGCTCTTAGTGTCTCTGAGGCCAGCTTGCGCGATCAGAGCGAATTTGGTACAGTATCTCACTCCATTGATGTTCTGAGCAAAAATATCCGCGCCTTAATTAAACAACTCTCGCAAACAGCGGAACAACTTGCCGCTTCTTCCGAACAACTGACAGCCAATGCGGAACAATCTGCCCAGACAGCAACTGACGCAGCAGGCACCGTAGCCGAAGTAGCCCACGCAGCTGCCACACAGCTTGATTTAACTCACAAAGCCACAAGTTCTGTCAATGCCATGTCCCAACAAATTACGCAAGTAGCTGCCAATGCGCAGACGGTTTCCGGCACAGCAGTCAAAACACAAGAAACGGCCAACGCTGGCGAACAGGCTGTTACGAAAGCAGTCAGTCAAATGTCACTAATCGAACAAAAAACGAAAGATACGGCCATGGTAATCGGCGAACTCGAATCCCATTCGAAAGAAATTGGCCAAATTGTTGAAGTCATCGCCAATATTTCCGGTCAAACCAATCTTCTAGCTTTAAACGCAGCCATCGAGGCCGCTAGAGCTGGTGAAGCAGGCAAAGGCTTTGCTGTCGTAGCGGAAGAAGTGCGTAAATTGGCGGAGCAATCGCAGGAAGCGGCCAAACAAATCACTAGTTTAATTCATGATGTACGGGAAAAAACCAACAATGCCGTTCTTTTTATGAATGAAGGCCAAAAAGAAGTAGCAGCCGGAACTACAATTGTAGCGGCAGCGGGACAAAATTTCCAACAAATCCTCCAAATGGTTCACAATATTTCCCAGGAAATTCATGAAATTTCTACAGTAATCGAACATCTTCACCAAGGCAGTAGCGACGTAGTTACTTCGGTACAATCTATCGACAAACAAAGCCAACACGCTGCTGACCAAACTCAGCTCATCTCTGCCGCTACAGAAGAACAATCCGCCTCGATTGAAGAAATTGCCGCTTCGAGTCAGCATTTAGCCAAAATGGCGGAAGAATTGCAAGCAGCGATTCGCAAATTTCAAATATAAGATACTCGTCATAAATCATTTGATCAAAAAAAGTCGCAGCCATATTGGCGCGACTTTTTTGTTTACTACTAAGTGATCGCTACGATACAGTCCCATTCTCTTCACTTTGAATATATTCGTCAAGATCTTGCATAACTGTAATGATATTACTGATGCTATCCGTAATTTTCATCACTTCAGTTGACGTTTGTTCGGTCGCTGCAATTCCTTGTCCCGCACTCTCTGATGCTTCGCTGACTACTTTTGTCACATTGCCAACAATAACTGTAAGGCGATCGGCAATGTCAGATTGTCGAGAAGCAACTTTAACAATTTCACCGGAACTAGCCACAACGCGTTGCACCTTATCATGAATTTTTTCAAATTCCTGACCAGAAGCTGTCACTTCGCTCATACCTGTTTCCGCTTCTTGCCTGCTCTCATTTGAAGCTACAATGACAGAAGCAGTCTGATCAAGTACTTGCTTCACTAGCGCTGTTACCTTTTGCGCTCGATCATTGGACTGCTCCGCCAATTTTCTTACTTCATCGGCAACAACAGCAAAACCACGCCCCGCTTCACCAGCCCGAGCCGCTTCAATGGCAGCATTTAGCGCCAATAAATTCGTCTGCCCAGCAATTTCTGTGATTGCATCACTAATCGCACCAATTTCCTTCGAATATTGATTTAATGTGTCCAGGAGTGATTCGACATGAGCGGTTTTCCCCTGTATATTTTGCATCCGCACTATGGCCTTATTCATTGTGGTAAGACCCGATTCCGTCACTTGCAAAGTCGCCGCCGCATTGGCTGAGCCTTCTTGCGCCTGTGTTTCGGCGGCATGAACTAACTGAGTTAATTCATTCATGATTTTTTCGGCTTCACGAAGCTGCTGTGATCCTTTCTTCGCTTCACCAGCAAGGTGTTTCGTTGATTCATTCACCTCTATGGCATTAATCATAACCTGCTCACTCGAGTCCAGAATGATTTCTGCTGTCGTACGCATCTGATCCATATGGCCTTTTGTTGTTCGAACACAGCGGTTATTTTGTTCATTCCAACTAATCTCCCCCGATGAAACCGAAGAAACACCTTTGCGATTTTTCCCCCAAAACACAACTCCAGCAACGACAATCAGGCAGATAACGCCTAGAAGTAGTATCGTCATCATATCCATCGCGTTCACCTCCCCAAGGGCAGCTCATTAGCAAGCTACTTCATAAACAACAGCATCGTTGCCGTTTGATTAATGTGACCGATATAGGCTTCACCATAAGTACTAAAACCTATTGTTGGTATATTTGCAAAAATCTGACCATATTTATCCATTCGCCCTTCACTTTCCAGTTGTAAGGTCCGCAAAATGCAATTAAAGTTCAGTATAGCCAAAATTTCGCCTTGATCTTGTTGCTTTTCTTTAATAACGCGTGTCGTATCGGCAATAATATCAGTCGACTCTAACACCGACATTTCCATGCCTTCTTTTACATTACAATAAAAAACGATAGAGCCATTGTTAACTTGTTGTGGGCTGCGTACATAAGGTTCATCGCCAACCATAAGACCTAAGGGACGACGCATAAAGGACTGATCTGCCATCACCTGCGGTTGTCCGACAGCTTCTGCATACGCTTGAATGGCTGGTTTATGATTAAATTCCATAACGACTCGTTTTTCTTCATCCACTTTAGTCGCAATCAGTTTCGTACCAGTTTCATAAAAACTTTGTGTTTTTATGAAATCAAAAGAAGCTTTTGGTTTCATCAGTACAAGCAATGCCGCATCTGTATAAGCTCGCCCATTGGCGAACACATAGGTACTGGCAAATTTCAAGTCGTCGCCAGCCGATCCGCCAATAAAAGTAACATTCGTAATATTGCCGATGGAGTCCATTATTTTCTCTTCCGCACGGCTAAGTCCATCGCAAATTACAAGCCCTACATATTTTTCAGGATCGAATTCAATAGCAGGCATACCATAATGTGTACTAAATGCTGCAAAAGCATCGGCTACATGATCTTCCGTACTGATTTCCGGCACAATTTCCACCTGAATATCCTCTAATATGTCTGCTGAAAATCCCATTGCTACAATAGCGCCTTTTGTCATCTTACCGCTAATAATTTCACCAGAGGTCGTGCAGCCAAAAACAGTAGCCTCATGAAAAGCATCCTGCATCGCGGCAGAAATTTCTTGCGGATCATAATTCGATGAAGCAAAATAAATCACCACTTTAGGAGCCTTCTCTATTAGCTGGCCCTTAATAGCCTGCACTGCCATTTTCGGTACTTTCTGATCAGAAATTGCGGTCATTACTGTCATGTTTTTTCCTCCTCTCAATATAGAAAACAATTTATAGGGTAACGCCAAGTTCTTTCGCTACTTGCGTCAGCTTAGCAAGAACAGCCGGATCATCCGGCGAATTAACGGTATACTGATCGGGATTGATCCCTTTTAGGACAAGCTTTGTTTTTGTGATTTTTTCCATCGTAGGATTGCCGCTGGCGCGCTGCGCAATAATCTTATCACACATACTTTTAATCTGACCTGCCAATATCAACGCCTCCTTATTTTTTTGGCTCTGCTTTAGTTTTATATAAATCTATTTCTTGTTATTTTCGTCAAAAAACGACCTTATCCTGCTGTTTTATTACAAATAATCACATTTTATTTGTAATTTTCCTGATAAAAAAACAGGCTAACTCGTCAGCCTGCTGTAAATTATTGTCGCACACAGTTACGCCCTGCTTCTTTCGCTCGATATAAAGCTGTATCAGCCGCTTTTAGGACTGTCTCCACTTTCTCTTTATTATTTTTGGCCTGCGCAACCCCCATGCTTACAGTTACATTGAGCTTTTTCCCGATTCCTTTCCGCTTGTTTTTTCCTGTTGAAACAACAAATGACCGTTTCGCAATAGACTCGCGAACTTCTTCTAGTATCGGCAAAGCTTCTTCTAACGTTTTACCAGGAAACAGAACAGTAAATTCCTCGCCGCCATAACGAAAAAACCGCGCCTTAGAACAATTTTTCATGACACCAGCAATCAGTCGCAACACATCATCACCCGCATCGTGTCCATAAGTATCATTAAATTTCTTGAAAAAATCAACATCTACCATAGCAATCGTATAGACGCCTTCTAACTTTTGCAAAGTTTCATTAAGCGAACGTCTGGCAGGAAGCCCCGTTAATTCATCCATATAGGCTTTATAATAGTAATCTTGAATTACGGCGACAATAATGCTAAGGGCGGCACCAGTATAAAAAAGCGGCACAGCTTGCGCGTTCTGAAAGAAATGCTGTCCGCAAACCACCAGAGCCAACGCGCTACAAAAGGCGGCATTAAAATAAAGATTCGCTTGACGCCGCTGAAAAAAAAGCAAGAGAAATGCGACAAAAAAAGTAATAAGTGCAAGATCTGAAAGTGGTGTTCCAGCAAAAGCAGCGATTGTTTTCCCGCCAATAGCCGCAGCAAATTCCCGATCATTCGATAAAAGGACTTCCGCACCGAAAAAGAGTTCTAGTAGCAATAGCAAAATATATTTTCTACCGCGACTTGATAATACCCCGCGTTCGGCAGCTACTGAAAAAAAGGCAAAATTCAATGGCACTAGAAAACTCACTAAAGGGTAAGCCGCCTGTATATTCATGGCCCATTCAGCAATTGTTAACACAACTAGCAGAAAGAACGATCGACTACGGCTAAAAACAGCCGTAATCGTCATGCCAAAACACAAAGTACCATAAGATAAAATCGGCCACGCTTCCCAAATCCCCGCACTCAGCAAATCTCGCTGATAATAAATAAAAAGAATCCCGAAAAAAATAAGCAGCGAGGGACTCGTTAAAGCTGCCAGCAGCTTATGAAGCGCCAACTGCCTTAAACGAAATAAAACTTGTTTTCTATCCACTTTCGCGGCACGTTTTTTAGCCATACCTACCCTCCCTGACAACTTGGCAAGACGACGTGTATACTTCGCTATAGAAAACAAAGGCTCCTGCCTGTTATCGCCTTAAATCGGCTATAAAACGACAAAAATAAAAATAAAGGAGCAAAAGTCCTGCTTTTGCTCCTCATAGTAACGCCACTAAAAGTAATTTTATGAATTATTATGCTCTAGCCTGTTTTACTTTTTCAATCAGATCTTTCGCCCGAGCAGTAATGCCAGCATAGTCACCAGTTGCGGCAGGACCAGTCAAGGCACCGCCAGCGCCTACGGCAACAGCACCTGCTTTGATCCATTCTCCTACATTATTGGCATCTACGCCGCCTGTTGGCATAAGGTTAATATGCGGCAAGGGACCACGGAGTGCTTTAATAATTTTAGGTCCAAACAATTCGCCAGGAAATACTTTAATAATGTCAGCACCGGCTTCCATAGCTTCAACAGCATCACGAACCGTAACGGCGCCTGGCATAATGGGGATTTGATAGCGATTGCATAATTTAATGGCTTCTAAATTTAAGCCTGGCGTAACAACATAACGCGCTCCGCTCAAAATAGCAATGCGAGCTGTTTCCGGATCTAGCACCGTACCAGCGCCAAGAATAATTTCATCTTCGCTGTATGTTGCCGCTAATTCTTCCATGACGCGGTGCGCACCAGGCACCGTAAAGGTCATTTCAATGGCATTTACGCCGCCAGCCAGACAAGCTTCCGTAATCCGTTTCGCTTGATCGGCATTCGCTGCCCGCACAACAGCAACCACACCTGTATCAGTAATTTTCTTTACAACTAAATGTTTTTTCAACATAATAAATTCTCCCCTTTGCTTGTTACTCGAGACATTTTCCGAAAAGTTTTTTACCTATGAAAACGATTACTGCGAAACAGGATACCGCGGCATTTCGCCGTTTAAAACACGGACAACTTCTTCTGCCGCCGTTACACTGCAACGAATAACAGCTTCTTTCGTATAGGCGCCGCAATGAGGCGTAATAATCACATTAGGCAGGGAAAGCAGCGGATGATCTTCTCCCGGCGGCTCTTGAATCATAGCATCAGCCCCGTAACCGGCAATTTGATTTGCTTTTAACGCTTCATACAACTCTTGCTCCACAATTAAATCGCCTCTAGCGGTATTGATCAAAATCGCTGTCGGTTTCATTTTGGCAATGGTAGTCGCTTGAATCATACCCTTGGTCTCTGGCGTTGCTGGTACATGCAGAGAAATAAAATCAGCTTGTTCATAGATCTCATCTAAAGATACATATTTGGCACCATAAAGATCAATCAACTCTTGTTTTTGCCATAAATCAAAAGCAAGTATCTTCATACCAAAGGCATGAGCTCGTTTAATCACTTCGCTGCCAATACTACCTGTTCCGACAATTCCTAAGGTTTTACCATAAAGTTCACAGCCCATTACGCGCTGCCAGCCGCCTTCGTGAACTTCTTGATTTTGCAGACAAACATGGCGCGCTGTGCCCAACATCAGAGCAAAAACAAGCTCACAAACAGAAATCGTATTCGTTCCCGGCGCTAAAGTAACAGCAATGCCCCGTTCCTTGGCCGCAGCTACAGCAACCTTATTATAGCCTACACCATTTCTAGCAATAACTTTTAAGGTCGGTGCGCCAGCAGCAAGCACCTTTTCAGAAACTTCATCAAGACCGACAATAGCCGCATCAACGCCTTGAATAATTTCTGTCATATCCTCTTCGCCCCAAGGGCCGCTACCTGTTCTTACAATCACTTCATGGCCTGCTGCTGTTAAAAGATCGCGTCCTTCTTGGCAGTTTGCCACAGATCGAGCTGTAATTACTACTCTTGCCATGTTAGGTCCCCCTTGTATCCAAACACCTAGCCGTTTTTCTGGAAATTCGCAATATCAGTGAACTCTTTTTGTAAATTCCAGTAAACGCGCTCATAAATGTCATAGAGTTTCTTATATTGGTTAGCCGCTTCCAAACGCGGCTCATAGGATTTCGTAACCGTTACAAAATCGGCTGTTGCTGATATATCAGGTAAAATCCCTGCTGCCACAAAGCCCAGTACGGCAGCGCCGAAAGCGGCGCCTTCATTCACGCTAGGAACATTGACTTTTTGATTAAAAATATCTGATAAAATTTGCAGCCATAGCGGCGACTTTATGAAGCTACCGCTGACGCGGATATCTTTAGCTGGACCGACCACTTCCGTCAGGGCTTCTAAGATGCTATGCATCCGAAAACAGATTCCCTCTAGCGTCGCTCTAGCAATATGACTTTTTGTATGATTCAACGTAAGTCCAAACAGTGTAGCTCTCACATCGCTATTCCAGTTTGGCGCTCGTTCGCCAGCAAAAAACGGCAACAACAAGAGACCCTCAGCGCCGGCAGGGATTTTCGCAGCTTCCGCTGTCATTAAATCATAGGCATCGACACCCAGTTTTTCTGCAAGCTCAATATCCTTTTGAGCCAGTTGATCCCGTACCCAACGTAAAGCAATCCCGCCATTATTTATAGCGCCGCCTAATACCCATACCTGATCTGTCAAATTGTAGCACCAGGTGCGGCCTTTTGGATCAGTCAATGGTTTTTCATGAAGCATCCGGACAGCGCCGCTCGTTCCGATTGTCGCACTAATTTGGCCCGGCCGAACAGCACCGATTCCTACGTTTACGAGCACGCCGTCACCGGCGCCAATTACAACAGGAATACCACTAGGCAACCCTAGCCGTATAGCCGTTTCTTTGTTCAACTTCTGAGTATACGTCGTAGAAACAACAGGCGGCATATTCGCCTCAGAAACTTTTAAGTAGGCCAAAACTTCTTTATCCCACTCTAGCGCCTGTAGATTATAAAGACCAGAACCACTGGCAATGGATCGATCTACGACCCACTCGCCTGTAAAGATCTTGAAGACATAGTCTTTAATTGAGCCAAAAAAAGCCGCCTCCTGAAACAGGGTCGGCTTTTCCTGACGCAGCCAGGCAATTTTAGTTGCCGGGTACATAGGATGAGTCGGACAGCCTGTACGCCGATATACTTCTAATAAATCAGACCGCGTTTTCTTCCATTCACTCACAATTTTAGAACTGCGGTTATCGGCCCAAGTCATCAACTTGGTAATCGGTCTACCTGTTTTATCGTAAGCTAAAAAACTATGAAAAACAGAACTAAAAGCAATTCCATCAGCTTGACGACCTTGTGCAGCTAAAGTAGCTGCCACACTCCGAATTACATGGGCCGTAGCGCCGACAATTTCATCAGGATCTTGTTCCGCCCACTCGGGATACGGTGTGTACAGAGGATACTGCTTATCAGCCGAACCTAAGCAATTTCCATTCGGCTCATAAGCGACAGCTCTGACGCCGGTTGTTCCAATATCAATTCCCAGCCAAACTGTTGAATTCATTTTTCTCATCCTTTCACACATAACAAAACTAGGTGAAAAAATCCTGACTGCCAGATAAGAAAACTATCTGACAGTCAGAACGGATTACACACCTATGATTTAGCTTGCTTTTTCTTCAACTTGAATCGGTTTAATTTCTTGCAGTACGAAAGCATAGGTCAAGGCGCCCAACAAGCAGCAACCGCCGGAAATGGCCAGAGCCACCATGAAGTTACCTGTCGTAGCAATAATGTAACCTGTAACAATCGGTCCCAAAATGCCGCCGATATTGGAAGCGCAGTTTTGAATACCGCCAAGCACGGAAGTCATATTGCGAGGCGCTACGTCGCCAGGCAACGACCAAAGAGCTGCAGCAGCAAAAGCCAAGCCGCCATAGGATACGCAGAGAAGACCAATCGCTACTACATTGGATTCTACTAGACCAGCAAAAGCAATCGAAGTAGCTAATAACATACCACAGACGAGATTAATTTTTCTGGAACGAGTTAAATTACCAGTTTTCGCATACATATAATCTGTTAAAATACCGCCGCACCACTGTGCCAAAATGCCGCAGAGAGGAGGAAGCATGGCCGCCCAGCCCATCGTCATAAGCTGCATGCCGCGGTCTTTTACCAAATAAGTGGGGAACCAAGTAATAAAGAAATAAATCGCATAATTAAATAAGAAGAAACCTAGACACATAGCCACTACATTACGGTATTTCAAAAGTTCATACCATTTCATGGGCTGCGTTTTATCAATACCTTCTTTTTTCGCTTGTCCCTCACGGATATACTTTAATTCAGCTTGATTTACATATTTGGATTTTTCCGGGTCCTGATAATAAGCCATCCAAGCGACGGCCCACAGTAAGCCTACAGCGCCGCAGACAATAAAGGGAAGCTGCCAGCCATACACTGCAACCATCCAGGCAACGAAAGGCATCGTAAAAGCTGTACCGAATTTACTGCCGCTATCAAAGAGTGCTGTTACACGACCTCTTTCCTTATCAGGAAACCATTTAGCCGTAATCCCAGCATTACAAGGATATACACCGGCTTCGCCCATGCCCATAAATACGCGGGCGCCAATTAATGCACTCACAGATTTCGCTCCAGCCGTAGCTGCTGTTGCTAAAGACCACCAGATAACTGCGATAGGAAGGCAAATTCTCTGACCGATACGGTCAGCCAGCCAACCAGCCGGAATCTGAAAAGCAGCGTAGCTCCAAAAGAAAGCAGACATTATAATACCCATTTCTGTTGTACCGATATGAAGATCTTTCATCATGGTTGGCGCTGCGGCGGACATACAAGTCCGGTCCAGATAATTAATTGCAATTGCCGCCAGCATTAAAACGGCTACGCCATAACGCGCTTTTGTTTTTGGTTCTTGTACTTGTGTACTCAAAATAGCCCCTCCTCAATTCAATAAACCATCATCACGTCTGTTCTTCGCTTTCGTCCCACCTTTCCTCTGAAACAGACAATCAGAAAAATGATATACTTTTTTCTTTTTTTAATATAAAAATGATTGCACTATATCATTTAACTATATTGTAGCGGAACTTATTTATTCACGCAATAATTATTTTTGCAAAATTCTTATCTATTGCACAAAGATATTTTTTTCACAATTTAAAGGAAAAAGAAGCTTAGCATTCGAATTAGATGAACTGTTGTTTTACCGTACGAATTCACTAGTATGATAAAAAATACTGTTTTTATTTTGGAAATTGATTGTAGGAGCGTACTTATGACCGAACCGACCATTCCCACTCCCTGCTTGCCTTTGCTGCGCAGCGGCTATCAAAACTTTACAAAATCAGAACGGAAAATTGCCGACTATATTATTCAATCGCCCCATCAAGTCGTACAGCAAACCATTTCAGAAATTGCGGATGCAACCAAAAGCGCCGAAATCACTGTTTCGCGTTTTTGCCGCAAATTAGGCTATAGCGGTCTGCAGAGCCTCAAAATTGCTTTGGCCAGTGAGATTTTTAGTCCCATGGACTCTGTGGTGCAAGAAGTAAAACAAGGCGACTCTTTCGATTTAATTGCAGCCAAACTCTTTACAACAATCTCTGACAGCTTGCAAGACACCCTAAAATTACTTGATTTTACAGCGCTGCAGCAAGCAGTAGATGTCTTGAGCCAAGCCAGAAAAATTGATGTATACGGTTTCGCCATCTCTGCCATTATAGCCTATGATATTGAAAGTCGCTTCATCCGTTTTGGCAAACCCATAAAAGCCTATTCTGATATACACATGCAAATTACTTCGGCTTCCTTACTAAAACCTACCGATGCTGTAATTGCCGTATCTCATACGGGCTCTAATATTGATATCTTAGAATCTGTGGAAATTGCAAAAAAAAATAAGGCGACCGTCATTGCGATCACCAGTTATCTTCATTCTCCCTTAAGTAAAAAAGCTGATATTGTATTACATGGCATGGGCCAGGAAGTAAAATACCGTTCGGAAGCAATGGCTTCTCGCCTCGTACATTTGGCGATTGCCGATTTGCTCTATGTGGGCATGCTATTAAAAAATCCTGACGAATTTCTGGAAAACATGAATAAATTGCGTCTTTCCATTGCCAAGCGCCGTCTTTAAATAATACCGCATTTTGCGGCTTTCGCTAGCACCTGAGTACGATTCGTCACGTCTAACTTCTTAAAAATGCGTTGCAAATGCATCTCTACACCGACAACAGGAACATCAAGATAGCGTGCAATCTGTTCATCTGACACGCCATGAGCTAATAGACGAATTAAATTTAATTGTTCTTCAGTCAAGGTGTCACTCCCCGGACTATAAAACCAATTTAATTTCACTAAATTCTCCATCTCATCGGCTCCTCCTCGATCATGATCGGTGTATTTTACCATAAGATCTCTTTGTCATAGTATGTCATATAGTTAAGTATTTGTAAATGTATACATGCAAGCCAAATTTTTCCTACTTTTTTTATTTTTCGCCATTGATTCCAAGAATCCTATCCTAAAAGATAGGATTCTTGTCTTATTTTTCAATGGAAACTATTGCCATTGTACAGCGTGACATACAAATGAGCTTTTCCTGCTCGTCATGAATCTGAATGTTCCAAACCATCGTGGAACGGCCTTTATGAATCGGTGTCGCTACAGCTGTTACAATGCCATCACGCTTGCCGCGCAGATGATTCGCATTAATCTCCATACCTACAGCATAATACTTGCTGCGATCAATGGCCTGGCAAGTACCTTCACTAGCAACCGTTTCCGCCAAAGCGACCGAGGCGCCGCCATGAAGCAGTCCATAGGGCTGACAGCTGTTTTGATTTACAGGCATAGTAGCGACTACCCGTTCTGGCGATAACTCCACAAATTCGATTCCCAGCACTTCTAGCATCGAGTTTTTATAATTCGTTTTTTCTACCGTCATGAGAAACAACTCCCTTATCACTACCTATTTTTAAATCTACACCGTAATTGTAACATTTTTTCAGAAACCCTCTTGCAAAAATTTTCATTTATGGTATGATATTCACATGAGTTAATCAATATAAATTATTAATTGATTACTGTTATCAAAATAATGATGTACTACGAGGAGGATTTTTTTAATGAAAAAATTTGTATGTGCAATTTGCGGTTATGTTCATGAAGGCGATTCAGCTCCAGAATCTTGTCCACAGTGTAAGGCGCCTGCTAGCAAATTCATCGAAAAGTCCGAAGGTGCTATGAACTGGGCCGACGAACATCGTATTGGCGTTGCAGCAGGCGTAGATGCTGAAATTCTGGAAGGTCTCAAAATGAACTTTACCGGAGAATGCACCGAAGTAGGTATGTATCTTGCTATGAGCCGTCAAGCTGACCGCGAAGGCTTCCCTGAAATCGCTGAAGCTTACAAACGGATTGCTTTTGAAGAAGCAGAACATGCTGCTAAATTTGCCGAACTGCTTGGCGAAGTTGTTACAACTTCTACTAAGAAAAACCTGGAATTACGCGTAGCTGCTGAATACGGCGCTTGCGAAGGCAAACTGGGTATTGCCAAAAAAGCAAAAGCTCTTGGTCTTGACGCAATTCATGATACAGTTCATGAAATGTGCAAAGATGAAGCGCGCCATGGCGCTGCTTTCAAAGGCTTACTCGAAAGACATTTTGGTAAATAATTTTTATTATAACAAAAAGGCGAGTTTGTTAAAACTCGTCTTTTTTAATGACAAAAAGCTGACTCAGCGGATTTTTCCGTCGAGTCAGCTTTTTGTTTTATTCTTAAGCTCAGATCCGCCACCAACTGTTCACGTCAGCAGCTTAAGATCCAGTTTTTCTAAAGCCGTGCCAAAGCGCCGTACATCCTCGCTTGTTGCCGCTGGTGCCGTCAAAGAATACACCCAGCCAAGCTTCTCCCATTTCTGTCGCCCCAGCTGATGATAGGCAAGAAGTTCAATAGCAGGTAGACGCGGCATAGCGGTAAGCAGCGAAGCAAGCGCCGCAGCATCTTCTTGTGTGTCAGTGACGCCGGGAATCACTACATAGCGGACGACAACAGGAATTGCCGCCGACAAAGCATAGCGTAAATTCGCTGCTACCAAACCAATATCCTGATTCGTCAGCTCAGCATAGCGCCTTGCCGTAGCCCCCTTCAAGCTTAGCTGCAAATAATCGGTTACAGAGAGTACTTCGGCAAATTGAGCCGTTTCACCATAGCCTGATGTATCTAATAGCGTATGAATGTTAGCGCTACGGCAAGAGCGAAAAAGTTCCGCAACAAAAGCAGACTGCAACAGCGGTTCGCCGCCGCTGACTGTAATCGCTCCCTGACCGCCGTAAAAAGCGCGATAGCGTTGTACATCAGCAATGACCTCATCTACGGAAATGCGCTTCGTCCCCTGGCACCATGTATCAGGATTGTGACAAAAACGGCAGCCCAGGGGACAGCCGCTCAAGAAAAGAACGTAGCGAATCCCCGGGCCATCGACAGTACCAAAAGTTTCAATAGAATGGTAGTATCCCTCCATCGCCCCTCCTCCTTCAATAAGCCTTACATGGCTTCATAGAAAGTACGGCTAATGACTTCCCGCTGATGGGCGGGACTTAAGTTGACAAAGTGAACAGCATAACCAGATACGCGGATCGTGAGTTGCGGATATAATTCTGGTTGAGCCATCGCTTTCTCTAACAGACTCCGCTCCAATACATTTACATTGATATGATGTCCTTGCTGGCGGCTGTAGCCGTCAAGCAGTGCTGCAAGGTTGCGAATTTGATTCTCTCGGCCTTTTCCTAGTGATCCCGGCACAGCTGAGAAAGTATACGAAATGCCATCTTGGCAATCATCATAGGAAATATGGGCTACTGAATTCATCGCAGCTAAAGCGCCGCGCTGATCGCGTCCATGCATCGGATTCGCACCTGGAGCAAAAGCTTCTCCTGCTTTGCGGCCATCTGGCGTCGCCCCTGTTTTCTTCCCATACATAACATTGGAGGTAATCGTCAGTACGGAAAGTGTATGCTTCGCATCGCGGTAAGCGGCATGACGCTTTAAATTGCGGGAAAACTCAGCGGTAAGCTCCTTGGCAAAGACGTCAACTCGCTCATCATCATTACCATAGCAAGGAAACTCTTCTATGCTCGCAAACTCGGTAGCAATTCCTTGCTCATTGCGCACCACTTTCACCTTGCCATATTTGATAGCGCTTAAAGAGTCAGCAGCCACAGACAGTCCGGCAACACCAAACGCCATCAGACGATCTACTTTGGTGTCATGCAACGCCAATTGCGACCGTTCATAGGCATATTTATCATGCATGTAATGAATCACATTCATCGTGTTCACATAGAGACCAGCAAGCCATTTCAAAACAACGGAATAATTTTGCCGTACCTGTTCAAAATCAAGCACTTCGCCAGTCATTTCCGGCACAACAGGCCCAACCTGCTCACCCGTTTTTTCATCGCGCCCGCCATTAATCGCTAGCAGCAGCGCCTTAGCTAGGTTTGCTCTAGCACCAAAGAACTGCATCTGTTTGCCCACTTTCATGGCCGATACGCAGCAGGCAATGGCATAATCATCGCCATATTCCACACGCATCACATCATCATTTTCATATTGAATGGCACTTGTATCAATGGAGACTTGCGCGCAAAAATCCTTAAAGCCTTGCGGCAATCCCTCCGACCAAAGTACAGTTAAGTTCGGCTCTGGCGCAGGTCCTAGATTATAGAGAGTGTGAAGAATTCTAAAGGACGTCTTAGTTACAAGCGTCCGTCCGTCAAGTCCCATTCCACCGATCGCTTCTGTTACCCAAAGAGGATCACCAGCAAAAAGCTCGTTGTAATCAGGCGTTCTGAGATGACGAGCTAAACGCAGTTTGATTACAAGCTGATCAATAAGTTCCTGCGCTTCAGCTTCCGTAATAATACCACTAGCGAGATCTCGCGCAAGATAAATATCAAGAAAGGTTGAAACACGACCTAACGACATAGCTGCGCCATTTTGCTCCTTAATCGCAGCAAGGTATCCCAAATAGAGCGCCTGTACAGCTTCTTTTGCCGTTTCAGCGGGACAGCTTATATCAACACCATAGCTTTTCGCCATTTGAGCGATTTCGCCAAGAGCAGCAATTTGTTCAGCAACTTCCTCACGGAGACGAATGACATCTTCGGTCATTGCTTTTTCCGCTAGTTCTACTAAATCTTTTTTCTTTTCAGCAATCAGACGATCCGTACCATAAAGCGCTACGCGGCGATAGTCGCCAATAATCCGACCACGTCCGTAAGCATCAGGCAGTCCTGTAATAATACCAAGACGGCGTACCTGACGCATTTCATCGGTATAGGCGTCAAAAACAGCCGTATTATGGGTTTTCCGATGGTGATGATAAATTTCCGAAATTTTGTCATCCAAGTGATAGCCGTAAGCTTCACAAGCCTGTTCAGCCATGCGAATACCGCCATTTACGATAATGCTTCGTTCTAGCGGTTTTTCCGTCTGGAGGCCCACGATGATCTCAAGATCTTTTTCAATATAGCCAGGTCCATGAGAAGTAATTGTCGAAACTTTTGTGGTATCGACAGACCAAACTCCCTCTCTCTGTCTTTCTTCCTGCAAACGCTGCAGACAAATCTTCCAAAGCTTTTCCGTTCTCGCCGTCGGTCCCGTCAAGAAAGCGCTGTCTCCCTCGTAAGGGCTATAGTTTAACTGAATAAAGTTTCTTACATCAATTTCCTGTTCCCACTTACCGCTTTGAAATTTCTTAGCATTTTTCACCATATTACTAGTACCCCCTTTTTATAATTGCCTATCGTAACGATAAAAAGACCGCCCGAACAAGACGATCTTGCCCAGGCGGTCGGCATAGTCAAAAACACAGTTCCTGTGGTAATCTCCACTTCCGCCAGTCCTGCATCTTTTTAAATTCTGTTGACAAGCTCATTATATGAGAGGAAAAGAACTTCGTCAAGATAAAAAATATGGAAAAAGAAAAATTATTAAAATCAATATTTTTGTTTCAAAACGATCATTAACTGTTCTATTATAGAACAGTTTGTTTTGCCAGTTTTCAGACAAGTCCGCTAAATCTCACCACTTCCAAATTGGCATTATTCTTGCATTTTAAGTATACTGACTGAAACGTAAAAAATATAAAAATTTAGTAAAAGTAAAGTGAGGGATTTTTGTGCAAACATTAAATCAACAGCTTCTTTCGAGTTCTTTTTCTTTCCCAGAAGATATTTCTCGCCAAACATTTCCGGAAAATCTACCGGAAAAAGTACTGCAGTTTGGCGAAGGAAACTTTCTGCGGGCTTTCGTTGACTGGATGTTCCACCAGATTATCAAAGAAGGAAAATTCGCTGGCCGTATCGTTGTAGTACAGCCAATCGCCGAAGGTCTTGTGGACCGTCTGAACGAACAAGATGGGCTGTATACCCTCTTGTTACGTGGCTTAGAAAACGGAAAAGTAACGGAGAAAAAAGAAATTATGCAGGCAATTAGCCGCGGCATTAATCCTTATACGAACTGGGCTGAATATTTAAAATGCGCGGAAAATCCCGATATGGAATATATCATTTCGAATACAACAGAAGCCGGTATCGCTTTTGACGGAAACGACAAAGCCGATATGACGCCTCCCAACTCTTACCCTGGCAAGCTAACGGCTTTCTTGTATCATCGCTATCAGCATTTTAATGGCGACGCCGCCAAAGGCATGGTTATTATTCCTTGTGAACTGATTGAACGAAACGGCGATAAATTGAAAGAAACGATTTTGCAATTCGCCGATCTCTGGCAGCTGCCGAAAGAATTTAAAAACTGGATTCACGAGCACAACTCCTTCCACAATTCCTTAGTTGACCGTGTTGTAACAGGCTATCCTCGCGATGAAGCCACTGCTTTGGAAGAAAAATTCGGCTACAAAGATAACTTAATTGATACAGGCGAACTATTTCATCTGTGGGTTATTGAAGGTTCCCAAGAACTGGCGAAACGCCTACCCTTTACGGAAGTAGGTTTAAATGTAGTTTGGACCGATGATATGACGCCTTACCGGACAAGAAAAGTACGCATTTTAAACGGCGCTCATACCGCCTCGATCCCTGCCGCTTTCCTCTATGGTTTAGATACCGTCGGCGAAATGATGGATCATGAAGTACTCGGCAAATATGTAAGATCTATCGTCTCTGACGAAATCATCCCCTCGATCGATCTTGATAAAGGAATGCTTACGGAGTTCGCCGATTCGGTTATGGAACGCTTCCAAAATCCCTTTATTAAACATTATCTGCTCAGCATCTTATTAAATTCCTCCTCGAAATTCAAATCCCGCGTACTTCCATCCATCTTAGAATATAACAAACTGAATCACAAACTACCTGATATGCTGACCTTCTCCTTTGCCGCTCTGATCGCCGTATATAAAGAGGGTCACATCGAAGGATCTTCCATGAAAGCAGCTCGCGCTAAAGGCGAATTCGAAATGAAAGATGACCTGCCTGCGCTAGAATTCTTTGCCGCCACCTGGAAAGATTATGACAACAGCGAAGCAGGCGCCAAGAAGGTCGCTGCCGCCGTTCTCGCGAATCAATCCTTATGGGGACAGGATCTAAATACAGTACCGCAGCTCACTGATAAATTAGCTGGCTACCTGTACCAAATCACAAATGAAGGCATGCAAAAAACAGTTGCCGCCTTAGTAGGAGGAAAATAATGGCTGTTTTGAAGATTCATGATCACGACAATGTCGCCGTTGCTTTAGCTGATATTACTAAAGGATCGACCTTATCTGTCGGCAATGAAACCCTCACAGCGCAGGAAGATATCGCCAAAGGCCACAAGATCGCCTTAACATCGCTACAAACGGGCGATCATGTGATCAAATACGGCTTTCCTATTGGCCACGCCACCAAACCGGTGGCCGCTGGCGAATGGCTTCACACGCATAATGTAAAGACAAACCTAGGCGAACTGCTGGAGTATTCCTATGAACCCAAACCAGCGGCTCCCCTGCCTAGCGTAAGCAAAAAAACCTTTCAAGGCTATCGTCGCGCCGACGGTCGCGTGGGCATCCGCAATGAAATCTGGATTATCCCCACAGTGAGCTGTGTCAATCGCGCCGCTCAACTTCTCGCTCGCTACGGTCAAGAAAAATGCCAAAACTTTAAAAATATTGACGGCGTTCATGAGTTCACTCATCCTCATGGCTGTTCTCAGCTTGGCAGCGATCATGAAACGACGCAGCGAATTCTGGCTGATTTCGTAAACCACCCTAATGCTGGCGGCGTTCTCGTGCTTGGCTTGGGCTGTGAAAACAATAATATTCCTGAATTTCAAAAAGTAATCGGTGATTATGATCCTGACAGAGTAAAATTCATCATCGCTCAGGAAGTCGAAGATGAACTGGCTTCCGGCGAAGCGCTTATTGACAAACTACTAGAATATGCCGCCAAAAACGAGCGGGTAACCTGTGATGCTTCGGAACTCGTAGTCGGCTTAAAATGCGGCGGTTCTGACGGCTTCTCTGGCATTACGGCAAACCCGCTTGTCGGCTCTTTATCAGACTCCTTAATTGCCGCAGGCGGCAGTACGGTCCTGACGGAAGTTCCTGAAATGTTCGGCGCCGAAACGATTTTGATGAATCGCGCTAAAACCAAAGAAATTTTCGAAAAAACCGTACATTTAATCAATGACTTTAAAGAATATTTTCAGGCCTACAATCAACCGATTTATGAAAATCCGTCACCAGGAAACAAAAAGGGCGGCATCTCTACCCTAGAAGAAAAATCGCTTGGCTGTACACAAAAAGGCGGTCGGGCCACTGTCGTTGATGTCCTGAAATATGGCGACCAAGTGAAAGAAAAAGGACTAAGCCTCTTAAACGGTCCTGGTAATGACGCTGTCGCTTCCACAGTTCTCGCCGCTGCCGGCTGCCATATTATCCTGTTCACAACAGGACGCGGCACCCCCCTTGGCACAACAGTACCGACAATGAAAATCGCCACAAATAGTCCCCTGTTCACCTATAAAGCCAACTGGATGGACTTCAATGCCGGCAAACTGCTCGAAGGTCACACGCTGCCAGAAGTAACAGAAGAGCTATTTGACGAAATATTAGCCGTCGCTTCCGGCAAGCAGACCAAAAACGAAACGATGGGCTTTCGCGAGATTGCCATCTTCAAAAACGGCGTAACCTTATAATCGTTATCGTATAATCGTTAGTGAAAGCATTAGATAAAAATCAGCTAATACTTTGCATAAACAAAATTCAAATTTAAAGGAGCAATCACATGAAAGCAGTCTATTTAGCAGAACCAAAAAACATTAAAATCGCTACAGTGGAAAAACCAGAACGCAAAGAAGGCCAGATTCTCATAAAAGTAAAAAGCTTCGGCATCTGCGGCTCTGATATTGGCGCCTACCTCGGCGTAAATCCGCTCGTTTCTTATCCTCGCATCATCGGCCATGAAGTAGCTGGTGAAGTCGTGGAAGTTGGCCCGGAAGAAAAAGATTTTGCCATTGGCGATCACGTCGTCTTAGAACCTTATGTATACTGCGGCAAATGCTATCCTTGTCAAAACAAACGGACGAACTGCTGCGAAAATTTAACGGTTCTTGGCGTTCACATCGATGGCGCTATGTCGGAATATTTCTCTCACCCACGTCACCTGGTTCATAAAGTCCCGCAAAACATCTCCTGGGATCTCCTTGCCATGGTGGAACCTCTGACAATTTCCATGCATGCCGTACACCGCTCTCGCGTTGTCAAAGGCGAACATGTAGCAATTATCGGCAGCGGCCCGATTGGCCTGTTAGCCGCACAATACGCTTTGAGTCTTGGCGCAATTCCTATCGTAATTGACCCGGTAGAAGAACGCCTTGAATTCGCCAAAGGTCTTGGCGTAGTCCATGTAATTAACCCGGTCACAACGGATGCGGTAGCCAAAATTAAAGAGATCACCCATGATCGCATGGCTGAAGCAGTTATTGAAGCCTCAGGCAATGATATGGCCATCCGCAGCACCTTAGATTATGTGGCATACTCTGGCCGCATCGCTTTTGTAGGTTGGCCGAAAAAAGAAATTTCCCTGCCAACAGCACTCTTTACGAAAAAAGAACTCGATCTCGTTGGTTCCAGAAACAGCTATCAAGAATTCCCGGAAAGCATCCGCCTCATTGCCGAAGGCAAGGTCGATGTAAAAGCCCTGATTACCAAAACAATTACTTTCGAAGAACTTCCAACGCTTGTTGATGATATTTCCGTTCATCCTGGCAATTACTTGAAAGTAGTCGCCTTAAGCGATTAATAAGTTCACCATAACTGTTTACTAATATGATCAGAACCTCCAGGCGCGGCTTACGGCTACGCTTGGAGGTTTTTTCTTGAACGCTTTTTTGATAAAATAAGAGCAAGAAGATTACAGGAGATTTGCTATGGATTATAAACTTTGTATCATTGCCCCTTTTGCCGCCATGGCCCAGCTCGCCGAAGAAGTCATCCGAGAACATAAACAAGAATGGAACAGTACGATCCAAATCAGCCTCGGCGACTCTCTGGCCGGTGTCAGTCAAGCTCGCTTAGCCTTAGAACAGGGCGCAGAAGTCTTTATCAGTCGAGGCGGAACCGCTTTAGCGATCTCAGAACAAATCCCTACAATCCCCCTTGTTCAAATCCCCGTTACGGCTTTCGATATTCTCCGCGCCATTAAACAATCAGGCATCAGCCCTGACAAACTCGGCGTCACCGGCTTTCGCAACATTATTTATGAATGCGAAATGCTTGCTGATATTCTTGATTTTTCCGTACCGACAATCCCCCTGGATAATCGGGAAGAAACAGCGGCAAAAATCGCTTTAGCGGCCACGCAAGGTATTCTCGGTATCGTTGGCGATACGAACTCTGTCCTCTTGGCTAAAGAACTTGGTCTTGGCGGCAGCGTCATCGAATCAGGCAAAGACGCCATCTATAAAGCAATCAAAGAGGCCGAACGCGTCGCTGAGGTGCGCCGGCAGGAACAAGAACAGACCGAACTGCTTCGAACGATTGTGAACTCTTCTACTGATGGTATTGTCGCTGTAGATCGTACAGGCCGCATAACTTTTTTCAATCCAGCTGCCTGCACCATTTTTCATACGACACAGGCCAAAGCCATCGGTCAAATTGTCGATGCCGTAATCCCAAATACCAGACTGCCGCTTATTCTCGCTAGCGGCGCCGCCGAAACAGGTGAAATTCAACATATCGGGCAAAAAATTTTAGCAACGAAACGCATTCCCATCAAAGTTCACCATAAGATTGTTGGCGCCATCGCCACTTTTCAGGATGTAACGAAGTTGCAGCATTTTGAACAATCGATTCGGCAAAAGCTGCACGCGAAAGGGCTCGTAGCAAAAGTTGACTTGTCGCAAATCATTGGCCAATCGAGTACGATAGCTGAAGTGAAACGACAAGTACGTCGCTACGCGCCATCGAGTTCAACCGTACTCATTACCGGCGAATCGGGCACAGGCAAGGAAATGTTCGCCCAGAGCCTCCACAAGCTTAGCTCTCGCGATAAAAAGCCCTTTGTAGCCATTAACTGCGCCGCTCTGCCGGAAACACTCCTAGAAAGCGAACTTATGGGCTACGAGGAAGGCGCGTTTACTGGCGCCAAAAAAGGCGGCAAAACAGGTCTGTTTGAATTAGCCCATGGTGGAACGCTCTTTCTCGATGAAATTGGTGAACTCCCCCTTTCCTTACAAGCAAGACTCCTTAGAGTCTTACAGGAAAAAGAAGTCATGCGCCTTGGCGGTCATGCCGTAATCCCTGTCGACATCCGCGTCATTGCCGCAACAAACCAAAACCTGCGTGAACTAGTCGGTGAAAAAAAATTCCGCGCCGATCTTTACTATCGCCTCAATATCTTAAAGCTCTATTTACCGCCGCTGCGTTGTCGTCAAGAAGATATTCCGCTGCTCGTAGATCATTTCCTTAGCAAGCTCTGTTTCTCTATTTCTCGCCCTAAAAGTCTTAGTAAAGAAGCGCTTGCTTTATTGCAATCTCACCCTTGGCCAGGCAATATTCGCGAACTTGCCAATATCCTCGAAAGAGCTGTTCTCCTCGCCGACTCTGATGAGATTACGGCAAAAGAAATTCGTCAAACCCTTGATACAGATCTGGAAATCTCACCATTTCAGCCAAAATCAATTGACTCCAGCGGTGGTGAACTTGACAGAGCCGAGCGTGAAATCATCGAACAGATTCTCCTCGAAGAAAATTTCAACTACACCCGGGCTGCCAAACGATTGGGAATTAGCCGTTCTACCCTTTGGCGCAAAATGCAAAAGTAGCTTTTTTTATCACTTTGAGATTTTTTTTCTTACACCTTATAAAAAAAGTACTTGCCTTTATACCAAAAATGTACTACAGTTATTATCAAGAACATACAAAGAGATTTGTATTGTACTTCCCAATTGCATAACGTGAGCGCTCAACGACGACGCTTTTAGAAATAATTTTTTTATTTCTAAAAGCGTTTTTTTGCAACTTGCGGGAGAGACCGAGTCCACGAGGTCTTCTAGTAGCTTTTATTCGCAGCTTGATTTTCATTTGAATGGGGAGGTTTTACGAAGTGAATAAGTATGTAAAATGGGGCTGTACCTTAATGACAGCCGTCATGACAGCAGGTCTCGTCGCTGGTTGCGGTGGCGGCGGCGCTGCCGATTCTAAAACAGTAAAATTAGGTATTGTATATGAATTAACTGGCAATACAGCCGCCTATGGTGCAGCCGCACTAAATGGTGCAAAATTAGCCGTAAAAGAAATTAATGCTAATGGCGGCGTACTAGGAAAACAAATTGAAGCCGTTGTTGCTGATAACAAAGGCGAACCTTCCGAATCAGCTAATGCTATGACGAAAGTCATCACGCAGGATAAAGTAATTGCCGTAACTGGTTTTACCACAAGTTCCAACGGAATTGCCGCTTCTGCCGTAGCCGAAGCAAACAAAATTCCGTTCATGACAGCCAATTGCACAAACCCGAAAGTTACCGTTGATGAAAAAACTGGTAAAGTAAAAGACTACACCTTCCGCGTTTCGTTTATTGATCCTTTCCAAGGCACAGTTGGTGCAAACTTCGCACTTAATACTTTAAAAGCTAAAAAAGTTGCTACGCTGATTGATAATAGCAGCGACTACAGTAAAGGTCTTGCTCAGTTCTTCAAAGAAGCCTTCACAAAAGGCGGCGGAGAAGTCATTGATGAACAAGCTTATCTGCAAAAAGACCAGGATTTCAAAACTATCTTGACCAAAATCAAAGCAGAAAATCCTGATTTGATTTATGTTCCTGGCTACTATGATGAAGTCGGCAAGATCATTAAACAAGCAAGAGAACTTGGCATTACCGCTCCTTTCCTCGGTGGTGACGGCTGGGATTCGGCTAAACTGGTTGAAATTGCTGGTGCGCCAAATCTAAACAACACCTTCTTCACCACTCATTATTCCGCTGAAGACTCCAGTGCAAAATCCAAAGCTTTCGTTGAAGCGTACAAAAAAGAATACAATACGATGCCTGAAGCCAACGCCGTTCTCGCTTATGATGCGGTTTACGCAATGGTTGATGCCATCAAACGGGCCAATAGCCTTGAACCAACTAAAATCAAAGACGCTCTGGCTGCTACCAAAGACTTTGAAGGCGTAACAGGCAAAATCAGCCTCAATGATAAACATGACGCTGTAAAACATGCTGTTATTGTTGAATTCAAAGATGGTAAACAAACCTTTAAACAAAACGTTGAACCTTAAAGATTCATAAAAGTATACGACAAAACAGTATAAAAGCGGCTGTGGCTAACTTGATTTCAAGTTCCGCCACAGCCGCTTTTTATATAAATCTTTTTCAATAGTTCTTAGAAACACACAGTATATTCTCTTATTACACTAGACTTTATTCAACGCCCCTGCTTTTGACGCAGCTTCGCCATAAAGCGTTCTATACGCCGCAGTCCTTCGCGAATATTCTCTTCTGATGTAGCGTAAGAAATGCGGGCAAAACCCTCGCCAGCTTCGCCAAAACCAGTACCTGGCACGATCACCACGCCTTCCTCCAGCATTAAACGGCGAGTAAACTCATCAGAACGCAGCCCGCTTGCTGTAAGATTAATAAAGGCATAGAAGGCGCCTTTCGGCATACGGCAGGAAAGCCCTTCAATCGCATTAATCCCTGTGACAATCAGCTCACGCCGCTCGGCATATTTTTGAATCATCTTTTCTAGTGAATCCTGCGGCCCTTCCAAAGCCTCGATCGCGCCGTATTGGGCTGGTGTATTTACGCAAGAACAAACATGCTCCTGTAAATTGCTCATATAAGCAACAAACTCAGCCGGCGCCGCCACATAACCGACTCGCCAGCCTGTCATGGCATAACTTTTGGAAAAGCTGTCCACAATGAGCGTTCGCTCCTTCATTCCCGGAAAAGAACTAATACTGAAAAATGCGGCGCCATCATAAGTAAAATAGCGGTATACCTCATCAGAAATGACAAACAGATCGTGTTCTACAGCCAGTTTAGCAATCCCGGCCAAATCGTCGTATGTTGCCACACTTCCCGTCGGATTCGCTGGTGAATTTAACAGGATAGCCTTTGTCTTTGGCGTAATCGCCGCCCGTAATTGCGTTAAATTATAGACAAAACCGTCTTCTTCTAAGACTGGCACAAAAACAGGTACAGCACCGCACATCTTTACTTGTCCGGGATGATTCGGCCAGCAAGGATCCGTAACAATTACCTCATCACCAGGATCTAGTATGACCATCATTGCTAAAATAAGCGCTTCCACGCCGCCAGTCGTCACAATGATTTCGCTAGCCGGATCGTAGTCGACATGATCATCGCGGCGCAGCCGTTTCGCAATGGCTTCTCTTAGCGCCACAATACCAGAATTAGCCGTATAATGTGTCTCGCCCACAGCTAGCGCTTGATTCGCTGCTGCAATAATATTGTCCGGTGTCGTAAAATCCGGCTCACCTAAGGCAAAGCTGACTACATCGTCTAACTTCGCCGCTTCATCAAACATCTTTCTCACTTTAGAAAATTCTACTCGCTGGGCGAGCTTAGACAACTTTGCCACAATGGTTCCCCCTCAAAAATCCCTTTGTTTTATGATAGTAAAGTATTAACTTACAAATACCAAATTCCACTTTTTGGCGTTTTTCTCCTGTCTTTTTTAGAAAAAAAGAGGACAAATCTCTGTTATACAAAGATTTGTCCTCTTTTGCTATATCTATGTTTTTTACCATAACACTTCCCTGTTAAACTTCTCTTCCCAGGAGTCTTTTTTATGGTTGAAAGTACGAATAGTAATTCGATCTTTTGCCAAAAACAACGAATTCGTCCAAATTTCCTCACGATCAAGATCGGCATTATGAAGATTCAATAGACGACCTCCATAATAATTGACCGGATGAGCGTAGCTCGGATTCGTTGCTGGCGTATGAGTATGACCAGATACCCATAATACGATCTGCCTGTTTGCTTGAAGTAAAGCAGCAATCTCTTGCTCGGGCTGAGCAATAAAATCAGCTGAATTGACTTGTTTATTATAAGAGAGCAGCGTTCCGGCCAGCGGCGCATGAAAGAACACAATCGTCGGTTTCTCCTTGTGCAGCGCCAAATCATTTCTTAGCCATGTAAGCTGCTCTTGACTGATTTGTGCCAAATGATGCGTCGTTAAAGAATCAGGCGATAAATAAACTAAGTGGTAGCAACCGATATTTCGACTATAGTACAGGTTAGGCAAAGAAAAAGCCTGCTGAAATTTCTGCAGTTTAGCCTGCCGTAATGCCATATCGCTCTTCACAAATTTTCTCTTAGTAGAAAAAGCATCCTGATAAATGTAGTCATGATTGCCGTTAATAAAATAGATCGGTTGGGGAAATTGCATAAAAAATTCTTTCGCCCATTCCCGCTCTATATCATTGCCAAATTGAGCCGCCACATCACCCAGAACGGCAATTTCATCAACCTTGCTCCAACTGCTTACCGTCGCTGCTAAAGAGATTTTTGCCGCAATAATTCGTTGTTGCTTCTGTTCGTCAGGCACTTCCCGCTCCCGTACCGATAAATGCGGATCGCCTAAGAGCAAAATATGATAAGGCTCATTCCGGGCAAAGGCGCTATAGACAGGGCGATAATCAAAATTCAAGGCCAACATAGTACCATATACTAGGCTTTTCTTTAAAAACTGTCGCCGCGTAAATTTCATAGCCTATCCACTCCTGCTATAAATTTGACGGTTTTTCTAAATAGACCTGATTAATCGTTTTATCATATTCAATGAGCTCAGCATAACGCCCTAGGCTAATATAAAGCTTCATTTGCGCTTTGGCTTCTTCCTCACCAAATGAGCGAGTCAATAGATCTTCGAAAAATTCTATGTCCATATGCTGATTGGACTTAGATTGCAAAATATTAATCATTTGATTGAAAAACGGTACGTATTTTAGCAGGCTATCACGAAAGAGCTCTTTTCTTGCCAATACAGAAGCCTTAGCAAACTGAATGCCCTCATGGGTTAGTTCAATATCGCCTTCCACAACCTTGGCAAACCCCAGCAGCGAAGCCAATTCAATGATTGGAAAAAAGTCTTCAATATCCATGACAAACCGATCCGCCAACTTATAAAGATCAGTCCGTTCATTCAAATCTTCTAAGAGTTCAAGAAAGCCAGTTAAAGCGCCCGCTGACGCATGGGGCAAAAGACTTATTTTACGACTTACAATGGCTGCCGGTTCTTCCGGTACTTCAACTGCCTTCACTTCACGCCGCGTCATAAGCGAATAAATACGGTCAACTAGAGCAATAAAGTTTGGCGCCTTCTTATCACGCCAACGCGGAATATCAATTTTTATATCTTCCACAATTTTAGCTGGCCCACTACACAAAATGATGGCTCGATCCGCCATATACACGGCTTCTTCAATACCATGCGTCACAAGAATAATGGATTTTGTCGGAATCTTACGATCAAGCCACAATTCCAAAAGGTCGCGGCGCAGATTCTCTGCCGTCAAAACATCAAGGGCCGAAAAGGGTTCGTCCATTAGCAATACATCAGGATCACTCACTAAAGCCCGGCCAATTCCTACACGTTGGCGCATACCGCCGGAAAGCTCCTTGGGATAGGCCGTTTCAAAACCATCAAGCCCGATAATATCAATAACTTTCAAGGCTTTTTCTTTTTTCTCGTCTTCTGATAGCGCCTTACCTTCCAGCCCTAGCATGGTATTTTCCAAAACAGTCAACCAGGGAAAGAGAGCAAAAGACTGAAAAACCATAGCTATACCAGGATTGACCCCTTTAATCCGGTTGCCAAGATACGTAATTTTCCCCTGCGATGCCGGAACAAGACCAGCAATAATTCGAAGAAGTGTAGACTTACCCGAGCCGGACGGGCCCAGAATGGCTAAAAATTCCTCTTCATGAACTTCTAAGTTAATATCTTCAAGAATCGTCGTTGCTTCCTGTTGCTTTGATTCAAACTTCTTATAAATATTTTTTACTTCAATGAGAGCTTTCATGATTGCACGCTCCTAGTCGAGACGATATTTGGTTTCCGCCATATTATAGAGTCGCCGCCATACCAGACGGTTAACGATAGTCACCAAGAGACACATAACAGCGATGCCCCAAAGGATTCCGCCCCAATCGCCTTTATCGGTAACTTCGCTGATATAAGCGCCAAGCCCAGTAGCTGCCAAAGTCGTGTCATGCCAATTGACGATTTCTGAAACAATACTAGCATTCCAAGCGCCACCTGACGCATTAATAATTCCCGTAATTAAATAGGGAAAAATGCAAGGAATAATCAAAGTCCGCCATTTTCGCCAGCCATTCAGCTTGAACACGGAGCCTGCTTCCAGCAAATCATTCGGTATCGCCATCGCGCCAGCTATTACATTAAATAAAATATACCACTGTGTTCCTAGCATCATGAGAGCAATGGAACCCCATTCAAAATCAATGTGATAGCGCAAAAAGAAAACAGTAATGAAGGGAAACAACATGTTCGCTGGAAAAGATGAGGCAATTTGTACGATCGGTTGGAAAACTTTAGCCACCTTAGGGTTTAAGCCAATCCATACCCCGACAGGAACAGTCCACAAAACTCCCAGCAGTACCGCAATAAGGACACGACCCAGCGTAAATAGTCCCAGTTTTACAATTTCTAAAAGTTCACCTTGGTCAAAGGCAGCGGCAATTGTAATAACTTCTTGAATCGGACTGTAAAGCCAGAATAAAAACAAGAGAGCCAAAACGCTCTTTATGACTTTGCTAAAAGCGCTCCCTTGACCCCAGCCCCCCATATACCGTGATGAATCTTCCGACAAATCGGCCACTTTATTCATGGTTCGATGAAAGAAATGCCCGATAGGTCGCAAGAGATATTTTACCAAAAACGCTACAACAAAAGAACGGTATAAAACATCATAAACAAAAGAAGTAGGCGCATCACTTGATTGCGTCATTTCTATTTTAAAACGCTGACTCCAGACAATCAATGGTCGCCAGAAAAGCTGATCTACTAATAAAATCATGAGTACCATTGTAATAATGGAATAAAAAATAGCAGTTACATCACCTGTTTCGATGGCTGTAGCCAAATAAGACCCAACGCCGGGTAAACGAATATTCTGCCCCAGCACGCTAATCGCTTCACTGGCCGCTAAGAAAAACCAGCCGCCGCCAAAGGACATCATACTGTTCCAAACTAAGCCAATCATGGCAAAAGGCACTTCTAACTTGACAAAACGCTGCCACCAATTCAAGTGAAAAATGCGCGATGCCTCTTGTAAATCCTTGGGAATTGTTACAAGCGAATTATAAAAGCTAAAAGTCATATTCCAGGCCTGTCCCGTAAAGATAGCCAAAATCGAAGCTAACTCTACACCGAGAAGACTACCGGGAAATAGCGCAATAAAAGCGGTAATTGTCGCTGATAAAAAACCCAAAACAGGAATCGATTGCAAAATATCTAAGAGGGGAATCAATATCTTTTCAGCCAAACTATTTTTGGCAGCAACATAACCATAAACCAAAGCAAAAATAAGGGATGCGCCAAAAGCAATAAACATCCGCAACAAAGATCGCCCGGCATAGTAAGGCAACATGACTGGATCAAGCGAAATCGTTCCCGCTGTTTCCGGTATAAAGGGAGCATTCATTCCCGCACCGAGACGAATTGTAAAATAAAAAATCATAAAGGTAACTACTAAGACAGCTGCATCAGTCAAACGAAACCGACTTTTCGGTACGTTTACAGAAAAAAACGCCATAGTCTTACCTCCTTTTACGGTATTTTCATTTGGTCATCTTATCATCATTTACAGAAAATAACAAGGTGAAATGCGCTTCTTTTCGCATTCTTCGCCAATTTTTAAACAAAACTTTACGAAGAAAAACGGCCTATTCGCTAAGGGACCGCCTTAGTAATTGAAAAGCTGTCAAGAAGCACTCCGCTTACTGTCATCGCTTGTACCGTCAAATGCGATCCATCTACGTGAATCGTAAGATAATTCGGTTCGTCTACAGGATTATGAAAAAAGGTATTCCATTCCTTAGCAACTGTCGTACGGTACGTTTTTGTGCCACTACGGCCGGAAGCTACAAAAATCGTTCCCTGCTGTGTTTCAGAAACAAATTCACCGCCAACTAGGGGATAGGTCCGAGCATAAACGTGATCATGACCGCTAAACACTACATCCACTTGATATTTTTCAAAGAGCGGAACAAAAGCGCGGCGCAAAGCCTCCGTGCTCTCGCTGCTTTTATTGTTATAAGGCGGCTTATGGAGTACCACAACTTTCCACGGCTGCTTGCTAGCGGCCAAATCTTGTTCCAACCACTGCTTTTCCAATTCAGACATAGCCGGAATCAAGGATCTTTCTTCGCCAAATTGGCTGTCAAGCATGACAAAATGCACATTACTGTAATCAAAAGAATAGACTTGCCCCTTCATTTCCTCCGGACCGTTTTGTGGCAACGACAACTGAGTCGTAAAATAAACAGGCCGGGAAAACCGGCGTTCCACAGTATACATTTCGTGATTGCCTGTTACTGGCATAGCCGGGATACAATCAATAACGCCTTTCGCACCGTCAAACCAAGCGTCCCATTCGCGAATATCCTGACCGGTATCGACAAGATCACCTACATTGATAAAAAAAGCAGCTTGTGGCTGGTGCGCCCATGCTGTTAACAGCGTTTTACGCCAAATACTGTAATCAAAGCTTTGGGAATCGCCAAAGAGCAAAAAAGAAAAAGGTTTTTTTATGGCTGGCGCTGTTGTAAAAGATGAGGTTTCACTCCACTGATCGGAACTTCCAACACGGTATAGATAAGCACAGTCAGGCTTTAAGTTCTGTAACACCGCGCGATGTACGTAGCGGTTATCGACATTATTGGCGAAGAAAACCGTGGAAACGCTTTCCCTTGCCGCCTCTTGCCAACCATCTCCGGCTTTAGCGGCCTCTCGAAACTGCACCGTTGTATCAAACGACTCCGCTTGCGTCTGCCAAGTAATCGTCTGCGTCGTTTCCGGGTGCTCTGACCATGATAAAACAATATGGCGCGGCTGATTCGCAGCACTGGCATGAGCTAAACTAGTCATTGCAACTAGAAAGCATAATAAAATAAGCGCCACCCAACTAACTTGGCAGCCTTTTCTATCGCTATAAGTCATTCCTTCACCTACTCTTGATAATGTAGCAGAATCTGGTCTTCAATTGCCAAAAAAGTGTCAACAAGCTTTGGATCAAAATGCGTTCCCTTTCCTGCTAAAATAATATTGCGACTTTTTTCCGCCGAAAAAGCTTCTTTATAACAGCGTTTCGACCGCAAGGCGTCATAAACATCGACAAGCGCCATAATCCGAGAAGCAAGCGGAATTGCTTCGCCAGACAAGCCGCAGGGGTAACCGCTGCCATCCCACTTCTCATGATGACCTGCCGCAACGAGAATGCCCATTTTAATAAATTCGTTTTGCGGATATTGGTCATGAACCGCCCGAAGCGTAGTAGCGCCAAGGGTAGTATGGGTTTTCATTACTTCAAACTCCTCTGCCGAAAGCGGCGCTGGTTTCAGCAGGATATAATCTAAAATCCCTACCTTGCCAATATCGTGAAGTACACTGGCTTGATAAATATTGTTAATAAAGTTCTGACTCAATTCTGGTTGATAGGCGCCATTTTCATAAAGAGTCTCGGCTAAGAGTTTGCATAAATGGCGCACCCGTTCAAGATGACAGCCAGTATCGTCGTCGCGTGATTCAGCCAGTTTTACTAAAGCAAAAATCGTAGCCATCTGCGCTTCCACAACTTCTTGTACCTTTTCTGCGACGAGCCGCTCCAGCCCCTGTTGATAGCGATGCAGTTGAAGTTGCGTGGCTACCCGCGCTTCTACTTCTGCAAACTGAAAGGGTTTTGTCACATAATCGACGCCGCCAACCTGAAAAGCCTCGATTTTATCGAGCGTTTCGTTTAAAGCACTAATAAAAATAACGGGTATTGAACGCCATTTTTCTTTCGCTTTAATCTGCCGACACAATTCGTAGCCATTCATTTCCGGCATATTAATATCAATTAGCAGCAAATCAGGCTGATGACTGGCCATGGCCCTTAGCGCCAAAGCGCCGCTAGGCGCAACTCTGACTTGATAGCCTCTGTCTTTTAACATACTTGCTAAAAGTTCTAAATTAGCTGGCATATCATCGACAATTAGAATGGTTCCTTGTGTCATTTTCTGCGTTTCCTCCATGATCAAGCTCCTTTCCCTGTCAAAATATCGAGAAGCCGTTGGAACTCAAACTGCTGTACCAGACTTTTTAAGCTTTTAGCCAAAGCAGCCTCACTTGTTTGTATTTCGTCGATGAGTTCTAATAGCAAATAATAGTCGCCCTCAATCGTAGCTCTTTCTAGTTTTTGCCGCAGGGAAGAATCGAGTCCGGCTAGCGATTCGTAAATCGCTGCCTCTGCTAATGATTCTTCGTGTTTTTCTGCCGCAATACTTTCGTCTTGATACAAATAGTGTACTGGCAAAAGCTTCGCAATTTTATCAAAAAGTTCACCGCGATGAATTGGTTTGCGTAAACAATCACTCGCATCGGCAGCTATCATTTTTTGTCGTTCTTCTTCAAACACACTGGCGGTAACAGCAAGAATCGGTATTGTTTTACCGTCCTTTTGACTGCGAATCTGCCTGATTGCCTCATAGCCGTCCATGCGAGGCATGACGATATCCATCAAAATCAAATCAGGCGTCCACTGGCTAAATAACAGTACAGCTTCCTCGCCATCGCCAGCGGCTTTTGTGACAAAACCAACGCCTTCTAGCATCTGCTTTAATAGCAACCGATTCGAATCTACATCATCAACAATTAAAATACGATACTTAGGCTGATCGGGCGCTAAAGCGATAACAATCCCCTTATTTTCCGACTGCACCTTTATATCAGCAGCCTCCAATTTCAGGAGTAGATTAAAAGAAAAAGTACTACCGCGACCAACTTCACTGTCAATGGTAATATCGCCGCCCATTTTTCGGACATATTCACGGCTAATAGCTAATCCCAACCCCGTACCGCCAGCTTCACGCCCAGCTTGCGTCTGCTCAAAAGATTGAAAGAGCTGTTCTTGCTCTAGCGGTGTAATGCCTGGACCGCTGTCAGCTACGGCAAAGAATACCCTTAAAAAATCTTGGGCTGCCGTTTCTAGTTTGACGGAAAGTTTCACTTCGCCAACTTTCGTAAATTTGATAGCATTATCCAGTAAATTAATCAAAACCTGCCGCAACTTGCCCACATCGGCAGCAACAAAAGCGGCTTCCGCTGTTTCAGGATAAGTAACTACAAAAGAAAGCCCCTTACTTTCTGCTTTTAGGCGCAGTACCTCTTCGGCAGCGCGAATCAGCTCAGCTAAATTGAAAATTTCCGGTTTAAGCATAATCCGGCCTGATTCGATCTTAGACATTTCCAATACATCATTAATAATTGCCAATAAATGCCGACCAGAACGACTGATCGTTGCTAAATACTGCCTTTGTTGGTTTGACAACGTTTCATCATGTTCCAGTAACTGTACGAAGCCAAGAATTGCATTCATGGGCGTACGAATTTCATGGGACATGCTGGCAAGAAAGGTACTCTTTGCTTTACTTGCCGCCTCTGCTGCCTCTTTCGCCTGCAACAACACAGTTTCAAGCTCCTTTTGCCGCGTAATATCATCTTGAATACCAACAAAATGCGTAATCGTTCCTGCCGCATTACGTACAGGTGAAATGACCATTCTCGCCCAATAAAGGGAACCGTCTTTCTTCTTATTACAAATTTCCCCCTGCCAAATGCGGCCTTGCTGTAAAGATTCCCATAGAGCCATAAACAGTTCTTTATCACTTACGGCTGATTTTAACAACCGCGGATTTTCCCCCAGAACTTCATCTGCTTCATAACCTGTAAGCAAAGAAAAATCAGGATTTACGTATTCAATCGCGCCTTTCGTATCGGTAATGACAACAGCGACCGGGCTTTGCTCCACAACACTCGATAATTTGCGCAAAGCGGCTGCCGCGCGCTGCTTTTCAATGGTAATAGCCACTTGATTGGCTAATAAATCAAAGATCGCTTCGTTGCGCCGTTCCTGCCAAAAAGTAAAAGTCTTCTTAAACGAATAAACAGCCATAATACCAAATACCGATTGATCTCCGGCCTTTAAGGGAGAGCCAAACCACTGCGTTGGAACCGCCTCTCCGCCTGACCGGACTTGTAAGAACTGACGACACTGTTCAGCGCTTAAAGATAAAGATTCCCCTTGTTCTAAGACAAAACGCACCAAACCTTGATCGCGCCCCTTCAAGGTTTTATCAATCGCAGTGCCAACCTTGCCTAAATGGGTAATCACTTGACTTTTTTCGTTATACAAGGCAATATAAAAATATTTAGTTCCCATAAGATCTACCATAATCTGATCTAACTCAGCATAAAAATCAATCAAATTTTCCGAACGATTGCCTAAATCAGAAATCTTATATAAGGCGAGCCGCACTTTATCGCCCCGCTGCCGTACAGACTGCATAGCAATAAGCAGGCTGCAAAAAAGAAAAATCAAAAAACTTAACAGGGAAGCCATAAGAAAATAAGTTCGCTGCTGTTCATAAAACTCGGCCAACACTTCTTGCTCTGACAAACCAACAATCAGCAATAAGCTATAGTCAGGCAACGTCCGATAAGCATAAATTCGTTTTACACCGTCAACAGTGCTAGTGGCAATATATTGCCCCTCAGGCGAACGGGCAGCCAACTCCATAACTTTGGAGTTTTTTACATTCATGCCAATCAACGCCTGATGGTCGCTTTGCCAAGCGCGAATAATTCCGTCCATGCCAATTAAGGCAACAGCTGCCCCCTCGCCGAGATGAACGCGATTGTAATAATTCGTAAAATAAAAAGGGTCTAAAGAAACGATTACAGCGCCGGCAAAGTCGCCACTTGATTTATTTAATCGCCGTGTCACCTGAATGGACCATTTACCGGAAGAACGGCCTAGCACAGGCTGACTTACAAACGGTTGTGGCGCATCAGGATCTTTATGAATCAGAAAATGCTCTCTATCGTCAATATTCGAAAACACAAAGGGACGCTGATTGCTTGCAATCAAATTGCCGCGTTCATCAGCCAGACTCAACAAAATATAAGGTTCTACTTGAAAAGGACCATTGCTGTAATACGGCGACATATCTACCTGACGGCCATCACGCTCATATTGATACTTTAAAAACAAAGCAAATTGATCGGCCGATTTGATCGTCCGCAAGGCATTTTCTTCATATATCTGAGCAAAATTCGCGGCATTTTCCTTGCCAGATTGAATAGCATGTTCTTTTTCCTGGCCAAGCTTTCCAAAAACAATAAGCCACAACAGAGTGATCAGAAAAAGCCCTAGTAGCGCAATTCCGCCGCTAATGCTGCGTAGCAGCGGCGGCGTCAATCCCCAAATATTTCTCATGGCTGCTTTGATCATCTTTTTCTCTCCCTGCTTTCCATTCTAGCTATGACCGAAAAAGCAAGCGATAACTTTCTTAATTAGTTCCATAAATATAAGCAGATTCCTGTTCTTTTTTCCCCATTTCGGCAAATTTAAACAAATTTTCCCGTTTTCGCTATTTTTACCACTTTCGCTTCAGTTGCAGCCAATCGTCTTTCGTATTGACATTCACAAAATTAAACGCCGGCTCCCGATTCTGTCCCGCTTGAGTTGGAAAGTAATACGTATTTACCTGTTGCAATAACAGCACCATCCGCCCCTGCTCCATCTGGAGCAAGCGAGTTACTGCCGGCAAGCAGGCTTTTGTATAAAAAGCCTGCAGCGGCTCCATCATCCCGTCGCCACTGCCAGGAACCACCGCGTCGTAGGCGCTGCAAAGCGTTGCCATTTGCCTAACTAAGGTGACATCTACACATGGCATATCGCAAGCTGCAACAAATAAAGTCGATTGTTTAGACCAGCAGAGCGCCGCCTCTAAACCGCCAAGCGGACCGCGCTCCTGATAAGTATCGCTAACCATAGGTAAAGCAAGAAAGGCATATTCACTGGGTGTATTTGTCACAATCAGCGGCTTTTCAGTAAAAATTTGCTGTAATTTTCCGCTAATAATTTCAATCATGCTCCGACCATTCAAGCGAAGCAACGCTTTATTCTCGCCCATGCGACTGCTCTTACCGCCAGCTAAAATAACAGGCTGAATCGATTTCAACAGCTCTTTTTGCTGCATTTTTGCCTCCTCCTACTTTGTTATATTCTTTTATTTTTCGTCGATTTCGTGCAGGAAAAGCAGACTCTTGTCATGAATTGTTTACATTTAAATATGATTATTTTTATTATTTTAATAATAGTGATGGTGTAAATCTATGAATCATTTCTTTAATAAACTAGTTGGTGAAGACGAATCTTTTTCGATCCAGCACCGTCTACTGAATGTGGTGCTGATTTTCTCGGTAATTCTTTCTGTTTTAAGCGGAATCGGCAATATTGTCCTTGCTCTAGGCCCTGTGCTGATCAGTATCAGCTTTGGATGCGGTCTCTTAAGCCTTTTTATTTATTACCTTTCTTTTATCAAACGGAAATATTCTGCGGCTATGCTTATTCTCACTATAATTTGTATCTTTTTATTTACACCCATCTTATGGATTTATAACGGTGGCAGCTCCGGTGTAGCAGCTTATTTTATCTTATTTTTTTCTTCCATTATAACAGCCCTATTACGGGGCAAACAACGTTGTTTCGCCTTTTTAGCACTGGTGGGAATGACGCTAACCATGATTGTACTTGAATATAACTATCCAGAAGTCATCGTTCCCTATGCCAATGCTTTTAGCCGTTTTGGCGATATTGCTATCAGTCTAGCCCTGATACTTTGGGCTAATATCGCCTTTATCGCCGTTCTGATTACGTACTATATCAAGGAATATGATCGTTCTCGCTCCTTTGCCACCCAATTGGTCGAGCAGAAAATGGAAATGAAATTACAAAAAAATATCCAGGCCATCAATGAAAAATTACAACAGGAAATTGAAGAACGTCGACAAATTGAACAAACGCTGCGTCTTTCAGAAGAACGATTCATGAAATCTTTCAAAGAAAGCCCTGTACCGATGTGCATTTTTTCTTGGAAAAACCACTTGTTTCTTGATGTAAACACAAGCTTTTTAAATACTTTTGAATATGAATCGAATGAAATTCTCGGCCAAACCCTGCTTGAACTTCACTTAAGCCTAAAACTAGAAGCCTGTCTGTTTCGCGTAATGGAAGAAAAAAAGGCAGTCTACAATCTACAACTTCCCTTTCTGACTAAGAGTGGTGCGGAAAAAATCGGCCTTTTCTCTGTAGAACTTTTAGAAATCAATGAAGAACCTTGCTTACTTTGCGTAATCAATGACATTACGGAGCATATCCGATTAGAAAAAGAAGTTACCCGCCTAGATCATCTGAATTTAATTGGTGAAATGGCGGCTAGTCTGGGGCATGAAGTTCGCAATCCCCTTACAACAGTGCGTGGGTTTTTGCAAATGTTCCAAGCCAAACGGGAATTCACCTCGCAGCGCGAATATTTTGATCTAATGATTGAAGAATTAGACCGAGCCAATTCGATTATCACTGAATTTCTATCCCTCGCCAAAAATAAAAAGATTGATCTGGCTCGTCATGATTTAAATACGATCATCTCCAAGATTTATCCCCTGCTTCAGGCGGATGCTCTTGGCGCCGGAAAAACAATTACCTTAGAACTAAATGATATTCCCGAAATTCAGCTTGATGAAAATGAAATCAGACAATACATCTTAAATATTGTTCGTAACGGTCTTGACGCAATTCCCTATAAAGGAAACATCATCATCAAAACCTACCTTGATCTAGACCAGGTAATCCTGGAAATTAAAGATAATGGCACGGGAATTCCCCCGGAAGTCCTCACCAAATTTGGTACTCCCTTTATGACGACAAAAAACAACGGAACCGGTCTCGGCATTCCGATTTGCTACCGCATTGCCGAGCGCCATGAAGCAAAAATCGAAGTAGAAACAGGCAGCTCTGGCACAATTTTTCGATTGAAGCTCAAAAAATAACTTTCTTCGTAACAAAACAGAAAAATATGTTCTTCACCTATTGACATTCGTTCTCTCCATGGTTATAATCTAAATCACAAACTCATATGAGATCAGTAATGATAAAAGAAAGTAGCTCCCATTGTTTCATTCAGAGAACTGGTGGTTGGTGCAAACCAGTTGAAGCTTGGCGGTGAAGTTCCTTTTTGAACTGCGGACTGAAATGAAAGTAGGTTTGGCCGTTTTGTCTGCGTTATAAGACTTTAGAGTGATCTTTATGATAAATTCAGGGTGGTACCGCGGCATTTCGCCCCTTATTCGGTACCGCTTTTTATTTTATCTATAAGATTTCATTTGGGTGGTACCACGGTAATTTATCGTCCCTCGGCAGAGGGGCGATTTTCTTTTATGGCCGGCATAAAAGAAAAAACAAATTCAAAGGAGGCTTTTCCCATGAGTATTCCCTTCCTCATTGTGTGTATCTATATAGGCGTATTATTCCTCATCAGTTATTTTGCTCAGCGGCGCTCCGCTGGTAGTGCTACAAATTACGTGCTGGCAGGTCGCCAGCTTACGACACCGTTAATTACCGTATCCATCGTCGGTCTTGCCGTCGGCGGCGCATCTACTATCGGAGTAGCTGAACAAGCTTATAAAGTCGGTTTGTCAGCAGGCTGGTATACCACAGCATGGGGCATCGGCGCGATTGTGATGGGTCTTGTCGTTGCCAAGAAATATCGCCAGTTAAACATCACCACGATTCCTGAACTGCTTGGCCGTTATTATGATACGAAAGGCATGATTGCAGGTATTGCCTGTCAAATTCTCATTCAGCTTGTAGTCATGTCGCTCCAATATATTGCTGGCGGCAGCATTCTCTGCGCGCTCATGCCTGAAATGTTCACTCTCACCACCGGCATGCTCACAAGCGCCGTTGTATTTATCGGCATTACCTCCATCGGCGGCATGTGGTCAGCCAGCTTATCTAATGTTTTAAACGTAAGTCTCAAATATATCGGTATTATCTTAGCGACCATTGTCAGTATCAACTATTCCGGCGGCTTTGATATGATTCAGCTAAAACTGCCGCCCAATATTCCTTACATGAGCTTTTTTGACGGTGTCGGTCCTATAGGCATTTTAAGCTGGATTCTCGTGCTCGTTACAGTTAATCTTTCACTGCAAAGTATCATCCAGATTTCCCTCGGGGCCAAAAACGTGCAAACAGCTCAGCGCGGCTTTATTATTGGCGGTCTCATGATGCTGCCGATTGGTTTTGTCAGTGCTATGCTCGGCGTCATTGCGAAAACTATGTTTCCTGACGCCAGCCCCGCTTTAGCCCTGCCGATGACTATTATGTCCCTGAATCCCGTTTTGGCGGGTTTGACCCTTGCCGCACTTTGGGCGGCTGATGTATCGACGGCCTGCAACTTGTTATTAAGCTCAGCCACCCTCTTCTCACAAGATATTTATAAAAAATTCATTAATCCTGACGTGAGCGAAAAGAACTTCTTAGCCATCACGAAACTTTCCGTACTAAGTCTAGGAATTCTCACCTTACTGCTCGCTATGACAATCAGCGGCATTATCAGTACCTTAATGGTTGGTCTTAGTTTGACAGCCGCCTTTAGCGTCATTGTCCTATTTACACTATTCGCCCCTGGATTCTGCCGAAAAAACTCTGCCTTCAATACCATTTTGGCAGGAGTTATCGTATTAGTTCTCTGGCAGTTCGTACCTGCTGTGAGAATCTTCCCTCATGTAATCTATCTCGAATGGGTTACTTGCGTCGGTGTTTTCTTACTGACTTATCTCCTTGATCCAGCGCCAATTACAGCTTCTGAATGTGCTTAAAGCAACTTGCAAAAAGAGGTATCCAAATCATGGTGAATCAATCCTAGTCGCCATGACGGATACCTCTTTTTTATCGCTATTCCCTTATACTATCTTCGTTTATTTATGAAAATTCGTAACAACCTTACGGAAAGTATCGGCGAGTCGCTTTGTTTCTTCCTTCGTGATAATAAGCGGCGGCGCAGCTGTCAAAACATTATTAGACTGCGGTACGCTGCGGGACATACGACCAATCATAACTCCGTCAGCCTTAGCTTCAGCAACCATCTGAGCTAAATATTTCTCCGGCAAAGGCGCCTTAGTTTTCTTATCTTCCACTAATTCAATCCCCAGGAAAAGCCCCTTGCCGCGAACTTCGCCTACATGCGGTAATTCTTCTAAATCCTTCAGGCTTTCTAGTAGATAGTCTCCCATCGCCGCACTATTGGCCACAAGCTTCTCTTCTTCCATGATTTTAATATTAGCAAGCGCCGCAGCACAGCCGGCAGCACAGCCGCCAAAAGTGCTGATATCACGGAAATAGCCAAGCGTATCGGCTGCATCTACTTTAAATTGTTCAAAAATAAACTGTTTCGTAAGAGCTGCCGAAATCGGCATATAGGAGCTTGCTAAGCCTTTGGCCATGGTAATCATGTCAGGCTCAAAATCATAATTCTGATAACCAAACATCTTGCCGGTACGACCAAAGCCATTTACGACTTCATCCATAATTAACAAAACTTCATACTTATCACAGATTTCACGGATGATCGGATAATATTCTGGTACAGGAACAATAATACCGCCCCCAGCTGTAATCGGTTCTAAAATGACAGCTGCCACTTCATCAGGTCCTTCGCTCTGAATGACCTTCTCAAGAGCGTGAGCACATTCCACATTACAGCTAGGATAAGTCTTGCCAAATTGGCAGCGATAACAAAGAGCGTGAGGCATTTCAGCAAAACCTGCTGGGAAAGGACCGTAGCCGCTCTTGCGTTCTTCTTGACCAGTAGCAGCTAGGACGGCAATGGAACTGCCATGATAGTCGCGATGACGGTAAATGATTTTATGTTTATTTTTTTCTGGATACTTCAATTTAAAATACTGTCTGGCAATTTTAAAGGTTTTTTCATTGGCTTCAGAGCCGCTGTTGGCAATATAGGCTCGTGGCGTAGCAGGTGACAACTCCGCTAATTTTTTAGCCAAACGAATATAAGGAGGATTGCCCATAGAGCCAGCATAATAAGGCAACTCTCTCAGCTGTTCCGTAATAGCAGTGATAATTGCTTCCTGGCCATAGCCGACATTTACACACCAAACCCCGCCAGACAAACCGTCAAGATATTCTCGACCTTGGATATCCTGAATCATCGCCCCCTTGCCGGCGACCATAATCGGCGGATCCTGATTTTCAAAAGCGCTATGGTTCGTAATATGAAGCCATAAATGTTCTTTGTGCAGTTCTACAAGCTCCTGCATTTCGTCTTTGCTATACACTTTACTCATATCCAGCCACTCCTTTGATCTATAAAAATGATTTGAACTTCCCTACTAGGCCTTACAAATATAAAAATTGATGCACGATTGTAGCAAAATATAACAGCATGCGATCCTTAGGATCGCTTAAATTTCGTCCGGTAATCTCCACAATCTTTTGCAGACGATATTTGAGTGTATTGCGGTGAATAAAGAGTCGCTCTGAAACACGAACAAAATTTCCATTTTCCTCAAGAAATACCGTGAGCGTATTGACAAGCTCAGCGCCATGCTTTTCATCATAAGCTAGCAGCAAAGCAAGAACTTCGCTGCGAAATCCCTCTAGTTCACTACGATCCTGTACATTAAATAAGACTTTATAAAAGCCGATTTCATCGAAGCCCATTGATTTATGCGTCCCTGAAATCGTTTGTGCAACCCGCATAGCCTGTTCCGCTTGAGCCAAACCTTTTCTCGCTTGACGGATGTCCTCAAAGGGATGCCCCCAGCCAAGTCGTAATTTCAGCCCGGCAAATTGAAGCTGAAATTCCTGAGAGATCTCCTCTGCTAAACTTCGAGTGATCTCCTGCTCCTCAAAACTGCGCGTCGTCGGTAGCATAATGAGCGCTGTGTCAAGACGAATCAGGCATAGCGCCTTTTTCCCTTTCTTTTCAAAGACGGTTTGAATGAGCTTTTGCATTTGCAGTTTAATAACTAAAATATGATGCTCCGTAAGGGCCCTAATTTCTGATAAATAGGCTGAAAAATGCTCGAATTTTACAATCATAATCTGATACGTCTGGGTCAAATCGTAATCACAAGAAGCCGCCCGCGCCACGAGATGTTCATGATTTTCCCCGCTGCCGTAAAGAATATTTTCCAAAATGTCTTGAACCGACTTTTCTTCAATTTGTTTGGCAGCGATAAAATTATAAATCGCTCGCGTCACTTCGGCGAGTTTCACTTCCCAGGGCAGCTCAAAAATCGGAAATCCCAACTCATCGGCTGCTGCTAACGCCTCTGGCGGTGTTGTTTGAATATAAGGACCTACATTGATCACCAGTCCCGCTACTTCTTTATCGTAGCAGGCACGAACAATATCAGGTAAATCAGCAAGATTACCCCGCATGCCAATCCCGGTCGTAAATAATAGCTCGCCGCCTTGTACCCATTCCATCACATCAGGCAAATCCAAAACATGAGCCCAATGAAGCACTCGCTCAAGACCGCTGTTGCCAGCTACAAGCTTACATTCTTTTAGGGCCGGAAGCCGCAATAAATCAGCCAGCTTGACAACCATAGTCTAAAGCCTCCCTCTTTCAGTCAGTTAATAAAAAGACGCTAAGCGCCCTTTGCGCTGTAGCGTCATTGCTCATCAACTTAATTTTATTATAACAAAGATAATCGGGAATCTCTATGTGCCGATTCACCAAAAAATCAAATAAATTCTAGTAACTCCCTACAAAAGATCGTCTTATTTTTTCCCGCTAAACCGTGAAAAAAGATAGCAGCCGCTTACTACAATAACCGTCCCGGCAGATTGTAACAGTGTTAAAGGTTCTCCTAATAATAAAAAAGCAATAATCGCCGTAAAAATCGGATTGAAATTCAAAAAAACCCCCGCCGTTGTGGCGCCCACTTTCTGGACTCCCAAATTCCAGAAAAACATACATAAAACAGTAGAAAGAAAACTCATATAAAGCATGGCGCCCCAAAAAGCGCCATCAGCTTGATCAATCGCAAAATCAGGTCCGGCTAAAGGCAGAAGCAGCAAAAAACCGAACAGACCGGAATAAAACGTAGCAGCAAGCGGTGTTACATACTGCATTGCTGCTTTGGTAAATATGGAATAAAGCCCCCATACGCTCACAGCGGCAACCATCCATAAATCACCTTCATTAAATTGCAGGTGACAAAGTTGCTGTAAATTTCCTTTAGAAATAACAAGAATTACACCGGCCAAAGAAAGCAGCATGGCCGCAATTTGCGACGGTCGTAGCTTATCATAGCGAAACAAGGAGGCGAATAAAGCAATTGATAAGGGGTTTAACGTCGAAATAAGTCCAACATTCATAGCTGTGGTCTTAGCCAAAGCCCAAAATTGAAGTACATTAAACAACAGAACTCCCGTAACTCCCATACCAAAGAGCGGCCATAAAGCCCCTCGCGGCGGAACCATTTTCTTTTGACCATATAACAACGGAGGAAGCAGAAACAGCAGTGAGAGCCCCCAACGCAAAATCGTTAACGTGATAGGTGACGCATGATTTACTAAAACTTTTCCAACAATAAAACTGCCTGACCATAAAAAGCTAGTCAAAAGCAACAGCAAATGATATTTAGGCAACATAGTTTAAACCCCTTCAACAATAGACTTAACGCTTTCAGTATAGCACTAAATAGCGGCAAGGGCAGTCAAAAAGAAAAAGCCAGAACAGTTTGTTCTGGCCTGGCACTACGACAAGCGCTAGACTACTATCTCAGCAATTTTCAAATTACATTGTTCCAGACAAAGACATTCCCCAGAATCCAGTTGTACAATCAATGGATTTAAGCTGCCATAATTCATATAAACCAATTTGCCGAGCAAACCATTACTCAATCTTACGCAAGACCCAATCAGGCTTTTAGCCGCTTGTTCCAGAAAAGTTAAGCAAATTTTTGCATCAAGCGAACTAAACATGGCTTGATAGATTTCCTTCATAACCACAAGGGGAGACAAGGGCTCCCGATAGACACGGCGGGAAACCATCGCATCATAAACATCGGCCACAGCTATGACTTTACCAATCGGACTAATCGCCTCCGCCACCAGTTTTCGCGGATAACCAGTACCGTCAATCCGCTCATGATGCTGCCAAACGCCTTCTTTAACAGCCGGAGAAAGATGATTGCAATCTTTGACTAAATCAAAACCTAGTTGAGCATGAAATTTCATAATTTCCATCTCATAGGAAAGTAATTTTCCGGGCTTATCTAAAATCGGACTAGGAATAGACACCTTCCCCACATCATGTAACAGACCTGCTAACACCAGATCACGCAAATCTTCCTGCGGCCACTTAAGCCATGCGCCCAAGATCCCTGATAGTACCGCCACATTGACACTATGGCGAAATAAATAATCCCCCCTATTATCCATGATATGTAAATAGGGGAAAATAATATTAGATCGCTCCAACAGAGGCAGTAGCAATGAATCTGCCAAATTTTCTAGTTTGGTCACAGGAAGCGGCTGCAACCGACTTATATCCTGAAAAACTTCAGCAACAGCTGTAATCATCTGATTTCGCACATCGATAAACCGTTGCCGCTCTGCGGTCAAAGCATCCTCGACCGTACTTGGCTTCTCTTGTTCGACAACAACTTCAGAAATACCGCGTTTGCTTAATGTTTGAATCAATGAATCTGTCAAAATTGCCCTGGCATTCAATAAAACGACTCCAGTTTCCGTCAGAACCGCTTTGGCTAACTTCATTCCCGGTTGCGCTTGTCTAATGCTGCATGTTTGGCTAGAAAGCAAAATAGACACCCCGTCTTTCTTTCATCTTACCGCTAGCAACCGACGTCATATATTGTTGGCAGTCGTCGTTTATTCGCTTTTCTCGGGACTAAAATTTGTTGATACCGTTCTCTAATTATAATACAAAAAAAAGCGCCAAACTACTTTTTTCCTTTGATTTTTTCCGCTAAAAAATACAAAAAAGCGTCAAACAAACCATTCATGGCTAAGAGTATACAGTTTTAGCTAAAGTAACCTTTTTGAGTTTTTCTTCTGCCACACCAAAACCAATGCCATGTTCTGTTGGTACAACTACCTCACCTTGATGAACAGTCACTTCCGGTTCGATAATATCAAAGTCCCAGTACCGCTCTGAAGCCGATAAATCGCCAGGAAGCGTAAAACCGTCCAAAGAAGCGAGTGCAATATTATGAGCCCGACCAACACCGGTTTCAAACATCCCGCCGCACCATACAGGAATTCTCTGGCTCGCACATAAATCATGAGCCGCTTTTGCCGCACTGAGTCCGCCAAGGCGACTCAATTTAATATTGATAATTTGACAGCTTTTTAAAGCAAGGGCTAGTTCGATATCATGAAAAGAAGCAATACTTTCATCAAGGCAAAGCGGGGTTTTTAGCCTAGCTTGAAGGTTGCTGTGACCTAATAGATCGCCTGGGGCAAGGGGCTGTTCAATCATCGTTAGCTGCCATTGATCCACTTCATCAAAAAAAGCGTCGGTAGCTTTATAAGCGCCATTGGCATCAACCGCTAAAGAAAGTAGCGGGAATACTTTGCGCACAGCGGCAATCACACTGTGATCCTGACCTGGCTTAATCTTCAGCTTGATTTTTTGATAACCGGCTTGTTGGTACGCCGCTATCTTATGTAATAACTCGGTCTCAGTCGTCTTTAATCCGACTACGACACCAACCGGAACCTGCCGCCGCTTGCCGCCAAGTAAAGCAGCTAAGGAACAGCCCTGCCGTTTAGCAGCTAAATCCCATAAGGCGCCTTCTAAACCAGCTTTAGCCATATAATTACGCTGCACTGGTGCAAACAGTGCGACAATTCCTGGGACTGTAACAAAGGGTTGCTGTAAAACACGGGGAATCAAAAAATCACTAAGTACGTGCCAGGCGGTATCAATCGTTTCTTCTTGATACCAGGGAATCGCAAAAACTGGCGTTTCACCCCAACCAACGATTCCATCATGATCACACGCAGCCACAAGGATAGCATCTTTCTTCTTTATAGCGCCAAAACTTGTCGTAACAGGGTCCTTTAAGCGCATCTGAACATGATACAGCGTCACGGATTGAATTTTCAGTGGAATATTTACATCTGTTGGCATGATCTGTCCTCCTTACCCGCGTTGGCCTGTTTCAATCACTGGCACAAGCTCCTGTAAGCGACGTCGAACTAGCTTATTCGCACCATTGCGCGGCAGCTGCGAGATAACATAAACTCGCTTAGGACATTTATAGCCTGCTAAATGACTACGGCAAAAACTTTGCAGTTCTAATTCTGTTACCGCCGCCCCCTGGCGCAGAACAACAAACGCCGCGGGAACCTGGCCCCATACAAGATCGGCCATTGCCGTTACGCCTGCTTCTAATACAGCGGCATGTTTCACAAGAACTGCTTCTATTTCGGCGGGATAGACATTTTCTCCACCGGAAATGATTAGATCACTCCGGCGGTCAAGTACATAGAGAAAGCCTTCCGCATCGAAATAGCCAAGATCACCGGTCTTGAGCCAACTACCAGATAGGAAGCTGTCACTGCCGCGGTCTTTTAAATAGCCTGACGTAACACTTGGTCCGCGCACAAGAATTTCCCCCGCCTCGCCTGCCATTGCTTCGCCGTTTTCGGTAACAATTTTAATTTCAGCCGGAAAAAGAGCCTTACCAGCCGATCCTAGCTTTTGATCCATATATTCCGGTGCTAACGTAGCCAACTGTGAAGCCGTTTCTGTCAAGCCATAAGTTTGAAATACAGGGATTTCCTGATTGCGGCACCGTGTTAACAGTTCTGGCGGCACTGGCCCGCCGCCCACAAGCATACAGCGAAACGAGGCGGGGTAGCTTCTCTCGCCTAAGCCGTCAACAAGTCGCAGCAGCATAGCGCTTACGACAGAGACTAACGTAATCCCCTCTGCTACAATCGCTTGATTCACTGCTGATGGTAAAAACTTACGATGGATAATAGCAGGAATTCCATAAATCAGACTACGCAGTAAAATTGATAACCCGCTCATATGAAAGAGGGGAACGCAAACAAGCCAGCGATCTGAAGCACTAAGACCCAGATTCAACGCCGAACCGACAGCGCTCCACCAATGATTGCCATAGGTGAGTAAAACGCCCTTTGGCGTTCCTGTCGTGCCGGAAGTATATAGCAGGGTATGCACATCAGACAGGGCAACATGTGCCGGAAAAATAACGCTTGTCTCCGGTAGATCTGATAGCTCCTGATAAGACAGCAAAGAAAACTGCGATGCTCGCTCAGCTTCGTTCGCTTCATAAAGCAGCTTCCGAGCCAAAACTACGGCTTGTTGCGCCACTGCCGCAAATTCTTCATCATAAATCAGCAGCTTTGTCGGACTGTCAGCTAACTGCCAGGCAATTTCTTGTGCTGTCAAACGGCTATTCAGCAAAACCGTTACCGCGCCAGCCTGAGCCACACTATGAATCAGCTGCGGCGCGCGAAAAGAATTTGTTAACAATAGCGCGACAAAATCACCTTGATGGATTCCCGCTGTGTGTAACCGCTTTGCCGTTTTCTGCACCATTTCATAGAGTTCCTGAAAAGTCCAGCGTAGTTCACCATCGACAATCGCCAACCGTTCTGGCGACAGTTGGGCACGTTTTGCCAGCCAGTTTTGCATGATTTCCTGTGTCATTTTATTCGACTCCTGAGAAAGCAACCGCTTGGCATCGATCACCAAGCGGTTGCTTTTTCCAAAATTTTTAAAAACTAACGCTTAAGGAAACCGAGTAAATTTATCAAAATCGGGTTTCCGCTTTTCTTTGAAGGCGTCACGACCTTCTTTCGCCTCGTCAGTTGTATAATACAGCAGCGTAGCATCACCAGCAAACTGCTGTAATCCAGCTAATCCATCTGTATCTGCATTAAAAGCCGCTTTTAAGAACCGCAGCGCCATCGGGCTATTGGCTAAAATTTCCTTGGCCCACTGGACCGTTTCTCGTTCGAGCTCGGCCAACGGTACTACCGTATTAACAAGTCCCATATCCAATGCTTCTTGCGCCGTGTACTGACGGCATAGATACCAAATTTCCCGCGCTTTTTTATGACCCACTAATCTCGCTAGATAACCAGCGCCATAGCCGCCGTCAAAGCTACCTACTTTCGGTCCCGTCTGGCCAAAAATTGCATTATCCGCGGCAATGGTCAGGTCGCAGACAATGTGAAGTACATGACCGCCGCCAATAGCATAACCAGCTACCATTGCAATAACAGGCTTAGGAATAATGCGAATTAAATGCTGTAAATCAAGTACATTTAAGCGGGGAATCTGATCGTCTCCTACATAGCCGCCATGACCGCGTACTTTCTGGTCGCCGCCAGAACAAAAAGCCATATGGCCGGCGCCAGTCAAAATAATTACACCAACACTGCTGTCATCACGCGCTCTGGCAAAAGCGTCAATCAATTCAAATACCGTTTTCGGCCGAAAAGCATTGCGGACCTCAGGGCGATTGATCGTAATCTTTGCTATGTTTTCAAAGGTTTCGTATAAAATATCTTCATAGTTTCCCTGGGATTGCCAAGCAAATTCACTCATTTACAAATCCTCCTTATTAAATTGCAGTTTTGTTAAATTGATGTTTCGTTAAAAAGTTTGTTACGATCTCGCAAAAAATATCTGGCTGCTCCAAGTGAATCGTATGACCTGCTTGCGCCACAAGGCTCAGTGAGCTTTGCGGCAATTCTTGCGCCATAGCTTTCGCCAAACAAGTAAACTTTTGATCAAGCTCTCCAGCCACTAGTAAGGTAGGAATTCGCAAAGCTTTTAGGGTAGGCCACAACGAGGGCTGTGTGCCTGTTCCCATGCCGCGCAAACTATTAGCCAACCCCTGCGGCGCATTCTTCAGCCGCCGCTCCCTTAGCGCCTGTTGTGTTGCGAGCGGCAATTTCGCCTGACTAGCAAAGAGTGGAAGATTCGTCCAACGCGTCACAAAGGCTTCTATGCCTTCTCGCTCCAGCCAGTCAGCCAAGGCCTTATCGCTATTTTGCCGTTCCTCCCGTTCTTTCTGAAGTTTTAATCCCGGCGAGGCACTCTCTAAAATCAGCGAATAAAGCAGTTCAGAGTGTTCCACGGCAAAGCGCAATGCCAAACGTCCGCCCATCGAATAACCGAGGAGATGAAACTTGCGAACACCGCGCTGACTCAGCAGAGCTTTTAGATCCAAAAGAGCCTCTTCTTGTGAGTAGCGCCGCCAATCATCAGGTACAGCAGAAGCGCCATGACCAATTAAGTCAGGTGCAATCACGTGATAGTGAGCTGACAGTTTCTGCATAAGCAACTGCCAGTCAAAACTTGCCCCCGTAAAGCCGTGCAGCAAAACCACCGCTTCTCCCGTCCCAGCCTCAGCAACAGCAAAAGGTACATTGCGAACAGAAACTTGGCGCATCCTTTACACCTCTTCTAAAACAAGCCGCGCTGCAGCTGCTGTTTTTTGCCACAGTTGCTTGTGCCAAACTACATTGTCACTTCGATCACTTTCGACTTCAATCACCTTAAGTCCTGGCAAAGGCAAAACTCTTGCCAAACAATCTTGCAAAGATTTTTCCTCTTTTAAACGAATAAAAGACCCGCCATACATCGCTACAACTGCAGAAAAATCAAGTCCAAGAGGCGTGCCGAATAATTCTTCAAAATGCTCTGGCAAATTAGCCTGAGGTAAAAAAGAAAAGATCCCGCCGCCATCATTATTAATAAGAATAACCGTTAAGGAAATTCCATGAAGCTTGGCCGCTAACAGACCGTTTAAGTCATGAAAAAAGGATAAGTCGCCCACAACAAGCACGCAAGGCTGAGAAAAAACAGCCGCTCCTAGTGCCGTCGAAGTAAGACCATCAATTCCATTAACGCCACGATTGCCGATCACACAGAGCTTAGGCTCTTGAGTTAGAAAAAATGTATCTAAATCGCGAATCGGCATGCTATTTCCAACTACAATCGTCGCGGCATCAGGCAGAGCGCTCAGCAGCGAACGATAGGAATATCCGACTGGATCGCCTTTTGCCATAATTGCTTCTGCCATCGTTCCTGACTCTGTGGCCTCTGTTATAACCGCTCGTACAGCCTTGTTCATCGAAAGCCATTTTTTTTGCCACAAAGCAGCACTCCTAGTCCTAGCTGCACTAGCTGTATCTAGCGAAGCCTGCAATGTAACTTGCTTTGACTGCAACTCTACCTGATGACTAAGAAGACTGCGGCAAAACTCACTCGAATCACTATAAAATACTTCTGTTGCCGTAAGCGCCGGATCACGCCAAGTTTCTGTCGCATCAACAAGAATTTGGCGGACGCTGCTATGTTTTTTCAAAAACTGAAATAAACTTTTTGATACAGGCAACGCACCAAAACGGAGAATGACCTCTGGACGCAGCGTCTCAGCCACTGCTATGTCACGCAAAAAGGCGTCATAGGTCTCAATAAGCATCATTTTATTGTGCGAACCACTGCGAAGCTGCGACAACGGATCTACTAGCAGCGGATAGCCGAGCGTTTCCGCCAATGTTGTAACCGCCTTAGCAAAGGTCGCATCCTCTGTCTCGCTTGGTCCGCAAACAATAATCCCTTGCGGCTGCTTCATAAGTTCTTCCATAAGCTTCGCCGCCTCAGCCGCAGCAATGCATTGCTTACCGCTCTTTACCCAGATCTTGCGGTCATTTTCATTCCACAGCGATTCAGCTAAGGCCAGATCAGGCAACAGCGGTTCTCTTAGAGGAAAATTTAAATGAACCGGGCCGGCAGGACTACTTACAGCCGTAGCAACAGCTCGCGCAGCGGCAGCAATCCCATAGGCAGTAAGCTCTTGAAGCGGCGCTGGTTCCGCCAGTTCACAGAACCATTTTACAAAAGAGCTAAAAATATGATTTTGTTCCATCGTTTGCGGCGCTCCTACATCGCGCAATTCATGAGGTCTGTCAGCTGTAAGAATAATCAGCGGCGTCCGTGAATGCTTCGCTTCAGCTACAGCCGGTAAATAGTTGGCTACGGCTGTACCAGAAGAGCATAAGAGAGCAACTGGTTCTTGGCTCGCCTTAGCCATTCCTAAAGCCAGAAAACCAGCAGAACGCTCGTCGACGTGCAACCACACTTTGATCTGTTTATGATGCGCTAAAAGCAGCGCCAAAGGAGTAGAGCGCGATCCCGGACTGACTACAACATGTTTTACGCCAGCAGCTGCTAAAGCTCCCACAATGGGCCCAAGATAAATTGCTAATACTTGTTCCTGCTTCATTTACTCGCCCCCCAAAGCAACTATCATCGGTTGAAGTTTCACTTCTGTCTCTTCATATTCGCTGGCTGGATCAGAATCAGCCACAATACCCCCACCAGCAAATAGTGAAGCAGTTCGTCCTTGCAACAAAGCGCAGCGTAATGCTACAGCAAACTCCCCATCGCCGTCAAAATTTATCCAGCCGATCGGACCGCCGTACCAGCCACGATCAAAAGTTTCACTTTCACGAATCGCAGTTACAGCTGCTGCAACAGGCAAACCACCTAAAGCAGGCGTCGGATGAAGATCTGCCAAGAGCGATAATAGGGACGACTCCGATCTAGCTTTACCGCTAACAGGCGTATAGAGATGCTGAATTTGAGCTAGTTTCATCAAAATAGGCTCATTCGGGATATCTAGAGCTTCACAATGCTTATCAAGAATTTGCCGAATCCGTTTAACGACCAAAAAGTGCTCTTGCCGATTCTTCGCATCGTGCAGAAGCTCACTGCCTAAAACTTCATCGCTAGCGTCATCGTTACCCCTTGGCGCTGATCCCGCTAAGCAGGTTGAGTAATAAATGCCTTGCCGACGTTTCGTGAGACGCTCTGGCGTAGCCCCCAGAAAAACATCCCCCCCATAATCAAAGGCAAAAACATAACTGTTGTTTTGTTTCAGCTCTAATTGCCGTAACACCGCGGCAATGGAAAAATCTTTATCTCCCTGCAAGATCAGTTCTCGGGCAAACACCACTTTTTCTAAAGTACCCTGTCGGACTTGGTCCCGTAAAAAGGTCACTTTTTTGATATAGTCTTCATAATCTCCCGGAAAAGCATCCCACTGTTCAGCCGTTATTTCGCTAGATTCTTGATTCATCGCTTTTCTTAACCGATCGAACATGGTCAAATTCTGCTGAACTAACAGATCGACCTGATCTTCGGGAGAAACAAGCAGAGTCGTTGTTAGATACCGCCTGCCGCCTTTTTCCTGCAGCAGCCAACTCGGGACTTGAAACCGAGCAGCGGGAAACTTGCCCCACTTCAACTCTCTGGGCCGTAACGGGTCAAAGCGACTGCCGCCAATCCATAAAGGACTGAGACCTAATTCTTGCGTTCTTGGCGACAGCAGTACATCCCCACGAAGGGACTGCCACCTTGCTTCTGCTGCTGTGAGGGGATTTTTTTCCTCCGCCTTCACTTCTATCGTATAAGCCGCATCCACACCAACAAACATTTCTTCTCGACTGGCGCTTATCCAGTAAAATCCCTGGGATCGTATTGCCGCGGTTTTTGCAAAAAAATCCAAAAGGTTCCAAGGCGATTCTTCGCTATGGCTCACTAAAACAGGTCTTCCTGTCGCTTTGCTGCGTAATAAGCCTGCTTGTACTAACTCGCTGAAACAATCTTCCCACTGAGAACATCCACTCATATTCTGTCCACCTTTAAAGGTCAAATCCATTTCTGTATTTATTGTACACTTGCCCCTCAAAATATTCAATGGATGCAAAAAGAGACCTGTCAAATCGACAAGTCTCTCTTATAATCTTTCTAAACTATTATATTAAAGATGGAATTTAGCAACAACATCTTGCAATTCCATAGCCATTTGCGCCAAAGTTTGGCTGGCTGAAGCAATCTCTTCCATCGAAGCCGACTGTTCTTGCGTCGCTGCTGAAATTGACTGAGTATCACAAGCCGTCGACGATGCAACGCCTCTGATGGCTTCTACAGAATTGACAACGTCATCACTGGCAGTCATCAGATTTTGCGCAGCCGAATTAATCGAACCAATTTGTCCCGTCAAGTCAAGAACCATGCGTTCAATAAACTGAAAACGCTCACCTGTTGTAGCAATAACTTGAGCCCCTCTAGATACTTCATCAGTTTCCCGATCCATAACGTTAACGGCTTCAGCTGTTTCGGATTGAATATCATGAATAATTCCCGTAATTTTCTCTGCTGCTTCATGGGACTGTTCAGCCAGCTTACGAACTTCTTCCGCCACAACGGCAAAGCCGCGTCCTTGCTCACCAGCCCGCGCCGCCTCAATAGCCGCATTGAGCGCCAGTAAATTCGTCTGACTGGCAATCCCGCTGATCATCGTAACAAATTCACCAATCTGCTGAGAACGTTCACCAAGACGGCGTACTACTTTTGCTGATGATACCACAGAATCTTGAATCAAATTCATTTGTTGCGTAGCTTGTGTTACGGCTTCGCCGCCCACGCTAGCAGCTTGTGCTGTTTCTTCGGATTTTTTGGTCACTTCCTGGGCATGTGATGTAATCTGATGAATCTCCTGCGACATAGCTTCCACTACACTGGCTGCTTTATCAATTTCTGTCGATTGATTGGTAGCGCCACCAGCCACACAGGTAACAGTTTCGGCCACTTGTGTCGCGGCCTGAGCTGACTGATTCGAGCTCGCTGTCAGCTCTTCACTAGCAGCAGCCACTTGTTGCGCTGACTTAGCTACACTTCCAACTAACTTCCGCAGATTTTCGCGCATATGCGAAAAAGAGCGGATCATATCAGCGATTTCATCATTGGCTTGATAAGAAATATTATGTACGCCCAAATCCCCGGCAGCAATACGCTCTGCTGCCTGCGACACATCATTGAGCGGCCGAGAGATTCGTCTAGCCAAATACCAAGCTAGTAAGGCGCCGATCACAAGAATAATTCCGTCAAGAATAAATAAGAGAGACTGAATCTTTGTTACATCGGCTTGAGTTTCCTGTCTTCTCAGCTCCATACGATCTTCTAAAAACTTAACAGTGTCTTCCATATTCTTATCGGCGGCAATAATCTTGGCGCCAGAAGCCGCAACCGCTTTCACCGCTTCCGCCTGGCCTTGGGTCTTTCGAAGGGTAAGTCCTTGCTCGGCAATTTTATCGTAATCAGCTAAAGAGGCTTTCAATTCGGCCACTTTCTGTTTGCCTTCAGGCGTAATCAACTTTCCCTCTAAGTCCGACAAAACAGTTGCTGTTTTCTTCTTTGATGCTTCATAACGATCAACATACTGTGGATCCGCTGACAAAATAAAGCCTCTGACTTGAGCCGACTGAGTACTCAGTTCGCGACTTAATTCTTTAATATCAACGACTAAAGGAACACTGCGTTTTAATAAGCCTTCATAATCTTCCTGCACCTTTTGAATTTGGAAATAGGTATAAATATTTAGACCCGTAAAAGCCAACACAATAAGAACACATACCAAGATAATTTGTTTACCAATTGTTACACGCATAATCGTCCCGCCTTTGTGCTTGATAAGTCCCGCTAGACCCTCAAATCAAAACTAACAACTAACCTCCCTTCCTGCGGCGTGCAGCTTTTTCGCTGCTATCTTTACCGTTCATCAACTACCTCATTTGTTAAGTATTGCAAACATAGCAAAAAATTCGACGCAGTGCTTTTCGGCGCCCCGGCGAATTCCCGCAAAAATCAAGCAACCTGGCTGTCTTAGAATATATACTTTCCTTAGACCCAATAGCTTTGCGTCCTTGTCTTTCGACAAGTTTGCTATATATTTCTATTTTACAATAATTAACGCCATAAGGCATTATAAAAACAAACAAAACTGTCGAATTCTATTCTGTACTGAAAGAAAAAAAATGTCAAGATAATTCTAAAAAATTCATTTCCTCTCATATTGTTTATCGCGAATATTAATCCCATACTCTTTGACTTTACGATAGAAGGTTGCAATGCTAATGCCTAGTGCTTGACATATAGCAAGTTTTCCCGCTGTAGAAACGCCAAAACGCGCCAAAGCTGCTAACAGCGCTTGATGTTCTAGTTCAGCAAAAGACACGATCGGTTTTGCCTTTTCTCTATCCGGTTCCCGATTAGACCCAAATTGTAAAGCAATCAGCTTCTGACTAAATATCTCGGCAAGCCACTGGCCAAAGCGTATTAATTTAACTTCTTGCCCTAAAAGTAGACTCCGCTGCTCCTGGTTGACAGCAAGTAAAATAAGCGTACCATAAACTCGGTTTTCTACTTCAATGGGAATACAAATTTCAGCAGCATCGGGACAACGTCCCCGCCGCGCACACGAATGGCACAAATCATGCAGTCTAGGATTGACTACTAAGAGAGTCTCTCGCAGCTTCATGCAGTAAGCTGATAAAGTCCCCTCCCCTACATACATTCCTCTTTCCTCACGATAAATTCCTGTTCCAACAATCACTTTCAAGTTGCAATCTACGACAACAGCTTCAAGGCTAAGAATATCTGCGACCATAATGACTGTATCCTGCAAAAACGATTCAATATCTGTTAGCGTTCCCATGTTTAGACGCCTCCTTTACTCAGTCTGTTTAAAAAAGAACAAAAAGCTCCCGGATTTCTCCGAGAGCTTCTTTGCTCTAATCATTTATTAAAATTTGCTTTACAATTTAAACCGTTGAATTTCCTGTTCTAAGGCTTTCGCCAAATCAGACAGACTCCGGCTGGCCGCCGCTACTTCTTCCATCGAAGCAGACTGCTCTTCTGTAGCAGCCGAAATCGTCTGGGTTTCCCCGGAATTTTCCTTACTGATGTCTTCAATCCGTTTGGAAGCCGTTACGAGCAAATCATTTTTGGTTGCCGTTTCTTCTAAGGCATGAGCTGTCTTTTGAATTTCCTGCGACAAATATACAACGGCCTCAACAATTTTTCTAAAGGTCAAATCAGCACCGTTGACTGATTCAATTCCGCCTTGAATACTTTCTACACTGACCTCAGTTTTGAGGATAGCTTGCTGCATATTCATATCATTTTGACGAATCAGTTCACTGATTTTGCCAGCCGCCTGATTAGATTCTTCTGCTAGTTTGCGTACTTCCTCGGCGACGACGGCAAAACCGCGTCCTTGCTCACCAGCGCGAGCCGCTTCAATCGCCGCATTTAAAGCGAGTAGATTCGTTTGTCCGGAGATCGCTGAAATCAAATTGACAATTTCATTGATTTCATTAGATCCTTTTGCCAACTCACCAATCGCTGTCTGCACCGCCTCAGAACCCAGTCGAATATCTTCCATTTTTGCCACAGCCTCATTCAGGCTTTCTCGTCCTTGCTCAGCTTGCACCGATGTTTCATGGGCCATTTGGGCGAAGGAGCGAGTGGAAGTAACAATATTTCCGGTACTCTCGGCAATAGATCGAGTTGTTTCAGCCATAGTCGCAGCCGCATCAGCCTGTTTATCCGTACCTGCTGCAATGGTAGTCACAGCTTCTGCTACCTGGTTCGCTGCCGAAGCAGATTGATGGGCGCTTTCCGTCAGTTGCTCACTAGCACCGGCTACCTTTTCAGATTGCCCCTTCACATGCTGCATAAGTTGACGTAATTTTGTCCGCATTTCACAGAAACCTTGAGCCAAACGGCCGATTTCATCTTGCGATTGCACTACAGCTGCTCGTTCTCTGAGATCCCCTTCCGCTAATTGTAATGCCTCTTGCAAAATAAACTGCAATGGCTTAGTAAAGCGTTTTACAATAAATAAAATAGCAATTACTGCGATAAGTAAAAATACACAAGATAAAATCACGGTTGACCAAAGTAGCGAACGAGCTTCTCGCGTTACTTCCGCTTCTGGCGCAGTTACAATCATAATCCATTTATTGCCGCCGTCTAAAGTAATTGGCGTAAACACAGCTACACTGGAATCGCCAAACACACTAAGGTAAGATCCCTCAACGGTTTTTCCTGAGTCAACCGCTGTTTTAAACAACTGCGTCAGATGATCATCAATTTCTTTTACAGGAAAATTTAGTTCCTGGGGAATCTTCTTCTCTAGTAAGTTCAACTTGTTAATCGTTTCCGGTACCTTATAATGACCAATGACCACGCCAGAACTATCTGCTAAATAGCCATAGCCAGTATCTTTAAACTGTAGGTCTTTTAATAGCAGTGACAATTTTTCTAATGAAATTGTACCGCCAATCATACCAATCATCTGTCCATTGCGTTTCACTGGTGTTATCAGCGCAAGCGCCAATTTTCCTGTGGATCTGGAAATGAGCGGTTTGGAACTATAAGGCATTTGTGTAGCCTTAACCTTTGTAAAGTATTCGCGGTCACTATAATTATAATCCTTACCATCAAAAGCTACCGCGCTTCCGTCAAGATTAATAAAAAAGATGCTATCAAAATTGGAACCAAGTCGCGCTTTCGCCGCGGCCAAAATCGCTACCTTTTGTTCACGCGTACCAGCTTGCATTTCCGGATCTGATGCTAAATCGTCAAGACGAACCATTCGTTCATGCATATCACCAGAAATCTGCGTAGAAAACTTTTCACCAATTGCGACTGCCGTATCTTTGACATTCTTCGTTAAGTGCTGATTTGCTAAATAATAGCTTGCGCCAGCCAAAATTGCAAAGGATATCATAAATAAAGGTACTAAAGTAAGAAGAAATTTAGCGCGAACACTTCTTATCTGCACAAGCAGGACCTACTTTCTTTGGGAATTTATGATCAATAGATATAATTATACAAATTGAATCAAGAAACCTGCCAATTTTCCAAAATTCTTGTAAATTCTTATAAAATTTTAATAAAAAGGAAACGATTGTAAGCGATAATCATTTCAAAATAAATCATAAATAAAGCTTACGCTCGTTTCAAGAGTATCAAAAATACTCTGATTCAAAGCGTTGAATACCACTACTGTCGCCAACAAGAATCAGTCCGTCTCCCTGTAAAAAGGCCTCGGTAGGATCCGGTGACAATAGCATCTCAGTGCCGCGACGGATCGCAATAATCGTAATTTTATAACGCGAACGCAGATCCGCTTCTATTAAGTTACTGTTGATTAGATTTTCCGGTACAGCGACTTCAATAATTCCTAAATCAGGCGCAACTTCGAAATAATCGATTACATTCGTTGACACGAGGTTATGAGCAATACGCTGCCCCATATCCCGTTCAGGAAAGACCACACGATCAGCCCCGACTTTCTCTAGCATTTTTCCATGAATAGCGCTGTCGGCCTTCGCTACAATATAAGGCGCGCCCAATTCTTTTAGTAATAGCACCGTCATGACACTTGCCTCAATATTATGGCCAATGGCTACAATCACAATATCAAAGTTGCGAATACCAAGTGATTTTAACGCTGCCTCATCGGTCGTATCAGCAACGACAGCATGAGTAAATAGCTCTGATATTTTCTGAATCCGTTCTTCTTCGCTGTCAATAACAAGTACTTCGTAACCAGCCGCAGCTAAAGTTGTCGCAACGCCGAGACCAAAGCGACCGAGACCAATGACAGCATAATGTTTCTTCTTCATGATTTTTCCTCCTTATCCGATCAACAAACGCCCTTCGGGATATTTCAGGGAACACTTTTTATGTCTTACAGCCAAAGCCATCAGTAATGTCAAAGTACCAACACGACCTGCAAACATAGTTAGAATAAGCCAGCCTTTACCGACAGGCGTTAACAAAGGAGTAATTCCCATAGTCAGTCCAACTGTACCAAAGCCTGACACAACATCAAATAAAAGTTTAAAAATGGGGAATTCCTCGGTAAAACTCATCGCAATTGTTACAGTTAACACTAAAAGTAATGCCAGCATAACGGCCATAAAAGCCTTATATACCATATTTTTCGGTACAACCCGCTGAAAAAGCTGCGCTTCGCCGCGACCTGTAATCTCACCAAATAAAGACGCAACAAGTACAGCAAAAGTAGTTGTTTTAATGCCGCCTCCCATAGAAGAAGGAGATGCGCCAATAAACATGAGCAAGATCATGATTAGCAAAGTGCCTTCCCGCATCGAACCAATATCAATTGTATTATAGCCTGCTGTTCGCGTCGATACAGATTGAAAAAAGCTAGCCTGTATCTTGCCTGATAAAGTTAAAGGCCCCAACGTCTCGCCATTAGAGAACTCAGATACAAAAATCAAAAAGGATCCTAGGAAAATCAAAATAAACGTCGTCAGAAGAACTACTTTTGTATGAAGTGTCAACCGCCGTTGCTGACGATAGCGCCAGAGATCGGCGATAACAGGAAAACCAATACCACCAATGATAATGAGCATAGCCACAGTCAGATTAATCGTCCAGTCATCAACATAGTTCGTTAAACTTGTAAAATTCCCCATCAAATCAAAGCCTGCATTACAAAACGATGAAACAGCATGCCAATAGCCAAAATAAATTCCTTGCAAGCCAAAATCCTGATAAAAACGAATTGCTAAAATCGTACCGCCGATACACTCGACCAATAGCGTCGTTTTTATAATATATACAGCTAAACGAACAACTCCAGCCAAATCAAGCTGATTTGTTGCTTCCTGAATTAACATTCGTTCACGCAGACGGATTCGCTTCCCACTGAGAATGGCAAACAGCGTGGCTACCGTCATAATACCGAGACCACCAATTTGAATCAATAAAATAAGTACAATTTGTCCAAACACAGAATAGGTGGTGCCTGTATCGACGACAGCAAGACCTGTAACACACACAGCTGAAGTTGCCGTAAACAGAGCATCAATAAACGGAACGCCCGCACCAGACTGCGACGCCATCGGCAGAGACAGTAATACTGCACCGAAAAAAATAAAGGCCGCAAAGCCGCCAACTAAGATTTGCGATGAACTGAGGCGAAATCCGTAAGATCCCCCTCTGAGCGGCAGTAACTGTAATAGTTTCAACCTGATCATCTCTCCAATCGCTTGCAAATTCTAACTCATTAAAACGCCACTCTAACTTTACTATTTATTCTATACCTTAATTATCATACATGGATCCTCGCCAGTATGCAAATATCTTCTCACACAAATAAAAAAGCCCAGTCTCTCCCGAATGGATGACTGGACTTACCAAAAATTATCTGACAACAGGATCCCCATCTCCTTCTCATTTCATAACTGGTCCATGATGTTTAAAGAAACTGCTAGGCCAAGAAAGCCAATGTGACAAATCTTTTTTATAGCCCCAAAAAGCAATGACACAAGCAATCACCGTAAAAATGATTCTAAAAATAAGAAAAGTGTTATGTTCGGGACCACCAATAATTGGAAAGAAATATTCTCCTACAAAAACATAAAGCAAAAAAGCCGGTAGTGACGCTAAACAGTATAAGATAGTCAGTACGAACAAAAATCCAAGCGTGTTTTTCATTTTGCCGCCTCCCCTATGCTTATCTTTTAATTAAATACTATCACTTTTCCGACTATTTCGCCAATTTGTTTTTTTGGCGATTCAAGGAAAAAAAGCAGAAAAAAAGGCTATACAGACAATTTTGTCCCGCAAGCCTTAAAAAGCTTTTATTTTTCTAGTCGCATAAAGCTTCATTTATAGCTGATATTCTTCTATCTTATAAAGCAATGTACGGCGGCTGATTTGCAAAGCCTGAGCAGTACGAACACGATTCCCGCCATGCTCAACCAAGGCCCTGGCTATCACTTCTTTTTCTACCTGCTGCATTACTTCCTTTAAAGTTCCTTTGCCCAAAGCACTTTTACTATAAGAAGTGATTCGTTCCTGATCTTGTTCCGCTAGTGGCAGGGGGAAATCTTCTACATCAATCACGCCATTGGTCATAATTACAGCTCGTTCCATTAAATTAGCCAATTCACGCACATTGCCAGGCCAAGAATAGGCTAAGAGCGCGGCCATCGCTCCAGGCGTAACATAAGGCAATGATTTACCAGCCTCTTCGGTGAAACGTCGTACAAATGCGTCTACTAAGAGAGGAATATCCTCAGAACGATAACGTAGAGCTGGTACTTCTATGGGCACTACATTCAGTCGATAAAATAAATCTTCGCGAAAGAGACCTTTTTTCACCATTGAGGCCAGATCACAGTTCGTAGCAGCAATTAGACGAATATCAACTTGAATCGTTTCTGTGCCGCCAACGCGCTCAAACTCTCGTTCCTGCAAAACCCTAAGCAATTTTACTTGAAGCGCCTGTGGTAATTCCCCCACTTCATCAAGAAACAACGTCCCTTGATGCGCCAGTTCAAAGCGACCCAATTTTCTAGCCACCGCTCCGGTAAAAGCACCTTTTTCATAGCCAAACATCTCACTTTCCATGAGACCGTCCGGCAAGGCGCCGCAATTGACTTTAATGAAAGGGCCTAACCGCCTTTTACTATTATAATGAATAGTTTTTGCAATCAACTCTTTCCCGCTACCGCTTTCGCCAGAAATGAGTACAGTGGCATTCGTAGGAGCCACACGTCCTACGATTTTGTAAACTTGCTGCATAATTGAACTATTGCCGATTACGCCAGTCAAACAAGGTTCAGTCGGTCCTAACAGCGGTTGTTCCGCCGCTACTTGATGAACAGCTAAAGCTCGCATCAGTACGGACCGTACTTCCGTCAAGTTAGAAGGCTTTACTAAATAATCGAAAGCACCCTGCCGCATGGCCTCAACGGCTGTATCGACGGTTCCAAAAGCCGTCATTAAAATCACCGAAGCCTGCGTTTCTTCTTGCTGCATCTGTCGAAAAGCGCTTAAACCATCTAAGATAGGCATTTTGATATCCATAAGCACTACCTGCGGTTGAAACGCGCGATACTTTTCTAAAGCCTCTTGACCATTTTCAGCTAGCTGAATTTCACAGCCTAACCGTTTTACAATTTCATAAAGCAGCTTACGTACGCTCTGTTCATCATCGACAATTAATACGCGACTTTTTTTATTCATTCCGCTCGTCTCCCGCTACAGGTAAAGTCAAAGTAAAACTGCTTCCCTCACCATCGATTGATTCGACGGCAACTTGTCCGCCCCAGTTTTCGACAAGACGCCTAGCTACAGAAAGCCCTAGTCCCGTACCATTCGGCTTTGTCGTAAAAAAAGGATCAAAGATTTTGGTAAAATCCTCTGAGGCAATCCCCCGTCCGGTATCTTTTATGCAAACAGCCACTTCGCCGCTATTTTGGCCAGGACCTGCCGTAATTTCGATAGTCCCCTGCTGCCCAATCGCCTGTACCGCATTAAGGAGTAAATTTAAAAAGACTTGTTTTAGTCGTTCTGGTTCCACAAGGACAAGCGGTAGATCTGTTGGAATTTGATCAGAAATTACAATTTGCCGCTTGCTGGCTTTCGCCGCAATCAAACTCAGTGTGTCTTCCAAAGCCTCCCGAACTAGAACTGGTTCAACCGACGCTGCCGATGGACGGGAGAGACAAAGTAATTCTTCCACTAAACGGTTTAGTCTATCTGTTTCTCTAACAATAATCGCAGCATACTCTTCTTGCTCGGCCTCGGTAATCCCCTCATGAATCAGTTGAGCAAAACCCTTGATAGCCATAAGAGGATTGCGAATTTCATGAGCCAGCCCCGCAGCGACTTCGCCGACAGCAGCCATTCTTTCCGCTGCCTGTACCTGGGCTTCACGCTGTTTTTTCTCAGCCAACTCTCCGGCCATGCTATTTACAGCGGCAGCAATAACTCCCACTTCCCCTGGTAATGTTGGCAGAGGCTGTGATAGATCATGCGACAAATCACCGACGCCAGCCACCACAGTTTCAATATCTTTACTAAAACGGTGAACCAAAAAAAAGATCGCTGTTAACGCCAGTAATAAACTAATTAAAATTAATAAATAAATCTGCCGTTTCATATCAGCAATCTGATTCATAATATCCGCAGTTAACTCGTTGGCCCAAATATAGCCAATTATCTGTCCATCACGGCGAATGGGCTCCATCGCATTCATTATAGAACCACGAACTAAAAGACCTTCTTGGATGCGCGGAACCCCTGTAGCCATAACGAGACGCCCCTCGTGACTTTCGCTGATTGGCATTCCCACGCGGTCTCCATATATATCACTAGGCCCATAGGTCACGATGGCATCAAGCTCTTTCGAATAATACCCCACGCCGATCCCCGGATAAGCAGCCGCTACTTTGTCAGTTCTACTGCGCAACGCCTCATTTAAGACAGTAAGCTGTGTTTGCTTATCAGCACCGAGAGCGCCTCTACTTCTTAATATATCCTCATACGTACCGGTAAATTGTTCATCAAGAATGCGAGCGGCTCCGTACAGCTTATGCTGTTTTTCCGTAACGAGGGCCTTCTCCGCACTGACTGTAATTAGATAGCCGGCACACACGAGAGGAACCACTGCAACAATCGTCATCAACAGCAGCAATCTTCCCCTTAAGCTCTGCGGCAACATAAAGCGCCTCCTAAGTCATCACCGAAACTCATAATATCTTTCTTTTTCGGCAAAAACAAATCTAAGTCCTGCCCTATTTGCTTGAATAAAGAAAGAGTCAGCCTAAGGAGATGCATATTTGCCTCCCTATGCTGACTCGGTTAAAACAAACGGCGGCTACCGCGAAAGCTTAGAAGAAGGCAAGGCCAATCAAAAAGATCGGTAGACTCCAAATCAAAGCTGTTACACAATATCCCATGATGTCCCGTACGCCAAGACCGGCAATTGCCAAGGCTGGCAAAGCCCAGAATGGCTGAGCCATATTCATCCAAGCCTCGCCGTACGCAATAGCCATAGCGGCCTTGCCCATATCAGCCCCCAAAGCCTTCGCTGCTGGCATAATAAAGGGTCCCTGTACAACCCAGTGACCGCCACCGGACGGAACAGCGAAATTGATAACACCAGAACTAAAGAAAGCCAAAATCGGAAAAGTTTCTTTCGTTGAAATATGAATAAACCAGTTCGTAATAATCCCGCCAAGACCAGATTGTTCCATCATCACTTGAATCCCGGCATAGAGAGGAAACTGCACCATGATACCTGCCGTTCCCCGTGCAGCATTTTGCACAGCTCGCATATACGACATTGGTGTCTTATGGAGAACAATACCAGCCGTAAAGAAGATCAAGTTTACAGTATCTACATTAATATTAAAGCCATTTTTCATAAAATACATACCAAGGTAAACCACGCCAAAAGCACCAATTAACATGGCTAGAAGTGTGCTTTCTTCGGCTTTTTCCGCCCAAGTTGCATTCGGTCCTAGCTGCCGTGATGTAGGCGGATCTTCTGCTAAGAGAGCAGGATCAACCGCTACAATTTCATGAGGTTTAGGTTGCATTAAACGGCACAGGAAAGGTACTGAAACGATCAAAGCAACGGTAATGAAAATATTATAAGGAGTAAAGAGCGTCTGCGTAATTGGCACTAGGCCAATTGTCGCTTCCATGGGATTTCCCTTCGTCGCGGCAACGAGTGGTACCGAACCGGACAAACCGCCATGCCAAGTTAAAAAACCAATGTAAGCGCTGGCAATAAGTAGGCGATAGTCGGAGCCTGCGATACGTCGAGCTACTTCTTTCGCAAATAAAGCGCCAACAACAAGGCCAAAACCCCAGTTAATCGCACTACAAAACGCCGACATAAAGGCAACAAGCATAACGCCTTGTACCGGAGTTTTAGCAACAGAAGCTAAATTACTCATTCCTTTACGCAACAAAGGTGAACTTGCTAAAGCATGGCCTGTAACAAGAACCATGGCCATCTGCATCGAGAAAGCTAGCAGATTCCAAAAACCCTTGCCCCAGAGTTGAACCATTTGTATCGGATTATGGGGCGTCATGGAAATTCCCAGGACAAAAACAATTAAAGTCAAGATAATGGCAAAGACGAGCGGATCAGGTAAAAATTTGTGCACAATCAGCGTTAAAAACCGTGAAATTCTCGTAATCATAAAATAGCTCCTTTACAATTAGACTTAAATGAAAAATTTCACAAACTCCTTCAATGCCTCCCTACGTGAATTTTTTAACTTGCCTATTAATTATGCAAAATTCTTGCCAAAAATTCGAATTATTGTAAAATTCATTAAATCGCTGTAATTACAGGTTCTTTTCTCCTTATAGCTTGAGAGATTCACCCAATAAGCCAAGTAGCCACTGCGCATTTTTTTGCACAGTGGCTACTTATTGCTCACTTTCTTACAGTGATGCGACTTCTATTTACAATTCATTTACAGGTGAAATTTGTACGCGATAAATCCGTACAGGATCGCCTGCCTCAATGACAAATTCATAGCCTTGATAAATAAACCGAGCGCCGACAGCAATTCGATCTCTTAGCTGAGAATAAAGCCAACCGCCAATTGTATCAACTTCTTCCGCTTCAAAGACAATTTGCAGCATTTCACTCGCCTCTGCTAACAGCAAACGTCCATCGACCGAATAACTTTGCTCAGAAAGCTCTTCAATTAAAGGTCGTTCTTCGTCAAACTCATCTTGAATTTCCCCGACAATTTCTTCGAGAATATCTTCAACAGTAACAAGCCCTGCAGTTCCGCCGTATTCGTCGACGACAAGAGCAACCTGCGCCTTATTGCGCTGCAATAGCTTTAATAGCTCACTGATGGCCATAGAGGAAGGAATCGCCGTGATCTCGCGAGCTAAACCGCGAATATTACAGACTTGTCCATTCACAACCATCTCTAGCAAATCCTTAATATGAACAAACCCGATAATGTGATCTTTATCAGGATCACATAAGGGGTAGCGCGTCAATTGTTCTGATAAAGCTTTTTTGATACTTTCCTCACAAGAGTCCTCAGCATACAAACAAATCATATCGGTCCGCGGAATCATAATTTCTTTGGCCGTTCGTTCGGAAAAAGCAAAAATATTGTCAACATATGTTAATTCCGTCTGATCAATATATCCTTGCCGATGACTTTCTGCCATTAAGATACGAATTTCTTCCTCCGTATGTGCCGCTTCTTGCTCACCGATTGCTTCTACGCCTAGCATTTTCAAAAACAAATTTGCCAAAGTATTGAGTAGCCAAATAAAGGGATACATCACTTTGTAAAAACCGATCAAAGGAACAGCCAGCCATAAAGTAACGGCGTCAGAACGCTGAATCGCAATTGATTTTGGCGCCAATTCGCCTAAAATAATATGCAATGCCGTAATCAACGCAAACGCTAAAAAGAAGGAAACACTGTGAACTATTTCCTCAGAAAATCCGCAAGAAAGCATTAGCGGCTTTACAATAGCGACAACTGCCGGTTCACCGGCCCAGCCGAGCGCTAGAGACGCTAACGTAATACCTAACTGACAGGCCGACAAATAAGCATCCAGATTCGAAATAACAATTTTGCCAAATTTAGCACGGCGGCTGCCTGTTTGTATCAGTGTCTCAATGCGACTGCCGCGCACTTTCACCATAGCAAATTCAGCAGCGACAAACAATCCGTTAATTCCAACAAGAACAAGCACTAAAACAAGATAACTCATGGTAGACGCAGGGTCCAATAATTCCCTATCTTCCTAACTACGGAAGAATCGGGTCACCTCCTTGAAAATCCAAATTTATCTTATCTCTTATTCTCCGATGTCAAGATAAAAACCTTTCTTTGTCAATAAAATTCGTCTATAGCGGCGACAAAGAAAAGAATTTTTCCAGCCCTTTGCAGATGGCCCGAATCAGCCTTTCTTGAAATAAGGGGTTTTGCAAAAACTTTTCTTCTGATAAATTGGATAAAAAAGCAGGTTCAATCTGTATCGCAGGAACATTCGATTGCTGCAACAAGTAAAGATCGGAAGGCTCATAGCCGCGATCTAAAAGTGTGCAGGTTCTAGTTATTTCCTGATGCACGCAAGCTGCTAGTTTTTCGCTTGCTTCGTCATCAGACTTATAAAGGGTAGCCGTACCGCCTACGCTCGTGTCATAAAATCCATTTAGATGAATACTGATAAAGGCTCTGGCTATATGTTTATTGGCAATCGCTGTCCTGGCAAAAAGTTCATCGGAAATGGATGAGGCATTCGCGCAGACACACTGATCATCGTAATGCGTCAAAAGTACAACAGCGCCCTGTTGCTTAAGCCTATCATGAAGTCGACAGGCAAGCTGCATGGTCACTTCTTTTTCGGTACAACCGCTAGGACTAACCACGCCTTCGTCAGAACCGCCATGGCCTGGATCAATTACAATCATCTTTCCTGATAAAGGATTTTGTTCATTCATTCTATCTACCCCTTATATTTTGCACTTAAGATTGTCTACATTCTTGGCAAAGCCTAGAACTCCTCTGCCTTAAATCATAATATGGCAAAATTGCGACAAAACTCCCAGACTCGCTTAAACCCAGCGATTCGCATCGAAGAAGATTTATATGTATCGGATAGAGGAACCACGCTGAATTTGTCCAATTATTCAAACATAACCTGAAAATAGGAACTGATAACAGCGAGGTGAAAACTATGGCTGCAGAACCGCTGCCCAAAATTCTCATTGTCGATGATGAAGAAAACTACTTAAACTCTCTGCGCCGCATTTTACAAGCAACCTTTACAGTTACCACAACGCGCGACCCCTTACAGGCTTTAAAATTAGTGGAACATCATGGCCCATTTACTGTTATTATTTCCGATTTTCGCATGCCTGTTATGAATGGCATTGAATTATTTTCGCGCATCTTAGCACTTGACAATGAAGCCCAGCGCATTTTGATTACCGGTCACGCCGAGCTGCAAATGACCATTGATGCCATTAACCATGGTAAAATCAATGCTTTTTTAACCAAACCTACGCCAGCTTCGGCCATTCGTTCTGTCGTGTTAAGCGCCTTGCACGCCTATCAAAAACAAAAAGAATCAAAGAATCTCCCTGTTAACAATTCACACCAGACTGCCGCCCCCACTTTGGAAAAGGACGCTCCCAATATTCTCTTAACAGTAAAAGAAAAGGAGATTCTACAACTAGTCGCCAGAGGTCATTCGAATGCTGAAATCGCCCAAGAGCTTCATATTACGGTCGGTACAGTCAAAACCCATCTCAACAATCTCTTTAGTAAATTTGCTGTAAGCAATCGTAGTAAATTAGCTGCTCTTGGCACAGAGTTCGGTTTTATAAAGTAACAGTCTATTCTCGCACGGCTTTATCTTGTCGCAATGCCCCTGGCCCATCCTGCGCCACAGAAACTTCAGCCTCGCCAAAAGTTTTCATATCACTCAAAACATGCAAAGAAGCATTAAAGAGTGAAAATCCTAGCAAAGCGCCCATTCCCGCAGGCTTCGTAAGCTGCAATGAGAAATAAGCGCAAAGGTCTAGTTGCGTCAGCGCTCCTGTCGCTTCTGCCGTAAAGGGCAAATGAGATGCCACCAAATGGTCTTTTACCGTCGAATTCAGCTCAACAGCAACCAAAGCAGCTGCTAAAGCAGCGTCATCGTCTAAAACAACTGCGCAACCATAGCTGGCAGCACCTAAAATTAGGCCTGCTAAAAAGCAGATGTTCTGTGAATGTTCGAGTCTTGCCAATCGTGGCAGTAAGGTTTGGCCGTCGCTTCGGGCAAGCAGGGTCTTGGCTGCAGCCATCTCTTGACTTACAAGTTCTAGGCTGCCAATGCCAATAATCTCGTTTGATAGAGCGGCTTGCTTGCTAAAGTCAACTCCCGCCTGAACCAACTGCCTCACACCTTGTTCTGTAGGAAATTCGGACGCTTCTTCGTGACGGCAAACAAGAATCTCTGCGCCAAAATGCTTGCTAAAGGCTTGAAGCACTTTGAACTTTGCTACAAACTCATTCTCGTTTTCGCTGGATTGGCAAGGACCTGTTAAAATCAACTTCTTGTCGCAAGATCGGGGCCGTGGCTGACCGATAATGCCTGCTAGCTTTCGCCCAAGTTCTTCAAATGCTTTAAGACTCCCCAAAGGCTTGGTTAAATTGTCAAGACGAAGTTGGCATTTTTCCATAGCCGCCTCATCTAAGGGCCTAATACTTGGCAGCTCCGACTCGCTCTGATCTATTGCAGCTAAATTTTGCCGCCAAAAACTGAGGCCCTCTGCTGACTTAAGCCAGTCGCCATCAAAGAGACGACACGCGCCCTTTAATAAATCAACAACGACGGAGGCGCCGATCGCCTCGCCAAGTCTTACGCCAACATCCACACACGCTTCCAGTCCAAGAAAAGATAAGGCAATGCGATGAGCTGGTTCTCCTGACAAATGGGATGACAAAATATAGGGCTGACAACGCGGTGAAATCGCATAGGCAATCATCGCCGCAGCTGTTGTATTCAGTCCGTCGATCACAACAGCCGCACGGTTTGCAGCGCAACCTAAAACAACGCCTGCTAAAGCCCCGATTTCAAACCCGCCAATCTTGCTAAGTACATCGAGACCATCACCGCAATCAATCTGATTTATAGCCAGAGCCTTGCGAACAACCTCAACTTTCACCTTCATGCGACTATCTGATATTCCAGTTCCCCGACCAGTTACAACTTCTGGAGCTAAGCCAGTAAAAGCTGCTACAATCGCTGCACTAGCCGTAGTATTGCCAATTCCCATTTCGCCAAGACAAAAGCAAGTATAACCTTGTCTTACTCTTTCTGTGACCAGAGCAATCCCTGCTTCGACAGCGGCAATCGCTTCTTGCCGCGTCATTGCTGGACCTTCCGTAAAATCTTTCGTGCCATAGGCAATTTTTCGTTGCACAAGACCTGGCACAAAGGATAAATCTCCCGCTATACCCATATCGACAACCACAAGATCGGAACCGGAATAATTAGCAAAAGCATTGGCCGTACCGCCTTGGGCTAGCAGATAATTTGCCGTCATTTCTTTAGTGGTCTCGATCGGATAGGCACTAATACCTTGTTTGGCAACGCCATGATCGGCTGATGCCAAGATAATAGCGCTTTTAGGCGCAAGCGGCCTTTCCTGCCGAGTGATGCCAGCATATTGAACCACCATTTCCGCCAGTTTCCCTAGCTGGCCTTTACTTGACGAAAGTTCCTGCAAATGTCCATTTGCTTGCGCCATAGCGGCTTGGTCAAGCGGCTCTATGTTTTGTATTGCTTGTTGTAATAAATCCACCGAATCTCCCCCATTATCACGATAAATTTTTCATAAAAAAAAGACTTTTGGGAGTTATCGTTCCCAAAAGTCTTTTTTTCCATAAAGACTATCTTACAGTTTAGGCAGGTTTCCTGGCTCCCGATTCATTAGTATCCACGCCTTCCCCGATAGCTGAGTGGCAATTTGTGGAACCTCCTCGGTACAGTGGCGGGCCCGCGCTTACACATGGAAAACCATGCTCAGACTTCCCTATTATCCGCTTTTACCTTCCAAAAGCGGCACCTAAACTAAATTATCTAATTGCCAAAATTATAGCAAGCCGTTGTAAAGGCGTCAAGACTCTTAAAGAAAAACAAGAATAATTTTTGCAATTTTCCTACTAAAAAAAGGAGTTCGCGCTGAAATCGCAAATATTATAGAATAATATTTTTCTTCATTTTTCGACAATTATGTAGAATCGAAAGATTCAAAGGAGGACCCTATGAAACTAGACACGCTAAGCCGTCAGTTTCGTGCGTGGACAATTTTACTAATTTTAGCGCCCAGCCTCCTCACGATGGCAATTTATGCAGCAAATCAAGTCAAACTTACCAAACAGCAGAATTTAGAACTCATCAGCCAACGGGTCGCTTTTCAGGAACGCCTGATTAACTACTGGCTAGATGAACGGGCCAATGACATTCTCAGTCTAAGTGAAATAGAATCCATTCGCCAGCTTGATTATAAGCAATTCTATGATATGCTGCAGTCAGTACAGCATAGTAATAAAAATTTTGATTCTCTATCGTATATTGACAAAGACGGTTACTTCCGTTTTTCTACGCTCAATCGTCCGATTCAATTTCCCCAAGCAACCAATCAGCCTTACTATCAAGCCGCCCTTGCGGGCCAAAGTTCGATCTCAGATATTGTAATTGGTCGCAACAGTGGCCGCTCCATTATCAATTTTTCCTCACCGATTTATGATCATCAGGGACAATTCCAAGGCGTTTTGCTCGGATCAGTCCGAACTCAGACGCTTGAAAACTTACTACGAGATAACTGGATTGGCAAAACAGGCGAAATTCTGCTTATCAATCAGGCAGGCGTTATGCTGACTGAACCGCGTTATCTAGAGCAACTCATTGAATCAGGTCAAGTCGAGACAAGCGCTAAGTTAAAAATGAAGCTGCCCATAGAGAATTTACAATTAATTCAGCTTGGCCAAACAGGTACAGCCTCCTGGATTGACTACCAGGGAAAGAACGTGCTAGTAGCCTATCATGCTTTGCCAGAACGAGGCTGGACGCTTATTGGGTCCATACGTGAAGAAGAAGTTATGGCCCCATTGTATCAACAGCTGAAAATCATGGGAATTGAAATGCTTTTGCTGCTATTATTTATCTACCCGATTGCAATCTGGGCAACCCGTCAATTGCAGCAACCAATCACTTGGCTAACTGAGCAGGCCAACCGAATTGCCAATGACGACTTCCGTTCACTCCGTGGTTCTGATGCCATGAATATGCCACAAGAACTGCGTCTGCTCTGCCAAACTTTCATTGCTATGAGTCTTAAGATCAAAGATACGATTGGTCTGCTCCGCGAGAAAGAAGCACAGCTTGAAGAACAAGTCGAAAAAATCCAAACAGTAAATGCCTGCCTTGAAGGTGAAATTTCCGAACATCAAGCAACACAAAATTTGCTCTACCATTTAAACATCAATCTGGAAAATAAAGTACTTGAACGGACTTATGAATTGCAGGATGAACTGGTGCTGGCAGGACGTGTCCAAAAATCAATGCTGCCAATCGCCCAGGAAAACGACAAAGTAAAGATCATTCCGCTCTTTGAACCGCTAAACATCGTAAGCGGCGATTTTTACGGCTATCAATGGTCCGCCGCAGGCGACAAATTGCATGGTTATTTACTTGACGTGACAGGTCATAGCGTAGCCGCCGCACTCCATACCTCAGCAATCAGCAGCTTGCTCACGGAAACTATGACCAAAAAAGGCGATTGGACGCTAGATTCGCTCTATGAACTAAACGAATATCTACTACATTATTTTCCTGATAACACCTTTGCAGCTTTACTTACTTTCACCTTTGACTTTAAACAGCATACTTTATCTTGCATGTCTGGCGGCATTAACTATTTTTGGACTGCTAGCAAAGCCGCAAGTACCATGATTACTTTACCAGGAATCTACCTTGGCATTACTAAGAATCCTGAATTTGGCACGATCACGCTACCGCTCGAAGACGATGCTGCCTTTTATCTCATGACTGACGGCCTCTATGAAAGCCTACAAGGCGAAGTGAATGCTCACTGCCACAATTTTGACGCTGCCGTACAAAAGCTACGAGACCTTAGTAAGAACAAACCTCATGACGACTGTTCCGCCTTGTGTTTTGCCATAAAGTCCTTGCAAAAAGATACACAAAATCGACAGCTACTTAATAATCAGCAGCCGCCTGATTCTGTGTATCAAAGAAAAGAAAACTAGTATTCAATAAATGGGTCTATGCTTTTATTCCCAGCAGTTTATTGACAATATAACAAAGAACCGCGATTCCGTCGCCTAAAGCAGCTTGATCAAACTGCATATTCGGGCTATGAAGTCCTGGTGTTAAATTTGCGCCTAAACCAATATAGCCTGCTTTTAGCGAAGGCTTATGCTTTACAAAGTAATGGAAGTCTTCGCCGCCTGGCGTTGTAATTGGATCTAACAGGCCCTCTTTACCTAAAACAGCCGTAATCGCCTCCGCTGCTAATGCTACCATGGCAGAATCATATTCAGCAGCAGGACAACCGCCAATCAGTTCGATCTTCGCCGTTGCGCCCACTGTTGCCGCTCCATTTTCGATCGCCCGAATCACTTTTTGCTGCAATTCTTCCATCACTGCATTGTTTTGCGCTCTCAGGTCAAAAGCCATTGACGCTTTATCAGGAATTGCGTTTAAAGCAGCGCCGCCCGCCATCAGCTTCGTCACCTTAGCCGTAGCCGGAATCACAGGATTTACGTGAATTGCGTTTACTGCGCTAACAATAGCGGCAGCTGCCTCAATGGCATTCACGCCTAAGTGGGGTCTAGCGCCATGAGCTGCCTCTCCCGTAATTTCTGCTGTCATCATATAACTGGCGCCATGGCAAAGCGCCGGAGTTGCCTCGCCAAGCTTTGCTTCCTGAATATGGCGTAAATGAATACCAAACAAAATATCTACATCATCAATGGCGCCATCTTCAATCGTCTTTAAAGCGCCAAAAAGTTTTTCTTCAGCTGGCTGAAAAATGATCTTCAGCTTGCCTTGTTGCAATCCTTTGGCCGCCACGGCTTCCGCTGTAGTTAATACCATCGTACTATGAGCGTCATGACCGCAGGAGTGAATCGCACAAACCTGGCCATCGATCATATGAGCCAGCGCATCCATATCAGCACGTAGCCCCAAAGTTGGCCCAGGATTACCGCTATCTAAGACACCGACAACGCCTGTTCCGCCAATCCCTCGCGTCACAGAAAAACCAGCTTTTTCTAAGGCATCGCCTAAATAGGCTGCCGTTTTTACTTCTTCAAAACCAATTTCCGGTATAGAGTGAAGATAGGTCCATACTTCTTTTGCTCTTGCTGCTAAATCTGTCATTTTATCACCTTCATCGTAGAATAAAAACCTTCATAAAAGAGTTGGATTTGTCTTTATAGTAGCTTGACTGAAATTAAAAGTCAATTATTGCAAAAAAGCAAGAACCTGCTCCAAATAAAGTTCTTTCGCTTTATGAAATCCTTGCACATGCTTGGCACCAGGAATAATCACAAGCTTAGCTTGCGGATAAGCCTGTTGCAATTTTTGACTTTCAGTAATGGGTATGGTTATATCACTATTGCCGTGAAGCAGTAACAACGGCCGCCCAGCCAGCTTTGCTACATCCTTTAAGGGACTCATGCCGCGAGCGTCAATACCAGTCATAAGCGGAATCATCGTAAGTACCGTCTCATTAAAGGGAAATGATGGTAAATGGGTCCAAACAGTCAAGTGGTCGGCCAAATATGAGCGTAAGTCTGCAAAAGGCGAATCCGCGATGACTGCTTTAACAGAGCTTTCCTCAGATCCAGCTACAATAGCCGTTGCCGCCCCCATGGAAAATCCGAAAAGAGTAATCGACTGATTCAGATCTTGTCGCGATTTTACAAAATCAACAGCGCCTAAAAGATCACGCACTTCCAGTTCCCCTACAGAGGTAAGGCTTCCTGCCGATTCCCCTGAATTGCGAAAATCAAAGAGCACTACATTATAGCCCTGCGCTACTAACGCCTGCCCGAGAGAGAGACCAGGCACATCGTCTTGTAAGCGGTTTTGTCTATAACCATGCGCAAAAATTATAGTTCCTTTATTTTCTTTGGCTGGCAGCAACCAACCTGACATTTTTAGAGAATCTTGACGACTAAAAAAGCTTATATTCTCATAAGTCAGCCCAGCCTCACTTGGTAACTCCCGCAATGCCTTACGATGTGGATGAGTCAAGGCCCAGCCGATATAAGCCGATAGACCAAAAACAACCAGTAGTAGCAATGCTAGCAAAGCTCCGGCAAACTTCATCGCTCGCTTGCTGCGCCAGAAGCAGAGTATATTCATTGTCAAAATCCCCTTCAACTCCTTTTATGAGAACAAAATTTACTGTCAATTCAAGTTTGAAAAAAATAAGCGATAACCTGTTAACAGGTTATCGCTTATTTTCGCGCCAAGAAGTTTATTTTCCTACTAAATTGTTTAATTGATTTATTGTTAAGCTAAATTTTAAATTGGCTGACGGACTTTTGTAAATCCTGGGCTGTCTGCGCTAAGCTTTGACTAGCGGCAGCAATTTGCTCCATAGAAGCCGACTGCTCTTCCGTAGCGGCTGAAACCGTTTGCGTCCTTTCTGTAGCTTTTTGGCTCTGTTCATCAATCGCTTTTACTGACAGAACAATTTTTTCACTGCCGGCGGCAATATGATCAATTACATTGGAAATATCACGAATCTGCTCGGAAACTTGATCTACGAGTGCCGTAATTTTGGTAAAAGCGCTGCCTGCGGCATCTACGACGACACTGCCAGCTTTCACTTCTTCATTGCCTGTCTGCATCGCCAAAACGGCTTTATTGGTTTCGCCCTGTACTTCATAGATTAAAGCGGCAATTTGTTGCGCCGCTTCTTGCGACTGTTCCGCCAGCTTACCTACTTCACTAGCAACAACAGCAAAACCGCGGCCTTGTTCCCCAGCACGAGCTGCTTCAATCGCTGCATTCAGCGCTAAAAGATTCGTCTGACTCGCCAAACCAGAAATGGTATCAATAATTTGACCGATTTCTTTTGACTTATTCCCCAGATTCATAACAACCTGCGCTGAATGATTGACTGCGTCAGTAATCTTGGTCATTTGGCCGATGGCATTCTGCAGAGAAGTCTCCCCTTCACGGGCTGTTTCGGCTGTTTGCAGCGAATGATCTGCTGCCGAACCAGCAGCTGCGGCGACCTGCTGAATTTTGCCAGACATATCAGCAACAACCTGAGTGGCTGCGTCAACAGCACAGAGTTGCTGCTCCGCTCCAGAGGCTACCTCACTAATAGAAATTGCCACTTGATTTACCGCCTGAGCGGACTGATCAGAACTAGCGTTCATCTCTTCGGCTGACGCGGCAAGCTGCTCAGCCGACTGCATAATCTGCCGAATCATCTGTTGGAGATTTTTACGCATTTGTTCCAAGGCCTCTCCTAAATACACTACCTCAGCAACACCTTCAACCGCAATGGTTCGACTTAAATCCCCTGCCGCCATAGCACTAGCGTTAGCTGCAAGATTTTGAATTGGCCTTGCTAAGCTCTTAGCCATAACTAGAGCGCCGCCTACAGCCAAACACAAAATCAGAACTAGTAATAACAACATTGTCAGAACCGCTTTTAACACAGTCTGATTTAATTCTGCTGCTGGCAAGTAGGTTATAACACCCCATTTGTACTCACCAATCGGTGCAAAAGTGATATAAGAATCGACCCCGGTTGTCGCTGTCGCCTGACTTACACCGCTTTGTCCGGTAATAACGGTCTGAATATAAGGCAAAGCAGCAACATTTTCTGTTTTTATAACCTTTTCTTTATCTGGATGGGCTAATAAGGTCCCTTTATTATCGACAACATCTACATAGCCAGAGACTCCTACATTTGTTTTCTCTACCATATCCCATAACGCCTTTAAGGAAATATCGGCTGCTAGTACGCCGACATTGGCGCCACTGCTATCTTTAATGGGACAAGAGATCGTCACGGTCGGTGCATTCGTAAACGAAGAAATATATGTATCGGTAAAAAAGACTTTACCCAAAATAGCTTCTTTAAAATACGGACGATCGCTCCGATTCGCCAAAGTACCGGATGTCCGAGCAATTTGCATACCGGACTTATCCATCACGTAAAGTAATTCGAATTGCGGGTTTTTCTGTTGGGCCGCCAAAATCAATTCACGAATCTTAGCAGCATCAAGCGAAGCCGCTGTCGGCGAAGCTGCTAAAGTTTCTGTCAAACCTTTGGCATCATTTAGAAAGCGGTTCATTTCACTGGCAATCTGTTTAGCCAACATGGCGTCATTTTCATAAATTCTAGTTTTTGCCGTCGTAACACTCAAATAAAGATTAATACCACCAACAACAACGGCTGATATCAGGGAAAAAACAACTAATAAAATAAGAAGTCTTGTTTGCAGGCGATTGCTCCATTGACCGCCAGTCTGCATAGTAAAAATTTCTTTTTCTTTCATACCTTTTCTGCCCCCACATTTAATCGAAAATACAAAAATTGAACATATTTTTTGCCTGTCTTTTGTAGAGTCTACAACGAATAGAACCAGAAAGCAATAGGGAAGCAAAAATAAAAAAGAGCCATCTTTCGACAGGCTCTTGTAAAAGAAAAAGGGTGTTATAAAAAATCAAGGATAAATAGTTCAGGATGTTTTTTAAGATCCAGTTCAAGCAATTGATTGACTTTTGTACTATCTTCGCCAGACATAATCCGCACAATCGGCGTTGTCTTACTCGTTTTATCAACATTGAGAATTACGCCAACCTGATTATTACTGAGACGGACTGTTGTTCCAATGGGGTACACGGCAATATTTTCGGTAAAACTGTCGATTAACATCGGATTAAAATATGTCCCAGCTGCTTTATTCAATATTGCTACGGCATAATAAACTGGCATAGGACGCCGGTTCGGCGTGCCAGAAACTAGTCGATCATAAACATCGGCAATACTGATAATCTGAGCGTACTCTGAAATAGCTTCTCCGATCAATCCCATAGGATAGCCGCTGCCATCCCAACGTTCATGATGCTGAAAACAGGCATTTGCAACCTCCATTGGCAAAGCGGTATTTTCTCGCAAAATTTCCAAAGCGTAAAAGGGATGCTGACGATATTCTTCTTTTTCTTCTTCCGACAGCGAGCCCGGATATTGCAATGCTAATCGGTAGGGAAACCGTAACTTACCAATATCATGAAGCATGGCCGCTAAACCAAGCTCTTCGAGCTGCTTCGGTTCATAGCCTAATGAAATTCCTGTCATAACTGATAAAATACAAGTATTTACGGCATGAGAAAAGAGATAGTCTTGCTTACGCCGTAAGTCGATAAAGTGAATCATATTGGCTGGATTTTGACCAAGTTGATCAATCATCGTCTCAACAATCATCTTGACCTTATCTAAGGAAACGCCTTTCCCAACCTGAAAATGGTCAACAATCTCCGAAGCTGCCTGCATAGCCTTCTGACGCAACATCGGGTCAATGACATCTTCCACAATGATATCTTTTGTGGCCCCATCTTCCATATATAATTCAGAAATCCCCTGTTCTTGCAAAAAACGAATATAACGTTCTTTCATTTCAATGCCTTCATGGAGTAAAACAGTTCCATCTGAGGCTATAAGCGGTCTGGCTAAATACATGCCTGGCTCGATATCTTCAATGGCTATACGCCGCATCGTACCCCTCCTACCGATAAACTCTCTTGTCTTTTGATTCGCTGCTCTATAAAAAAACTCCTACTGAAAAAATTTATCAGGGCTTTACTCCTACTTTTCACCGTTAATAGAGTTTTTTCTATCCTGACTTTACACAAAAAAAGATTGCCCTATTAAGAAAACTCCTCTTAATAGGGCAACCCCTAGTCCATCTGTTATCTTGATGGTCACAAGAAATCTAGCTAAAGCTTATAGAGCGTCAATCAGCTTCTGATATTCATCAGCTAATTGTTTAAATACAGGGCCGACACCTTTACCAACAGGTTTATTATCAAGTGTACCGATCGGTACTACCCCGCTGGCAGCAGATACAAAAATTTCGTCTGCTTCAGCAAAAAATTCTGGTGTGCAGAATTCTTCTACAATTTTTATGCCGAGCTTTTTAGCAATATCAAGCACAGTAGCTCGTGTAATGCCAGGCAGAATGAGATTGCCCAAAGGAGCTGTGTAAATTACGCCGTCTTTCACAGCATAGCAGTTGCTGTGAGCACTTTCCGTAACGAACTTTTTGCCGCCGTCTTCACGGACAAAAATAACTTCATAACAACCAGCTTTTGCCGCTGCGTTGCTAGCCATAACACTACCTAGGAGATTCAAGGTTTTAATATTGCAAAAATGTTGTCTTTGATCAGGATAGAAAATCGCTTTCGCGCCTTCTGTGAAGTATTCTTCTGGTTTTGGTCCAACCGGCATAATGGATCCCGTCAAAATTGCCCGGCTTGGCTTATTCACATATACATGGTTTCGAGGAATCTGCAAACCGCGAGACCATTGGAAATAAAACATGCCTCTGTCAATACCTGACTTTTCAAGCATTTCATCACTGAATTTTTCAATTTCTTCACGAGTAAAGCTAGGCGTAATATCAAGCATTTTGCAGCTTCGTTCAAAGCGGTCTAAATGCTCTTTGCGTAAAAAATGTTTCCCGTTTAATACCATCCAAGCGTCATATACGCCATCGCCGAATTGATATGCACGATCTTCAATACAAATCACGGGCTCATTTTTTTCAATAATCTTGCCATCATAAAATCCTAATTCTTTCATTCCTATTCCTCTCCTTATCATCTCACATGCTAGCACGCTGATGTTGTTTAAGCGGTATAAACGCCGCCTGCTGCCTTAAGAATTGGTGATAATTAGCCATGAAAAAAAATACAAAAATAAGTAATAAAAGTTCTGTTAGGAACTCGCGATAAAGCAAAATAGATACACAAAATGGATAGTCTGATTCCGCAGACTATCCATCACCGTTGATGGTTATTTATGCAAAAACATTACAGCTTTATCATTTTGATATCAAAGAACTGTAACAATTGCTATTATAGCATTGTAACACCAATAACGCAACTCTCATTCTGCGAATGTATTTCTAGGGTGAACGATAATTTTACCTTGTTTGTAAACAGGCACAACATTCACGCGATTCGGTGTAAGACAGTATAAAATTTCATTTTCCTTCCCGAGTTCCATAAGACGTCGCCCATTTTCACTGCGCTTTGCTGCCCTGGCCAGCAAATTTGCCGCTCCCTGATACATGAGCACCGCCGCCAAAGCCGTATCACTTAAAACGACCTGATACTGCTGCTCCAAGTACTGAGCCAAAAAGCCAGCACATAAACTATCTTCTAGTGAAAACGCGCGGTCCGTACCAGCACAGAGAATGACAATCGATTTCCCATAACTTTGAGCTTCTTCACACAAGGCCTGCCCGTTAAGAAAAGAACCAATTAAAATCTCGTACGCCCGCTCAGCCGCTTTGATAGCAACCGTACCATTCGTTGTAGTCATAACAATGGTTTTTCCTGCTACTTTATCAGCTGAAAACTCAAAGGGAGAATTCCCTAAATCGAAACCTTCTATTTTAATGGATTTTCTCTCACCAGCTAAGAGTGGCGATGGCGTAATTGCCGCGGCTGTTTCGTAAGCTTCTTCCAGCAGAGCTACCGGAATAATACGCTGACAGCCTTGTTCAAATGCCGTGACGATAGAGCTAGTCGCCCGAAAGACATCGAGAACAATACATACTGTGTCGGACAAATCTCGGCCTTGTAGCTCGCTTGGTAAAAATGCTACATCAACTTCCATAAAAACCTCCTATAAATAAGAATCCCTTTTAGCATGACACAAAAAGGTCCGACGCTCTAGCAGAAGTAATCTGATGATCCCGTCAGGAAAAGCAGTAATACCTTGTCAGAAAAACCGTTGTTAAAGCTCGTTGTCTTTAGCAGCAAGTAAGCCATAGCGCAGCGCATATTCAACTAGACCGCTTTTTTTAGTAACAGCGAGCTTTTCCATCAGTCGCGTCTTATAGGTCTCTACCGTTTTTACGCTAATCGCTAAGGTTTGTGCAATTTCACTTAAGGAATAACCATATACAATTTGTCGTAAAACCTGGCGCTCCCGCTGGCTCAGCAAAATATAAGGATCTCGTTCGTCTGGCTCTTCCTGTTCTTTTAGGAGCAACTGAATAAGCGCTTGCGAATCATTTGGGCTTAAGTAGAGATTTCCAGCCATAACCGACTCGATTGCTGAAAACAGTTCTACATCAACAGCCGCTTTTTTGACATAGCCGCAAGCTCCGGCCTCCATAGCCCGCTTAATATACTCCTTATCATCGTGCATGGTCAGCACAAGAATTTTCGCTTCAGGACAACGTTGTTTAATTTGTTGCAGAGATTCAATCCCATTGCTTTTGGGCATCGACAAATCTAGCAACAAAAGATCTGGCTGCAAATCAAAAAATAGCTGAACAGCTCTTTCACCATCAGCCGCTTCGCCGACCACCTGACAACGGCCCTGTCGTTCTAAGAGAAGTTTTAGGCCTGAGCGCAGCAGAGCATGGTCATCAGCAAGTAAAATGCGAATCGATTCCTTCATTATGTCAGCCCTCTCCCCTATGTATTTCTTTTGGAATTGTCACCACAAGACGGGTACCACCGCCAGTAGCAGTTTCAATTGAAAATGATCCACCAAGAATTTCAGCCCGCTCTTGCATTCCATAAAGCCCTAAACGATTTTCGGCTTTCGCTTTCGCTAAATCCTGTTCAGAAATCCCTCGTCCGTCATCTTCAAGACAAAGATAAAAAGCAGACGCTTGTTCTTCCACGAAAATTCTGATTTTAGTAGCGGCGGAGTGCTTGGCTGCATTCGTAAGTCCTTCCTGCAAAATCCGATATAAAGCCAAAGCAATCTGACCTGTTACATGTCCGTCAAGCCCCTTCACAGTGAAAGAAACCGCTAATTTATAATGTTCGCCAAATTGCAAGGCGTACTTTTCCATGGCAGGGCTAAGACCTAATTCATCCAGAGCTGGCGGTCTAAGCTCTACCGCTAAGTTACGCAAATTCTGCAGAATGCCAGCAGTAATATCACGACTGACGAGTAGCGCCCGGCGCTGTGAATCATCTTCCGCTTCTTCTGCTAGCACTCTCATACTTACCATTAATGATGTTAAAGCCTGGCTGGTTTCATCATGAAGCTCGCGAGAAATGCGCTTTCGTTCATCTTCTTGAGCACTCAGAAGTTTTTGAATCAAACGATTTCGCAAGGCTTCTTTCGCTTCCAACTCACCAAGCAAGCTCGTTTTCTCCTGGTTTGCCGCAATTAACTCTGCTGTCATTTCATTAAAAGCAAAGGCTAAGTTGCCTAAATCACTGCTATCTTCTATTTTAGCACGACTTGTAAAATCGCCAGCGCGAATCCGTTTAGCGACTTGCGCTAAATCACGTAACGGCCGTGCAATAAAAAAGGTCATTTTCCAACAAAACAAAGCGGCTAAACAGCATACCATCATAGTGACAATAAGGAGTTTATGAATTTTTTTCGTCATACTGTTTCGACTGTATTCCTCAGTCATGCCAACACGGACAAAGCCGACTTCCCCTTTTTCAATTGGTACAACCGTATCATAAATTACTCCTTCATCAGAAGTTAACTTCTGCACACCGCGAAGTGACAGATCCTTAACGGGCCAAAGACCCTCAGGAATCCCCTCGGCAAAAGTGTGTGCAAGTAACCTGCCATCATAATCAATCAGCAAAATATAACGTACATCATTACTTTCTCGTTTCGTTTGATTAATTAGTTCGTAAAGGCTGTAATAATCCTCCACCAGAATCAAATTCGCGCTGCGCTGCGCCACGTGGACGGCAATTTCACTAGCGCGCTTTCTCAATTGCTGTGATACAAGATCATCCATAAAATTCCACACAAGCAGACTCACGACACAACCAAGAAATGAAATGATCGCTAAAACAAGCAGCAATATTTTTTGATATATCGATAAAGATTTGGCTAGCATCCTCTCATTACCTTTCCTGATTCGATCCCATCATTTTCCGATTGATTATATACAATTCTGGCTGAGGCATAATAAAGCGGTCAATCAATAACCCCTGTAATGCCGCTGCCAAACGTGGTTCGGTATGCATCGATAAAAACAAACTGCGCAGTTTCTCTCGTTCTTCAACGGTAAGTGTTTTACCAGCCACAACAGGACCAATCCCCGCTGGTGGCGATACAGCAATAATTCTGACAGCTGCCGCAAGATCCGGAGCGGTTAATTTGGCCTTGTTATAAGCCAAACTCGTCACAGGTGCAGCATCGACGACTTTACTCGCTACAGCCCGCAGTGATTTATCATGACTATACGTGTAAAGATAATGACTAAAAAATCGTTCAGGCGTCTCGCCATTCTGCCGTAGTTGATAGGCAATAAAACTATAGCCGGAATAGCTTAATGGATCAGTAAAAGCCACTGATTTTCCCCGTAGGTCCGCGAGACTCTGGCTAGTACTATCTTTAGGGACCAAAAGATAGCCTTCATAATAAGGCGCTCCCTGTCGTACCTGACTAACTAAAAGCTCGATATCCGTAAAATTACTGTAAGCGGCGTACTCGCCCCCGGAAAAAAAGGCAATATCGGCGCCGCCATTTAAGAGCAGCATACCAATTTCACCATAATTTTGCCGCTGAATTAAAATGACTGGACGTCCTAAAGCTTCTCCTAAATAATCAGCAATCGCCCGATAATAGCCGATCGTCTGTTTCGGTGACAACACCGATGAAACAGCTACGCGAAGCGCTTGGGCATTCGGTGTTTTAGCAGATACGGTGGGCACATCAAAACGCTGGTGAAATAGAATATCAACTTGTTGCTGCGCCGCATAATGCGGCCAAGCAGCAAAAATTACACCTAGGAACACTCCCATACATCCCAACAATCCTACCAAACGCCACTGTTTTTTCCTCATAATAAACTGACTCCTCAATCCCGCAATATAAAGTAAGAAAATTCCGGACAGATCACTAAGTTCCCCCTGACAAACAAATCAGAAATGTCCCGCTAGTGAAAAAAATGTTATTAAATCATAATGATATTATAAGAAATTTTATGAGGTGATTCTATGCTTTCTTTTCTAAAGCCCCAAGCGGCTAAAAATCCCATTCCACGAGAACAGGTCCAGTCCGTTTATAAAAAGCTACGCACGCAAGCTTTAGCTGGTTCCTTCTTAGGTTATGCCGCCTATTACATTGTCCGCAATAATTTTGCTTTATCAACACCTTATTTAAAACAAAATCTACACCTTAGCGCTACGGATGTAGGCCTATTAAGCAGCTATATGCTGATTGCCTACGGCATCAGTAAAGGCCTTATGAGCAGTCTATCAGACAAAGCAAACCCCAAAAGATATATGGCCCTTGGCCTTATCCTTTGCGCTATCGTCAACGTATTCATGGGCTTCAGCTCTGCAGTATGGATGTTCGCTCTCTTAGTCATCCTAAATGGCTTCTTTCAAGGAATGGGCGTAGGTCCCTGCTTCATTACCATCGCTAACTGGTTTCCCCGTAAAGAAAGAGGCATTGTCGGCGCCATCTGGAACATTTCCCATAATGTTGGCGGTGGCATTGTCGCCCCGATTGTGGGCATTGGTTTTTACCTTGTCGGCACAGAACACTGGCAAATTGCCAGTTATCAAGTACCAGCCCTTGTAGCTGTAGGCTTCTCCTTACTTGTACTTCTGCTATTAAAAGGCTCGCCAGTCAGTGAAGGCCTGCCGCCGTTATCACAAATCGTCCAAGAAGATACCGGGACCACTTCTGTAACTAAGAACAGCGCCGTACCAGAGAATATGTCAGCTTGGCAAATTTTTAAAACCTACGTTCTGCCTAACAAGAACGCTTGGTTTGTATCCCTTGTCGATACCTTTGTCTATATGATCCGCTTCGGTATGATTAGTTGGCTGCCCATCTATCTACTGGAAGTAAAACACTTCAGCAAAGCAGAAATGAGCATTGCTTTCCTCATCTTTGAATGGGCGGCTATTCCGTCTACTCTCTTTGCTGGTTATTTATCAGATAAATTCTTTAAAGGCTACCGCATGCCACCAGCCATTATTAGTATGGTTTTGATCTTTTTCTGCCTCATCGGTTATTGGCAAAGTACGACCTTATTATCAACAACTATTTTCGCTGCTATCGTGGGCTGCCTAATCTACATTCCCCAATTTCTCGCTTCCGTTCAAACCATGGAAGTGGTGCCGCCCTTTGCTGTCGGCTCCGCTGTGGGCTTACGCGGCTTCATGAGCTATATTTTAGGAGCCTCTATGGGAACAAGCCTCTTTGGGATTATGGTTGACCGTGTTGGTTGGAATGGCGGCTTCTATACTCTGCTCGGCGGCGTTATCTGCTGTATCTTTTTCTGTTTTCTAACGCATCGCGGCGCGAAAGAATTAGAAGCAAAACGCAAAGCCTCTGCCGCATAACAAACTAACAATAAAACAGCAGTGAATTCCAGCTTGCCTTATTAGGCTGGATTCACTGCTGTTTTTATTTAATGAAGAGTGGCCGAATCGCTTATTCCATTATACAAAAAACCAACTTCATGACGGATCAAATATCGATATTCCATAAGCTCCATGGTACGTTCCCGCAGTCTTTCCTTATAAGTTCTCGCCGTAACAACAGGCCATATCGATCCACCTTGACGCGATAAAAAGGTATTGGCAAATTCGGCTTCTTTATTGTGCCAACGCAGCCAATTCTCTTCCGTATCAGCGAGCAGCGCCCTGTCTTTATCGCCTAGCTGCAGCCACAAATTCTGATATGTATTATCAAGTTCTTGTTCCCAAAGTTTTATATATTTTGATTCTAATTGAACATAATCAAGGGTTGTCTTCGCTTGCTTGAATTCAAGCTGATAGTCGCGGTCTAAAGCATTTTGATTAAACTGTTTGATAAAATCGCCACTCATATCATAGGCGCCGCTGGCCCCAGCCGTTCCGTAGTTTGACAAACAAATCAGCGAAAAAGCCAGAGCTATGAACAATTTCTTTCCTGCTTGTACCAAAAAAAGCCCCCCTTATTTAATAACGTGGTGAATAAACAGATCTTTTTCTGCTGCTAAGTCAAGTACCTTACCATTATCAAGCTGCACAATTGATTTTGCCGCCTGCTCCTTATTGATGCAAACAACACGAGCTTCTTGGCCATTTGTCAAGATAACACGGTTTCCTGAGAGAAAATTAAGCATATTATTACGAAAAATCATACAGGTTTTGGCATCGATCGAATAAATCTGCTCTCTTAGTTTATCTAAGCTTGTATAGGGACTAAGAGCTCCCGGCTTCTCCGCAGCGATTGTAAGCGCTTCGTCAAACAGATCAGCAATCGCTACAATGCGGGCATAGGGATGAATTTCATCGCCACTCAAACGATTAGGATAACCAGAGCCATCTACTCGCTCATGATGCTCCACAATTCCCGCTAGAACGCTCTCAGCAATCCCCTTAGCTTTTTTCGCTAAATCATAGCCAATCGTTGTATGGGATTTATACAATTCATATTGCTCAGGGGTCAATCGATTTACCCGATTTAAAATTTCCGGCGGTAGCTGAGATTTGCCAACATCATGAAGCAATCCGGCTAATGCAACGGCGCTCACGCTGTCAGCAGGATATTTCAACCAAGTAGCGATCAGCGCTGATACGGCGCTTACATTTACACTATGCCGAAACGTATAATCATCGCAATCAGGCAAGTTATAAAGCTGATCTACCATATTTTCAATCGTCACAACTTGCTCGGCAATCGTATCGGCGGTCTGAGTGAAAGTTTCTAGCGGCACTTCCTGGGTTTCGCGAATCGTATCAAACGTTTTTTGAACAATTGTCACAGACTGATTATAACTATTAATAAACTGTTGTACTTTGGGATCGGTAATAGGATTCATAAAAATTTCTGCAAAAATAAATATTTTGGCTATATTCCAATTCTGCATTGTCGTAATATGACTTTTTTGTAATACCGTTCCAGCTGTAACTAAAACGACACCATCAATTGATGTAACATCACGCGCTACTTCCATTCCTGGTACAAGAAAGCCAATCTGCTGCTCGACAATTTTACGAGCAGGTGCCGCTTCATCATGCATCGATCCTCACCTCATCTGCAAAATATATTCTTTTTCTGTATTAAGCTGCCGAAATCCTCCTTTTCAGCAAAATCAGCTTCACTAACATCTGCTTACATTCATAAGGCGCATCCTATGCCAATTATACCAAAAAGGTATGATTCCATGTGAATCTCATATTATATTTCAGTTTTCTTTTATGTTATCATTTACAATCAGATAATTAAGATAATATAAAGTTTGCTGGAGGATTGCTATGGTATCAACTGCACTTATCGAAAAGTTACAAAATATTGTCGGCTCAGACCAGGTTCTCACCTCAGAAATTGACCGTTTCGGCTATTCTTACGACTCCTCTTTTATTCCCTTTTCGTTGGAAAATACGCCTCATATTGTCGTACGTCCTCGGACAACGCAAGAAGTGTCGGCTATTATGACGCTTGCCCACACCGAAGAAATTCCCGTTACAGCGCGAGGCACTGCCAGCGGCCGAACTGGCGGTAGTATTCCCGTATGTGGCGGCATTTCACTGGCCCTAGACCGAATGAATACCATCTTGGAGCTTGACGAAAAAAACATGATGGTTACGGTAGAACCAGGCGTCCGCACTATGGAACTCTATAATTTTTGCGCTACGAAAGGTCTCTTTTATCCGCCTGATCCGGCTAGTTGGAAATATTCTACCCTGGGCGGAAACGTTGCAGAAAACGCCGGGGGCATGCGCGCAGTAAAATACGGCGTGACCAATAATTATGTCATGGGCCTTGAAGTCGTCCTCGCCGATGGCACCATTATCAACACAGGCGGTAAAGCCATTAAAAATGTAACAGGCTATAATCTAACAGCTCTGTTCACAGGCTCAGAGGGAACGCTGGGGATTGTAACCAAAATCATTTTGCGTCTGATCCCCATGCCGAAAGAACGCAATACATTGCAGCTCATGTTTCCTTCTTTAAACGGAGCCTGCGATACGATTCATAAAATGCTCCAATCAGGCGTCGTTCCCGCCGCGGCTGAGCTAATGGATAAAACAAGCATTCAAGCCGTTGCTCGCCATCGTCACCTTGATATCGACCAAGCAATTGAAGCTTGCGTCATCTTAGAAATTGACGGTGAAACCAAAGAAGATCTAATGAAACAAGCGGGACAGATCCAAAAAATTGCTAAAGAATTTAATGTTCGTGAAGTCCGTGTCGCCAAAACGCCGGAAGAAGCCGATAGCATCTGGTCGATTCGCCGTGGTTTAAGTTCTGCCATCGGCGCTATGGCGCCCAATCGCTTTGGCGAAGACATTTCCGTTCCCCGCGATGCTTTTCCGGAAGCCATTCGCCGCATTGGCAAAATCGCGAAAAAGTATGATTTAACGATTGCCGTATACGGTCATGCTGGCGATGGAAATGTCCATCCCTCTGTCTTATGCGACATTGCCAAAGAAGATGAAGCCCAGCGAGCCCATGAAGCAATTGATGAAATTTTTGCCGAAGCCTTAGCACTAGGCGGAACCCTATCAGGGGAACACGGTATTGGCCTCACCAAACGCCCTTATATCGAAAACGCTCTCGGTCAGGCTGGACTAGCTGTCTTAAAGAACGTGAAACAAGCCCTTGACCCGAAAGGTATTTTAAATCCCGCCAAGATCTGGCTGCCAGACGATAAGGAGGCTGCCCACAAATGAGTCAAGAACCAAACTTATTGGTGCAGGCTAACGAAATTGTCAGCCAATGTGATCGCTGCGGCACCTGCCTAACAGTCTGTCCACTCTTTGACGCCAAAAACATTGAAGCCTCGGCCGCCCGCGGTAAGAATAACCTGACTAGAGCACTCTATCAAGGTCTCTTACAGCCCTCAGACGAGCTGGAAAAGTCAGTTAACTTCTGCCTGTTATGCCGCACTTGCGTTGACAGCTGCCCCAACAAAGTTCAAACTGACCAAGCCATGATGTTTGTCCGGCAATATTTAGCTGATCGCTCTGGCGGTGCTGCCGTAAAATATAAAGCAATCGGTCAAATTATGAAAAACCGCTCGCTTGTGAAGCTGTCAGCTACAGCACTTACGGTCCTGCGTAAAACCAATCTCCAGGCTTTAGTCCCTTTCGGCATGGCGCCAAAGGAATTTTCCCGCGAAAAATATATGGCTGCTTTCGCCGGACCCGCTGTCCTCAAAAAGACACCGATTCAAAAGAAACCGATCATCACTAAAAACGCCAAAGTAGCCTATTTTCTTGGTTGCGGCATGAAAATGATGTTTCCTGAGGCTGTCAAAGAAACTAAGACCTTGCTGCAAAGCCTAACCAAGCCGCAATTTGTCGACAATGTCTGCTGCGGCATTCCTCATTTAGCGCACGGACTAAGAGAAGACTTTTTGAATCTGGCTAAAAAGAATATTATTCTCTATGAAGACGCTGATATCGTCGTAAGCGACTGCGCCAGTTGTAGTAGCACCTTAAAACAGGTTGCCGCTCATTTTACGAATGATCCTCTCTGGCAGGCCAAGGCGCAGGCCTTCAGTGAAAAGATCATGGATCTTACCGAATACCTTGTTAAAGCAGGCTATCAACCGCGGCAGACAACAACAGCAAAAGTAACCTTTCATGAGCCTTGTCACCTAGTGCGAGGTCAAAAACTACGGACTGAGCCGCGCGTCCTATTACAAGCGGCAGCCGATTACGTCGAAATGAGAGGTTCTGACAGCTGCTGCGGCGGCGCTGGCACCTTCCATATGGACTATCCCGCCATTTCTGATTCTCTGCTTGATAAAAAGCGGCAAAACATTGAAGACAGCGCCGCACAAATCGTTGTAACAGAGTGCCCTACTTGTCTCGTGCAAATGAATAAAGCCGCCCAAAAGAGCGGTGGCAAATTTAAAGTCATGCATATCAGTCAGATTTTATAAAGAAAATAAAAACAGACTGTTTCGCCAAAAGCTACTGCAGCTCGAAGGTGAAACAGTCTGTTTCATTAAGCAAGACTTCGTTCAATGATACCGGCCAAATCCTTTTGATTCAAAGCAACTAACGTATTAGCTAGGTTTTTAGCCTGAACGGCTTTGGCGCTAAAACGCTCTAATTCATCTTTTGTTACACTTTCTTTTTCACCTAGAAGGTGATCAAGAACCTGCTTAAATTCTACTAATTGCGAGAAGCCAAGACAGCGAAGAACCTCTTGTACTTTTTCCGGCTGGCTTGGCGCTAAAACTGCCAAATATTCGCCAAGCAACAGACCGTTAGCCCGCCCATGATCAATGCCTTTAAAGTACGTGAGCGAATAGCCCATGGCATGAACTGCCGTTGTCCCCGTATGCGCAATGACCATCCCCCCGAGCATGGATGCATATAAAAGTTTGGCCCGCACAGACTGATCAATTGGTCCAGTAAGCTGCTTTAAACATTCGCCGAGCAGCGTCATACTCTCAGTTGCAACCAAGCTGCTCATAGTCGTTGCCTTTGTAGAAAGATAGCCTTCCACCGCATGAGACAATGCGTCAACCGCCGTATGAATCGTTACTCGCTGCGGCAGATCGGCCATAAACCCCGGATCTAAAAAGGCCAGTTTCGGAAAAATCACTTCACTAGCAATACTTGTCTTAGTTTCTTCTTTCTCATTGGTCAAAATAGAATACTGCGTCACTTCACTGCCGGTACCAGCTGTAGTAGGCACAGCAACAACAGGCAGCACTGGCTGATCATAGGGACCGCTAAACAGGCGAACATCATCAACTTCATTATAAGTTAATACAGCGATTGCTTTTGCCGCATCCATGGGCGAGCCGCCGCCAATCCCGATAATAAAATCGGTTTTTTCCTCCCTGGCCAACTTTGCCGCTTCGCGGACTAAAGTAACTGAAGGATTACTGGAAATACGATCAAACAGCGTATAATCAATATTGCTTGCTGTTAAGGCCGCCGTAACCGCCGCCAGCGATCCATTTTGCGCCGAGCTTTTGCCGGTAGCAATAAAGGCTTTTGTGCCAAGCTGCTTGAACTGCGCCGCTTGCTCAGCCAAACAGTTTTCCCCAAAGAATACCTTGGTAGGCATATAAAAATTCAGTTTCATCGTAACACGCTCCTTAAAATCCAAATAGTTACTTTATTATAATAACAAGAAAAAAGAAGCGCCGTCTATGTAACAAGCCACCAAAAAAAGATGATTTTTCTGTATAAAAAGAACGAAAAAAATAATTATCCAGCAGGAATCTTTTTTTCTTTGACGAAATAGGAATTTAACGTTACAAACAAGAGGAGGTCTCTGAAATGTACGAACAACAAGTCATTGATCTTGTCAAAAGCGAAATCGCTTTTGTCGGCACAGTAGAGGACAATCGCCCTCATGTACGCCCCATGTATCCTTATATTGATAAGGATGGCCATATCTGGCTTTTCAATAGCTGTGAAACAAGACAATTCAGCGAAATTGAAAAAAATCCCCGCGTTGAACTTTGCGTCTATGGCAAAAATGGCGAACTTGTCAATATCTATGGTCGTCTCCATGCGCAACTAGGTATCCAAAAAGAATTAGCCGTGCAAAAAGAAATTATTTTTAGAGAAGTTCCGGCCTTACAAAAATACTTTACCGGACCGGATGACCCGAAACTTGTGTACTATCGTCTTGGCATTCATGAAATTCGCTATGTCCAAGATCACCATACAGCAACAACTCGTGTAAATTTGCCTCAGGAATACGACCCCGACATTGAAATGGCGCTCTGCCAAGGCGGCTTCTGCCTGGTAGAGTAACAACATAAAGAAGAAGCCCTCTGTACTAGCTTGCTGTTAAGCAAGGCTGGTAAGAGGGCTTCTTCTTATTTTAAAAAAAGTTTTATTTAAAGACGCCAAAGGGTTTCCCTAATGGCAGAAATGGCTTGTTAAACCACTTATTAAGAAACGTCGCGCCTGAACCGTAAAAGCCTAACATAGAGATTGTTAATTCTGTCCAAGCAGCAATCGAATGAGCCCAGTGAACCCCGAAGCTATCGAGCGCCAACGTAATAAATAATACATCAATTAAGACCATAATCGAAAAAATAATCTTATTCGTCTCTGCTGCCGCTACTGTCCCGAACAGCGAAAAAATAAGATACCCAATAAAGGCAAAACCAAGCTGTTTCAGATCGGCTGTATTCGCTAAAGTAGCGCCAAACACGCCGGCTTTAATCATCCAAGCCATAGCTACACTAATCCAGAACAGACCATAGGCGCCAAAAACAGTAGCGCCAAACAGATTATTATGCTTGAAATCATAAACGCAAGCCATCATCTGGGCAATAGAACCCAAAAAAATCGCCCAGGGAATCACGAAAGATACACCTGTAGTCCAGGCTAATTTTTGCGATGCCGCCACCAAAGTAACCATTGCTAAACCAAAAAGACCTAATGCGGAAGGGTCTGCGACAACAATTTGCATTTTTTGCTCATTTCCGTGACTCATTCCATACCTCCTTTAATATAATTCACAATAAAGATATCATAATGCAAGTAAATCGTCAATTATCGAATTATGATAGGTTTATCTTTTAAAAATGATGATTTATAACGATTTTTAAAGATAAATAAAGCATTATAAATATTTTTGAATATTTGATTTTTAGTGCTTTTATTATTTTTTTGTCAAAAAAAGGCCAGGAAGATGTTCTTCCTGGCGAACTTTACAGCTTAGCTCTTATAATCGTAGAAGCCTTTGCCTGTCTTTCTCCCTAAATACCCAGCCTGGACCATCTTCTTGAGCAGCGGACAAGGCCGATATTTAGGATCACCATAACCTTCATAGAGAACTTCCATTATCGCTAGTACCGTGTCATTGCCAATCAAGTCTGATAAAGCTAGCGGTCCCATGGGGTGATTAAAACCTAACTTCGCTACAGCATCAATATCTTCTACGGAAGCAACGCCCTCGGCATACGTAAAAATAGCTTCATTAATCATGGGAATCATAATACGATTGCCAGCAAAACCAGGCGCATCATGAATTGTCACCGGTGATTTGCCGGTCTGAACCGCCAAATTATAGACAGCTTGATACGTTTCTTCACTAGTGGCCAAACCACGAATGACTTCCACAAGCTTCATAACTGGCGCTGGATTAAAGAAATGCATCCCAATAAAGCGATCTGGTCGTTTCGTCTTAGCTGCTACAGCGGTAATCGGCAACGATGAAGTATTCGTGGCGAAAATGGTATGATCAGGACATAAAGCGTCGAGCTGACCAAAAATGTCCGCTTTAATGGCCATATTTTCAATAGCAGCTTCAATCACAAGATCCACTTTGCAGGCAGCTGCATCCATTTCGGTAACTGGACAAATCCGTTCTAAAATGGCCGCCGCTTCGGCTTCCGTTATTTTGCCTTTCTCAGCTTGCTTCGCCAGATTCTTTTGAATTCCCTGAAACCCTTTTTGAACAAATTCTTCTTTGATATCACGCAAAACTACGGCTAAACCGCTTTGCGCCATAACTTGAGCAATGCCGCTACCCATTTGTCCGGCGCCAATTACTAGCACTTTTTCTATAGCCATATTATCTCCTCCTTATATTCTTTCCACAATTGTCGCGATTCCTTGGCCGCCGCCAATGCAAAGCGTAGCTAGGCCGATCTTTTGATCGCGCTGTTTTAAGGCATGAAGCAATGTAACAAGAATCCGCGCCCCGCTGGCCCCAATCGGATGACCAATTGCAATCGCACCGCCATTGACATTCACTTTTTCTTGATCAAAGCCTAATTCTTTACCAACAGCCAAGAATTGCGCCGCAAAGGCTTCATTTGCTTCAATTAAATCAAGATCCGCTACAGAAAGACCAGCTTTCTGCAAAGCTTTCCGTGTAGCAGGAATCGGACCAATCCCCATAATGGACGGATCCACGCCAGCTGCACCATAGGAACGAATCTTCGCTAACGGCGTAAGCTTTAATTCGGCGCATTTTTCAGCGCTCATAATGACAAGCGCCGCAGCACCGTCATTAATTCCCGACGCATTAGCAGCTGTCACTGAACCATCTTTACGAAAAGCCGCCTTGAGTTTACCTACTGTTTCTTTAGTCGTACCCGCTTTCGGATATTCATCCACAGCAAAAACAGCCTCGCCCCGACGAGTTTTCAAGGTAACTGGTACAATTTCTTCTTTAAAAGCCCCCGCTTCAATGGCAGCAATCGCTCGTTGCTGTGATAATGCTGCGAGCTCATCTTGCATTTCGCGGGTAATACCAAACTTCTCTGCCACATTTTCGGCGGTAATACCCATATGATAATCTTCAAACGCGCACCATAAACCATCATGGATCATACTGTCAATTACTTTACTATGGCCCATACGATAGCCCCACCGCGCCTGATTGCCTAACAGATAGGGTGCATTCGACATGCTTTCCATGCCGCCTGCTACAATAATATCAGCATCGCCCGCAATAATAGCCTGTGCCGCTAGATTCACCGTCTTCAAACCACTGCCGCAAACTTTATTTACAGTAAATGCCGGAACTTCTTTCGGAATCCCCGCCTTAACAGCAGCCTGCCTTGCCGGATTCTGGCCAAGACCAGCCTGCAATACATTGCCCATAATCACTTCATCAACAAGCTCTGGATTCACTTTTGCTCGGCACAAGGCTTCACGAATTACGATTTCCCCTAATTCTACCGCCGACAGTGACGCCAATGAACCATTAAAACTGCCAACAGCCGTACGTACAGCACTCACAATAACTGCTTCTTTCATTAAAATACCCCCTCACAGTTTTCTCTCTTATTCTGGCAAGAGTCCCTTTGGCTCTCACGGTCTTTATATTGCAAGATCCATACCAGCTTTTCCGACAAAAATTAGACTTGGCTTTATTTGCAGAAAAGCCGTTCAAAATATACGTTTTCTTTAAAATAATCTGAAAATTAAAATGATAACTTTGTCTAACATGTCTATTATTTTGTTCGTATCATGTCTTGTTTTTCATCATTTGTGTCTATATACTGCAATTCCCGATAATTCTCCAAAAAGTTCACCGTCTTATTAAGTATATTTTTTCACAAAATATGTAAGAGCAGCAGGAATTCTAAATCATTCCTGCTGCTCCTATTTTTACAAAATTTCTTGTATTATATTCTCTTCCATCGCTAATCAGGGATTGACTGTAGCTTTAAAGACTTGTTTGCCATCTTTCATTTCGATGATTACCGCATTTTTTACGGCATCATGCGTCGCATTCAATGTAATATTTCCCGTAATTGCAGCAAAATCTTTTGTTGCCGCCAAAGCCTCACGGATCTTCGCCGGCTCTAAGCTATTAGCCTGCTGAATGGCGTGAATCAAAACATTGGCTGCATCATAGCCAAGTACCGCCATCGCATCAGGCGATTGGCCATATTCTTGTTTATAGGCAGCCACAAAAGCCTGCGATGTGGGATTTGTGTTATCAACCGCATAATGGTTCGTGAAATAAGTATTGTTAAGCGCTTCTGGCGTAGCAATCTCTACGAGTTTAGGCGAATCCCAACCATCGCCGCCAAGCATGGGCGATGTGATTCCAAGTTCTCTAGCTTGTTTTACAATCTTGCCTACTTCTTCATAATAACCAGGCACATAAATAATATCAGCATGTAACCCTTTGACTTTCGTCAAAATCGTTTTGAAATCCTGATCTTTCTGCAAATACGCTTCTTCAGCAAGCACGGCGCCGCCACCCTTAGTAAAGGCATTCTTGAAGAAAGCGGCCAACCCTTTACTATAGTCACTGCTGTTATCGACAAGAATAACAGCGCTCTTCAGTTTCAAATTATTTAAAACAAAGTTGGCGCCAACGGTCCCCTGGAAAGGATCAATAAAGCAAACTCGAAAAGTATAATCCTTTACCTTACCAGTGCCTTCGTCGACTGTTACTTTGGGATTTGTCGCCCCCACTGCCAACAGCGGTACTTTTACCGACTCAGCTACGCTCGAAGCGGCAATGGCATTAGAACTAGAAAAGATACCGGTAACAGCTGCTACACGATCTTGTGTCGCTAGTTTCGTCATGGCATTAGCCGATTCAGACGGCTCGCTTTTATTATCAGCCACTACGGCTTTAATTTGTTTTCCCAAGACGCCACCTTTCGCGTTCGCTTCTTTAATCGCTAGCTTCGCTCCATTCGTAGTAGAATTTCCCATGGTAGCGTTGCCGCCTGTTAATTCATTCAGTAGACCAATTTGCACTTCATTGGAAGAACTAGCGCCACAGCCCCCTAAAAAGCTGGCTGCCATCAGTACCAAAAGCGCCGCTGTCATACTCCGAAACCATTTTTTCCCCATCTCAAAATCTCTCCTTTTACAGCTATCGCTGCTTTCTTTACTGATCTGCGATGTACCTTACATGCAACGATGCCAAAAAGCTCCCCCAAAAACAAACAGAGTCAAATCAGCTATGATTTGACTCTGGAATCACAAAGAAAATACGAATAAAACAAACTAAATACATTCGCACTTTTTGTCTCTGTCCTTTTGCCTGAGAGCTTTGCCAGCAATTCTGCTGTATTTCACCTTCGGCGTCCGATGCGCTCGGATCTCTCCAGAGTCCCGTCCCTTTACGATATCACCCAATTTTATGAGTACCTGAGAGTTTTACTCCTTCGGCGGGCTGATTCAGCCTCTCTCTCGCAAACCTCATCCGGAAATATGTAGTTTTAGTGTGTACATCGAAAACGTTTATAATTATAAAACAAGATAGCTTAATATGCAAGTGTAATTAAATATAAAATTACACAGAAAATTTTTCTACGGCTGTCTTTAGATCTACAGCAAGATCAGCTAACCGTTTACTTGCCGATGCAATTTCCGCCATAGATGCAGCTTGTTCCTCTGTAGCGGCAGAAACAGTTTCAGCTTCCGCGGCTGTCTTACGACTCACTGTATCGACACCGTGAATTTCCTTAGCTACTGATTTGCTATGATCCGCCATTGTTTGGATCGAATCAGAAATCCCCTTCATCTGCTCTGATAAAGCTACAATGGCTATCATAATATTTTCTAGGGTTTTCCCAGCAGAATTCACGACTTCCCGACCAACGCGCACCCCTTCTGTACCAAGCTGTACCGCAGCAATCGCCTGATCCATATTCGTTTGATTTTCCTGAATCAGTAAAGTAACTTTCTGGGCAGCCTGATTGGATTGCTCAGCTAATTTCCTTACTTCTTCCGCTACGACGGCAAACCCACGGCCTTGCTCGCCGGCACGAGCCGCCTCAATTGCGGCATTCAAGGCCAATAAATTCGTTTGGCCAGCAATTTCCGAAATCATTGCCACGATCGGACGAATTGCATCTGATCCTTTTGCTAATTGTTCAATCGCGGCGGCTACTGCTTGTGACCCCGAATTAATCTGTTCCATTTGCCCTACTGCCTGTCCAACCGCTTTCTGGCCAATTTCAGCCTCTTTCGCCGTATTTTGAGCAATTCCCGCAGCAGCTTGAGCCGTCTCAGCTATTTGAGCTGTGCGATTCGACATGTTATCAATAATTTCAGCGATATGAGTCGCCGAAGCAGCCGTTGCCGCCATACCGCCAGCAATTTCCGTAATAGAATGCGCCACTAAATTCGAAGCCTGCGCCGATTGATCAGCGCTTTCCCTAAGCTGACTGCCTGAACTATTCACTGCCTCCGCTTGCTGTTTCACCCGCTGCACAAGCTGACACAGCGTAAGACGCATATCCGCAAAACTTTGCGCCAGTTGTCCCAGTTCATCGTCTGACTGCACTTTCGACGCAACAGGGCACAGATCCCCTCGGGCCAAAAGCTGGCATTCATCGCGAATCCATTGAATCGGTTTAGCAAAGTGATTACTAATCCAAATGATAAAAAACACGGCAGCTAATAAAGCGGCTATCGAGACAAAGAGCAGTGTTTTGGCCAATCGGTTCGTCGCTGCAAAAACTTCCGCCTCAGGCGCTGATACAATCGTAACCCACTGCTTCCCTCCTGGTAAGGAAATCGGCGCAAAGCCAGCCACATGACTAACCCCATCGAGATTTTTATATTGACCAATGACCGTCTTGCCACCAGCAACCGACGTAAAGTGAGCCGTAAACCGACTATCCACTTCTGGCAGCGTCGTTTTGACAGCATCACTAACTTTGCGATCCATAAAATTCACGTTGCCAACAAGTTCAGGTTGGCGCGAATGACCGATGAGCATGCCGTTATTGTCGGCAATCGCTACAAAACCAGTTTCCTTGAAACGACTGTCTTTAATTAAATCAGTAACCTTATCAAGCGATACATTGCCAGTAATAATCCCGGTCAAGTTTCCTTGCTCCAAAACAGGAACGGCAATGATAACCCCCATGCGCCCTGTCCCTCTTGTCAATATGGGGTCAGAAATATAAATCTTTTTCGTACTAACAACCGCTTTTACGTAGTCACGATCTGCTACATTTGTAGTTGTTCCATTATAACGAACCCCTTCACCCGACGGTAAAAGGTAGTTAATATTATCAAAATTACCGATACGGTCATGAGTTTCTTGTAGCAACTTGACAATCAGCCCCATATCATTATGATTTTTCACAGTCCAGTTACTAGCCAAATTTTCAAGATCAATAACCCGTTCGTTAATAGCATCCCGCACTTGATGTGAGTAATCAGAACTCATGGCCAGTGCTGTTTCTCTGGCGCTCTGCTCTAAGGCTTGATTGGAAAAATAATAGCCGATGCCTGATAAAATACTAAAGGCAAATAATAAAAATGGTAATAATAACAACATGAGTTTCGTACGAACTGTTGTGATTTTCATCGCCATTCTCCTTTCAATTTGTCAAATCATTTCTCCACAAAGCTGATCCGTTTCTCTCCTATCTTCATTGAATGCTCCTAGCATCATTATCGAATAAAACTAAATCCAAGTAAAGCAATTTTTGTCGATTCGTGGATTATTTTCATTGAATAAGACGATCACAATTCACTGATAAGCCTGACTTGTATTCACCGACGCCTAGACTTATAATAAAGACACCTTATTTTAAAAATTACGCCTCTGATCATCTGAGCAGAGGCTTCTTTTATCGCGCATTTTATTACTTTTTCCCAGGAGGCCTTATGATTGAAAACCATCCTGATTTTCCCATTGAGGAGAATCATTTAGCCGCTACAATCCAAGAAATGAAGCAAGTCATGACTGACCTCGCTTCTGATATTGACAACCGATTTACGAGCATGCAGCAGTCGCTGTTGATCAAAGATGAGGTCAGCGCCTATGTTCACGCTATGTTACGCGGCGATCACGCCAGTAAAATTCAAGATATTGAAAACGCCCTGCCATCTCCTTACTTTGGCCGTGTTGACTTTCGCGAAGATGGTACCGAAGCGTTTCAAAGCTACTATATTGGTCGTTGTAAAGTGACGCGTCTGCAAATTAACGGGCCCGAAGATTTTCTGATTTTTGACTGGCGCGACCCCATAGCTACCGTATTTTACGAATGCTACGGCGGCCGGGCTTCCTATGAAGTCTTAAATAAATACCACTATGAGGGCGACGTTCGCCTAAAACGGCAATATAAAATTGAAGCAGGTCAGCTCAAAAATATGGTAGACAATTTCATTTTAGATCAGATTCTTTCGAACCAACAAGAAGCGCTGCTAGCCGACCCTTTATTGGTAGACCGTCTGAAAGAAGGCGCAGCGGAAAAACTAAAAGACATTGTCACATCGATTCAGGCTGAGCAAAACAAAATCATTCGCGAGCCTTTAAATCAAGTCACAGTCATTCAGGGCGTAGCTGGTTCTGGCAAAAGTACGATTGGTCTACATCGACTCTCCTATCTTCTGTACCGCGAAAAACTCAATCCCAAAAAGCTCATTGTCATTGCACCCAACCGAATTTTTCTCGATTATATTTCGGAGCTGCTGCCGGAAATCGATGCTGCCGATGTAACTCAGCTCGTCTGGGAAGATCTTGTTACCGCTATTACGGGCATTAAACGTCCCTTAAGTCAAGCAGATCGTCTTGATACACTGTTAGCGGCCCAAGACAAAAGCCGCATTCAAAATATTGAAGCCAGGGCTCGTCTCAAAGGCTCGCTCGATTTTCAACGAATTTTAGAAAATTACTTAGCACAAAAGATTCAAAAATACTGTCTAAAATTCGAAGACATCAGCCTATTTGAAGGAAAGTTGACGATACCAGCAAAAGACCAGTTGGAGCGCTTTTTGAGCGATGCGGCCGTTCCCTGCAATGAACGACTGCGTTCCTTAGTCAATCTTGTCACTTTTAGAGTGACAAATTATCTAGATGTTCTCGCCGCAACTCACAAGAAAAAAGGCCATGATGACAAAGAAATGACGCAGCTACGGAACAAAGCAGATGCTTTTCTGCAAAAATTCGGCAAACGTTGGCATTCTCTTGATCTATTAGAAACCTACCAGGAAATTTTCACAGTCAAAAGCGCCTTTAAGCTTGTAAAAGAAAAAAATTATGATCTCGAAGATATTCGGCAGCACACGCTGACTACTTTAGGGGCAGGCGAGCTTGATCGGGAAGATCTGGCGCCACTAGCCTATCTCGCTCTATTGCTAGACGGCTGGCGTCAAGTCGACAAATATGATCATATTGTAATCGACGAAGCTCAGGATTTAAACGCCTTTGAATTTGTCGTCTTAAAACAGTTGTCAACAAACGGCTCATTTACAATCATGGGTGATTTATCCCAAGGAATCCATTCGTACCGCAGCATTGGCAGTTGGAATGTGTTGCTGAAAGAAGTATTCAGCCAAGATCGAACGGTCTATCGGGAAATTCTGTATAGTTACCGCTCCGCCAAAGAAATTGTTGATCTCTTCAACCGCGTCATGCCCAGCGGTCACAGCAAAGCCATTCCAGTTTATGAAATTGGCCGCAAGCCTACTGCTGAAAGAATTCATTCTGTAGCGCAGGGAGCAGTCAGTTTAATGAAGCGCCTTAGCGATTTAGTACAAAAAGGCGTAAAATCCATCGGCATCATCACCAAGCTAGAATCTGAAGCAACACTGCTCTATGAAGAATTGAAGCAGCAGAAATGTTTTTCCGACCTTGCCTTGCCTGTTCATTTAATTACAGGCGAAGCGGCTTCTTATCAAGGCGCCATCTCACTCGTGCCAGTCTCGCTCGCCAAGGGCCTTGAGTTTGACAGCGTCATTCTCTGGAACGCCTCCTTGGAATCCTATAAAAATACGCCCCTTGACTCGCGCTTACTCTATGTAGCTTTATCGCGGGCCATGCATGATCTTCATATTATGTATCAAGGAACTCTGACTCCCTTATTGCGTAAAAAAAGCGATCCTACCTAAGTAGAATCGCTCTAAAAAACTTGCTTAATCACTCTCAATCAAAGTCAAAACCCTGCTCAGCCAAAAAAGCTTTCATGTGGGGGCGCTGTTTCGTTTTCATCATAGCCGCCACGCCGTGGGTCCAGCTTGTTGTCCGCTCGCCAGCCGTTCGCTTCGCATAATACTCCGCCACTTGTTGGTCATACTTAGCGATAAGCGCAGGATCATCGGGCGTATAGGCATCTTCTTTTAAAATAGCTTCCAGTGGCAGACGCGGCTTTACATCATTCACCTTAGCCGGATAACCAAGGCACATACCAAACACAGGATAAACGTATTTAGGAATCGCCAGAAGCTCACAAACTTCACGGGGATGATTCCGAATTCCGCCAATATAGACCCCGCCAAGTCCGGCTGATTCAGCAGCAGCCATTACATTTTGCGCCGCTAAGGCCGTATCGACAGTAGCTAAAATAAAGGCTTCCGCCGCGCCGGGAAAGATCGTCTCACCATGGAGTTCACAGGCTTGCTGCAACCGTTTTAGGTCAGCGCAAAACACAAGAAAGACGGGACTTACAGCCACATGCTTTTGCTGACCACATAACACAGCTAATTGCTGGCGTTTTTCCTGATCGCGCATTCGCAAAATCGAATAGGCCTGAATATGGTTTGATGTAGCCGCTTGCTGGCCAGCTAACAAAATTTCTCTGAGTAGTTCATCAGCAACAGGTTTTGCTAAAAAATCCCGTACAGAACTATGCTGCTGTAACAGCGCAATGGTATCAGTCATAAAAAGCCCTCCTAAACACATTTTGTTTTATAACGAACTCTGTTGCTATAGAGTTCTTGTTTCTAAAAACAAATCCTGCTACTGCCGCCGCTTCCGTTGCAGTTTAAGCAATCTAGCTACAAGCGCCGTAGCCCCAAAGGCGAGTCCGACAATAAACCCAACCCAGTAGCCAAAAGCGCCGAAAGCCGTAAAGTGAGAAAGAAACAGCCCAAGGGGCAAGCCAATGACCCAATAAGACACAAAGGCTACAATAAAAGGAACATTTACATCTTTATAGCCGCGTAGAATCCCTTGAATGGGAGCAGCAACCGCATCGGATAACTGAAAGAACGCGGCATAAAGCAAGAACTGCTTTGTTAATTCCCATACGTCATAATCATTCGTATATAAAGTCGCTACTTGCCCATTATATAGCCACAGACCGATCGCACAGAAAGCCGCTAGGGTCAAAGCGGCGCCAAGACCTAGATAGGCATACTGTCTGGCATCCTGTTCCCGTTTGGCGCCGACCTCAAACCCAACAAGAATCGTTAGCGCCATACTCATGGACAGCGGCAGCATATAAACAAGGCTGGCAAAATTAATCGCCGCCTGATGAGCAGCGATCGTTACAGTCCCGAAAGCCGCCACTAACACACCGACTACGCCGAAGATACTTGTCTCAAAAAAAATGGACGTACCAATGGGAACTCCCAGTTTGAGTTGAGATTGCCAATCGCGCCAAGCAGGACGCGGCCAAGTCGCAAAAATTCGGTAATGGCAAAAGGGCTCGCGCTTCAGCACCGTAACCGCGAGAATGAGCAAAATAAACCAGTAGCTAATGGCCGAAGCATAGCCAGCGCCAGCGCCACCTAGACGAGGAAACCCCCACTCACCATAAATTAGCAAATAATTCAGCAGAATGTTCAAAGGTAGAACACCGGCCGTAATCATCATGGTAATACGCGTGTAGCCTAAGGTATCGACAAAGCTGCGCAAAATGGTACTCATGAATAGGGGCATTACGCCAAAAGCAATGCCGCCAAGGAAGCGGCGAGCAATTGTTTCTACCGCTGGTTCTAGCCCCATAGCGGCAAGTACGAACGGCAGGAGTACTATGGCGCCGACAATAACAGTAAGACCCATTGCCGCAGCTACATAAAGCCCCTGAATGACGGCACGAGAAATCGCTTGCTCGTTCTTCGCGCCGTGAAACTGGGCAATGAGCGGCGTAATGCCGATTAGAATGCCGTTAATCCCCGTAAATACAGGCATCCACAAGTTTGTGCCAATCGCTACGCCAGCTAAATCAAGCTGACTGGCATGCCCTGACATCATCGTATCAAAAAAACTCATAGCACATAAAGCAAGTTGGGTAATTAAAATAGGGAATAAAATCACGGCAAGCTGTCGTAATTTACCCTGTATCGTTTTCTTTTCTTCCATCATAAACTCCTTATAGCTAAAACATGATCTTTCTTAATAGTAACCTACTAGAACAGTTATGACAACGAATGTAAATTTACCATCGCTCAAGAGCAGGACTTTTCCTGTTTTTATAGAAACAAAATCGATAAAGCCGCGCAATCAAAGAGACATACTTGGCGTATGTCTCTTTATCTATTTTGAAGGGAGTGACTTTTCTTGCTGTCCTATCTCACTCAGCGTCTGTTCAGCGCGCTGCTTGTACTATTCGCCATTATTACGATTACCTTCTTTCTCATGCACGCCATTCCCGGCGGTCCCTTTACTGCCGAAAAAAATGTACCGCCAGCCGTACTTAAAAATCTTGAAACACACTATCATTTGCAGGACCCGCTTTATAAACAATACGGCGATTACTTAACAAGCCTACTGTACTTTGACTTAGGTCCCTCCTTTAAATATGAGGGGCGCCTCGTAAGCGATCTTATCGCTGAAGGCTTCCCCGTATCTTTTGAACTGGGAATGCTTGCCCTTGCTCTAGCTTTAGCCATTGGCATCCCGGCAGGATCTTTGGCGGCCCTGCGTCAAAACAGCTGGCCTGACTACGTGTCAGTTTTCTTTACTACTCTGGGCATGTCTATCCCGGGATTCGTCTTGGCAACACTGCTTGTCTACGTCTTTTCCCTACAGCTAAACTGGCTGCCTGTAGCCCTCTGGGAAGGCCCGTCCTATGTAATTTTGCCGACGATCGCCCTTGCTGCTTATCCGGCAGCTGCCATCGCTCGTCTTACCAGGGCTAGTATGCTCGAGGTACTAACGCAGGATTATATAAAAACAGCCAAAGCCAAAGGCCTGCCCGAAAGGACCATTCTGTATAAGCATGCCTTAAAAAATGCACTCATTCCTGTTCTTACGTTTCTTGGCCCGTTAACGGCTTCGATTCTGACAGGCAGCTTTATTGTTGAAACGATTTTTGCTATCCCTGGTCTTGGTAAACATTTCATTACAAGTATTTATAATCGCGATTATACCGTCATTATGGGAATTACGGTCTTCTACAGTCTGCTGGTCATTTTGCTCAATCTAGTTGTCGACCTCTTATATCCCTTGATTGATCCGCGAATTCAACTGACTAAAAAGCAGGGAGGCTGACAGAATGGAACTTACGCCCCAATCCTTTCAACCGCTGGCGCGGACCGAAGGCGACCAAGAACACTTTACGCCAGGTCTCTCTTCCCGTCAAGCCGCCTGGCGCCGCTTAAAAGCCAACCAGCTTGCTATGGCGGGTTTATATCTGATTCTCTTTTTTCTACTTGTTGCTCTCATAGGACCATTTTTTTCTTCCTACTCTTACTCTGATCAAAATCTGCTTGCCGCCAATGAACCGCCAAGCGCCGCTCACTGGTTCGGCACAGACAATCTCGGTCGCGATCTTTTTGTCCGCGTACTTTACGGCGCTCGTATTTCCCTGGCCATTGGCATTGTTGCCAGTTTCATCAATTTGACGATTGGCGTAATTTACGGCGGAGTTTCCGGTTTTTTCGGCGGCCGCGTCGATCGGATCATGATGGGGATTGTTGATATCTTATATGGTATTCCGCTACTGCTCTATGTCATTGTGCTGATGGTGGTACTGAAACCAGGCCTAAGCAATATTTTTATTGCCCTTGGCATTGCCTACTGGCTAAATATGGCGCGTGTGGTACGCAGCCAAATCCTTACATTAAAAGAACAAGAATATATTCTGGCAGCTCAAACCATGGGCGTCAGCCGCTGGCGAATTTTATATAGTCATCTGCTGCCAAACTGTCTTGGTCCCATTTTAATCACCATGACTCTAGCCATTCCCGAAGCGATTTTCACTGAAGCTTTTCTAAGCTTTATCGGTCTTGGCGTAGCGGCGCCGATGGCCAGTTGGGGCGTACTCGCTTCCGAGGGAATCACGAGTATCCGTTCTTATCCTTTCCAACTCCTGTTCCCAGCTCTGGCAATCAGCCTGACGATGCTGGCCTTTAATTTTCTCGGCGACGGTCTGCGCGATGCGCTTGACCCGCGTGTCCGACGCTAAGGAGGTACTCCATGAAACCTCTACTCACAGTAGAAAATCTCGCAATTTCCTTTCTTGCCGAGCAAAATCGGCTACAGGCCGTCGAATCGGTTAGCTTTTCACTCTTTCCCGGTGAGGCTGTCGGATTGGTGGGAGAATCAGGCTGTGGCAAAAGCTTGACAGCTCAGGCCATTCTCGGCCTAATTGCCGCACCACCTGCCTTGTATGATGCGGGAAAAATTCACTTTAACGGCGAAGACCTGCGTCAAAAGAGCGACAGAGAACTCGCTAAAATACGCGGCAAGGATATCAGTATGATTTTCCAAGATCCCATGACAGCGTTAAATCCGGTTTTGACAATCGGTGATCAAATTGCCGAAAGCCTTATGCTGCACTGTCATATGAATAAAACCGCCGCCTTGGCAGCTGCAGTCGAGCTTTTGCAGCAGGTAGGCATTCCTTCACCAGAGGAACGTATTCTTGCCTACCCGCATCAGTTTAGCGGCGGTATGCGTCAGCGAGCTATGATTGCCATGGCGCTCGCCTGTAGACCTAAGCTGCTGCTTGCCGACGAACCAACCACTGCTCTTGATGTAACCATTCAGGCACAAATTCTGGCTTTATTAAAGAAGTTGCAACAAGAAAAAAATACGGCGATTCTTTTCATCTCCCATGATCTTGGCGCTGTTGCCACTTTGTGTCAGCGTGTTCTGGTTATGTACGCCGGTACCTTAGTTGAAGAAGGCGCAGCAAGCGAAATCTTTCATCATCCCGGCCACCCTTATACAAAGTCCCTGCTGGCAGCCCTGCCGCGATTACAAACAGCAGGCAAACAAAAATTAACAGCTATAGCGGGACAACCGCCCCATCCCGGCCGAAAACCAACAGGCTGCGCCTTTCACCCGCGCTGCCCTGATGCTATGGAAGTCTGCGCCAAAACGGCGCCGCCTTATTATGAAACCGCAACAACAAGTCATAAGATAAAATGCTGGCTTGAGCACCCGCTGGCCCAGGAAAGAAGGAGGCGGCGCAACGAATGAACCAGTCAAAAACACCCTTACTCGAAGTCAAAGCATTGAAAAAATACTTTCCGGTTAAAACAGACTTTTGGGGGCGCCCTCAAGCGCAGTTAAAAGCCGTGGATTCCATTGATTTCTCGGTCTTTGCCGGCGAAACTCTCGGCCTCGTTGGCGAAAGCGGTTGTGGTAAATCGACCGTAGGCCGGATGCTTGTCCAGCTTTATAAGCCAACTGGCGGCGAAATTCTTTTTCATGGCGAGCCACTGCCAAATAACAGTCAACTGACGGGAAGACCGCGCTTGCAAATGATCTTTCAAGATCCTTATGCCTCGCTCAATCCCCGCTTTACCGTGGCCGAAACTTTACGCGAGCCCCTTATCCTCCATTCCATCGTTCCCCAAAAACAAGTTTCCAGCCGTTTGGAAAAGTTGCTAGATCTTGTGGGTCTTTCCGCTACAGCTCTCGGTCGCTATCCCCATGAATTCAGCGGCGGTCAACGACAGCGCATTGGCATTGCTCGCGCTCTCGCCATGGAACCAGAGTTTCTCGTCTGTGATGAACCGATTTCCGCCCTTGACGTCTCCATCCAAGCCCAAATCGTGAATCTTTTAGAAGATCTGCAGCAAGCTTTAAACTTGACCTATCTATTTATTGCTCACGATCTAGCCATGGTTCAACATATTAGTCATCGCGTTGCCGTAATGTATCTAGGAAAAATTGTAGAAATAGCCGATAGTCTTACGTTATATCAACAGCCGAGACACCCCTACACGAAAGCGTTGCTCGCGGCCATTCCTATACCTGATCCACAGCAAGCAAGTGAGCAACTGGTGCTGCTATCAGGCGAACTTCCGAGTCCCTTGGCGCTTCCCTCAGGCTGTCGGTTTCGTACGCGCTGCCCGAACGTCCAGCCGCTCTGCGCCGAAACAGAACCAGCGTTAAAGACTTGCGGCTCGCACCATGAAGCGGCCTGTCATTTTATCTAATACTATCTATCTGATACTCTATATAAAGGATGATCCTGTCAATGGAACGATTAAAAAAACAAATTGAAGCAGAATTTACGCAAAGCTCTGGCTGTTGCGCCTTTTTACTGATCAATCCCCGCACAGGCGACAGTTTGGCTATAAATGAGGCAGAGTCTTTTCCTTCTGCCAGTATGATTAAAGTGCCGATTTTTTACGAAATCATGCGTCAAGTCGCTGCTGGTAAGCTTGATTTACAGGAATCCATTCCACTTAAACCGCAGCAGGTTGTCGGCGGCGCCGGCATTTTGATGGAAATTCGCCCCACCAGCCTGACCATCGAGGAATTAGCTAACTTGATGATTGTCATCAGTGATAATACAGCTACGAATCTACTCATTGAACGTCTAGGCATGGCACAAATCAATGAAACGATGGAGCAATTAAATCTAGCAGAAACACGGTTGCAACGAAAAATGATGGATTTTACAGCTGCTCAAAAAGGACGGGAAAATTATTCGTCCCCGCGCGATCTTGTTACACTTTTTCGTCTGATTTATGACGGAGCAACATTGCCTCGTTCGATTTGCGATCACATGCTGTCTGTATTAAAGCGTCAGCAGGTTCGTGACAAACTCCCCTTTACCTGGCCGGAAGAAATCCCAATCGCCCACAAAACCGGGACATTGCCAGGCGCAGAACATGACGGCGGAATTCTCTATCTGCCTGGCGGTCCTTATATCGTAACAATCATGACCAAAAACCTTACCTTTAATTATGAGGGCCTAATGCTCGGCGCTAGAATTGGAAAAATCCTCTATGAATATTTTAGCGGCCCCTTACAAACAAAGGAGGCAGGTTCATGACGATCCTAAAACGTCTATTTTTCTGCTTTCTACTGCTTGTCCTACTCATCAGCGCTGTTGGTTGCAAATCATCCGTGCAGGCCCCTTTCCGTTATGCCTTGGAGACAGAACCGGCAACACTGGATCCGGCCAAATCAACAGCAATTCCTGAATCGCTAGTAGAACTGCAGATTTTTGAAGGCTTAACACGCCTTGGCAATCATGATGAGCCGCTTCCCGGCGTAGCCACTAGTTGGGAAATTTCCCCCGACGGACTACATTATCGCTTTCACCTACGCGAAGATGCCAAGTGGTCTAATGGCGATCCTGTCGTTGCCGCCGATTTTGAGTATGCCTGGAAACGAGCGCTTGATCCGGCAGTTGCCTCGGAAAATGCCTACATGCTATATAGTATTAAAAATGCCGAAGACTATAACAGTGATAAAGCATCGGCAGATTCCGTCGGTATTTCAGCTGTCGATACGCATACGCTTGACGTAGAACTAGAAAAACCTACGGCTTATTTTTTAAGTTTGGTGGCCTTTCATGCTTTCTATCCCGTTTACCGACCTGCCATCGAAGCGCATCCCGACAACTGGGCAATCCAAAGTCCCATAATCAGTAACGGCCCTTTTAAAATCGACTTGTGGCTTCATAATGGCAAAATTGATTTTTCCCCTAACGAAATGTATTGGGACCGCCGCGCCGTAAAACTCACGCGCATGTCCTGGCCGATTGTGGACTCACAGACAACACGTATGCTGCTCACGGAAAGCAATCAGGTAGATATGATGGTGGAACCGCCCATCACCGAGTATGACCGGCTGTCCCAGACAAACAAGCTCAAAATTGCTCCCTATCTCGGTAGTTATTATTATGTATTTAATACAGAAAAAGCGCCTTTTAATAACCCGAAAGTACGCCAAGCTTTCAGTTTGGCTTTAAGCCGCCAATTTCTCGTCAACCATATTATCAAGGGCGGCAAAGAACCTGCCTACGCCTGGGTACCGCCTGGTTTAAAGAATCCGGCAACAGGGCAAGACTTTCGTCTGGAAGGCGGAAATCTGGTGACAGAAGATATCGCTTTAGCAAAAAACCTGCTAGCACAAGCAGGTTATCCTGACGGTCAAGGGTTGCCGCCCATTACGATTCTCTTTAATTCTGGCGAACTGCACAAGGCCATTGCGGAAGCAATTCAAGAAATGTGGAAACAGAATCTCGGCGTATCAGTCACCTTAGTGAATCAGGAGTCAAAAGTATTTCTCTCGTCGCGGGCGCAAGGCGACTTTCAGGTAGCTCGCGCCTCCTGGATTGGCGACTATAGTGACCCCATGACCTTTATGGACGTCTTCAAAGACCCAGAAAATGACGCCAAATATAAAAACGAAGCATATAATGAACTCATAAAGCAGGCGCAGTCCACGTTGGATCCGTCTGTTCGCATGACTGCTATGCATCAGGCCGAAAAGCTACTCTTAAAAGACGCCGTAGTCATCCCCATTTACTATACGACACAGCCCTATCTTGTAAGCCCTCGCCTGAAAAATTATTCCTGGTCCGTACTAGGTCTGGCCGATTTTAAAAGCGCCTATCTTGAGGAGGACGGACTATAATGAATAAAGCCTCGATAAAACCAAAGAAACTTGAAAAGGGCCAATGTATCGGCCTAATTGCACCAGCAAGCTGCGGCGACTGGCAGGAAGCAAGCGCAGGCATTGATTTGCTTGAAAAATTAGGCTACGAAGTACGAATTGGCCGCAGCGTTCAACAAAAATGGGGCTACCTCGCCGGCTCCGATGCGGCTCGGTTACGTGATCTTGAAGAAATGTTTGCCGACCCGTCGATTGCGGCCATTTTCTGCCTGCGCGGCGGCTATGGCGCTATGCGCTATCTATCAGAACTTAATTATGAACTGCTACGACAAAATCCCAAAATTCTTTTAGGCTACAGTGATGTGACGGCTTTGTTTACCGCCATCAGCCAAACTTGCGGCTTTCCTGTCTTTCATGGTCCCATGGTCGCATCTGATTTAGGGCGAAATCCCTCAGACTATACTATAGCGGCAATGCTCCGAGCTCTGGAAACAAGCCGCCCCCTTGGCCTTATCAGCAATCCGCCAGAGCAGCCGCTGAACTGGCTTTGTCCTGGCGAAGCGTCAGGGATTCTTACTGGCGGTAATCTGAGCCTGCTTGCGGCAACGCTAGGAACTCCCTACGAAATTGATACAAAAAATAAAATTCTTTGTCTAGAAGAAGTCGGTGAAGAACCTTATCGAGTTGATCGCCTACTCACACAATTGCGGCTGGCTGGTAAATTACAGGAAGCAGCTGGGCTTGTGCTTGGCCGCTTCGTACATTGCGAAGAAGAGCCAGATGAGGAATCAGAAAGAGGGTTTTCTTTGGAAGAAGTGTTGCAAGATCGTTTAAGCGATTTATCAATTCCGATTCTTGGCAATCTAGCCTTTGGCCACCAACGGGATAAAACAACACTTCCCTTTGGCGTAAGAGCCCGCCTTAGCACTGCCGAGGGCGGTTTAATACTTACGGAAAGCGCCTTGACTGACTAAGGTGAACGTGTGCCTATTTTATCAGAAAGTGAGTCCTGTTTATGAATCGTAATGAATTAAAAAAAACAGCCTGCGCCGCCGTCGACGCCTTAGCTGCTGAATTAAACGAAATCAGTCGCTTTATTCATAATCATCCCGAACTAGGCAACGAAGAACATCAAGCCGTCGCCTGCTTAACTGCAGCCATTGCCAGACATGGCTTTACAGTAGAAAGAAACTGCGGTAATCTCCCCACAGCTTTTCAGGCTTCGAAAGGTTCTTCCGGGCCTAAAATCGGTTTTCTAGCCGAATACGACGCTCTGCCGGAATTAGGCCATGCTTGCGGCCATAATCTCATTGCCGCCATGAGCTACGGTGCTGCCGTCGCTTTTGCCGCCGCCGCACAAGAAAAAGCTACCTCATATTTATTCGGCTGCCCTGCCGAGGAAACGACAGGCGGCAAAATTACGCTGGCCGACGCGGGTCTCTTTGATCCGCTCACTGCCGCCCTCATTATTCATCCCGCTGATGTAAACAGTGTAGGCGGCACATCTTACGCCACCCATCCGGTCAAAGTAACTTTCCACGGTCAAAGCGCTCATATTGCCAGTAGTACTCATAAGGGAGTCAATGCCCTTGACGCCCTCGTCTTATTTTACAGTGGCCTGAAGCAACTGAAAGAAAGCCTCACTGAAAAAACCATTCTTGGCGGTATTATCACTCATGGCGGCATTGCGCCAAATATCGTTCCAGATAAAGCCGAAGCTAAATTTACAGTCCGTGCACTGTCATACCGCTATTTAGAAGACACGGTTCTACCAGCTTTTCGCCGCCTTGCCGAGGGAATTGCCTTAGCGACAGGCACAACAGTAACAGTAGAACATTACGAACCCCTTTATAAAGAATTAATCAATGACAAAAGGTTAGCCGCTCTATTTCGGCAAAACATGGCGCTGCTCGGCGAAGAAGTCACCATTCTTGACGACGCAGAGGCAGGCGGCTCAACCGATGTGGGCACAGTTAGTCATATCATCCCTACACTGCATCCCGATATTTCGATTGGCGCTGATCTTTCCGCCCATACAGCGGAATTTGCCGCAGCTGCTTGCTCCCCTTATGCTCAGGAGCGCCTGTTAATCGGCGCCAAAGCCATGGCTATGACGGCTCTTGATCTGTTACCGGAAGAAACTCGCATCTAACGCTGCGGTTTCTTCCGGTTTCTTTTGCTTCATACAAGGCCTGGTCAGCCAGCCGTAGCACACTTTCCAAATCGCTTGGTACAAAAGCCACGACTAAACCAAGGCTAGCTGTAACCGGAATTTCTTTCACCAAATCCTGCTGATCACTTGATCTATATACCACAGGAACACGACCAATCTTCTCCCGCACAGTTTCGCAAAAGTTCTCGGCTTCGGCAATAGACTGTACAGCAAAAAACACAATAAACTCTTCGCCGCCCATCCGACCAGCCATGCCTTTAGAATCTAAAACTGACATCAAGCGTCGACTCGTTTCGCGTAAGACTTCGTCGCCTGCCAAATGGCCATAGGTATCATTAATCCTTTTAAAATGATCTAGATCAAGAATTGCCGCTGCAACTAAACCGCTAGTTTCTCTTAGCTTTGCTTCGAGTCCTTGCATTATTGTCCGGCGATTCCAAAGTCTAGTCAGTTCATCACGCGTCGCCAAAAAACGCAACTTTTCCTGTAGACGCACAAGACGTTCGCCAACGCGTATCCTCATTTGCAATTCCTGTCTGTCAAAAGGCTTTACAATATAATCATCGGCACCAGCAGCAAAGCCCGCAGCTTTATCACTTCTCCGATCATGTCCTGTAGCGAGAACAAGAAATTTATAATCTAGGCTTTCCCTTTCCTGCGACCGGATCATCCGGCAAAGATCCGGTCCGTCATAGTCAGGCATTTCGCCATCAAGAAAAGCAATCAACGGACCTTCGCGATCTGATAAAATCGCAAGAGCCTGTTCTCCCGTTTCCGCTTCAATGACTTCATAGCCCATATCTAGGAGCATACTCTTTAAAATAGAACGATTGATCTTTTTATCATCGGCCACTAAAATTTTCATTCGTTTCGTCTCCTATATAGTGCTCGCGCCGCAACAGTGAGTAAAAATAATTTCCTTGGCCTTCCAACTCACTCAATAGAACGGGAATTTCCCGATAAGACTCCATTCGAAGCTGTTCTTCCAGATTTTGCAGAATCCAAAAGACTTGTCTCGCGCCTACATTGCCAGCAAGTCCTTTTACAGCATGAACTTCCCGCTTCATCGCCTGCCAAGACTGACTGCGATACTGCCGATTCAATCGACCAAGACTTACTTTCAGCTCCGTCATAAATTCTTGTAACAATTGACGAATCAACTCGTCTTTTCCTGGTAAATTGGCCGCTAAAACAGAGGGATCGAAAATCAGTTGATCTACTTGATTCAGCGCTTCTACCTCCTGCCACTCAGGCGTCCAATCTAAGTAGGCAGAAATCACCGAAGCCAGCTGCCGCAGCCGGACAGGCTTTGTCAAGTATTCATTCATTCCAGCAGCCAAACATTTTTGCCGATCTTCAGGCTGCGCACTTGCCGTCATAGCCACAATAGGGATATGCTGCACTTTATCGCTCACTTCGCCACTGCGAATGGCCCGAGTGACAAAATACCCGTCGGCCTTAGGCAGGTGCAAATCAAGTAATATCATATCAAAAGATTCTTGGCGTAACAGTTCTAGCGCCGTCAAACCATCCTTCGCTGTTTTGCCTTTTAAGCCCAAACGCTCTAACTGGGCTAACGCAATTTTACTATTAATTTCTTGATCTTCCACAACAAGAATCATCGCTTGCGATGCTCTTAACGCCGTAACCACATTCTCGCGAATCGGTTGCAATAAAGTATCGGCACAACGACGAAGCTGAAGCTTCACAGTAAAGAGCGCGCCTTGGCCAGCCTCGCTTTCTACCGTAATTTCCCCTTGCATTAGCGCAACAAGTTTTGCCGTCAAAGCCAGACCAATGCCCGTACCGCCGAAGCGCCTAGCAGTTGATGTATCAATCTGTTGGAACGATTGAAATAATAAATGCTGTTTATCACGAGGTATCCCAATTCCCGTATCTTCTACGCCAATACATAGCAAAATACTGTCACTTGCCTCGTTTCGCCAGTTCACAGATAGTTTAATCCAGCCTGCTTCCGTAAATTTCACAGCGTTGCCCATTAAATTAAGTAAAATTTGACGTAGCCGTAATGGATCGCCGCAAAGCATTTCCGGTAAATCTGGCGCCAGTTCTGTATAAATATGGAGTTGCTTAGAGCGAGCCTGTACCTCCATCAGCAGCGTCACTTCCCGCAGCAGTTCCTTCAAAGAAAAATCCGATTCCTCTAGTGTCATTTGACCAGCATCCACCTTAGCAAAGTCGAGTACATCATTAATCAAATGAAGCAGCGCTTCGGCGGAGTGACTCATAACCGCCACTTGTTCGCGTTCATCAGGATGGGTCAAATTTTCCATAAGCAGCTCAGCAATCGCAATAATGCCATTCATAGGAGTACGAATTTCATGACTCATATTAGCCAAAAATTGACTTTTTGCTTCACTAGCCGCTTCCGCTGCCTCTTTGGCCAGACGAAGTTCACAGGTTTTCGCTTCGACTAACTTTTCCAATTCCGTCCGATGACGCAGCAACTCAGCTTCGCTTACTTCCAAGGCCTCCGTATAAGCGACAAGCTGTTGCTGCACTTTTTCAAAACGATACATCAACAAAAAAGCCAGAGTAAGCAGTAAGGAGAAAGTCCCCCAGGAAATACTTTGGAACGAGAAAAGCGGCCACCCCATACTGGCTAGTATGTCATTACCAGAAAGCAAGGAAAATAAAAATATCCCAATAGAAACAATTTGCGCTTCCGAATGTTTTTTCCACGCCAAAATAAACATCGTTGGTACAACCGCACAAAGATCCAACACTTCAAGGAAATTAAAATAAATTAAACTGTCCGGCAAAAAGAAGCCTCCCAGTTGTGCTCCCATAAAGGTAGACAGCCAAAAAACAAAGTGCAAGCGAAACAGCCACGTATATAGTCCATAACAGCTGGAATTGCCATAACAAGCGGTACGTCCAAAAATATGACGCAGAAACAACAGTAAAAACCCAGGCGCTAAATAAAGGGAACAAAGATCGCTATAAGTCCAAAACAGCGGAGCATCCCAGTACATCAACTTGCTTTTCACTTGCGTGATATGCCAAAAACCTACCGCTAGGCTAAACAGCGCAAAGTAAAGATATTCGCGCTTTTCTGTACGGCGCACCCAAGCAAGAAAAGTAAAAATGCCAGCAAAGAAAAAGAAGAAACCAAATAACAGCCACGGAAAATCCTGTTCAAATAGAGCCAATCGAAAATCAGCATCAGAACCAATACGCGCCTGTCCAATCACGCCAATCGTTTTATCGATGGAGTAAATCCGTAACAAAAGCGTCTTTCCGGCGGCGTCCTCTGGTAGAGAAACTAAATGCCAGCTCCAACCAGCAAAAAAAGGCTTCTCCCCGTTCCAACCATACTGATAAATCTTCTGGCCATCAAGATATACTTCAAAAGATTGATCTACTGACGGCAAATAAAGTGCGGGACTTGCTAGTGGGTCAAGATTCGGAACCGTTGTCGTCAAAACTAGGAAGCGGCTTGAATCATTGGGCATTCCGCCACTAACAAATTGCGAAGGAAAAGTTCGCCATGGTGTTTTGGCAAAATCAGGATTGCCCGAAAAGTTTTCCGCCGCGCCATCGCCGCGATAGTATAGCCACTGGACCGGGAAAGCGACTTCGTCAGTTTTACTCTCAAATCGATTTGGCGCTAAAGTCACCATACCGCCAAGCAGCAACAGCAGAAAGCATAGCAAGAGGAAAATAAGCGATTTAAACGGTATATAGTTTCTTTTTATCTGCATACTGACTCCTGTCATCTAAACATTTCCCATCTTTATTCTACAAAAAACAAAGGGACTCCTGTCCCACAGTTTACCAATTAATAATTTATAAATTTTGAGGACTACCATTTAAAAAAGCTGTCTTACAAGAGATCTGCTAAAAAACAGATCTCCTTGCAAGACAGCTTGCTTATTTACCCACTTTGGTTATAATGCTTTAATCAATTCGCGGAAAAGTATTCGCACCGTGAGGCATAATATGAGTCTTCAAATTTTCCCCGCGTTTGTCATATACAAGCTTGAGCGCTTCATCCAGAGTCTTCACGATCGTAATATTCGCCTTCGCTAGTAGTTGTGATTCGAGCGAAGACACAAGAATCAAATCAAATTTCACGGCGGATTCACAGAAATAATAGCCTACATATTTCGAAATACTATAATCGGCTCGCAGGGCATCTTCACGATCTAATACCGTATCATACCCTAAAATCATGTTTTGCACATCGGCATTGCCACCGAGCCCTTCCGGACACTCTGTCAGCAAAATCATCGTTCCGCCCGGTTTTGTCGCTTCCCTAGCATTGACCAGCGTTTTAATGGTCTGATAAAGATTCACATCTTTCGGGCTGCCGCCAGCTGATGCAATCACAAGATCGGCTTTTTCTTGCACAGCTACGCCATCAATATCATCAACAAGTCGTTGGCCTTTCTCATGAGCCGCCAGCCAATTTCCGGCAACAGCACCAGCAATACGACCTTCCGCCAGGACAACATTCAATAAAAAAGATGGTTTCGCAAAACTTGTTGCTTCCTGCATGTCAAGATGAATCAGGTTTTTCTCGGCATAGCCAGAACGAACATCAGGATGAGCGCCGGCGCCGCGTTCAGGGCTTAATGACAAACCATGATTGGCCATAATCGTTTCATAGGCGGAGATCCCAGGCAAAACCGACTTTTTGCCGCCACCCCAGCCAGCAAGGAAATGATAAACAACGCCGCCGGTCAAGACAAGATGATCGCAAGCAAGGGCCTGTTTATTGAGCCATACAGGCGTACCAAAGGTTGTCTTTCCTTTATAAACAAGATTTTCTTTATCATAACAATCATGATCAATTACGGTAAACCGTTTGGAAAGCTCGGGTCCGAGCAGCATTTCATGTTCTTCTCTTGTCTGTTTACGATGACTGCCTAAGGCGCTGACAAAAAGAATATCTTTATCCTTAACGCCACCCTTATGAAGTTCTTCCACAAGCAATGGCAAATACAAGTGCGGTTTTTGCCACAGTCGCGTCACATCAGGAATCACGATACAAACCGTTTGTCCCGCCTGCACTAACTCCGACAAACGAGCGCTGGCAATCGGTTGTTCCAACGCTGCTTGAATTAATTCTGTCTCGCTCTTAGCAAAGGAAACCGGATTACTTTCAATCACCTGCAGAATATTTTCCTCTTTCACCTGCAGTTTCATTTCTGTTGTGCCATAAGCCAAAGAAAATTCTTTCATAAATACTTCTCCCCCATCTCATTCAATACTGCTGTCAGTTTAAAAAATAAAAGCCCCTGCTACCTTTATCAATCGAAAAAGGCAACAAAAAGCAGAAGTTTATTGTTAACTTGTAACCACTATACTCCTATTGCGCTTCCCCTGTCAATCCTTTCAACGAAAAAGCGCGACGACCAGCAGCATCGCCGCCGCTTAAGAAAAGTGGTCGGTTAAAAATGATCTATTCTGGCTCTATTCATAATGGCCAAATCATTCTATAATACTAGTAATTGTTTTACTGTAACTCTTTAAAATAGAATGAACTAAAGAAAAACAAGTGATGCTAGGAGGACGAAAATCAATGACGATGTATAAGGCACTGGCTGTAGCCGGTTCAGATACAAGCGGCGGCGCTGGCTTGCAGGCTGATTTAAAAACATTTCAAGAACTTGGCGTTTATGGCATGACAGCAATTACCGTAATTGTGGCACAAAACCCTGATAATAACTGGGCTCACGACATTTATCCCCTTTCTTTAGATGTACTAGAGGCGCAGTTGGAAACCGTATTAAAAGGGATTGGCGTCGATGCCTTAAAAACAGGTATGCTCGCCACAACAGAAACCATTGATCTTGTAGCGAACAAGATTGATGCCTATCACGTAAAAAATGTAGTCATCGACCCCGTCATGGCTTGCAAAGGAACGGACGAAGTACTCCATCCTGAGACTGCTGAAGCTATTGCCAAAGTCCTTGCCCCGCGGGCAACTGTTCTAACGCCTAATTTATTTGAAGCTTCTCAGCTAAGCGGTATAAAAGAAATTCATTCCCTTGATGCCTTAAAAGAAGCAGCTCAAAAAATTTATGCCTTAGGAACGAAAAATGTTTTAATCAAAGGCGGCGCTAAACTAGGCACACCGACAGCCATCGATCTTTTCTATGATGGCAAAGAATTTGTTGTCCTCGAGTCGCCTAAATTCGAACAGGCCTATACGCACGGCGCTGGCTGCACTTATGGCGCTGCAATTACAGCGGGTCTAGCTAAAGGGCTCACCGCCAAAGAAGCAGTTCAGGCAGCTAAAGTGTTCATCAGTAAAGCCATTGAACACTCCTTCCCTTTAAATCAGTATGTCGGACCTACCTGCCATGCCGCCCATCGACTCTATAAATAAGGTGACATAAACTATAAATAATGTTAGCCATAAAAAGACTGGACTTTTCGCTTTTACGCAAAAGGCCCAGTCTTTTTTTATCACTGCTTACTTTGTAACAACGCGACCATTGAATACTTCTTGCTCCATTCCGTCCTGAAGGGCTACAGCGCCATTCACAATCACCGTGTCAAAACCGACGGAATACTGCTTAGAATCTTGATACGTTGCCTGATCCGATACTTTCGCTGGATCAAAAATCAAAAGATCCGCAAAGTTTCCTTCAGCAAGAACGCCGCGATCTTTTAAACCCAAGCGTTTTGCTGGCATATAGGACATTTTCTTCACAGCTTCCTCTACCGTGAGCAGACCTTCTTCTCTAACATACTTGGCAAGAACACGAGCTCTCGTGCCGAAAGCACGCGGGTGAGGCTTTCCTGTCGACAAAACGCCTTTATTCGCCATACTCATACCGTCAGAACCAATCGATGACAAGGGATGTTGTAAAATTGCCTGCAAATCTGCTTCCTGCATCATATGGAGAACAATCTGAATCCGGCCTCGTTCTTCCACTAAAAGATCAAAAACAACTGAGTAAGGATCTTTACCAAGCAGTTCGGCAAGTTCCTCTATTGTTTTGCCTTCGAGTTCTTTATTTTTCTCGGTAAATACAGTGGAAAGCATAATATTTTGCCAACCGCCAGCCGCCTTTGACATGTTCTGCCAACCAGGAATTCCCTGCTCAATACTTTCAATCATTTTCATCCGCTGCGTACTGTCGCCAAGACGCGCCAGCAGCTTTTCCACACCGCCTTCAAAGGCCCAGGGAGGAAGACAAGCCATTAAGCTGGTCATTCCAGCTGTATAAGGATATAAATCGAAGCTAGTTTCAATCCCGTCAGCCACAGCTCGATCAATTCGACCTAACAGTTCATCCGTGCGACCCCATACGGAGGAACCGCACAGCTTCAAATGAGAAATGTGAACAGGAGTTCCTGCTTTCTGACCAATCGTCAGAGCTTCTTCTAAAGCTGTAAAAACATCCTGGCTTTCATTTCTGATGTGGGTTACATAAAAACCATTCTTCGAGCGAATTTCCGCCGTCAATTCAGCTAACTCGTCGGTAGTAGAAAACTCACCAGGCATGTAGATTAGGCCCGTACTAAAACCAAGCGCTCCTGCTTCCATGCCATCGCGAATCAACTGTTTCATAGCTTCCATCTGTTCAAGTGATGGATGGTCCGGTGAAAAGCCCATCGTCGCAATCCGAATCGGTCCATGGGCCAAAAGCGGTGCAATATTGACGGCTGGCGAATGAGCATTGATATAGTCAAGATACTCCGCAAAAGAAGACCAGTGCAATTTTATTTCTACTGGAATTGTGCCAATCATCCGTGTTCCTAAATAATCAACAAGCAGTTTTTCCTGCCCTGGTTTTACAGGCGCCACACCAATCCCACAATTACCGATGACCTCTGTCGTCACGCCATCATGAATTTTACTACTGGCATGAGGATCAACCAAAACTGACAAATCGGAATGGGTATGCATATCGATAAAGCCGGGACTGACGACTTTTCCAGCGGCATCAATCGTAGTTTTGCTTGGCGCACTGCCAAGCTCGCCAATCGCTGTGATGCGATCTCCCGTAATTCCAATATCGCCTTTGTATAGGGGGCGGCCTGTCCCATCGGCAAGCTGTCCGTTGACAATTTTCAGATCAAACATGAAAGCCCTTCTTCCTTTATAAAGTGAATTTTATTAACTAACTGTTTCTACACTACCCTATGCATATTATGATGAGGATCGTACCAGTTTTCCATCTTCAGTAACCGTAACGGCCACCACTTTGTCAGTACGAATCGTCAAGGCTGAAATAATTGTTAAGCAAGCTGCGCCAATCAGGAAAAAGAAGGCCGCATCATAGGAACCGTTAAAGGCGCTAATCATAAAACCAATAATAACCGGCGATACAAATCCGGCTGACTGCCCTCCCAGATTAATCATACCGGCAGCAGAGCCAGATACAGTCCCAGGAAGAAGTTTCATTGGTAAGGACATGCAAATTGCCATTACGAATGATTTAAAGAAATAGACGATGCTTTGGAAAAAAATAACCATTCCGACCGTTTGTGCTGTATACATGAAGTAGAGGAACACAGCCGTCATGGAAGCACTGCCAATGAGGAAATACTTTTCTTTTTTATCAAAGAAACGAACCATGAGCCAGCCGCCGATAGCCGTGGAGATCCCTGCCGCAATAAACGGCAGCGGCGTCAACAAACCAATTGCTTTCAGATCAAGATGTCTTACTGTCAATAGATACGTAGGCATCCAGGAATCAAGTCCTTTATTTACAAGGCTGAGACCAAACCAGGCAATAACCAGTTTCCACATTAACGGCATTTTTAATAATTCTTTCATAGGGACTTTCTGTACTTTTGCTTTCGTTTCGCCAGCCTCACTAGGGCGTGTTTCTCTTACGCCAAACCAATACACAATAATAAAGATAACCCCTAAAGCTCCGATAACGCCAAACATATGTCTCCAACCAAGAAACATCAATAAAGGGGCAATCACCATCGGTGCAATCGCACTGCCGATGTAGTTAGATGACAGAAGCGCTGATGTCATTTTCGGTCTATCTTCTTTGGAAAAGTTCTCGGCGATGCCTTTTAAACTCGCAGGCGGAAAAGCGCCTTCACCAATTCCGAAAAGAAAACGGATCGCAATCAAAGAAGCAAAAGACCAGGCAAGACCTGTAATTCCTGTAAAAATGGACCAGAATAAAATCCCTGCTATAATGATTTTCTTCGAACCAAACTTATCAGCCAGCCACCCGCCAGGCAGCTGCATGAGAGCATAACCTACAAAGAAACTGCTAAGCACAATCCCCATAGTCGAAGGACTCATGAGAAACTCTTTGCCAATCGCGGCAAGCGAAATATTAATAGCCGCTCTGTCGATATAGGAAATACACCATCCTAAATAGAGAAGAATAAACACAAAATACTTTCCTGTTGCTTTCTTTTGAATCGTTTCCATGAAGCTCCTCCTTCTGTTTGCTGTTTTACGTAAGATCGTGCTGTTTTTTTCTGCCTGCTCCAACGATTTTCCCCCAGATAACAAAAAATGGACAGTCTCTAAGTGAGCTATCCATCGTCATTGATGTTATCAAGGTTCGAATTTGTCATAAACACATACTTCCCTACAGAAAAAACATTAAAAACAACCTTTTGTAAATATGAAATTAATGATATTATAGCTTTAAAGACCAAGTCCTGAACAGTTCTTTAATTTGACTAAAACTATTTACTCTTACGAAGACAAATTACAGGAGGCATTTTTATGAAAATCGGCATTATTGGCCCCATCAATCAAACCGAGCGGATTAGCCGCTTAATCACAGCAGAATTCCATCATATGGAGCCGATTGCCTGCAACTATAGTATTTATACAGAAGCGCCTACCATCGTAAAATATCAACAAGCCCACTTAGACGCACTGCTATTTGCTGGAACAACGCCTTTTACAGTCGCCAAGCGAGCCTTGACTCCTACAATTCCTTGGGAATATGTTCAGCGAAATAGCAGTGCCTTGTTACGGGTTTTATTAAAAGCGGCTTGGTTATACCATTATGATATTACCAAAGCCAGTTTCGACTCTTACACAATGCAAACACTTTACGAAGTTTACGGTGAGATTAATCTGACGCCCAAAGAGCTATCACTTTATGCCGCCGATACCGACCTATCGCGCTCGGATTATTTAGAATATGTCTGCGCCTTTCATGAAGAGCAATTTAGAAACAATAACGTCGCCTGCTGCTTTACGGCGCTACAGGGCGTGGTATCTTACCTGAAAGCAAAAGAAATTCCCTATATTATGATTGAGCCAACAGAAGCTATTATTCGAGAAGCCTTAACAAAGCTCCAGCTTAACTATGCACTTCAGCTTAGCCAACAAAGTCAAATCGTAGCGCTTTGTATTCAAATTGATGAACAAAACGAATACTCCCTCTTCCAGGAAAATGAATACCAGGCTGCCATTGATCGCATGAAGCTATCGAAAGAAATTTACCTCTTTGCACAAAAAATCCAAGCGGCCGTTATTGAGGTCAGCCCCAAAGAATACCTACTCTTTTCAACACGACAACTCTTAGAACAGGAAACAAATAAACTACAGAAAATCCCCCTCTTAGAAGCCGTAAAAAAAAATTCCTCCGGCACAATCAGCCTGGGAATCGGGTTTGGGCAAACAGCCAAAGAAGCCAAATACGGGGCGATGATCGGCATGCGTAAAGCCAGCCAAACAGGCGGCAATCAAGCTTTTTCCTATAATAAAAAGAAGCTTATTGGACCATTAGCAACCAGCTCGCAAGCAGAAAACACCCCACCGAAAGTCGATGAAAAATTTCTTCAAATTTCCGATCAAACAGGCATCAGCATTAATACACTCTTTCATCTGTATGGCCTCATCGAACAGCATGGAAAAAACACCTTCACCGCCAGCGATTTAGCAGAGCTAGCTGGCGTCACACTGCGCACGATGAACCGGATCATTGAAAAACTGGCAGACCATGGCTATTGCGCAATTGTGGGCAAAAAAAGCCCTAGCGGCACTGGTCGGCCAAGACGTATTATTCAAATTCAGTTGGAAAGTAAAGCAATGAAAGAACCGCTTACGGCCAAAGACAAATGAACAGAAGACCTTCCAGAAAAAAGATCAAAGAATACAGCCCATTCCAGCGCCAGGCTACATCGAAGTTTTTTACTTGTAAAAATTTCGCCGTCATCAAAACCATGCCCGCAAAAGGCGAAGCAATAAAAGAAATGGCGCTAGAAAGCAATAAGAGCAGTGAAATTCCTACAGGCGATAAAGGGAGCGACAGCGCCATAAGAACTTTGCCAAACAGAACGACTAAAATAAACGGATGAATGCCGACAACTGCCAATAAAACAAAAACACACGGGATCACCAAGAGAGCCAATAAACCGAACTGTGTAATATAAATCTGAAGCAGCGGCTGAAGCTGTCCTAAAATATTACTTTTCTCTACCGCTCCGGCAAAAAAGCCCATGGCCAAAAAAAAGACCGACAAATCAACGGCCTTTGCCACGCCTGATTCCCAGTAAGTTCTCAGAGCATCGCGAAAACCTGTCTGTCGCCAAAAAGACAGCAGCCAAATCCCCGAAACGGTAAGTCCCGCTAGTAAAATCCTTCCTGACCCGGCACCGATGTTGCCTAACTCAAACAGGGCAATCAAGCCGATAAGTCCAAGAACAACTGCCGCAATATGAACAGACTGCCGTAAGGCAGTCTGTTTTGTTGCGCTAGGCGCTGCCTGCTGAGCTGAAATAGCCAAAGGTCGATTTAAACCAGAGAAATGCTCTAAGACATAGGCTGTCGCTAAACCTAGTATACTTAACAAAACACTAGGCAAAAATAAGGAAAACCAAGAAGCGCCTGTCACTTGTAATACTAATAGCATAATGACAGCGCCTGGCGCCCAAAGCAAGGCCATAGCGTAACCACGTACAATAGCTGCTGATAAAAAGCGCGGATAATCAGAAATTGTATTTTTAAAGGCCTTGCTAAATAAAGCAACCATAACCGGAACCGTACCAAAAAGCAGAAAGCTGGAAAACGCATGGGTAATTAAAGTAGCAAACAGAAATAAGCCGCTTTCTTTACGAAAAGATTTTTTCAACCAATATTCAATCGTGTCGCTATACTTTCCCAGACTAATAGGCAAAGTAAATAGCTGCATGACCACAATAATTGCAATGACATTCGTCATCGAAATAAAAGAGTCAAGCCAGATAGACAGCGGCAATTGATAGTTCCAAAGTAAAAAAGTACCGCAAGCGAGAAAAAAGAGCGTCATTTTCTGAAAAGATTTTCCCTGAGCCGGAAAACCTGTAAGAAATAACAGCAATGACACGATACCTAGCGAAACCGACAAGCCATTTGGCTCAACAATTTTAAAAAGTTGTAGTAAAGCAACAGCAACAATAGTGAATTTGCAAAACTTATTCATTTTAGGCCTCCTTGCCTCTTGGCAGCACGTCTCTTAGCGAACCAAAACCTTTGCAAAAGATTTTCCCAAGGCGGTAAAGAAAGGGGTCTTCGCTAAGGAGAAAAGTAGCAGAGCGAGCCAAATGCAAGAAAAGGAAATAAAATGAACCGCTGTAAAGACTTCCTGATACAGAAAGATCCCCAGTAACAAGGTCAACGTGGGCGATACATATTGAATCAACCCTAAAATACTGAGCGGTAATTTATTAGCGCCTTGAGCAAATAATAATAGCGGAATTGCCGTAATAATACCTGTACCAATCAAAAAAAATGATGTTGCCGTAAACGAAACAGAAAAAGAGCTCCCAGTCGTTTTTTCTAAATAGAATAAATAGGTGCAAGCGACCGGTGCAATGAGCATCGTCTCTAAAGTAACCCCTGTAATCGGACTGACCCTCACTAGCTTTTTACATAATCCATATAGCGCAAAACTGCTAGCAAGCGCTAAAGCTACAAAGGGAACGGACCCAAAGTGCCAGGTCAAGTAGCCAACAGCCGCTCCGGCTAACAAAATAGCAAAACTTTGCCAACCATTCAACCGTTCTTTCAATACGCCTACGCCTAATAAGACATTCACAAGCGGATTGATATAATAGCCTAGACTTGTTTCGATCATACGGCCCTCATTGACAGCCCAAATATAGACAAGCCAATTCAAACTAATTAATAAAGCCCCGCAAATCACAACAAATGTTTTTTGGGGAGAAGATACAATAGATTTTACTTCTTCCCAAAATTCCCGCTGACGACGAATCAATAGAATGAGGCAAATCATAAATACAAAGGACCAGAGAATGCGATGCGCCAAAATCTCCGGAGCCGCAACTCCCCCTAACAGCTTCCAATAAACAGGCAAAATCCCCCATAAAACATAGGCTCCTACAGCCGCAGCTAATCCTGAATTGTCTTGTAGTCTCATAAAATCTCTCCTAATATAAATCCTCATCAATTGAGAATCATTTTAAACAATATTGTATTTATAATAATACAAGAAGGAGATAAAAGCAAAACCGCTTTTTTGCCAAAACGGCTAAAAGCGGTTTTATTAAAGACATACCTTACAGTAATTATAGCGAATACACTTTATAATTAAGCAGCAGTTTCCTGCACGGTTCTTTTTGCTAACACTCGTTTTTCAATGTAGAACCAGATCGCCAGAAACAATGCCAACAAAATCGGTACAGTCAAATATAGATTGCCTGTAAATACCTTATAAATCATAAAGACAATCGGCATCGTCGTACCAGTAAAGGAACTAATCATCATACCGGCAGGAATGGTATCGCCAAGACCGACTGAAGTGGCAGCGGCCGTAACCAAGTATGCTGTCCAGGTACCAAAAAAGAAGTATGGAATAAAAGCAATCGTACATAAAATCAAACTGCGAAAAATATTTCCGTTCGTCAAAGCAACAACCATTGCTACCTTATAAGGCAAAGCAGCTAGGTCGGCAAAAGGTAACAGTTTATTTCCAGGTAACAACACAGCTAAGGCCAGTAGAATTGGTACCATAAGCAGCGCCGTCGTAATAACCGCAGCGTCACCAAGCAAAATAGCAGGATCAAGACCAATCAAAATTTTTCTGCCTTTAAACTTTTCGTCACTAATTTTGCGGGCCTGCTCAGAAATCGGCTTTAAGCCTTCTACAAAAATATGCGTCATTTTAGGTAAAAGCAACATAGCCGCAGCCATGTTAATCCCTAAACCAAAAGCCTTATAGAAGTCATAACCGCCGAGAAAACCGATCCCAACACCCAAAATCAAACCAATTACTAACGGTTGGCCGAAAGGACCAAAATATTTCTGCAGACTCGCCATATTAAAATCAATTTTGTTAAAACCAGGAATACGATTAAATAATAAGTTCAAAGGAACGGCAATCGGCAAATTCATCAGAGCATGAATCGCCGGAATCGTAACACCCGGCATTTTATAATATTTGCTAACAAGTGGCGCTGCCCAATCGGCCATCTTATAGACAAATAAAGCGGTACAAGCCGCAGCACCCACGGCAGCCGCTACATTGTCCGTCTGAAAATAGACTAAAGCGCCTACGGTTAAAGCATGATGATAATTCCAGATGTCCACACTAAAAGTATTCGTTTTATTTAATACTAGTAAAATAATATTAGTAGCCATAATTGCTAAAACCATAATCGGTACAATCGGAGAGCTCCAGCCAATGGCCGCAACGGTACCAAAACCCATATCAACAATATTCAGCGACACTCCCATATGATGAACCATTGCTTTCGTCGCTGGTCCCAAACTCTTACCTAAAAACTCAATAACTAATTTCAAACCAGCAAAAGCCGCGCCTACCGTTAAGGCGCTTTGCAAAGCTTTGCCAAACTCCAACCGGAAAGCCAGTGCAAATAAAAAGATAATAATGGGCAATAATACCGTTGGCCCCGCTTGAATAATTCCTTTAAATACTGCAAAAATTTCCATGAAAACTCCTTTCTCTACTCCTATGCATTTTCTGTAATTTTCAATGGCTTCCATCATTAAGGTGTACAGTATACCATTTAAAATATACTAAGCCACGAATTATTCTTAATTTCGCGAGTCTTAAAATAATTCCTGCAAAAATAAGAGAGATTTCCTAAATTTTTGAAAACTATCGGAAATCTCTCTTGCTGTCAAATCACCTTTTTAGCGATCAAATAATACAGTTTGACCTTCTTCCTTTTTACGTTTGTTCATTTCATGTCGCTGCTGGCCTGCCTCAAAACGAATTTTCTCTTCTTCCGTCTCTAATTTTAGTGGCGAAACACTAAGCGGCTTGCCGCCCACATTCAGTGCGACCATGGTAAAGTAAGCCGATAAAGCAGCCTTTGCCGAAGCTTCACTAAATAAATCCTCCACTTCCACAGTAACAACGACTTCCATAGATGAACGATTCACAAAGGTAAGAAAAGCATGGCAAGTCACCAAATTGCCTACAAAAATCGGTTGATGAAAAATCAATTCATCAACCCTAGCTGTAACAACATTTGTGCGGGCATGGCGCTGCGCTACTACATAGGCAGCGTTATCCATTAGTTTCATGATTTCGCCGCCATGGACATTACCCGAGGGATTTGCTTGATCTGGCTGCATTACTACAGACATGATCAACGCAGAGCTTGCAACAGTTTTTCCTTCCATTCTCTTCTCACCTTTTCCAATGCATTTTCGCACTGCCTTAAAAACAGCACAATACATTTCTATGCTGGAATCGGCAAAAGAATGAAGAAATTTTACTTTTGCTTAGCACTAGAACTATCGCCTCTAGCGGCTGACTCAACGGTATTGATCGGCTGCTCTTTAGCCGCTCCGGCTGGTTTCACTAGCTGGCTGGTTGCCGGGCTATTCGGAAGAATTCCATAGCTATAGACAACAACTACGACTTTCGTTTGTAACTTATCTTGTTTTGCCTGGGTATCGACGACAACAACATTAGCCAAACGCGTTGTTTTTTCTAAATCCTGTAGAAAGTGCATCGTATCAAAAAACATGCCCCGTACATCTAATTCAAGAGGAATCTCGCGGTAATTTTTTTGATTGATCGGTGCTCCTGGCTTAATTCGAGCCAATTCTAAATTGTTTTTCTTAGCCACTTGATCTACTTGAAATAAAATGCCGCTCAAATCATTATGATCAGGAATTTGCAAGGAAACAGCAGCTAGCTCACTATCAAGCTCTCCCCAATAGACGCTAACATCAGGATGATCCTTACGAAAGGTTTCTAGGCGTGTATTTTTCACGGTAACCGCTTGCAACCGACTCGTTCGCTCCTGTAAAAATTCCTGCTGCGGCACAAGAACAAAAAAGTATAGCAAAACTAACACAAAGAGCCACCCTAAACCGAGCAGCGCTAGTTTTTGCTTTACAGTCCATTGTCTTTGCTGTTCTTTCCACTTATCTAGCAACTGCTTGCTATCCATTGATCATTTCAACTCCCGGATTTGAACCGTAATTTCAAAACGCTTACTTGATTGAAGTTTATTCGTATTTTCCTCAGCAATTGCTAAACTGGGATTTACGAACATCGCATCATTTTCCATCTTATTAATAAATAAGGTTAAATCCAGATAGTTTTTGGCAATCCCCGTAATCTTAATGACTTTTCTGGCACTCTGCTCTTTATCTTCCGATGAAAAGTTTATAAACCAAAGATCAGGCGGTGCAATCGCTGTAAGATGCGAAATAATATGATACCACGGAATTCTCGCTTGGGAAATTTGCTGAACTAGCCCTTGTCGCTTAGCAATTTCCTGTCGCTGCCCTTCTGTTTGGGCAATCTCTTTTTCCAGCGGTTCAAGCTCATCATTGCGAGCCTGAAGTACTTGAATTTGTGAATCCATATGTCCGATAGAGTATAGGTTATAAGAGAAAAGAGTTACACAGACTAGTAATAACAAACTACTAAAAATAGTTGAAATTCGAGCAAGGGGAAGCGAGGGTGGCCGGTGCTCCGGCGGTAACAAATTTACTCTTAGCATAATTTATCCTTCCTGTAGAGCCAAACCGATGGCGACTGTAAACTGCGGCGCTGCGGCATAAAGTGAGCTTCGGTCAAGCTTCTTGCTGATTCGAACCGCCTCGAACGGATTATTTAGCAGGACAGGCAGTTCAATCTGTGCCGCTAAATGCTCAGCAAGACCTTTCAGTAAAGCGCCACCACCAGTCAAAAAGACTTGCTCAGCAATCATTTCTTTGTGCTGCATTTGATGATATTCAAAAGTTCGCCTAATTTCCCGCGCTAAATCATCGACAACATATTGAATCTGGCTATGCAGTTCCTCTGTCGGCCCTTTGGCAGTAAGCGATGGCAAGAGATTTCTCCCTTTTACCTTCACAGCCTCTGCTGTTACATAATCCACTGCCATGTGCTGCATCATGGTTTGTGTAACTTGATGTCCGCCTAAAGGAATTGTACGAACTACTACAGGTGAGCCTTTTTGTAAAATCATAATTTGGCAAACATTTTTCCCGATATCGACAACAATCCCATTTAGAGAAGTGGGAAAAGTACGCTGCACAGCTAGCGCTTCAAAGTCAATCGCACCGATTTGCAATCCTGCCGCTTCGGCTAACTGGATAAATCGATTCACCCGTTCCTTTAAGGCCGAAACTATGAGAACTTTTGCTTCTGTCCCTTTTTCGCCGCTTACCTTTTCCACTACGGTATAGTCGTAATAGTAGGAGTCTGCGGCATAAGGAACATAGGAATCCATATCCCATTTGATCGCTTCTGCCATTTCCTTGGGTGATAAATCAGGTAATATAACTTCTCGGGAATAGACCATCCTGCCGCCAATACCAAAAACGGCATTTTTTCTAGCTTGCGGAAACTGCGCTGTCATGCTACGAAGCAATTCCGCTAAAGCCTCCATATCAATAATTTCCTCATTCTGCATAACTTCAGCCGGAATCGCGCGAATAGCTGTTCCCAGTAGCATAGGCGCGCTATCTTTATGGGAAATATAGGCCATTTTAATATAACCGCTGCCAATATCGAGGCCTAGAGCTTCGGCGGACTGTCCTAATATTATACGTTTCACTATTTTCCCAATCATTGCCTCTCACCTGCTTGCAAAATTAAAGTACCATACCAAAATACCATGCTAATAGATCGGCGCCATAAAGCCAGGTGATCAAAGCGGCAACCGCCATAAACGGCCCAAAAGGAATCGCGTCTTTTCTTCCTTTACGCCCCAAGGCTAGCAAAACAATCCCGATAAAGCCACCTAATAGAAAGGCGATAAATAACATAAGAATCACGCCTTTAATTCCCAGCCACAGCCCTAAGACCGCCGCAAATTTCACATCGCCGCCACCCATACCGCCACGACTGATAATCGCTAATAATAATAACACACCGCCGCCTAACAGCGGCCCAACACAGAAATCAATCCAGTCTAAATGAAACAACACTATTTCTATTATAAAACCAGCCGCACTAAGGCACAACAAAACCTTATCTAAAATCAGCTGGTAATCATAGTCGATATAAGTAATAACAAGTAAAAAAGCGGCAAATATAGCCACTGCTGCTCCATAATCAAACGAATCATAGCGCCAGTAGCAAAAAGCAAATAAAATTCCGGTTACCAGTTCTACCATTGGGTAGCGCAACGAAATCTTGCCAGCGCATTGGCTGCAACGCCCGCGCTGCCAGATATAGCTAAGAAGCGGTACTAAGTTCCAAGGTTTTAAGGGGTGCTTGCAAGTCGGGCAATGCGAAGGCGGATAAAGGATCGATTCTTCGCGCGGCAACCGATAAATACAAACATTTAAAAAGCTGCCAATAAACAGCCCTGCTATAAAAAAGAGGAATAACACGGTCATCATCCCAAACAAATTAGATTAAAGAACTCAGCCAAAGCCGCCGCTTTTAGGCAGCGGCAGGCTGAAAAATACGTTGTGAAAGTCGAGAGTTGTTTAGAAGTACTAAGCTACTTACCAGCCTTAATTGAATCAGCTGTGTAAGGTGTATCACCAATGGTAATAATGCCTCTGCCGTAGGTAGTATTAGTAGCGGTAGTATCTACACTATATGCAGCCCCAGAAGTATCCTTAACTTCACCTGCAATCATGGCTTTTGCTGGCGGCTTCGGCGTAGATGCAAGAGAAGTAAGATCATCAAACTTAGTTGGCATCTTTCCAGCATTATTGGCCTGATAAATCTGGCTGGCCGTATCAATCGCACTCAGATCCGCCTGAATCTTCGCCGTCCCGGAGGTAGCTGTCGCATCAGCAAACTTAGGAACAGCAATAGCTGCCAAAACGCCGATGATAGCAATAACGACAAGAAGTTCAATTAAGGTAAAGCCTTGTTGCAGTTTTAACTGTTTTCTGATTCTTTCGATCATGGTTTCACCTCCCTTCTTTGATCAAATAATATGCCTTAGAGCGAGTTCATCGATGTCATCACATCAAAAAGCGGCAGCATAACGGCGGCAATAATCGTACCAATAGTCAAGCCCAAAAATAATATCAACGCGGGCTCCATCAAGCTGCTAAGGCGGCTGACGAGATCATCGACATCGTCGTCATAAAAGTCGGCAATCTTCTCGAGCATTTCATCTGTCGCGCCGCTTTCTTCGCCAATAGAAATCATCTGTACCACCATCGGCGTGAAGACTTTACTTTCTTGCAGCGTATAGGCTAGTCCCATTCCTTCGGCGACGTGAGATTGGGCTTTATCAAGCGCCTCGACCATGACAAAATTCCCCAGCGTCTTTTTCACTACATCTAAAGCAGCTAAGATCGGTACGCCACCTTTAATTAAGGTACTTAACGTCCGGCTAAAGCGAGCCACTGCAACCTTTTGAATTAATCCGCCAATGACAGGAATACGAAAGAAAGCTCCATCAATAAACCGCCTTGCTGTCGGCCGCTGATAAAACTGCACTAGCAAGAAAGCACTGCCAACAACTAACAACGCCAAGGCAAGCAGATTTTCCCTGATAAAGGCGCTAGCAGCAAGCAAAACCCGCGTAAGCAGCGGCAGTTCCGTCTTCATATTTTTAAACATTTCCATAAAAGTTGGAAATACAAACGTTAAAATGAAGGTAACGACAATCAACGCAATCGTAAGGACTGCGGCCGGATATGTCATAGCCGATTTAACCTTTTGATTGAGTTTATGCTCTTTTTCAAAATGGGCTGCCAGCCGTACTAGCACAATATCGAGCACACCGCCAACTTCGCCGGCCTCAACCATATGAATCATAATCGTAGGAAAAACTTCACTGTGATTTTTTAAGGCAACCGAAAGCGCCTCGCCTTCGCGAATTTTTTTATATACGTCCTGCACAGCCGTTTTGAGCGAAGACTTCGTCGTTTGCTCTGCAAGAATATTTAAGCAGCGTTCCATTGGCACGCCAGCATTCATCATCGTACTCAATTGTCGGCAAAAAACAGCTAAATCCTTTGTTTTGACTTTCGAACTGAAAATTTTTATGTCTCGCAGAGAAAAACTTGCCTGCTTTTCTTTTAAAGCCGTAACAAAATATCCTCTTTCTCGCACATAAGATGCCGCCGCCTGCTGCGTGTCAGCTAGAACGGTACCAGAAAGACTCTGCCCGTCTCGGCTGCGAGCTGTATAAATATATGTCTTAGCCACTTTCTACTCCTCTCGCCGTCAAAATAAAGTAGGCTGCTAGTAAGGCTGAGCCAAACGGACAAAAGACTCTGGATGAGACGCCCGCATCACTGCGTCTTCGTATGTCACTAAACCATTTGTGTAAAGATTCTTCAAAGACATATCCATAGAAATCATGCCGCTACGCATACCAGTCTGGATAATTGATAAAATTTGATGAGTTTTCCCTTCGCGAATCAAATTGCGTAAAGCAGGCGTAGCTGCTAGAATCTCTAAAGCTACCACTCTGCCCGTATTGTCTTTTCGCGGTAAGAGCTGTTGGCAGATAATCCCTTGCAGCGTCAATGAAAGCTGTACTCGAATCTGTTGCTGCTGATAAGGCGGAAATACATCTATAATGCGGTCAATCGTCTGCGAAGCATCCCCTGTGTGAAGCGTGGCAAAAACAAGATGCCCTGTTTCCGCTGCAGTTACGGCAATGCCGATTGTTTCGGCATCACGCATTTCACCGACGAGAATCACATCAGGATCTTCTCTTAAGGCCGCTCGCAGCCCATTGCTGAAGGATTTGCTATCCGCATGAATCTCCCGTTGGTTAACAATGCTTTTTTTATGTTTATGCAAATATTCAATGGGATCTTCCAGTGTCAGAATGTGACAATCTCGCTCGGTATTGATGAGATCAATCATCGCCGCTAGCGTAGTAGATTTGCCACTGCCGGTCGGTCCGGTAACAAGAACAAGGCCGCGGGTGGAACGAGCAAAGTTCTTTAAAATTTCCGGATGTCCTAACTGATCCAACGTCGCAATGGTCTCATTCACGAGTCGAATGGCCATTCCCATGGAACCACGTTGCCTGAAAGCATTTACCCGAAAGCGACTTACACCAGGAATAGCATAAGAAAAATCAAGTTCTCCATTCTCGCGAAAGCGGTCCTGTTGCTCTTCATTCAGTATTGCAGTAACCAGAGCTGCTGTATCAGCTACCGTGAGCACTGGTCGATCGGTGTGAATCAAATGGCCATTTATGCGAAAAACCGGTGGAACGCCTACCGTAATATGTACATCAGAAGCACGCCGTTGCACGGCTTCTTCCAGTAATTCTCGTATCATAACTGATTCCTCACCTTTCACCCCTGCGAAACGCGCATAACTTCCTTAACTGTCGTAAGTCCCTGCAGAATTTTTTGAATCCCATCATCAAGCATACTTGTCATGCCGTTTGCTTTAGCGGCTGATCGAATTTGATCGGTGGAAGCGCTCTGGCTGATCAAATTACGAATTTCTTCGTTGATAACCATGACTTCATGAATAGAAATTCTACCGCGATAGCCTGTACTACTGCACTCCGTACAACCTTGCGCCTGATAAAGCGTCACAGGCTCGGAAGCATCAAGTCCTAAAAAAAAGCGTTCTGGTGAATCTGGATTCAATTGATAAGGCTCTTTGCAATGAGGGCACAACAACCGAACAAGTCGCTGAGCCACAATACCAAGAATCGAAGAAGCCACCAGAAACGGTGGAACTCCCATATCAATTAAGCGCGTTATCGTACTAGGCGCATCATTGGTATGCAAAGTTGACATCACTAGATGCCCTGTAAGAGCGGCACGGACAGCAATATCAGCCGTTTCATTATCGCGAATTTCCCCAACCATAATAATATTCGGATCTTGGCGTAAAATGGATCGCAACCCCGTAGAAAAATGCAAGCCTGCTCTCGCATTGACCTGAACCTGATTAATTCCGGCTAAACGATATTCGACTGGATCTTCTAGAGTCACAATATTTTGCTGCAAATCATTCAATTCTTCTAGGGAAGAGTAGAGTGTCGTTGTCTTACCGGAACCAGTTGGACCAGTAACGAGAATCATACCATAGGCATGCTGATACAAGCGGCGATAACGAGCTAAGTTTTCGCCAGAAAAACCGAGTTTCTCCATATCAAGCACTACCGCTCTTTGATCAAGAATTCGCATAACCATCTTTTCGCCATAAATCGTTGGTAAACTTGATACCCGAATATCTACAGTAGGGCCTAGCTCATTTAGAAAGATTCGCCCATCTTGGGGCAACCGCTTTTCAGCGATATCCATGCCGGCCATAATTTTAATTCGGGAAATTATCGCTGCCTGAATATTCGCCGTAAAGCAGCAAATCTCGCGCAACACGCCGTCAATCCGAAAACGGACCCGCAGATTTTCTCCCTGCGGCTCAATATGAATATCACTGGCCCGTTCACGCACAGCCTGCAAAAATAAGGAGTTTACAATGCCAATAATGGGGGCGTCGTCAGCCGTTTGCAATTCTTCGATGGGTGTCTCTTCGATCCGCAAGCGGCTTACAGCTTTTTCGACTAATTCATTGACACCGTAATACTTGCTAATCGCGCGCAGAACATCTCTTTCTGTCGCAATAACCGGCGTAACTTCACACTCGGCAGCCATGCGCACATCATCAATTGCGTAAAGATTCGTAGGATCCGTCATGGCCAGTGTCAAAAAGCGTCCATCTTGTTTTACCGGAAAAACTTTATATTTTTCGGCAATCGCCACAGGCACCTTTTTTAGGATTTCCGGTTGAATTTCAATCTGAGCCAGCTCAACGTGAGGTACGCCCAATTGAAACTCAAGAACTTCAACCATCCGTTCTTCCGTAATATAACCGAGATCTAAAAAAATCCGCCCGAGTCTTTCCCCGGAAACTTTTTGTATTCCTAAGGCTTTATTCAATTGTTCTTGAGAAATAATGCCTGTCTCAATCATCAAGTCGCCTAAGCGCTTCCGTTGTATCACCATAGTATCCTCGCCTATTTATCTATTTCACAATATGGGCTGTTAGGAAAATCACAATTTCACTATCACTCCCTGTATTGTGAACACTTTTAAACAAAGCTCCTAAAATCGGCAGATCACTTAAAAAGGGTACTTTACTTACCGTCTCTGATGTTTGCTGGCCAATTAGTCCGCCAATCACCATGGTTTCGCCATCTTTCACTTTTACATTCGTTTCCGCTTCCCGCGTCGAAATTTTATATTGTTTAATATCTGACACAAGCTCTGGCGTACTCACTTCTGTATGTACCTTGGCAAAAATCTGCCCGTCTGGTGAAACGACTGGCGTATAAATCAATTTAATCCCGGCATCGACATATTGTATTGATGTGGTAGTTTGACCATTCTGTATCGTTTGCGTCTGTACTGGAATTTTATCACCAATCATAATTTGCGCCTCTTTACCACTTACTGTGGCAATTTTAGGCTTGGCCAGAACTTGCGCCTTGCCGTTACTGACTAGAGCGCTAATCGTAGCCTGATAGTAAAATTCGTAAGGCTGGCCTTCCGGCCCTCTGCCAAACTGAACCACACCAGGATTTGTCAAAGTGCTGTTACGGGTGATTTTCGCCGCCGTGGTCTGCGTATAGACAACATTCCCATTACTGTCAGTCGTCGCTGTATAAGTCGGCGCCGTATAATCGTAAGTCTTCGGCGTTGCATCCCATTTCCAGTCAATACCCAAATCCTTCGTAGCCGATTTACTAATTGCCAAAACTTTAGCCTCTAGCTCTACCTGTTGAACGGCTACATCAAGCTTTGCAACCATATCAGTCATCCGTTCAATTCCAGCAATTGGCCCACTAACTAATAACGAATTGGAAACAGGATCTATATCTACTTTTACTTTAAGACCATCCGCTGCGCCAGTCAGTGATTTTTTTAGATCATCAGCCATAACATGTTCCAGCTTGATCGTTTTCAAGCTAGCCAAATCATTTTTCTCGACAAGAATATTTTTTTCGCCAATATAACGATAGGTCAATCCCTTGCTCTGCGTAATCAAACTCATCGCCTCAGCAAAAGTTACATGATCTAGTTTGATGGTAAGCTCACTGGACTTATCCTTTAGGCTATCACTATCAAAAACAATATTTACCCCTTCTAAACTAGCCATAGTATGAAAAACCACAGGGAGATTTTCCCTCACAAATACGAGATTATAAAAATTCCCCTCGGCCAAACAAGTTGTTCGTCCTAGTAGAATTACGGCTAAGAAGGAAAAAAGTATTTTATTCCAATTCCAGCGACTACGGCGTCTTTTATCTTCCATTTGCGGCGCCTCCATTTTCTCTTATATCTTCTAACTGAAGAATTCTTCTTGCTCCAGCTGATTGTAAAACCACATAGTCTGCACCAATCGAAATTAGGCGATATTGTCCGACCTGCTCATTGACGCGATAAGCCTGGGACTCTCCCCCTGTGTTAATAACAGCTAAACGAAGACCGTCTGATTCTGCAATCCCGGTTAATTTCATAGTGGTACTGCCAGTAGCCGGACGCCAGGTTGTCACTGTATCCTGCCGTGAAAAATCAGGCTGCTTCATTGCTCCTGTAGAATTTACCGGCGGTTGCGGCGAATTAGTCGCTGCTGGCTGACCGTCCTGCCGATACTCAGGCGGAAGCGAAAAAGGATTGCGAGTAATTAAATCTGGTTCGCCAGAACTAATTTTTCCGGGAGGATTCTTTTTGGGTTCCGCTATTGGCGTTTTAAGCGGTTCACTGACCGAGACAGGACGTGATTGACCGTCGCTTAAATTCAAATACACCCAGCAGCAAAATATAATTACGACGACAACTGCAACTCCTATTAACTTTTTTTTCATTGCTTCAGAAATTACAATCTCTTGCTGCAGCCAACTTGGTATTTGCAAACTCTTTGCCTCCCGTTATGATAAAACAAGACTCTATTCCATTATAAAGCTCCATAACTGTACAATAAAACCAGGATAAGAGTCCTAGTCTTTGTGTAATTTATTGTAACAGATATTCAATAAAACGACAATTTTATTAAGAACTAATTTTTATTAAAATAATCTTTAAAAAGACAATTTATTATTAAGAAATCTTAATATATGGGATCTTGCTATTGTAATCTTATATTAAAATGAAATAAACTACTACTATAAAGATATACCAGTCATTTATATTGAACTTGATTTTCTCTAAAGGAGTCTAATTATGAAAAAAGATTTGCACTCCCAAGGCGGTTTTTTATTAGCAGAAGCCTTAATTGCTATCATGTTTTGTGTCGCCCTACTGGCGCTTGGCGGTTTTTATATAATGCTTAGCAAATCAACAACAAACTCAGCCAATTATACCAATGCAACGAATTTGGCCCAATTATACATAGAAACCTTTAAGGCAGCACAAAAAAGCACATCCCCTGATGCGCAACAATTCAAAGTTACAGCAACTCAGACCCCTGCTTTTGATGGCGCCACCTTAATTGATCCAAAAACCTTGCCGAAAATATACGAAAATTACACAGTCACTTTCACGCCCGAACCAGTAACAACAAGCGATACTGCTAAGAATAGCGCTAAAACACTTGTCGCCTATACCGTAAAAGTGACTTGGCAAGAACAAAATAAACCATTACAAGTTGAACTCATTACATTTATTCCGCAGCGCTAGATAAGGAGGCTTTTATGAAATTCAGTCATTCCCGCCAGCAGGGCTTTACTTTGGTTGAACTGTTAGTTTGGATGGCAATCACAGCCGTTCTGCTCGGTGCGGTGGGTAGCTATTTTTCCGCAACGGTGAAAGCATGGCTTGATAGTCGCAGTAAATTTGAAGTAAGAACCTCTGCATCCATATTAACAAATGATTTAATATCGAACTTGCATGGAGGCCATGACTACAAATTGGTAAATAATAATCCCAATTTTAGTGCTGCAACAGGACAAGCCATTCAATTTACAGCACCGCCATTAAACTCTTCAACCGAAAATCCGCCAGAAGTAGTTCAAATTATTTATCGTGACAGTACCACCAAGCAACTGATGCTCTTTAACACTGCTACAAAAGAAAAGCGCAAATTATATGGTCAGGGCAGCAACATTGTAATTGAACTTGACAGCAATGCCAGCGGCAGTTGGCCTTTATTCATAGTCGACCCCAATTCCACCAACGAATCTGTAACAATCCACTTCAAGTTGGTCAACCCCACTACGACAGATCCCAATACTCATAACCCGCCGGAATTAGCCATTTCTACGATGATCACTTCCGCTAAAGCCACCTTTGAATTGCAATAAATTCACTGAAAGGGAGTTAGTTTATGGTTTTATCAATTCGCAAAATTTTACAGAACTCTAGAGGCTCAACAGCCATACTCGTCTTAGGCGGAATGCTTATTTTCAGTATCCTAGGCGCTGGCCTTATGACGATAAGCAAGACAAGTCAAAACACAGCCACAGATTATCGCGACGGAGTAGCTACCGAGTATATTGCCGAAGCAGGTGTACATGACCTGTTGGCCCAAATCAAAGCAGGCGCACATGATCCTAAAATAAATGATGCTATTCATAAAACGGGACAAGCGGTTGACAAGCTAGTGACGATTTCTTCCCTGCAAAATTTCTCACCGCAACCAAATCAAACGGGCTCTTATGTTGTTACCCTCTCGAAAGATAAAGACGGAGTCTTTCATATTAGATCAGAGGCCACACTCCGATCTGATACTACGAAAAAAACGATAAGCAAAGCGATTAACCTGACCGTAAATCTAACGCCAAATAGTGGCGGAGATGGCGACTTTGGTAATGTTGCCGGTAAGTATGTGGCTTATGCCAATGGGGATTTTATCCTTACGAATGATACGATTTATTTCTTTAATAACTCTACGCCTTCTCCAGACGACCCCACTCCCGCAACTCATATCGGCAGCAATGGTCAATATAATATCTCCGGCACAACAAAGCCTGTAGTTGACTATGCCTGGGCGCGGGCGGAAAGCTATATTCCCCCCTACAACCAGTATTATAATACTCGAGCTATTGTTCGAGATTATGTGCACAACTGGAAATTCGCTGATCCCGTCGGAGTGCTAAAAGTACCCAAAGTAACTTTTGATTCTATTTCATCCCAACCCTTTCCAACCAAAACAGAGTGGAGCAAGTATACCGATCTTGTCGCTGCCACTGGCGGTTCTCCGGTAGCTATGAAGAACTTAACACTAAGTGAAAGCGCCTACTATTGCAACGGTTCTTATACTCTAAACTCTTCAACCCTGACCTTTACCAGTCCCAATGTAACTCTATTTATCAATGGCGATTTAACCTTGAATATTCAAGATGCGGCTAAAATCCCCGCCCTCTATCAAAAGACTCAGGAAAATTCGAGCCTAACGATTTATGTGACAGGTTCGGTTTCCCTGTCGAACGGAGCCTATATCGGCATACAAGACGCTCTAGGCAAAGCAACTGTAAAAGATATCCAAAATGCTCTGCCAACTGGCTCAACTGTAAATATCTACACAGCAAAAACTTTAACTATGTCAACCGCGGCTAAAATCCAGAGCGGTGTCGTCAATATTCAAACAGTAAGTGACTTGAGTATGAGCAATCCCTCTAGTATCATCGCCAAGGATACGGGATCTCTATCACTTGCTTCAACTACCGGTACATTACACTTTACCAACTCTAGCACGCTATATGGCGGACAAATCGATGTAAAGGGCTATAGTGGCATTTTGCTTGACAATTATGCCAGATTTGAAACTCCGGGAACACCGAAAGACCCCCAAAAAGACCCGCCAGCTGGAAAAATTACAATCACAAGCACGAATGGCCCTGTAAAACTAACGAATAATTCAAGCTTGCTAGCCGGCGATACAATAAAAATCCAATCGGCTCAGGCTTGCAACTTGACGGTAAATGCGGCGATGAATACAGAAAATATCCCGATCGACTATCAAACTATCAAGAAAACCAATGGCGCTTACGCCAACGCGATTACGCGCATCCTCTCTAATGATACAAATACCATGCAGTTTGATAACTCCTATGCTATCGGCGGTAAAGCCGTACTTGTAACAAATCAAGGCCCGATTGTATTGCCAGGAACCAAAGATCAAAGAAATACGGTATTTATGGCTGGAGGCGGCATTTCAGAGGTAACAAGCGGCTCCCAAATCGGCCCCTTTTATACAAATGGAACACTAAGACTGACAAGTGCAGCCACACTGACTTATAACAAAAGCATAATGGACACGCTGGGCTTACTTTCTTCCTCGTCCGGCTTTAGCGCCGCCATCATCAAAACTGAATTAGAACCATAACCATCCTGTGCATTCTAAAATAAGACCAGACAGCCTTGTTACAATTGCTGTCTGGTCTTATTATTATGCTTTTATTTCATCGCTATTTTTATTATTAGGCATAAATAACGCCGCCACAGCAAGACAAAGTGAAACAGCCGCGACAAAATGATAGGCGTCGCAAAAAGCCAATATGCCCGCTTGATGGATCAGTTCCTGATAAATCTTCCCCATAGCATACTGAGAAACCTCGCCACTGGGAATTCCAAATTGCGTAAGCTTTTGCGATAAAGTAGCCATAGCATGTGAGTAGCCCCAGTCGCTTGCTGTCAGCCGCTCTGCTAAATAAGCTTGCTCGACCTGTTGCCGATGAATCAGGTAGTTCGTTACAATGGCAATTCCTACACTGCCGCCTAAATTTCGCATGAGCGAAATAATAGCTGACGCATTGCTGCTTTCTTCGCGTGAGATCTTGGAAAAAGCTAAAGTCGTAACAGGCACGAACAGAAAGGGCAGGCCGAGAGTCTGTAAGACCCGCACAAGTGCAAATGTCCAATAATCGGTCTGCGGCGTAATCTGACCTGTGGCCCACATTCCCAGGGCCATAATGGCCATGCCGAAAGAAACGAGATATTTTGCCTGTACTTTATTCACAAGTCGCCCGACAAGCGGCATAACCGTCAAAACCGCTAATCCGCCCGGCGATAGTAGCAGCCCTGATAGCGTAGCATTATAGCCGAAATAAGTCTGCACAAGCATAGGCAGAAGCGTCGTACCGGAATAGAGAGCAAAGCCGACAAAAAACATCATTACGCAAGGCATGCCAAAACTGGGAATTTTAAATAGCTGCAGTTTCACAACAGGATGCTTTTGTTGCAGCAGCCAGAAAACGGCTGTGATGAGTCCCACAGCGGCAATCACGGAAAATACAATGATAAAGGAGCTATCAAACCAGTCTTCCTGCTGCCCTTTATCAAGAACAATCTGAAGTGCGCCTAACCCTAGGGCAATCAAGCTCAGCCCGATATAATCAATTGATCCTACAGGACGCTTTTGGGCGCTTGGCGGATCTTCTACAAGTAATTTAACTAAAAAGGCAGCTAGCAGACCGACAGGCACATTCATAAAGAAAATCCAGCGCCAATTGTAGTTATCGGTAATGTACCCACCGAGCGCTGGTCCGATGATCGGCGCCAACACGGTTGTAATCCCGGTAATCGCAAAGGCCATCCCTAGTTTTTCTGGGGGAAAGCTATCTTTAATAATTGCTTGCTGGGCTGGTTGCAATCCGCCGCCAGCCAGCCCTTGCAGCAAGCGAAATACAATCAGAAGTGTTAAGGAATTAGCAATACCACAGAGAAAAGAAGTCAGGGTAAACCCAAGAATACAAGCAATGAAAAAGTTCTTACGCCCCATCAGCCCTGATAGCCAGCCTGATAGCGGCAACACAATGCCGTTTGATACAAGATATGAGGTGAGAATCCACGTACTCTCTTCCGAGCTAGCGCCAATGGAACCGGCAATTTGCGAAAGTGCTACATTGGCAATCGTTGTATCAAGCACTTCCATAAAAGCGGCGATACTAACAACCGTCGCGACGAGCATGGGGTTTTTCGGTCTAAAGGCTGCTTCGACCATATTACCAGCCTGCCTTTTCCGTCTCGACAGTTGGAAGTACCGACATGCCTGGCCCAATCGCCAAAGTGGCGTCAGGCTGACTGTCAAAACGAATTTTAACAGGAACGCGCTGTACAATTTTCACGAAATTCCCTGTAGCATTTTCAGCGGGAAACAGGGAAAATCGCGAACCAGTTCCTGCCTGTAGACTATCTACCGTCCCACTGAGCAGCAAATCAGGAAAAGCATCAACCTTGATATGAACTTTTTGACCAACTCGCATGTGAGCCAGCTGTGTTTCTTTAAAATTCGCTACAATCCAAAGCTCTGTACCGACTAAAGAAGAAAGTTGCTGCCCTGCCTGGACATAATTGCCAAGCTCAACACTGCGTTTTGTAATCCGTCCATCAATCGGGGCCACTATTTTCGTATTAGCCAAGTCGCTTTCCGCCTGCGCTAAATCGACTCGCGCCTGCTGAACCTGCGCTGCTAACTGTTCCGCTGTATTTTGCGATGCAGCAATGACTGTGGATGCGGTACTGGCTGAACGTTGATCGGCCCGCGTTTTTTCAAGCGTCGATCTCGCTGATTTTTCGGCGGCTACAGCATCATCAAGTTGCTGCCGGGAAACAGCCCCAGAGCCAAATAGGCTTTCCATCCGACTTAAATCCTGCGAAGTCTTTTCCCATGTTGCGGCCGCTACAGCTACCTGAGCTGACGCTCCCGCCAAATTCGACGGTGCCGTAACTGCTGCGGTCGCTGCATTACTTTTAGCGGCACTGGCTGCCGCTTCGGCTGCGGCTAGCGCTGCTTTTGCCTTATCGCGGCGAATCACATAGTCCGTTGAATCAATTTCGGCAAGAACATCTCCCGCCTTAACAAGCTGATTGTCTGCCATATTTAGCTTTTTTACATACCCTTGCACCTTCGGGCTAATCGTTACAATCTGACCTTCAATCGCGGCATCGTCAGTCGACACGGCCCCTCGTTGAAGATAGAAATAACCGCCGATTCCGCCAACCAGAAGGAGCAGCGCGATAATGATCCTTGCTTTTTTTGCTGTGATCTTCATCAAATCACTTCCTCTCTTGCTCGCTTATATTGATACACGCCTTATCATCTGGTGGTAATATCCCCTGCAAAAATACCTGAAAAGCGTGGGCCGTATATTCTTCATTTGATTGCGGTGATAGGGGCACATTTTTTTGAATTAAAGGCTTCATTAAAAAGAAAAAGTTTAAAATACCGGCCAGAGAAACAGCCGTGAAATTCACATTTAAATCCGAGCGAAAGAAGCCTTCTTTGATCCCTGTTGCAATGGCCTCAAACATAAATTGATAAGCTTGCGAGATATGACGCTGAATTGTTTCCCCGCCACATTCTGTCGGATTAATCATTTCACTCATAATGAAACAAGCTAAACAGGGCCGAGTGCCATGAATATTGGCAATTTGATCGGCATAAAATGCGAGCCTGTCGACAGGTGAAAGGTCTACGCGGCTCTTAACACTCTGTAGAGCCGCTAAGATTGGGGCAAGTTGCTCCTCTAAGACAGCCTGATACAGCCCTTCCTTGCCATTAAAATAATAAGAAATTGCCGCTACATTGCATTTGGCGCCAATAGCCAACTCCCGCACGGAAACAGCAGAAAATCCCTTATGAGCAAATAATTCTGTCGCAGTCGCAAGCAAACGACTTCGCTTATCTTCTTCCATAAAATACGCCTCCCCTAACTGTAAACGAACATTTAACAACATTAAATAGACTTTTCAGAATAGATAAAACAATCGTTTTAAATAAACGTTTGTTTTAATTGTAAATTTACTATACTTTTCCTAATTGGTCAATAGAAAAACCGCAGAAATCATTCTGCGGCTACCTTCTTGATAATCTTTTTTCTTGTGAAGTGAATTAGAAACGAAAATCTCGTTTACCATCATGCAGTTCCTGCAAGTGCTCGATCGCAATCTTTCTCACCTTTTCATTGGTAATGCGAGGAATTTCCTGTTGAATCACCTGCTCCCCTTTTACCTGAGTATCTTTTGCTGCATAATCTTCTAGATATTCTTTTAACGTCATCAGCGCGTTCGGCTGACAACAATTCACAATCTGTCCTGATTTAACAAGACTCATGAAGCGATCCCCTGTGCGGCCTTCTCGATAGCAGGCTGTGCAGAAACTCGGAATATAGCCAAGTCCTAGCAGCCAATTCACGATCTCATCAAGCGTACGGTTATCGTTTACTTCAAACTGCGCCGAATTTTCCTCTTCCGGTTCTTTTTCCACATAGCCGCCCACACTCGTACTGGAACCGCCGCTAATCTGAGAAATTCCCAGCTCCAGCACACGTTCCCGCGTTGCTTGCGACTCACGAGTTGATACGATCATACCGGTATAAGGCACAGCAATCCGTAAAACAGCGACAATTTTAGCAAAAATCTCATCAGAAATGGCATTCGTAAAGTTTTCTGGATCAATATCATCAGCCGGGCGAATTCTCGGTACACTAATCGTGTGCGGTCCGACGCCCATCGTAGCTTCTAAATGTTCCGCATGCATTAATAGTCCCACAAAATCATAGCGGTACATATTTAGTCCAAAGAGAACGCCAACGCCAACATCATCAATCCCAGCTTCCATAGCGCGGTCCATCGCTTCCGTATGGTAGGCATAATCATGCTTCGGCCCAGTCGGGTGAAGCTCTTCATAACTTTTCTTATTATAAGTTTCTTGAAATAAAATATACGTGCCAATCCCAGCTTCGTTCAGCTTGCGATAATTTTCCACAGTGGTAGCTGCAATATTCACATTGACGCGGCGAATCGCCCCGTTTTTATGCTTAATACTATAAATCGTCTTGATACTTTCCAACACATATTCAATGGGATTATTGACAGGGTCTTCGCCAGTTTCTAAGGCCAAGCGCTTATGTCCCATATCCTGGAGCGCAATAACCTCGCGGACAATTTCCTCCTGCGTCAGTTTCTTGCGGGTAATGGTCTTGTTTTTTTGATGGTAAGGACAGTATACGCAGCCATTCACACAGTAATTAGAAAGGTATAAGGGAGCAAACATGACAATCCGATTGCCATAGAATTTTTGTTTAATATCTCGCGCCAAAGTCTTCATGGCCTCATTGGCATCATCAAGCTCACATTCTAAAAGAACAGCTGCCTCACGATGGCTCAAACCTTTACATTCTTTCGCCTTATTTAAAATGCTTTCAATTAATGATCGATTCGTCTTATTGGCAGACGCATACGCAAGAGTATCGAGGATTTCCTGATCATCAATAAATTCTGCCGCTTGCTTTGATTTTACATTATACATTCTTCTGGCTCCTTTACCATTCGACTAAGACCTATTCCTCTCCAGAAAAGGTCATTTTCGAGTAAACTGTTTTAATACTTACCTGTGGAACCATCCCTAATTTGCCGGCGAAAGCACTGATTACATCATTGGGAGCATCCATAACGATACTGATGACAGAAACATTCCGTTTATGATAAGGAATCCCCATACGACCTACGATATACTCGCCATAATCGTGCAAAATATCGTTTAGCTTCTTCGCAGATTCCTTATTTTCTACAATAATTCCTACTAAAGCAAGTCTTGTTTCCATCTAGCCCTCCAAATAACTAAAAAATCCTTGCAGCTATAAGCGCAAGGATAGAATGTTATAACGAAGCCAAAAGGCTTACGTAAACCTTTTTTCTCCAACTCCTATGCTCTCGCCTTCTCATTCGGGATACCCCTCGTGTAATCAGTACGATTTTGCTAAACAGTGTGGTTTGCCTCAAGCAACTATTTTCTCTTGCTCAAAAGACTCACCGAATACTATTTGCATGGTATCACAAATCACAGAAAATCTCAAGAAAATTGATCATTACGTCAAATTGCTTGCTGAGATAAATCTCTGTATTGTTTTGCAAGACGCCCCTGCTTATAATCAAAGTATAACTGAGAACTTCATACGGAAGGCTTTAGTAAGATTTAATTATTGGATAGTTGCGGGAAAGGAACGTCTGTTATGCCAGAATATATCATGCAAATCGACTTCATTGATTCACCAGGGCTAGGTTATGAAATTTTTAAAATCACTGATAAAAATAAAATCAATAAAATTGCCATGGAAGTACTGCCGAAAATCGGTATGGCCCTACAATTCGAATGTGAGATGCAAGAACAGATTCAGCAATTAATGACTGATCTCTCGGCGCTGCCGAGCATTAAGTCCATTCAATTTCTGAATCAAATGCCTTATCGTGAAAAGGAACAAGAACTCGGAACGATTCTAAACTCTGTAAGCGAAGGAATCATTGCCATTAATTTAAAAGGATGTATTTCTCATATTAATGAAGTGGCCTGTAAGTTGTTCGGCTGCAAAGCTACTGTCATTGGACTGCCAGTCGAAACTGTTCTCGGCCCCCATTCCCTCATCAAAAAAACGCTGGATAGCGGCAAAGTCTATCGTCTCCAAGAACAAAAACTAGAAATACAAGGGAAAAAGTTCTCATTTTTTACAAGTACTCTACCTGTCACCAATGATTTAAACGAAATTATTGGCGCCGTATCAACCATTCAAGATTTAAAGCAAGTAGAAAAAGCTCTGCTAAATACGGAACAGGGCTCTCGTCAAACTACGTTTGACGATATCATTTGTCAAAGCGCCAGCATGAACCAAGTCATTACCGCTGCCAAAACAGTTGCGAAAAGCACTTCTACCGTATTGCTACGGGGCGAAAGCGGCACAGGAAAAGAACTATTTGCCGCCGCCATTCATCAGGCAAGCCAACGGGCGACACAACGCTTACTGGCGATCAACTGTACCGCCCTAACTGACACACTACTGGAAAGCGAACTTTTCGGCTATGAAGCTGGTGCTTTTACCGGTGCCGCAAAACAGGGAAAAAAGGGCCTATTTGAACAAGCGAACGGTGGAACGCTGTTTCTTGATGAAATTGGCGATATTTCGCCACGTCTTCAAGTCCAGCTCTTGCGCGTGCTGCAAACCAGCACCATTCGCCCAGTCGGCGGTATTCGGGAAATTGAAGTAGATGTTCGCATCATCGCGGCGACGCATCGCAACCTGGAAGAACTGATTCGTTGCGGCCAATTTCGCGAAGATCTCTATTACCGTCTCAATGTCATCCCCTTAACGCTGCCGCCGCTGCGTGACCGCAAAGAAGATATTCCGTTATTAGCGCAACATCTAGTTAAGAAAATTTGCCAAAAATTGAATAAGCCGCCTTTACAACTGACACCAGCCAGTGTTGCTCTGCTGCTCAAAAAAAGCTGGCCAGGCAATGTACGTCAACTGGAAAACACGTTAGAACGAATCATTAATTTTATTGATGGTCGTGAAATTCAGCCGCAAGATATTGCAGCTTGGTCGGATCTTGATTCTGCAGCTTTTAGGCCTGAAACAGTCAGTCACCAGGAAGAATCGCTCGCCATTCAAATTCCGTTGTCATCGACACGGCCCTGGCCTACCTTAAAAGAAATTGTGGCCGCCGTTGAAAAAGAGGTTCTTGCTGCCGTATTGGAACAATACCCATCATCACGCGCCGCTGGCCAGGCTTTAGGCGTATCAAATACAACTATTCTAAATAAAATACATGCTTATCAGCTGCAAAGACACTCTCATCAGAATTAAATCGTCAAAATAAATTGCCAAGATATTTTATCACCGATAAAATATCTTGGCAATTTTTCTATCAAAACTACTTATAATCCTTTCTATACAATCGCAGTTTTTTAATAATTTGGCTAGTAATAGCTACCTTTTGCTACTTTTGTAAAAGCTGGCATGAGTTTTGCAGAGTACTTAGAAGTATGATCAAAATCTTCTGAAAAAATTATTGGAGGAATTATTATGGCAGTTAAGTATATTCCAGAACCGTTTCGCATTAAAATGGTTGAACCCATTAAAATGCTTACAAGAGAAGAACGCGAAGCAAAAATCGCTAAGGCACAATATAATCTCTTTAACTTGGCTGGCGAAGACGTCTATATTGACCTATTAACCGACTCAGGCACAAATGCCATGTCTGACCAAATGTGGGCTGGTGTCATGCGCGGTGATGAGGCCTATGCCGGCTCGCGCAGCTATTATAAATTGATCGAAGCAGGTAAAGATATCTTTGATTATGGGTACATTCAACCAGTCCATCAAGGGCGAGCAGCAGAAAAAGTACTTTTTGGCGCCATTCTAAAAAAAGGGCAAGTGGCTATTTCCAATATGTTTTTTGATACAACAAGGGCCCATGTTGAGCTATGCGGCGCTCGAGCAATTGACTGCGTCGTCGCCGAAGCAAAAGATCCCGTAAAAAAAGCGCCTTTCAAAGGCAATATGGATATAGCAAAACTAGAAAAACTGATTCAAGAGCATGGTGCAGCGCAAGTCGGCCTCATCGTTATGACAGTGACAAATAATTCCGCTGGCGGTCAGCCCGTTTCCGTGCAAAATATCCGCGAAACAGCAGCGCTTTGCCAAAAATATCAAATCCCCTTTAATATTGATGCAGCTCGTTATGCCGAAAACGCTTTTTTCATTAAACAGCGTGAGCCAGAATTTAAAGATAAATCAATTAAAGAAATTATCCGCGCGATGTTCGACTGCGCTGATTACTTTACCATGTCAGCGAAAAAGGACACGCTTGTCAACATGGGCGGGCTTATCGGCGTAAAGAATAGCGAGTCAGCGCTGATTCTGCCAATCAAGGCAAACTGCATCTCCTATGAAGGCTTTACAAGCTATGGCGGTCTTTCCGGCCGAGACTTAGAAGCTTTAGCCATTGGCCTATATGAAGGTTTAGATGAAGATTATCTACGATATCGAATTGGTCAGATGGAATATTTAGCTGCTAAACTGGATGAGGCAGGCATTGCTTATCAATCCCCCGTAGGCGGACATGGTGTTTTCGTCGATGCCAAAGCTCTGTTCCCTCAAATTCCTTACCATGAATTCCCTGGCCAGGTTCTCGCTGTAGAACTTTATAAAGAGGCGGGAATTCGCGCCTGTGATATTGGTTCCTACATGCTGGGCAATGACCCTGACACGAAAGAACAATTGCAGGCCGACTTTGAATTTACTCGTCTGGCTATCCCGCGCCGCGTATATACGCAGGCCCATTTTGATATTATGGCGGAAGCGTTGATTGCCATCAAAGCTCGTGCTCATGAAATCAAGCATGGCTATAAAATCACTTGGGAGCCACCTATTCTGCGGCATTTCCAAGCTTCGCTTACACCGATTACCCAATAATAGATCAAACGAATATATTTTGCCTACGAGTAGCGCTGGCCTCGACCTAAAAAAGTTAAGGAGCTTTCCTGTTGGATCGCCTGAGGCGAATCTAACAGAAAGCTCCTTATTCCATTTCTTATAATTTAAAACAGAGAACGAGTCCCTCTAACTGCGTAGCCACAGATGATAAAGAGTTCGCCGCTGCTTTAATTTCCTGCATTGTTTGACTAACCTGATCAGTACCATTGGAAATCGTCTCAGTTTCTTGGGCATTTTGAACAATTACTGCAGCTACAGACTCCATCGCTCCATTAATCTCCTGCATCTCAGTCGATACTTTCCCTAACTGGTCGCTAATTTCCGCCGTCACTGCTAAGAATGCGTCGGCATCCTGCTTATACTGAACGCCCCCTTGAACAAACGCGTCGTAATCGCATAGTACTTTGGCATTAATAAACTCCAGCAGTTCCTTACTGTTATCCACAAGAACATGCATTGTGAGCTGAACCTTTTCTGTTAAGTGTTGAATCGTATCAACAGTACGCGACGATTCTTCCGCCAGTTTGCGAACTTCTTCAGCGACTACGGCAAATCCCCTGCCGCTTTCACCGGCATGAGCCGCTTCAATAGCGGCATTAAGCGCTAATAGGTTGGTTTGTGCCGCGATAGCAGCAATGGAATCAGCCATTTTTACAATTTCATCGACTACCTTACCGTCTTCAATGGCTTGCACTACTTTAGAGTTAATGCCGTCATACAAGGTTAAAGCCGCCTGGCGTGAATCAGCTGCATTATGCTGTAACAAAGCAGCTTTGTGATCTACCGTTTTCGCAACTCGGCTCCCCTCTAGCGAACTATCAGATAATTGATGAACATGACTTCTAACATTTGCGGTAAAGGCGGTAAATTCCTCGGCGGAAGCGGAAAGTGAATGAACCCCATCAGCGACCTGACCGGCTGACTGAGCCACACTGCCAGCAGCTTCAGCTGATTCTTCTGTGCCACTCTGCAGCTCCGCTGCCGATGCTGCAATCTGTCGGGAAAAATCAGATATTTTCTGCAAAATATCACGCATATTTACGGTCATCCGATTAATTCCTGCCGCAATCTGCGCTAACTCATCGTGCGAACTCACTTCTACACTAGAAGAAAGATCCCCTTTTTCAATTTTCACAAGGCCGCTGCTAATAACCGAAACAGCATTCACTATGGATAACACCAAGGCAATACAAACATATAACAAGACTGGTAACGCAATGACGAGCGCAATCAAAACAATATTGGCTTTTCGCTCATATTGCTCGACTCGTAACGAACACAATTCGCCTAGCGCCTGTCCTAAATTGGCAAATAAGTGATCATTCACACTAACAGCCTGATCAATATCTCTAGGTGAAAGCGCGATAACACCTTGTTCTTGAGCTAAACCGTCATCCAGTTTTTGCAACATTGCGCTAAAAGTTGTCTTGAAGCCATCGGCTTCCGACTGCAGTGGCGTCAGCACACCTTTGCCCTTAGTCTGGTTAAAAGCAAGTCCAGTTTCCCAATCTGCATTCATCGTATCAACAAGTCCACCGATTTTTGTACTTAAGGCAATTAAATTTTTGCGATCGCCATAAGTCAGTGGTCCCGTCTGTTGTTTTTCTAATAAAGCCCGCACCTGAAATAAAGCGTCGGAAAGTGCGAGACTACGAAACATGACAACATCCATACTATAATAAGAATCAAGATCCGGATCGAGCGTAAGATTCGAGTTATCCGAAATATCGCTATGTAGCGTCGTCAACGCCCCAAAAAGCTCACTATAAACCTCCTGGCCGCCGCGAAGCCCTGCCCATAATTCTTTTGCTTTCACAATGTCTTTTGATACTTCTTTCTTCTGTTCTGGCGCATCTAAAACACTGTGAAATTTTTGGTCTACTTTTTCAATCTCAGAAAAAGCAGTTTCCACATTCTCAGAGCCTTGTCGCGAGTGAAAAGAATAGTCTTGTATCGATCGCGCTAATTGATAAGACGCTACGGCATATTCTACGCCATATTTTTCTTTTTGGGAAAAATCCTTACTTTCACCATTTCCCGCAAAAAATTGATATAAAGCTAGCACCAGCAAAGCAACTAAAATAATACTGACCATAAAAAATTTAGTCATCAAGCGAAATCGACTCATTATAAAAATTCCCGGTTGAAACAGTTTTTGAAGCATTTTATTCATCCCCTTATAATGGCGAAATCAGTCGATTTCACAAAGTCAGTACTTACTATTTAGAATAACAAATAGTGACCTCTTTTCCACTATCTAAAAGTACAGGGAGAAATATCCTCTTTTTTACAAGAAAATTTCTTTTGTATAAACCTAAAATAAAATGAACCCCGCCACAGCGGGGTTCTAAGCTCGCAACTAGATCAATCAATTCCGTTTACGCTATTGGCCGTACGGGAAATACCAACCGCAATTCTCGTCCATCCCCTCGCTGCAACAATAAAACAAGATCCAGCGATTCCTTAAAGCCGATCGGAACACGGCCATAAAAACGAACCCGACGAGAATCAAAGAAAATCCATGGCGGAAGATTGTTGCCATTTTTTTGCCGAACCGTCTGCCGCCAACGCGGCAAATCGGGCGGCAATTGTTCGGGCGGCACTACAAGTTCAAAAAAATCGCCAGCTCTCAACACTCTATTGTCGGGAAAAATTAGAACCATTCCAATCCCAGTTTCAGAGACTCGCTGCGGCTCCCCTTGTACCAATGAAGCAGGTAACGCCTTGACACTCCGTTCTACTTCTGGCGGCATTATCGAGGGGTTCACTGGGGGCGTCTCTGGCGGTGTCACGGGCGGTGTTACCGGTGGTGTTACCGGCGGTGTTACCGGTGGTGTCACGGGCGGAGTCACGGGCGGAGTCACGGGCGGAGTTACCAGTGGTGTTACTGGTGGTGTTACTGGTGGTGTTACTGGTGGTGCAACTGCAATAATCTGTCCAATGGCTGCATTTGCTGAAGAATTCACCGTATAATTGGCTCTCTCAGCCCCAGAAAGCGTCAGTCCTGTTACCGTCACAGTCTTGCCGCTACCTACGGCTGCACTGTCATAAGTGGCTGTACTGCCAGAAACAGTAACATCATCACCCAAAACACTACCGACCAAATGATAATTACTGCCTGTTAACGTAGCTGTTGCTGTTCCGTCGTAGTTTTTCTGTACTGTTCCGACCAGACTTGCCGTCAGCGGCGCCGCGGTGATGCTACCACTGATCGTGCCGGAAGCACCGTTGACTGTATAGCCATAGACAGGATGGCTGCTGCCATCTATAAGAGTGTCAACCGAAACCCCAGTTACTGTAACGACTTTACTGCTACCCACCTGTTGCGTATCAAATAAGCCGCTACCACCAGTAATATTGGCTGTGCCGCCAAAAGAATCCGTTCTTAAAAAATTAGTTGTTGTAAGCAATGCTGTCTTAGTTCCATTATAAACCTTCGTTACCGTTCCTTGAGGTACTACCGTCAAGATTAGTGGATTTGCGTAAATGAATCCGTTGCCGCTGTAGCTAACTTCTGGCGCAGCGGCATTAAAGGTTGTTCCATAAAGCGTAAAAGCATTATCCAAAAGATTCGTTTGATTTTGCGCAGCATTTTGCCCATAAAACAGCCATCGTTTGCCAGAACCAGCTAAAAACGAAGCGGAGCCTCCACTGACAACATCACCACTTCCAGCCGCAACAAGAATTAGATTCCCGCCAGAGCTTACCGTTCCATTAACAAGATTAATACTTTTATTAGCGCCGTTGCCAGTTCCCACCAACAGCATTGATCCGGAACCAATTTTCTGTAAGGTAACACCGCCCTCAATCCGAATTCCGTCTCGGCCGGAACCAGTGCCACTTGTCCCGCCTGTGCCAATAATTTTTACATCACCAGTGTTCGCCGCAAGCGCTACGTCGCTGGCAGATCCATTAACAAACCAAACACCGATACTGTCGGCGTCGCCGTTTCCCGTACCATTAAGAGTAATGTTACCGCTGCCACTTGCTGCAATGTTAGAACCGCTGTGATCAATCACAATCCCCATACCATTAGCACTAATGGCATTTCCTGTTCCGGTCATACTAAGATTTCCATTCTCAACTGACATACTGCTATTATAGTCAACTTGAATACCGTAATTATCGTTATGGCCGGTGCCGCTCGTCCCAGTCACGGTAACAGCACCATTGCCAGTGGCCGCAACACTGCTGTTATTACTTAACAAAATCCCATGATTGGACAAACCAGTTGGGCCTGCTCCTTGCGACTTTCCTGTCAGCGTAATAGACCCGCCAGCCGTTGTCACATGACTATGATCATCAATAAAGATACCATACTCGTTCTGAGTACCTACGCCGCCAGTACCATCAAGCGCAATTAAGCCATCCCCATTACTCGTAAAACCCGTGCTTTTGACAGTACCATTCGAAAGTAAAATGCCGTAATCATTAGAACTCGTTACCAGATTGGTACCAGTAATTTTAATTTGACCGGTGGATGTAGTAATATTTCCAGAAATTTCAACACCACTTACCCCGGGTACTGCTTGATTCGTACCATTAATCGTAATATTTCCACTCTGTGTTGTTACTGGTCCCTTAATGGAAACGCCGCTATCGCCAGCAGAAATCGTAACATGACCGCTCTGGGTCGCTATAGAACCAGCAGGAGTAATCTGAACTTTTCCACTAGGAGCTTGAAGAGTTAAAGCACCTCCAGCAGACTGGACAGAAGAATCAATGATTACATTTCGATCCGCTTGCAGCGTCAGAGAATGACCGCTGCTCCAGGAAAAAGGACTAGCTACCGTGATATCACCATATGCCACGGGTGCAGCCGACGGCCCTGCTGTTTTCACCGTTACATCCGTTGAGGCAAGCGCCGTAGTCAGACTGCCTGTACTAATAACATCGATAATTCCCACCGGAGCCGCAGGCGTTAGTACCGTAATCCCAGTCGTACTTTGGTCGCTTACTATATCTTGATCTCCCAAAGAACCGTGATCCTCAATATATACGTCGTACGGATCGATAAGCCAGGTTCCCGCAACGCCGCGCGGTGCGCCAGCTGTAACAGTTCCTGTAAGCCGCAAGCTTTTCCCTGAAGTTTCAACACGACCGCCATTGCCGCCCTCAGGCCCACCTTGCGCTGAAATCACCCCGTCATAAACGGTCTGCCCCTCAGACCAAATCGCAACGGTGCCGCCATCACTTCGTCCTAAACCATTGGCATAAAGCTTTGCCCCAGCATTAACCGTAACATTCTGGGCCTTTTCAGCCGTGCCTACCCCTTGAAAATCGCCACCGACACGAATCATCCCGCCGGTATTGCCGCTTGCATCAATTTTCGAAGCTCCACTAAGAACAATATCCTGTCCCAGTAGCCAAACCTGGCCACCCGCGCTATGTTCGCCGCGTGCATCAATCTGTCCCTGCTGTGTTACTGAACCGCCCTCCAGACGGACTACGCCATTTTTCTCGGTAACACTGCGCGCCCGCAAGACGCCGCCATTATTGACAACAGTCTGAAGCAAGCCGCTACGAGCTCCAGCTGACATCGTAATTTGACCGCCATCAGCTTGGATCAACCCCATATTCTTTACTGCCCCCTGAATAGCAGCTTGGTCGACAGACAAGTTCAGCAATCCATCACCATAAAAATCAACAGTCATACGCTTCCCTGCCGCCAGTCCAGCAAATCCCTGCGATACAGAAATTTCCCCTTCGTTTGTTACAGTATTGCCTAATAGTAAAGCATAGTTCTTAGCCGCAATAGTTCCTTGGTTCGCAACCGTACCACTGCCAGAAAAAACATATTTCCCAGCAAAAAAATCACTATCGGTCATTCCCAGTGAAGTTGCAACAAGACCACCGACCTGGACTTGCGCGCCTGGTGCAAATAAAATACCGTTAGGATTCAATAAAAAGACCTGACCGTTCGCTGTCAAAGAACCAAAAATATCGGACCTACCTAAACCATTAACGCGGTTTAAAACAATCGATCGGCTGCCCGGCTGAATAAACCGGACGGCCTCGCCAAGTCGTATGGAAAAATCGCGCCAATTTATGGAAAGTTTTTCACTACTTTGCGTAATAGTTACCTGACCACCATTTTGCGTAATTTGACCTGTACCACCGCTAATCTGCCCGCCCGCCGGATTAGCCCCTACAGAAGAAGCGAAAAAAATCCAACAGAGAAACATTACACTGCTTTTTTTCATGGCTTCTCCTCCTTAAAAATACATAACGCCTTGCAACCACAAACGCGACGGGCTATCAGTCGCGGACAGTGCGGCTTCGCGACCTACTTTCCAGGCATAATCCAATCGAACTCCATACTTTCCTGGTTGCTGCCATAATAATCCGACGCCAGCCCCCAATAACAACCGTCCATTAGGCCCCGAATCAACAGCGTTTTTATTGATTTTCACTTGGCCACGATCAAAAAAAGCGAGGACTTGAAACTGATCATCAGGCATCTTCCAAGCTATTTCGCTACGCCAAAGCCATCCTTCATCGCCGCCACCTTCCCCTTGCGGATAAGCCCGAACGCCATGAGGACCTCCCAAATAAAATTTTTCCGCTGAATCAAGATTTTTTCCCGCCAACTGCCCTGTTACCTCTAGAGACAAATCAAGACGATTCCCTAAAGACTGACGCCGATACCCATTAATGAGCCACTTGTCGTACTTCCCAGCAGTTTGGGGCAATTGATCGTCAAGCCGACTATCTTCTGATTGCAAGGAGAGCTTACCCCGATAATAAGCCAAGGAAAAATAGTTTACGCCGCCATTGCCTAGATCATCACTACTATCACCATATAGAGCAAGTACAGCCTGCTGCACTTTTTTGTCAGCGCGGTAGGCTAGACCCCTTTTTTCATCAATACTTGTTTTTACTTCATAACCAATTTTTGCTGTCAGTGAACGGTTTCTCAGTCGTTCTAAAGGAATCTCTTCATAAATGCCTTTTTCCGTTATACGACCTGATGCCTGTAACTCGGCGAAAGGATTACCAAGACGATACCCTAGCGAAGAATAAGCAATCGTCCAATTTATATCATTGCCCAACATGGGCCAAGTATAGCGAAAACTTCCATCCCGCAGCAAAGCGCCACTAGTCATAACGCCTCCTAGAAGCAGTTGATCGCCGCGCCCAGTCAAGTTTGAAAAGGAGACAGTTACGCCGCTTCGGTTGGCTCCGGCATAGCGGTTGCCATAATTGTCACTATAGATTTGACCATTCACAGATCGGCCTGGCAACAATTCCACCAGTAAATCACTTTCACCGGTAAATTCCCCGGGCGAAAGCGTTGCCCTAACACTAATGCCCGCACGATCATTTAGTCGCGAAAGTACTCCATCCAGAGTATCTTTATCAATCAGTTCGCCCGACTGTAGCGGTGCCAAAAGCGTTTTTAATACTTTTGAATCAAGCTTTGCCTCATTTTTAATGAGGATTTTGCCATAATGACCGACAAATAAATCAATTTCTACTTCGCCATTGACTATATTCTGGGCGGGAATGACTGTCGTCGCTAAAAAATATCCCCGCGACTGTACATAGGAGCGAACTTGATCAGCTATCTGCTCCAGCTCCGCGAGCGATAATTGTTTATTTAAATGGTCTCGCCACAAAAAACGCAATTGCTCCCCAGCAAATAAACTATCACCTTGAATCCGAATCGATCGAACAAACACTGCAGTTGTTCCACTTTCTTTCCCTGATTCCTCCGTTGGAACAACAATCTGCAGTGTTTTCTTTTCCGGGCTTATCAAGCGCTTTTCATTGCCTGCTCCAATAAGTTGCCCGCTGTCAGGCAATTCCGCCGCCCAGACAGTTCCCATTCCTAGCATATAGATCAATACCATCAAAAAACGCCACGACTGCCAACTCTGTTTTTCCATACTGCAACTCCATCTACATTTTAGGTTTATTGCTATTCACCTTTTGCTTATCATTCGTCACTACTACTCATTTCAGAGCAGGTTGGAAAAACAAACCAAATTACAGTTCACCAATATCCTATAATAAAAAGATTGCTATTAGTAATTCGTGTAAAATTGCTATAAACATTATAGGCTTTCAGACTTATTTTTGATCATTTTCGACAAAAGAAGAGTGGTTACCTGTCGTCTTCTTGGCAAATAACCACTTTTTATTCATATTATCTTGGTAAGCAATAACGAAAAAAATCAACAAAAACACCGAAACTTGCAATTACTTATTTTACCAATATTTTTTTAATCTACCCCGGCGTTTTAGGTACTAGCGCTATAAAGCTTTCAACGGTCTGCCAATATTCGCGGCGCGCCTGAAAAGCTGCTTGAATATGATCCATCGCCGGAAAAGTTACCAGTTGCGTTAGTGCGCCAGTCCGTTCATAAAGCGTATGAGACATAGCGACAGGAATCAGTTTGTCGGCCTCGCCATGTAGATAGAGTACAGGCGTATGAATCTGACTGACAACACGAATCGGGGATGCATCATAGTACGAAAAGCGGCCATGCCAGTATGCGGCTAGATTTGCATAAACCAGTAGCAGATCGGATAACTGGGGCTCAAGCTGCGGCAGTCGCTGCCTAATTTGCTCTTGTAATAGCGCATCAAAATCATCAAAAGAACTGTCAGCAATATAAAAAGAAACCGCGTCATTTTGATTATTTTTAGCAGCATGGAGTAACGCTGTAGCCGCTCCCATGGAAATACCGTGAACACCGATTTGACCATGGAGAAAGCGCTGCTGCAGCCAGGCAATCCACCGATCTAAATCTTCTTTTTCGTAGACGCCCCAAGACACCGAATCACCACCGCTGTCGCCATGGCGGCGCGAATCAATCATTAAAAAATTAAAACCAGCATTCAGATACATACGGGCGTAGCCCAAGCCATCTAAACGGCTCCCCGTAAAGCCATGTAAAAAAATAATTGTTTTAGTACTAGGCCGTGAGTTTGGAATAAAAGTTCCTTGCAACGGATAGCCAAAATCAGAAGTAATTGTAATGTCTTGCCAGCCTAACTGCGCTTTTCCCCATTCCAATCTCGCTTTCAGTTGAGCAGAATCGGACCGATTGGGTCTAGTATGGAGCACACTGGCTTCTTCAAAAACCTTATTTCCTAAGAAAAATCCGACGCCATTGACACTAAAAAACACGATTGCTGCAAATAATACCATTCCATAGCGCCACAGCTTCCGGCTTTTTTTCGCTATTCTCACTTGTCCATCCATAGTAAGTGCCTCCGTAGTATGAACCCCTTATTAAATACGACTTATTTTCTGCATTTTTAAACAAATTCCTTTTTATAATCGTCTAAAAAACCAGCTTTCTGTCACTGATAATGACAAAAAGCTGGTTCATATAAAGCGAATTCGGTTGAATGACTAAAATTACTCTTGTTGGACGGCTGGACGAGCCGGTGAATCAACAAGCTTACGCACACTCGTCGAAGCCACAAGCATGGCGAGAATAATCAAGGCAATCGCGACAATAAGCTGCAATCCATCCGTCAAGAAAGAGAACCCGCCTGTATACAGCACTTTTTTCACGATACCATAGACTGACATCAACAGAGCTAGCACGGTAGCGCTAAACATAAACAACATGGGAATATAGAGCATCTTGCCTTGCCGACCTGTTACCTTTAGGAATACGGCCAAGGCAATTAATACTAGGGCGGAGCAAAGCTGATTCGCCGCCCCAAAGAGCGGCCAGAGATTCATATAACCGCCGAGACAGAGCAGATAGCCAAAGAAAAGTGTCAGGATCGTAGCAAAATATTTGTTCGTAAAGATTTTTTGCACTGTCGTCATTTGCACCGGATCCGTCGTATCCCCCGTAAACAATTCTTGTAAACACATACGGCCAATTCGCCCCACCGAATCCAAGGTGGTTAAAGCCAGGGCTGATACGCACATCGTAATAATACAGGTTGCAATCGCGCTAGGCAGGCCGAACATAGCCATAAAATTGCCGACAGAGGCTGAAAAAATCTGGAAAGGTGTGCCTTTTGGCAGAACGCCGCCTACCGAAGCCGCCCCTACTACAATGAGAGCGACTACGGCTAAAATTGTTTCCACCATCATCGCGCCATAGCCGACAAAGAGCATATCTTTCTCGTTGGAAATCGTTTTTGAGGATGTACCAGACGAAACGAGACTGTGAAAACCAGATACAGCGCCGCAAGCAATCGTAATGAAGAGAATGGGAAACATGGGTTTACCGCCCACTTCAAAGCCACTGAAGGCTGGTAATTCAATCGTTGGGTTCGTAAAAATAACACCAACAACACCACTTAAAATCATCCCTAGCAGCAAAAAGGAACTCAAATAGTCGCGCGGCTCCATAAGCAGCCACATCGGCATAACTGCTGCCATAAACATATAAGCAAAAACCACATAAATCCAAGTCGTTTTTGTAAAGTACAGAGGATAAGCAATCCCAACGGCCAGCATTGCCGCAATTAATACAAGGGCGACAGCCAGTTTCGTTTTTTCGGACAAGGGATATTTTTTTAGGAAAAGTCCGAAGAAAATAGCCACAACAATATACAGCATGGAAATAGACGCAGCCGCCGCATTCGGCGTCGCCAAAGCGCCATTTGCACTAAAACCATTAAAAGTTGTTGCTACAATATCGGCAAAAGCGGCAATGATTAAGAGCGTAAATAGCCAGGAAAAGAGCAAGAACATGCGCTTGCCGGTTTTGCCGATATATTGTTCAATCATCATACCAATCGATTTTCCATCATTTTTTACGGAAGCATATAATGCTGTAAAGTCTTGTACGGCGCCAAAAAAGATACCGCCAATCATCAGCCAGAGCATAACCGGCGCCCAACCAAACATAGCGGCTATAATCGGACCTGTGACTGGGCCCGCCCCGGCAATCGACGAAAATTGATGGGTAAAAACAGTAAACTTAGAGGAAGGGACATAATCATCCCCATCTTCAAAACGGTAGGCCGGTGTTTTCGCCTGAGGATCAATTCCCCAAAGCTTCGCCAGCCAGCGGCCGTAAATGAAGTAACCACTTGCACAAACAATAATTGCAATTGCTAATAAAGTTAATCCATTCATGTGAAATAGCTCCTTTTTATATATTGTCAGAGAAAAATAAAACCTTCGCCTCCCATGGATATTCCATGTTGAAGACGAAGGAATAAATTCTCCGCGTTACCACTTCATTTGCCGCTTGCGCAACCGCTCACTCATATCGGGATGCAATCCGAATATGGTTCTTCATAACGGTAGAATACCGGATATGCCTACTTCTGTTCAGCATTCTGCTCACAGAGGAGATAGGAAGAAGTTTTTCTACTGCCTTGCACCAACCGACAGCTCTCTGCCAGAAAAATCTGCTTCTGTTTTATTCTGATCATCGCATTTTTAAAACCTCTATGGAGTTACTATGCAACACGTGCTTTACAACGTAACATTTGCTTTACAATATAACACGCGTTTTTTTCTTTGTCAACCAAATTTCCCTGTGGCAATTTTCAAACTTTTTATGTTTTTTCTTATTTCAGCTCACTTCTTAGCAATTTCCCGAATACGCTATAGCGTAAGCCTCTGTAAACAGTCTTATGTAAAATAATGAAGTGGAGTGAGACTATGAAACTAGAAGAAATTAAATTCGGTACTGTCACGATTTTAGTCAATGTCGGCGGTACTGCACCACTTGTAATAACAGGCACAGTCCTCGCTGAACTGCCGCGTCATCATGACGATCCGCCAACGTGTTTCCCGAAAAAAATTGAAATTGACGGCGAAGTAACCGCCGAAGAAGAGTTCTTCATTGTCCGCGTCACCTCAGCCGTTCTTCCAGTCGGCTTCCCCTTAACAATCGCCGAATTAACGACAGACCTAGCGATTAATGTAAACTCTATTATCCTTGTACTACCAGTTACCGTCGTATAATTAACAGGCCAATAAAAATCGCCGATCAAAAAAATTTCTTTCTGAATCGGCGGTTTTCTTATTTCATTACCATTCGTGCTGTTTATTCATATTGGAATTGCCGCAGCGTCCCTTTTAAGTCTTCCGCTAATCGTGCTAGCTCTTGGCTTGATGCGGCAAGCTCTTCTACCATAGAAGATTCTTTTTCCGTACCTAATGATATATTTTTAGTGGCGGCAGCCATCTGGGCGCCAATCTCATAAATTTCTTGCATGGCGTCAATCACTTCATCACTTTCACTGCTAACGCTTTTCACAAAATCAGTTGTACGTAAAGTCTGCTGCGATACCTTTTCCACCGTAGCGGCAATTTCAACAAATTTGCTGACTGTGGCTTCTACAACTTGCGTGCCCGCAAGAATTTCGGTATTCCCCTCTTCCATAGCAACGATTGTTTCATTCGTACCATTTTGCACATCACGAATTAAAACGGCAATTTCTTTGGCAGCGGTCTGCGATTGCTCTGCCAAATTCCGTACTTCTGCCGCTACTACCGCAAAGCCGCGACCGCGATCTCCAGCATGAGCCGCTTCGATGGCGGCATTGAGCGCTAACAAATTGGTTTGACTGGCAATCCCGCCGATCGTATCGACTACAGAGCTGATCCGATCTGACTGCTCCCCTAAATTTTTAATAGCGGCAGTCAACTGAGCTACACGCTGCTCAACATGTTTCATTTGATTCGTAGCTGCTTGAGCAGACTCTCTGCCTAATTGGGCCGCTGTAGCTGCATCCTGTGATGCAGCAGCCGTTTCATCAAGATTTACTGCCGCTTGCTGCATATTTTCTGTCATTTTACGGATAACTGTTTCTGCCATTTTAACCTTCTGCACCTGTCGCTGTGCGCCGCTGGCAATTTGCACCGTAGCAGCAGCAATTTCCGTAGCTGAAGCAGCTGAGGCTTCAGCAATACCGCTCATTTCTTGTGAAGAAGCCGAGACAAGGTCAGCTGACTGGACAACCTTTCGAATCAGTCGCTGCATTTCCTGATTGATTAAGTGAAAGGCATTTGCTAAAATGCCTGATTCGTCTTTTGCTGCTAAATCATTAGGAGCAACTGCCAGCGTAAAATCCCCCTTGGCAATAGCCGCTGCGTGAACGCCCGCACGCTGAATCGGCCTGGTCACAGCAAGCACAAGTAAAACACCCCAGGCGATTACAAGGAAGAGAACGCTAACTACCACAGCAATAACTAGCCGCTTATTACTGACAAGTTTCGCTTCATTCTTTACTTTTAGCTGTGCTGAAGCCTCATTATTAAACTGAGCCAGCTCTTCCAAATTACGAATGAAAGCTTCCGCTAGTGGACGAGCGGATTGATTATACAGTGCATAAGCCGCATTGTTATTGTTTTGCAAAGCCAGCGCAATAATTTGATCACGATACGTCATATACGCTTTTAAGTTCTGCTCCATTTCAGTCAGTTTACGACGCTCAAAATCAGTTAAAGGCGTGCTTTCAAACTGCTTTATGTTCTGACGAAATAGTGCGGCCCGTTGATCAATGCTTTGCAGCAATTCTCGTTTTTTCGCCAAATCAGTTGTAACCATAGTTTCAAACAGATCTGTCTGAATGGCTCTCGTATAAGTAGCATTCTCATTCAGCCACTGCACAGGCAGCAGCCTTTCTTGATATAAAATAGCAATATCATCATTAGCCGCCATAAGATGATAATAACCTAAAGCCCCCACCGAACTTAGCGCTAGGGCGATAAAGGTGACAAAACCTAAAATTTTCACCGACATTTTTACATCAATGAGCCGTCGCATCATACAGTTCACTTCCCCTTATTTATCTATAAACAGAATTTATTGTTGCAATGAACAGCGAATCATATAATTAGTCTCCCTTTTTTGCAAAATAGATACTGCCTAAAAAAATATGCAAAAGCTAAACTAAGACCAAGCTAAAATAATTGAAAACCTATTAGCCGATATTGTAAAGAAAGAAAAAGAGCGTGGTATTCTAAGACGCTAATGTAGTATAATAGGCATAGATTTTGAACGGCAATTTCCATAGCTGCTGTTAATTTAAGAAGAATGATGAGGGATAGAGATGAGTATTAAATCGCTTACACCGCTGGAAGGGCGGTATGGAGCCATTACTGCGCCTCTAGGCGACTTTTTTTCGGAATGGGCTTTGATTAAATATCGGATTCATGTTGAAGTCGAATGGCTAATTGCCATGGCTAGTAATTCGTCTTTTCCAGAAATCCGTTCATTTACCACAGAAGAAATCACTTTTTTACGTAACATCGTCGCTAATTTTGATGATACAGCGGCGGCAAGAATCAAAGAAATTGAACGAACGACAAACCATGATGTAAAAGCAGTAGAATATTTTTTACGCGAAACGCTCGGCGCTATGTCGCTGGCTGACATACTGGAATTTATACATTTTTCTTGCACCTCTGAAGACATTAACAACCTTTCCTATGCATTAATGCTGAAAGACGGCATCGAAAAAGTCTGGCTGCCAGCAGCAGAAAATTTGACTACAATCGTTGCCGAAATGGCAGAAGCCGATAAACAGGTTCCTATGCTGGCCCACACGCACGGTCAAGCAGCCTCACCGACAACCGTCGGCAAAGAGCTTGCGGTATTCGTGTACCGTTGGCAGCGTCAATTAAAACAAATTCGCCTACAAGAATACTTAGGAAAATTCAACGGCGCCGTTGGCAACTTCAATGCCCACAGCATCGCTTACCCCGAAGCAGATTGGGAAGCTGTATCACGTGATTTTGTCGAAGGACTCGGATTGAACTATAATCCTCTGACTACCCAAATTGAATCACATGACTATGTGGCAGAAGTCTTCCACGCCATGACCCGCTTCAATAATATTCTCCTCGACTTCGACCGCGATATGTGGCTCTATATTTCCATGGGCTACTTCAAACAAAAAGCGATTGCTGGCGAAGTTGGTTCTTCCACCATGCCGCATAAAGTAAATCCGATCGACTTTGAAAACTCCGAAGCGAATCTGGGTTTAAGCAATGCTGTACTTGATCACTTAGCGAACAAACTGCCGATTTCCCGCTTGCAACGTGATTTGAGTGACTCTTCGGCCCAGCGCAATATTGGTACAGGCATCGCCCATTCCCATCTAGCCATTACCTATACCTTAAAAGGTCTGAAGAAAACGGTCATCAATGAAGACGCCCTCTCTGAGCATTTAACTCATGCCTGGGAAGTACTGGCGGAAGCTGTGCAAACGGTCATGCGCAAACATGGTCATGCCAATTCCTACGATAAGCTCAAAGCCATTACTCGCGGCAAAGGCATCAGCGAAGAAGACATTAAAGCCTTCATCGCCAGTGTAGATCTGCCGGAAGCTGATAAGAAACGGCTACTTGCTTTGACTCCCTCGGAATACATCGGCATTGGCCCTGCTTTACTAAAACATATTTAAACCGCTATAAACTTTAATTCAGTCTAGATAAAAAGCTCCTGCCTATAATAGGTCAGGAGCTTTTGTCATCTAGCTATTATTATTTTGCAAAAACTGCATTGCTGCTTCTGCTGGCACAGGCCGACTGAAAATGTAGCCTTGAATTCGATCACAATCCTTGGCTTTTAAATAGGCAAGCTGTCTTTCTGTTTCTACTCCCTCAGCTACAACATTGAGATTCATCATATGAGCCATAGCAATCATCGAAGCAATCATTTTCTCGCCTTGTCCATCAACAGTAATCATATCAATAAAGGATTTATCAATTTTAAGCGTCTCTACAGGCAATTTGTGCAAATAAGTTAAAGAAGAATAGCCTGTGCCAAAATCATCCAAAGACATCCTGACACCAAACTCTTTCAGCCTTGTTAGCTTCTTTGTTGCATCCTCTATAGAAGTCAGTAAAAAGCTTTCCGTAATTTCAAGTTCCAGCTGCTGCGGTTTTATACCGACTTGAGTAATCGTTTGTTCGATAAACGAGAGAAATTCCGCATCATCAAGCTGTCTGGATGAAATATTAACAGCCACAGGAATCTGTTCCCATCCCTGCTCGGCAAGCTGCTTAGCAAATCGACAGGCTTCTTCAAAAACCCAGCGACCAATGCTATGAATCATTCCTGCCTGCTCTGCCAACGGAATAAATAGAGACGGTGGAATGGCCCCATACTCAGAACTATTCCAGCGTAACAGAGCCTCAAAACCAGCGGTTCGCCCTTCACGCAACAGGATCTGCGGCTGATACACCAAAAAAAGCTCGCCTCGCGGCAAAGCATACCGCAGACCACTTGTTAAACGCATCTTTTCGTAGGCTGCAGTCTGCATCATTTTCGTATAAAAGCGCCAACAATTTTTGCCGCTTCGCTTGGCAGCGTACATGGCATTATCAGCATTTTTTACTACCTCTTCCATCGTATCGCCGTCAGCAGGATATGCAGCGATGCCGATACTCGCGGACATGTGAAAATGCGTTTCCGCCACTGTATAGGTTTTTCCTAAAACCTCAAGTAACCGCACCACAGCAGTTTCAGCACTGCTGTAATCATGGCCATGTGGCAAAACTACAACAAATTCATCGCCACCAACCCGCGCAACAAAAGCCTCGTTCCCCAAGGTTTCAATAATTCTTCGCCCTGTGGCAATAATAATTTCGTCACCACAACTATGACCATAAGTATCATTCACTAGCTTTAAATCATCTAAATCAACAAACAAGACAAACCCAGCAGTTTTTCCCTGCCGAGCTTTGTCTACTTCTTCCTGTAACCACTCTGTTAGATAGCGGCGATTTGGCAAATCTGTTAAAGGATCATAATAAGCCATACGCTGAATGACAGCGTCTTGACGACGGTGTTCTTTTTCAGCTAACCGAATCTCTGTATTATCTCGGACAACCACCATATGACAAGGCTCGCCTGCCACATAAATCAAGGAGGCCGACAATTGCCCATAACGAACTTGCCCATCTTTACGCCGAAAAGGCACTTCCATATGGGAAATAGAACCGTACCGCTGTTGCTCGGCCGCCATCTTGTCTCGTTCAGCTGGATCAACCCAAATTCCTAAATCAATCGCTTTTTTCCCAATGACTTCTTCCCGAGAAAAACCACTCATCCGAACAAAACCTTCATTCACTTCAAGATAAGTTCCATCCATTCGGCTGATCGTAATTGTATCAGGACTCAGATAGAATGCCTGAGAAAATTTTTCTTCGGACAAGCGCAGACCTTCAGCAATTCTTTGGCGCTCTTTTACTTCCGCTTGCAAGGCGCTTACAAGCTCAGCATTACGCAAGGACAAAGCAGCAAGATCAGCAAATCGGCGCAAAAGAATCAATTCATCCTCTGCAAGACGCTTTTCCGGTTCGGTAAAGGCAACGCCAATGGCGCCAAACATCTTCTCAGCATCTTTTAACGGTACCACAACAAAATAATGAACGGCATCAAAAATACGGTCAGGTAGTCGTTTTTCCCAACGGCAATAATCTCTTACTTCAACAACTTCACCAGTTTGATGGGCCTCACCAACAATACCTTCAGACAGATTTCCTCCTACTAAAAGACCAGTAAATATGCCAGTACCTATTTTCAGCTGAAAGTGCTCCTTAGCCTCATCGACAAAATGAATAAAACTATGGGGGGCATTGAAAATTTCATTAATACTCCCAACAATTTTCCGTAATGAATCTTCCAAGTTAAGATCTTTAATCAGATCTAAGGCTACATCATGCAGTAAATTCAATACCCGATTTTGTTGATATAACTTATCTTCCTTGCTCATGAGTTCATCAAATTGCTGTCGCAGTTCTTCTTCCGTAGCTGTCAGCTCTTCATAAGCAGCCAAAAGATCCTCATGAAGCATCTGATACTTTCTTTCGCTTCTTTGCAGCACACGGCCTGACGTTGATACACTTAAATCTTTCACGGAACTTATTAAAACGCTACTGCCATTCCATTTAGCCTGTTGAAAACTGATTTCAACAGGAAAAAGCCCGCCATCGCGCCGACGATGAACCGTTTGCAAGACAATAGGCGTCTTTCGGCCTGCATTTAGTTGTGCCGCAACGGTTTCTGCTTTCTCCGGAGCATACAGATCAGCCGCAGTCAAAATACAAAACTCACTTGCCAAATAACCATAAAGCAAAGAAGCCGCTTCATTGTTGTATAAAATTTTTCCCTGATTATCAATAACCAGGATTCCATCATCAACCTGCTCTGAAAAAATTTGAAATCCATCACAATCAAATAAGGTTTCAATTTGCTTTTCCGGTTCTTGCTTATACAACGGAGCACTCTCCTTGGGGCCGCAACATACTAGCGCCTACTGTCTATTTACTGGGAAGTTTCTGTTTTAGCCTCTAAAAATCCTTTGTGCTCCAAAAAAGAAAATGCTCGAAATAAGCAAGACTAATCTACACTCAGAATCAACAGCTAATCTAAAAATCTACCCTAAGCTAACTTAAATTGTCTTGATGCTCTTTGCAATTTATGAGCGGCATCAGACAGTTCACTCGCAGAAGCATTGACTTCCTGCATAGCTCCTAGCTGGTTGGCGCCATTCGCTGCCGCTTCTTTGGCCTGAGCACTACTTTCCAGCGCAATATGAGCAATTTCATTCATTTTATCAGAAACCTCATCTGAACCAACGGCAATCGTGTTAGCAAAACCAAAAACTTCGCCAATCTGCTGATTCACCGTTTTGGCACTATCGACAATACGATGAAACGATTGCTGCGTGGTTTGAATCACTTGCGAACCAGCCATAACAACTTCTGTTTCAAATTTCATACTACTCACGGCTCGTTCTACATTATGTTGAATATCCTGAATGATTATTCCGATTTGAGAACTAGATAAGGTCGACTGTTCAGCAAGTCTGCGAACTTCTTCCGCGACTACACTAAATCCGCGGCCGTGCTCTCCCGCCCGCGCCGCCTCAATAGCGGCATTAAGGGCTAGTAAATTAGTCTGATCAGAAATGGCTTTAATCGTCTCGATAATTCCGCCGATTAGAGCTGATTTATTACCAAGTTCTAGAATAATTTGATTCGTTTCTTCCACACTCTGATGAATATGAACCATTTGCGAGTTTGTTTGCTCCACTGAGTCCGTACCGGCCTGGGCAATTTGTAAAGCCAGCCCTGCCGCCTCCTTGGTCGTCTGTACACTCCTTTCAATATTTTTAAGACCGATCAGCATTTTATCTATGGCTACTTTAATTTCATCAATCCGTTCAGCCTGACTTTGTGACCCTGCCGCCACTTGGCTCACTGCATCAATCACTTCTTGCGCGGCTTGCATCGTCGCCTCGGCTTGTCCCGATAAAATGGTAGACGTCTCATCAAAAACATCAACGCCCTGGGAAATATCGCCGACAAGTGACCGAAACCGATTTACCATGATATTCAACGATTTACAGAGCTGGCCAATTTCGTCCTTTTCCGTCATACAGCTTAAATTGGGCGTCAAATCACCGTGAGCTACCGTTTCAGCAAATTGAACACTACGCCGAATCGGCGCCGTTGTTAAATAAGCAATGTAGCAGCCATATACAATATTCAGCAAACTAGCCAAAGCAATAAGAACAAGAACCGCCTGCTGTTCAAATTCGGTTCCTTCTTTAACAAAATAATATGTAATAAATCCAGCAATCATTGTAATAGCTCCATTAACCGTAAAAGCCAGAACCAACTTCCAAGATAGTCTCAGATTGAACCACCACCGCACAATACTTGAGTGCGAAAAAGCAAATAAACTAAATTGTTCTAATATGTTGTCCATTGCTCTCCCCCTACTGTGATCTAAGCTAATACTTACAGTACCTAGAACAGATTTCAAAAGTCGCCCTATACCTTACCGCTTTAGTATACATTTCGTTTTGCCTTATTGTCAATCGATTCAAAATTATTTCTCAATAAAAAAACAAAGGCAGATTTTCTGCCTTTAAGCTGGTATAACGCCCCGAATCGTCCAACCATCGTCACCCCAGCGCAGTATGACTCGATATTGTCGGCCTGTATCAGCTTTAATCACCTGCACTAATGCTCTGTGTCGATTGACAGTAACTAAAGAAAAAGTGTCTTTTGCAGTATTAAACCCATAATCTCCTGCATGGTCTTGCACATAAGACACAGGACTCTGGTCATAATAGGCATACTCATTAAAATAGGTGTCTTCATTGTCTTGTCCGCTACGATAATACAGCTTGCCGTCTTTATACCATGCTTCATTTTCATCAGATCCTGGCCAGCTATGCTTATGCTCATGCCAGCCTTCTCTGGCCATAGACTGATCTTTTGCGGCCTGCTCTTGAGCAATTTTTGCTGTTTGTGGACTTAGCGGGGCCTCTGATGCAAAAGTTTTACTGACAGGCACGCCCGCTAAAACGGCGCCTGTCATGATAGCTGTTCCCACTAAAGCCGCCGCACGGCGCCGTAATTTTCGCCGTAATTGTTTCCGTTTTGCTAAGTTTTTTATCATACTATTCCCCCTCGCTTTGGTTTAATTCTAGTGTTTCGCATTTTTCAAAGCTGATGCGAGGGAAAAATAACAATCAGAGCAGGATTTCTGACACAGTTATGGAAGTCTTTAGTAAAATAATGTCAAAGAAAAAGGTGAATTTGTATGAATTATAAAGAACTACTAGAAAGCGCCCGCACCGCCCTCGGAACACATTGCAAGGCCTGCCCAGTCTGTAACGGAATTGCCTGTAAAAACACAATGCCCGGTCCAGGCGCTAAAGGTGTGGGCGATACAGCAATTCGCAATTATCAAAAATGGCAGGAAATCCGCGTTCAAATGGACACGCTTTGTGAAAATAAGCCTGTCGATACAACCTTCCATTTATTCGGAAAAACCTTCAAATACCCATTTTTTGCCGGTCCTGTCGGTGCTGTCAATCTGCACTACAGCGATAAACATACTGATATGACTTATAACGACATTCTGGTTTCCGCCTGCAAAGAAAACGGAATTGCCGCTTTCACTGGCGATGGCGCAAATCCAGAAGTGATGAAAAGCGCTACAGCAGCGATTGCTAAAGCAGAAGGCAGCGCAATTCCGACGGTAAAACCTTGGAATCTTGCGGTCATTCAAGAAAAAATGGAACTTGTCCATAAATCAGGCGCTTTTGCCGTAGCCATGGATATCGATGCCGCCGGATTGCCTTTTCTAAAAAACATGACGCCGCCTGCCGGCAGTAAATCCGTAGAAGAACTGCGGCAAATTGCTGAAATAGCCGACGCTCCCTTTATCGTCAAAGGCATTATGACAGTAAAAGGTGCGCTTAAAGCCAAAGAAGCTGGCGCTAAAGCTATTGTCGTTTCCAATCACGGCGGTCGCGTTCTTGACCAGTGTGCGGCCACTGTTGAAGTTTTGCCAGATATCGTTGCAGCCGTAGGCGACAGTATGAAAATATTCGTCGACGGCGGCATTCGTTCCGGCACTGATATATTCAAAGCTCTAGCCCTTGGCGCTGATGCCGTAATTATCGCCCGTCCCTTTGTTACAGCAGTGTATGGCGGCGATGCGGAGGGCGTAAAAATTTATATTGAAAAGCTCGCAGAAGAATTAAAAGATACCATGGCTATGTGCGGTGCTTTCACTTTAAATGAAATTACGAAAGACATGGTATTAAGACCCTAACAAACAAACTTAAAACCCTAACAAAAAACTCTCGGTGGGATTCAGTTGAATCACGTCGAGAGTTTTTTTATTACATGGCCGAAGCTAAAGGCCTAATTCCCATTTTCTTGTCTATCAGATACTCTTCCAAACAAGCTAGCAAGGCAGGGATATCTTTCTTGCCAAACAAAACCTTCTCCTGATTGATAATCAAGCAAGGAACACTTAGAATCTCATACTGCTGTTTAAAAGCAGGAAAATGATTCAAATCATAAACATGAGTCGTTATCTGCGGATTTAAAGCAGCAATTCGCTGTGCCGCCATAACAAGTTCCGGACACATTGTACATGAAAGAGTTACAACAAGATCCAGTTGAACTTTTGACTTAATTGCCTGCGTCCGGGCAACAAGCTGACTATCAAGGGGCTGACCGCTGCCACCCAAATTATAGAGCGCAACGATAAATGAATTGATCTCGTGCCCGCCAGGAACGCCATGAAAACTTAAGCCACTGTATTGCCCAGCCACATCAAGACATAACTCCGGCAACAGTTCGTCTGGCTCGCCCTGTTCTTCTTCATATAACAAGTGATCTGATAAAGCAGCGATTTCCTGCGCAAACTGGCGAAGCTCTGTAGAAACAGCCCGTGCATCAAGCCTAGCTCGCAAAGTCACCGGTTTTGTCAGCTTCTTAAAAACTTGTTTTAGCTGCTTCTGCATGGGCGTATCAAAAAATTCTTGAGCTGATTCCGGCGGCATTTCAACCGTTGCCAAAGATTCGACTGCCTTAACTTGTTGCGTTACTATAGCAACTCGTTCTAACTGCAGCCGTTCATAAATTTCATCAAGCACGTTTTCTAGTTCGGTAGCCGCTACAGCTCCGTCAGCCACGGCCGTCACGACTTGTCGTAAATTCTTACGGCAGGCATCACCAGCGCCATAAATGCCAGCTACATTCGTCCTTTGATTTCGATCGGTAAGCAAATACCCTGCTTCGTCCGTTTCGACAAGTCCTTTAACAACTTCCGTCGCCGGATCATAGCCAACGAAAACAAATACGCCTATATTATCTTTTTCTGCTGGTATATATTTTTGTGTCTCGCCTGTCAGTCGATTTTCCAAGACAAGATACTGCAAAACAGAATCGCCGCCAGCTTCCAAGACCTGCGTATGATAGTGTACTTCAATCTTAGGATGTTTTACCACTTTTTCCGTAATCGAAGCCGCGCACTTCAGTTTATCGCCACGCACGAGCAAGTGAACTTTCCGCCCATAACGCGTTAAAAAAAGCGCTTCTTCCGCTGCGGAAAAACCGCTGCCAATCACAAAAATTTCTTTTCCCGTAAAAAATTCCCCATCACAAGTGGCGCAATAGCCTACGCCCCTACCGCGAAATTCGTCTTCGCCGCGAAATCCAGCCCTACGAGGATTGGCTCCCAGCGCCAAAACAATGCCAAAAGTTGTTAGCGACCTGCCATCAGCTAAATGTACTGTTTTAATGTCGCCGATTGCATCAAACCCAATCGCTTCTCCATTGATAAATTCAGCGCCAAAGTCTTCCGCTTGCTGGCGCATCGTAGCCGATAGCTGGCTACCGCTGATTGTGCGAATTCCTGGGTAATTGACGACCTCTGCTGTAGTTCCTACTTGGCCGCCAGCCTTATCCTTCTCCAAAACGGCGACACGATAACGTGCTCGCGCCAAATATAAAGCAGCCGTCATTCCGGCTGGGCCTGAACCAATCACAATTGCATCATAGCGTTCCATGTTTGCGGCAATCTCCCCCTTTAACATCATAATAAAAGAAATCTGTATGCAGTAAACGAAACCATCGTCCGCTGCCGCATACAGATTTTGTGTTTATAATAAACCGACTAAGTCAAGACTCGGTTTTAAAGTTTCTTTGCCTGGCGTCCATTTAGCTGGGCATACCTGATCGCCATGTTCCGCAACAAACTGCAAAGCCTGAACGCGACGAAGCAGTTCATCAGCATTCCGGCCAATATTCCCTGCGACAACTTCATAAGCAACAATTTCCCCAGCAGGATTCACAATAAAAGTACCTCTTTCAGCAAGGCCTTTAGACTCAATCATTACATCAAAATCTCTAGCCAGTGCTCCGGTAGGATCAGCTAGCATCGGGTATTTAATTTTTTGAATGGTTTTCGATGCATCCTGCCAAGCCTTATGAACAAAATGGGTATCGCAAGATACAGAGTAAATTTCAGTGCCAATTTGCTGGAACTCTTCATACTTATCAGCTAAATCTTCTAGCTCTGTTGGGCACACAAAAGTGAAATCCGCAGGGTAGAAGAAGAAGACCGACCATTTTCCCAAGATATCTTGCTTCGTAACTTCTTTGAAATCCTTATCGACAAAAGCCTGCACTGTAAAATCACTAACTTCTTTTCCAATTAAAGACATAATATAAGCCTCCTTTTTATTTAGCAGTGATCCTAAAGTTTAAGATCACTAGGTTTCCACATGTAAGAGTTTTGCCTGAACTTATTGAATCGGTTCTACTTAATTAATATTTATTATTAATTAGTATCAATAACTCTTCTCAGTTAATAAATTACTCTATTTCACATCTTTTGTCAATCAAAACTTGTAAGTAATTTCACAATATGCAATTGAGGTATTGCAAAAAAAACAGGGAACTATTTATCATCAACCAAATAGTTCCCTGTTTCGCCTAACCTAACCGATTCTTATATGTTTATGTAGTTAAATGTCCTCGTCATCTTCGATTGCAATAAAACGATACTTCTTATTTTCGCTCTTTTGGGCTTGTACATATCCAAAACCTGGTGAAGCAAAGTGGGCGCCGCCAACAAGCCAACGCTGCCGTGCCGCCTCCGCCAAAATGTGCTGACGAATGCTAGCTGCCGCCTGTTTGTCATTATCATAAGCAATAGTTACAGCAGGATCGTAAAATTGAATCGCGGCTACATGGATGATATCGCCCCATAAAACCAAGGTTTTCCCCTGACTTTCAATACAAAAAGCGGTATGTCCCGGCGTATGACCAAATAAATCTCTAACATGAATCCCCATAGATAATTGGCAATTTCCCTGAAAGGTCTTGAACCTATCCGCTTGTTGATAAGGAGCTAACGCCGCTTTTACCGTATGGAAAGTCCGATTCGTTGCTTCCGGTGCGGAATCAAAATGATTCATATCAAGCCAATAAGCAGCTTCATATTCATTCGCATAAACCGTTGCGTTTGCAAAAACAGGCTCTCCTGTTGCAGTAACCAGCCCGCCAACATGGTCGCCATGCATGTGCGTCAAATAAATCTCATGAATTTGTTCTGGCTGATATCCGATCAACCGCAGATTGTCAACGACTTTCCCCATTGTGGGAGCGCCAAACGTTCCATTGCCTGTATCAATTAATACCAGTTTCTCGCCGCGGCAAATTAAAAACGCATTGACTGTCGATTCGATCTCACCTAAAGGATACGCTTTGGCTAGAGCGGCTTGCATCTCCGCCTTGTCGCCTTGCAATAACTCGGCCTGCTGCGCCAAAGTCCGCCGATTGATGCCATCTGATAATACGAAAACTGTGTAATCGCCTACTTTCATGTCACCACTCTCCTTATTACATTTACCCTATTTATCATTAATTTTTGTGTTTGCTCCATGCATCAATAATATCGCCATTTAAAGAAAATGCTGTAACAGTTATATTCTGCTTACTCACTTCAATAGTTAAATAATTCGGTTCGTCCACAGGGTTATAAAATAGGGCATCCCAATCTTTTGCCACGGCACGGGGAAACGTCTTTTTGCCGCTTCGTCCACTAGTAAAATACACAGTACCGTTACCTTGTTCATTGCTCCACTGACTGGCAAAGATCGGATAAGATCGCGCATAAACATGATCATGGCCAGAAAAAACAACATCTACCTTATAACGATCCAATAACGGTGCAAAGGTATCACGCAAATCCTGATCGCCTTCGCTCGGACGATTATGATAAAGCGGTCTATGGAGCAATACCAACTTCCAACGTTTCTGTGTTTTTGCTAAGTCTTGCTCCAGCCAGGCTTGTTGCAACGCCAGCATATCTGGCAGCCACGCTGCTTCTTCCTGCACTTGACTATCAAGGATTGAAAAATGAGCGTCGCCATAATCAAAGGAATATACTTTGCCCCGCAATGCTTCCGGACCATTAGCGGGCAGACGGAAAAAAGCTGTATATAGCAAAGGCCGAGCAATCTTCCAGTCGCTGGTATACGTCTCGTGATTTCCCATGACCGCCATAACTGGGATTGTATCAATCACCTTTCGACCTGCTTGAAACCAATCATCCCACTGTTCGTAATTAAGGCCGATATCCACTAAATCCCCTATATTGATGAGAAACGAAGCATCGCGATTGCTGTCATAAGCAGTTCGTAAAGTTTTGTGCCATACACGATAAGAATTCCCCTGCGAATCGCCAAACAGCAAAAACTTAAAAGGTCTTACCTTGCTAGGAGCTGTGGTAAACGTATAATAGGAACTCCAAAAAAAGCCATTCCCGACGCGATATCGATAGGTAGTTTCCGATTTAAGGTCTTTTAGCTCAGCGGCATAGGTGCAAATCATCCCGCCGTCAGTATCTACTTTACTGGCAATAGCCTCCTGTAAAAGCGGATGGCTCGCCTCATCAATCGGAGCATATTCGACCTTGCCTGAAGCAGCATGGCGGCCTGACTGCCAGGAAATGGTCTGTGTAGAATCTGGCGCGCCGGTCCAAGTAAGCATTATGTTACGAGGTTGTAAACGAAATGGAGGGAGAGTGATCCCATATAGCAAAACTGCAATACCGATGAAAGCCAGAAAAAACCGCTTTCGCTTAAGTAACACTTCCAGTTGCTGTTTTAGCATCCTCAGCCTCCCCAAAACAAGCTCTTAATTTTAGTTATGGGGGGTACTTCTAGCAACGATTTAACAAATCCTGCTCTAAAAGTGGCCTTACTGCATTAAGAATTTTCATTACGCACTTGATATTTCATTTGCCAATCTAAAAATAAGGTAATGCATAGCGAAAGTATAAAAATAAAACAAACCAAATGAAACGCGGTGTTGATAGATCCTGTAAATAGAACCTTGCTAATATTATCAATAGGAATTGCCTTATCTAATACTTTTGAAACCATATCAGCTGGTATAACAAATTGCATCGCAGCTATCGCTAATGGCTGACTTAAAGCTCTGCCTACATTATATACTGTATAAAACATGCCTGAAATAGCCCCCGCCTGCTCTGTCGAACCTGATGATAGCACTAATTTTGCCAACGCCGGCCAGGAAAGGCCATTGGCTATCGAAAGAATTGTTAACGAAACAATAAGTGCCACAATAGAAAACTGTTCCGTTATGGTTCCTAACACATAAGTAACGCTAATTAATAAAGTAATACCTATATATATCATGCGCAAAGAACCAAAACGATCAGCAAAAATCCCGCCAATCGGCCCCATTAGCAGTTGTGGCGCCGAAAGTGGAATCATTAACATCCCAGCCGTTTGCGGCGTTACCTGCAAAATACCCTGCAGGTAGAACGTAATAAGAAATGAAACAGCGAAATAAGCGATGCAGTAAGTGATTGTAATACCTAGTCCGGCTGTATAGCGTGTATTGCGAAAAAGTTTTAAATTAAATAAAGGACAAGGATTGATCAGTTCAACACGTATAAAGGAAATTCCTGATATAACAGAAATAATCAGCAAAGAAAGAATCGGCACTGATCCCCACCCTAAAGATTGTCCCTCGGACAAAACACTTAGCAGCGAAATAAGCCCCAAACCAAAGGTTATCACGCCTTTCCAATCCGTTTTATTGCGAATCCGAATAAAAGTATCATCAAGAAGAAACCACGCTGCTATGATTCCTGCGATACCAAATGGAACAGTAACCAAAAAGATAGCTGACCAGCTAAATTGTTCAATGAGAAATCCGCCTGCTACAGGGCCCGCGAGAGATCCAATAATCCAAGATGTAGAATTTAAGCCGATAGCCAGCCCAAGTTGATGGGATGGGAAACTTTTCATCATGATTGGAGTCGCTGTAGCCAACGCCAAAGCTGCGCCAATACCTTTTATAAAACGGAAAAAAATTAGGATGACTCCCGTATCTGCTACACCGCATAAAGCCGTAGCAACAGTAAAAATTGCCAATCCCGCAATAAAAATTCGCTTTGTGCCCCACAAATCCGCCCAACGCCCGGCCGGCAACAAAAAAGTCGTACTTGTAATAAGATACGAAGTAATGATCCAAGTTCCCGTAACAACAGAAATATGCAATCCTTCCATCAGAGCAGGCAGACCAATGATAACTATGGTCGCATCGAGATTTGTAATAAAAGAAACTAGCGTAATAACCGCTAAAATAAACCATTTTTTATGCAGATGCTTCATAAGTTTCCCCTTCACTTTTTTATTTTATAGTTTACACAGAAATATGAATCAAGTAAAATGAATATATGTGATTTAATACTTCATTTAAAATGATATGTAGGGTGATGTGAATGGAAAGTCATGATCTGCGAATTTTTCGTACAGTAGCTCACACTGGCAGCGTTACAAAAGCAGCTCAACAATTAGGCTATGTGCAATCAAATATCACAGCGAGAATCCAACAATTAGAAGAAGAACTACAAAGTCCGCTCTTCTATCGGCAGCGGGGCATGATATTAACCCCAAAGGGTGAAATATTATTACAGTACGCCGAAAAAATATTACATTTACTTGCTGAAGCGAACCAAGTTTTAATAAACGCTGATGAATTAAGCGGAGAGCTCAAAATCGGCGCCAACCAGACTTTCTCTACAATAAACCTTCCTAAAATTTTAACTAACTATCATCAACAAATTCCTCAAATAGCCTTATCGCTTACGACAGGTCAAACTGAGGAGCTAGTAGAAAAGATATTGCATTTTCAATTAGATAGCGCTTTTATTACCGTACCAGTACAACACGAAAATTTAATAAGCGAGTTGATCTTAGAGGATAGACTTGTCCTCATTACCCATCCATTAATTACCACATCGACAGATGTCTACTCCCAATCTTTTCTAATGAATCCGCCTAACTGCCCTTGTCGAATTCAGCTCGAAAAATGGCTAAAAGTCAACGGTGTAAATCATCCCCGCTTCATGGAGTTTAACAATATTGATGCCATTATTAGTGGTGTAATCGCCGGATTAGGAGTATCCTTAGTACCCCATTCAACAGTTAGTTATTATGAGACAATGGGTATGCTAAAAACATTTACAGTCCCGCCAGAATATAGTCTTTCGCAAACCTTTCTAATACGCCATAAGGACACCATAATGACAAAGGCTTTAAAAGAATTTATCGTTCTGGTTAAAAATATAACGCACTCTAAATAAGATTTGTAATGAAAATAAAAAGCCTCAACCTCCAAAGAGAGACTGAGACAACAACAAAGTCTATGCTTTAATAAAACCAATCAACTCATGATTAAACTTTTCACGCTCATCGTAGAATGCTCCATGACCACTGTATTGCAAAGGAATCAACTTGGAATTTCTTATCGCTTGATTTTGGATCTCGCCTAACTCGAAGCGAACAATTTGATCATGAATCCCGTGAAGGATTAACGTGGGAACGCAAATCTGCCTTAAGTCCGCGAATAATTGAGTTTCATCAAGCCAGGTCTTGGCTATTGCCACAGTAGACCAACCAGCCGCTTCCAAACCAAGCTGGAAAAACCAATCAGAAAAGGCTTGCGTCACATGTTGAAAGAAAAACAGATTGCCAAAACCAACTAACATATTCGGACGATCTTGGCATGTATCTTGAATAATTTTTAGTACAACTTCCCGCTTTACTCCATAAGGAAAATCAGGCCGCTGAATCAGACTCGGCGCTGCGGCGGCAAACAGCGCCAGTTTGGCTACACCGTGCCCCTGGTGGCGCGCCATATAGCGTATAGCAATTGCCCCGCCAGTAGAGTGACCAGCTAGAACAATATTTCTTAGCTCCAGTGCATTAATCACACAACGAATATCATCTGCCAACCGATCATAAGAATAGCCGTGAAAGGGCTTATCTGATTTGCCAAAACCTCTTGTATCAACACCGATACAACGATAGCCTCTACAAGCAAGCTCCGAATATTGGTATTCGAACATCTTATGGTTTGCTGGCCATCCATGAATAAATAGTATCGTTTCACGTCCTGTCGGGTTTATATCTTCCACATAGATTTTTACATCCTTTTCTGCTTTAACATAATAGCCCATACACTCACTCCTCTGCCCAATAAACTGTCTCTTACAGTTTATTCAAATACAAAAAAAGTGCGCTAAATCAGCGCACTTTTTTGTATTCACTTATTATTAACATGACCTAGCAATCTTCTCTATTACATAGCTTTTGCTTTGCTTACTTCGTTCTTGATCGGCTGCGATAAAAAAATTGAGCAGAATGCAGCGCCTAAGGCAAAAGCTGTTAAAAGCTCCATCGTAGCTGTCAACCCATACGTATCGGCGAATCGGCCAATGAGCGGAACAAAGATACCGCCGACGCTGAAGCTAAGACCTAGCGTCACACCTGAAGCAAAACCAATGCTACGCGCTAAATAACTCTGTCCTAACACAACAATAGAACTAAAGGGCGAAAACATAGCAAAACCAATGGGAATCATTAAAGCATAGCAAGCAAACACACTCGTCGACTGCGATAATAAACCAATCATCGGCGCTAAGAGTCCATAACTAAGCTGCACAACCTTCAAATAACCGATTTTATCAGCTAGTATTCCTCCGATCAACGTAGTCACTACGCCAAACATAAATAGTATCGTTAAGGCTGAGCTAGCCGCTGCTGCAGAAAGACCAGTAACCTTGACTAGATAAAGCGGAATAAAACTGCGCAAACCGCAAATAACAATTGAACTAAAAATAATAAGCAAGGTCAAACGAGCAAAGGAACTCCAATCGTTTTGAAATTGCTGAGAAGATGTCGCGCTATTGACTGACCCGCCTGCAGTCGTTACAACATTTTTCTCGATATAGGCTTTCATCTTGGGAACAACTAGCAATAAAGCGATAGACATTGTAGCCGCCAGCACACAAAATACCGTCGTTCCTGCCATGCCAAAAGCGCTGATTGCCGCAACAACAACAACCGGGCCAGCAGCAAAACCGCCGTTACCGCCTACGGAAAAAATACTCAACGCCGTACCACGCTTCGTACCCGAAAGCTTGTGAATCATTCTAGCCGCCTCGGGATGAAAAATAGCACTGCCAATACCACTCACTGTTACGACGGCAAAAATCGCCCAGTAATTTGTAAAGAGGCCAGCAAGCCCCATAGCTGCCCCTGACAAAAAAATCCCCAACGACATAAGCCAAGTCTTAGATGTACGGTCAGCCAACCAGCCAAAGGTCGGTTGTACTACGGAAGATAAAAAACAGGAGGCAAACATAAGACCTGCCACGGATTGATAATCCATGCCATACTGTAAAATAAAGTACGGTAAAATCGCTGGCAAGGCTCCCATGCCAATATCGCAGAAAAAATGCCCTAATGCGACTACATACACATAATTTCGATTCATATCTTCAGCCCCTTTATAGCTAAATTACTCTTCTTCCGCCATTTTTTTATCGTAATTTTGATTCATTTCATTCAAAAACCGCAGAATAATCACTTGTTCACTTTCACTATATGTTGATAAAATCGCTAATTTTTCTTTTCTGATCTGCTCGTGACACGTTTTATGGGCTTCATAGGCTTGCTTGCCCAGCTGCGTCAAAGAAAAGTAAATTTCCTTATTATTGTCTGGCTTTTGGTAACTAGCAATTAACTTCTTATTGAGCAGTTTTTTCGTGATCTTACTTATGGCGCCCCGTGTCATACCCATTTCCGCCGCTACCTTGGTAACATTGGCGTACTCGATCGAACCGATTTTATCAATACAATGCGCTTCCGCCAAAGTGGCGACACCAATAACGTCGGCGTGGTGATGCTCAAAAATACCAGCCCGTTCTTGTATCCTCGCCAACGATTTTATAATCGCCACATTATAGTCTATAATAACGATCTCCTCCTTTGTTTCTATGGAAACAATATAATCATACTCCTATTTTGTTTCCATGTAAACATTTTTTCAAAATAATAATTATAGTTATAAAAAAAACTGCCAACTCAAATACGCTGGCAGCTTCCTAAAAATCGTTTTTATTCTTATTATTTTACGGACTTTATATAAATTCCCGGAGTCACACCAACCATCTCTTCCTACCGTAGTTTCTCACGAATATAGGCTGCATCAGCAAGAATACCGGCAGTATCTTGCGCACAATGTTTCCCATATTCAATAACAAGATCGGCCTGCGGCGTAAACTTTTTATATAAAGTTAGAAATCGATCAAAATCAAGTGTTCCATCTAAAATACGATTATGCTGATCCTCTCTCCCATCATTATTATGCACATGATAGGCTATAATTTTATGAGCTAGTTTTTCGATCAGTCGCTCCAAATTCCAACCATTCGCATGGGCATGACCAATATCAATTAAAATAGCTTGCGAAATTTCCTGCGCCATTTGGATAAACTGAGCCTCATCGAAAAGCATGTTACCTTGCGATAAAACACCGGCATTTTCAACAATGATTTGAGCGCCAAACGGCTTGGCCACTTCACTAAGTTGCTTTAAGTTTTCGTCGGCAACACGCACCATTTCATCACGTTCGTTAGCAGCAACGCGGCAGTTATTATGATGATATACAATATATTTGCTATCAAACTGCTGCGATAATTGAATAGTTTTCTGAAAGAAATCCATGGCTTGGAGATATTCCTTACTGCCTATCGGTTTACTATGTTCGGTGCGATAATAGGGGCCATGTAAGGAGATCGGATATTGGCTAAACGCCTCGTCATATTTTTCAATAACCGTAGAAAATACCGGATCATGCCACTCCGGAAAAAGTTCAATCCCCAGACACTCTGCTTGAGAAGCTGCTAGTAGGGGGAAAATATTAGGCAAGTCTTCCGGCCCATACATATTCGTACTAATATATAAATTCATAATTACACCTCGGGATAGCCAATATTGGCTGTTGTTTGATTATCAAAAACATGCAGTTGAGCGGCATCTGGCGCAAACCATACTGGCTGACCTGGCTGCAAACTCGTTTGATCGCAAATCGCAATTGCCTCGGCGCCTTCGATTTCAAAGTAAATACCGCAGCGATTTCCGTATTCTTCAATATACTTTACGGTTCCGGCAAAAGCATTTTCTACGGGTTCTGTCTGCAATTGAATATGCTCCGGTCGAATACCCAGATAGATCAGGTTGCAACCGATCTTGCCAATATAATCATTCCAGGCATTTGACAAGGAAACCGTCTGACTGCCTAACCGTAATAGTCGATTCTCATAGACTGCCGTAAAAATATTCATAGGCGGCGCGCCGATAAATTTAGCAGTAAATACGTTAGCTGGCCGATGATATACATTATGCGGCGTATCAATCATTTGCAGGCGACCTTTATCCATGAGAACAATCCGCTCGCCTACGGTCATGGCCTCTACCTGGTCATGAGTTACATAAACAAAAGTCTGGCCATAAGCCTGATGAATTTTAACGAGTTCTTTTCGCGCATGACCACGTAGTTGAGCATCGAGATTCGAAAGCGGCTCATCAAGTAACAGCACGTCGCTGCGTTTGACAACAGCTCTCGCCAAAGCTACTCGTTGTCGCTGACCACCTGATAAGTCCTTGGGTTTTCGGTTCTCCAGACCCGTGAGTTCCAACATCTGCAGCGCTGTCTGCAGCCGTTCCTTCATTTCGGCCTGCGGCAGTTTCTGCACCTTCAACCCATAAATAATATTCTCAGCGACTGTCATATGAGGAAACAGAGCGTAATTTTGAAAGACCATACTTACATTACGGGCGCCACTGTCCACATCATTCACTTTTTGCCCGTTCATATACAAGTTACCTGAAGTAATCTCTTCCAACCCGGCAATCAGCCGCAAAGTAGTCGACTTACCGCACCCTGAGGCCCCGAGCAAAATCAGCCGTTCACCAGGACGAATCGTCAGGTTTAAGTGATCGATGACTGTTGCTTTTTCGTAGGATTTACACACATTTTCAAAAATAATTTCTTTCATGTCTGCCCGCCTTTCTTCACTACTGATCTAGCTCGATAGGAGTCTACCCTTTTACGCCCGAGGAAGTAAAAGTGCTAATAATATAACGTTGGAAAATGAGATAAAGTACTAAAGGAATCACCATAGTAATCACCGCTACAGCCATAGCCAACGTAAAATCCGTACCGCCTTCGGCACTGATAAATAACTGCAAGGCCAGCGGCAGCGTAAAATTCATCTTATCTTTTAAGATCATGACTGGCCAGACAAATTCATTCCAGGAGTTAATAAAAAACATAATCGCTGTGGACACCACGGCTGGTTTAATTAAAGGAAGGATAATATCCCAGAGGATCTGCATGTGTCCGGCCTGTTCCAGCCGAGCGGCCTCCACCAAAGAATACGGAATGGTTCGCATGGCTTGGCGAATCAGAAAAATCCCCGTCGCATCACTAAGCTGCGGTAAAATAACACCGATAATATGATCCCTAAAACCTAACTGCGATACAGTGAGATAGTTGGGAATCATCGTAACCGTAAAAGGAATAAAGATCGTGCTAATCAAGACAAAATACAGCACATTTTTCCCCTTAAATTCAAAATATACAAAAGAGTAAGCCGCCAGCACACTCGTAATGATCTGAAATACCGTAACTGTTGCGGCAACGAGAAAGGTGTTCGTGGCAATGCGCCCAAAAGGAAGCTGCGAAAAAACCTGCGTATAATTATTGAACGTTGGGTGCTGGGGAATAAGGCCCAACACGTTACTATAGGCCTCACTGAGTTCTTTGAAGGAACTAGAGACAGCAAAAACAATGGGCATAAGCGAGCAAAACAAGGCAATCCCTAACAACACGTGCCACGTATACTGTTGATTATTTTTCATAATAGATACCCTTCTCTACATACTTGAATTCCAGCAAGAGTAAGGCTACAAACAGCACCATCGTTATAATAGCAAAGGCTGAAGCCACGCCGGTATGATAAAAAGTAAAGGCCTCTTGGTAGACATTGTAGATCAAATTCGAACTGGCATTATCAGGCCCGCCTTGCGTCACTACCTTGATCGGCGTAAATACATACTGCAGTCCCTGCACTATGGTGATAATAAAAATATAGATCCCCGTAGCACCGCTCATGGGCAATACAATATCCCAAAAAATCCGGTGCAGCGGCACATTGTCGATACGGGCAGCTTCAATCACTTCCTGAGGTACACCGGTTACGCCGCCAAATATAACGATGAAATTATAGCCAAATATTTTCCAAGTTGTAATCAGACTTAGCACCATAATCACCAGCCCTGGTGTCTTACTCCAGACAGGCAGGACTATACCGCAATATTTAGCAAGTATCGCCACTGGCCCTGATATAGGATTGAGTATCCACAAATACAATATGGAGCCAACAACGAGTGAAATCACACTTGGTAGAAAAAAGGCGCTTTTATAAAAGCCTCGCCCCCGCTTAACCACAAAGGATAGAACAAAGGCAAGTACATAAGGAGCGGCGCAGTTAAGCAGCAACAAAATGACCAGATAAGCTAACGTATTTCTAAGTACTACATAAGTAAGCGGATCTTGAAAGACAGCCGCATAATTGGCCCATCCCACAAAGGTTTTGAAAGGTTTAATCATATTCCAGTCAAAAAAGCTTAAATAAACCGTATACATCAGCGGATAAAACATAAATATTGTAAAAACCAGCAAGGAAGGAAGTATCAAGCCACAGGCCCACAAAGTGCTGCGCTTGATGCCACAAAGCTTTTGCTTTTTATCCACGCTCTCACCCCTTTGTTCCGATCTTTCTTACGAATTTTGAACCTAAATACGTGAAAACGATGGTCCAGAATGACTTTCTGGCGCCACCGTTTTCACAATTCTCCCAATAATAATCAATCGTTATTTAAGCAACGCATTGATCTTATTCTGCGCTTCTGTCAAGCCTTCACGAACAGGAGTTGTGCCTTGTAAAATCCGATCACGTACATCAAGCAAAATCTGTTCCGCTTGCAAGCCAGCGTCACCAGGGAAGGATGCCCAAGGTACCACGCCATCCATCTGCGAAGTGGCAGCAACCATCATTTGATTTTTCGCTAAGAAATCTTTCAGACCATCCGGGGCCTCAGCTACATCATTACGCGGTGGTACATAGCCAGTTCCCTTCGTCCATTCCGCCATCGATTTTACACTATACAAAAACTTCATAAACTCCCAAGCAGCTTTTTGCTCTTCTGGTTTTTGTGCCGTAATCGCGAGGAAACAGCCGCCTGCTGGTAATCGTCTTGGTTTTCCCTGCCATACAGGAGAACTTACCGCTGCAACATCAAATTTAGCCCCTTTTTGAACATTCGCTCGCTGCGCAATCGTGGTATAGAGCATCGCCACATTGCCATCAATAAAGGACTGTACGCCTTCTCCCCAAGAAATATGCAGCGCTGATTTATCTTTTGTCACCATGTCAGCATACGCTTGATAAGCCTTAATCCCGTCTTCCGACGCGAAGCTTGCTTTACCATCCGTAATCATCTTTGCGCCATTACTCTCGATCAGAGACTGCTGCGCCCAATTATCGGCTGGCTCTTGCATATAGAAACCGTACTTGCCAGTCTTTTCTTTAATCACTTTAGAAAACTGGATCACTTCTTCCCAGGTCTTCGGGCCATTTTCGTTTAAACCAGCTTGCCGCAGTAAATCCTTATTGATATATAATACCGGCGTACTTAAGGAGTAAGGAATCCCAACCTGAACACCCTTGCTATTTTTTGCTAGCCCCAACACATTAGGTAAAAATTTATCCTGCAAAAAGGTTTTATCATCAGAAAAATCTCTGTCGATAATCTTTTGCGGCTCTACGTACTGAAAATTATTGGAAAAATAGTCTAGGAAAGCCCAGCCGATTTGTACAACAGCAGGAGATTTCCCTGTGGCTACTTCGGCTTGCAGGTTCTGCATTAAACCTTTGTACATATCGGGATTATATCGCGCTACAACCTCTACATCCGTACTTTGGGCATTGAATTCCTTGACGAGTTCATCTACCGTTTTGCCCCCCTGGGTTTCCGCATTGCAATGCCAATATTCAATTTTAACCTTTTTCCCAGCGTCACCATTGCCCGCAGAGTTTGAAGACGCTCCGCAACCAGCTAACAGGACCGTACTGACCAAAGCCAGGGCAATACTCTTTATAATATTCTTTTTCATCTTCAGCGTCCTTTCGTTCTAGGTTCTTAAAAGTTCAGCCTTAGTATAACAAGGATTAGAGCAATAAGTTTTAAGATAAGATGAAGAATATGTAAATTTTTACTAAGCAACAGAATACGAGTCTTATTACAAACAAAAAAGTCCCACAGAATTACTGACTTAGCAACTCTGCAAGACTTTACCAACAAAGAAAAACACCTTTTATAACAAAGCTTTATTAAATTTAAAAACAAAGGCTGTTGAAATGTAAGATCTGGCTGCAACCAACCTACAACTCACTAGCTGTAACGGCAAGGTTTTTAGCAATGGCCGTCATTTCTTCAATACTGGCATTCACTTCCTGCGTCGAAGCAGCGGTCTGCTGTACAATCGTCAGCGTTGCCGACGACGATGCCTTCGTTGTATTCATAGACCGTTCAATTTGATCTGTTAATTCTCGAATTTGCAAGACCGTATTTTTCGAAACATCGGACAGTTTTCTAATCTCTTCCGCTACCACACTAAAACCTCGACCTAACTCACCAGCACGAGCCGATTCAATGGCGGCATTCAAGCCCAGCATATTGATTTGATCGGCAATGTTTTTAATATAAGTCATCACCTCATTAATCTTTTGAACTAATTCAGCAACGGTCCCGATTTCTTTATGTAAGGTCTGTTGATTCCCGTTAATATCACTAGTTGCTGCCGTAATCTGCTCTACTGCCGCTGATACATCGCCTAGCCCCTCTTCTAAAGAAAGCACAACTTGCTTTAACTCCTGGGCTAATTTTCTGGGTACAGCGATCCCAAACGAACCAACAACCTCTTTCGTTTCTTCATCACTCACCGGAGATGATACAGCTAATACTGGAAAACCATAGATACTAGCGTCAATCTCCTCTAAAGACTGTTGATTGCTATTCATCGCTTTATCAGCCGTGCTTCCCTGACGAATTGGGTCTCCCGCCTGAATCGTTGGCATATCGAACTTCTTAGACGACTGGCGTTTTAAAAACTTTTGTCTGTCACTCAAATATAAGAAGGCGCCTTCAGGCATCAATTCTGCGAGAATCGGTGCAAAAGAATCAAAAGCCTTTACAATCGTGTGCTGTCGCGGAATTGGCAGAACCCAAGCGCCTACAACCTCCGATTCTGCAGCATCCCAAACAGGCCCCGCTATAGCAATGAGTCTGACCCCATAGACCTCTCGCGAAATACGAATCGAAATAACTTTTCGCGCTTTCATCGCCTGCGCCGCTGGGCCGCTGTCACTGAAACCGCCGCCAACCTCTAATCCCGGGATATGAAAGCCATTTTCCAATTTAAAGGTTACCTTTTCTTTATCTGTTACAAAAAAACAAGCACCATCTTCAAATGCATAGATTGCCATACCAAAAAACCCCTGAAGGAATTTCAAGTCTTGTTGATGCACACGAAAATCATCCATACAATTCCACTCCCGCTAATTAATATCCTCATAGCTATGCCATGAGTAAACGCAAGTAATTTTAGCAATGACACCTATTATATTGCATGAATTCTTTTGTTTCGACTTTTTTCCTGCTAATTCGAATAATTTCATCGTAGACTTTTTATAATTATAGTCGGTATACTTTTTTACTTCTGTCATAATTGAACAACCTGATTCCGCCCCTGCGCTTTCGCATCATATAGAGCCTTATCGGCACGCTCAAATAAGCTTGCCATAGAATCACTTGGCTTAAACGCCGCTACGCCGATACTTAATGTTACAGATACTTTCTGATTTTGAATCGGCGTAAACTCCATTTTAGCAAAATCTTGTCGGATTTGTTCGGCAATCCTCATCACTTCCGCCTGTTGTATATCCATCACTAAAACAACAAATTCTTCGCCGCCATAACGGAATGCCATTTTAGCTACTTCAAGATTATTTAACAGTAAGTTGCCCAGAGAAACTAAGACTTGATCACCTTGCCAATGACCATAGTTATCATTATAGTTTTTAAAAAAATCAATATCTAAGACCATGATTGACAAGTTACGCTTCTCCTGTGCGGCTGTTTTAATGGCTTTTTGGATCACACGATTCAAGCCACGTCGATTATAAAGTCCTGTTAACTCATCAATATCACTTAAATCTTTATAGTAATCAATATGCTTTGTAAGCATTAACTCTCGTAATCTCAATTGCTTAAATCGCTCTGATAGTGCCAAGGATAATAACAACATTTCAACTACGGATGACACGAGTAAGCCATTGACACCAAAAAGTCGATAAGGCAAGATAGTCCAAATGAAAACGCCCACCGCTAATACGCCCCAAGCCAACAAATAGAACCTTGCCGGCTGATACCCTTGTCGAAAGCGAATAAATGCCAAAATCATAAACGCAACAGACAAAGTCATTCCCAAAGCATACGCAATCCGATTCGCCGAAAGTTCATAGCCTAAGACTCCTAAAACGCCTCCCAGCAAAGCAATAACCACAAACGAGCCCAATAGCCTAAACCAAATCATTTCACCGCGACGTACCCGAAGAAAAAAACCAGTGAAAAAAATAGAACACATGAAGGCTAGCGACAATGACGCCCAAAAAATCCCTCGATACATCGGATAACTTAGATCGAGTAAAAGTCGCAAATAGCCACAAGCCGCAATCTGATAAATAAAGGAAGCTGCCACATAAAAGACATAAAAGAAATAGGCCTTATCCTTTAAAATATAAAGAGCAAGAAAATTATATAAAAAAGCGGCAATAATTATGCCGAAAAAAATCCCGTAACTTAAATGTTTAATAAGAGCCTGTGCTAAAAAGTCCTTTTCATCCCAAATTCGGACAGGCAATCGAAAAGCAGATACCGTATCTAACCGTAAATAAACAAACTGTCCAGTCATATATTCCGTTGGAACGGCAATCGTCCATGTATTATTTAAAACATCATTATTTCTTGTCGGTCTAAAAGTCCCTACCTTTTTTACCGTATACTGCGTTGTACCATTCACTATCCCTGTCGGAAAATATATATCAATTTTACTAAAATTGGGGCTGATAAATTCGAGAAAACGTTTCTCCCCCGTTAAATTATTATTTGGCAACACAAATCTTACCCAATAGATCGATGGTGAAATTCCTTGGGAGATCGCGTTTTTACTATAGTAACGGAATTGAGAAACGTTTTGGGGATCACTCACAGTTTGTATGTCTTCCTCAGCATTTTTATCCTCTAATATGTCAAAGTTAAAAATGAATGGACCAACTTGTGAGCTCTGATCTTTGTCATACGTGGAGCTCGCACTCCCCAGTAACAACACCAGAACAATCAGAGAAAAAAATATGCTTATTTTCCGCACATATAAATTAGCCATCGCACACACCAAATAGTTAAAGTAGTTAAAAAGCTCTTCGGCAAATAAGCTACAATCCCTGCTATCAAAAAACATTCCCCTGCTTTTACGGCCATTTCAAAGCAAATCCTCCTGTATCAGCTCTGATCCAGGAGGATTTTATATAGTATCTCTTCATATTATTTGTATTCCCGGACAAAGCCAACACCAATTTCTTGTATCGAAAAATTTTTAGCTAACTCAACTTTAGAAGACAAATCCGTACAATGACAAGGAGCTATATGGGTAACGTTATTTTTCTTCATATATTCACACGTTTTGTCAAGCAAATCTTGACTAGGATTCAACAAATGAAACCCGCCGATAATATCGGCAATTCTTGTATCATTACAAACTTTTTTCGCTGTTTCGATGATATTGCAAATTCCCGCATGAGAACAGCCTGTTATGATAACTAGACCGTCGACGGACTTGTAAACCAACGCCGAATCGTCAAGGACAAAATCAGGCGCATCGCCGCTTTCACAGCGAATTGTTCCGACCGACCTTTGGTTTTCAAAGCTATTTTCCCGTTCAATTTCACCTAGAAAAACTAACTTGTCAGTCAGCCATAGCTCTGATTTGCTTAATATTAAATCAAAATGCTGCCTCAATTTATCTTCGTTAATTAATGAGCCTATAGCGACTTGACCTTCCCACTTATTCTCAAACGCCACAGGATGAGCAATCAGTTGGGGCTTGTTATATATGCCATGCTCCATAAAAAGCTCCGTATAATATTGAATTAAATAAAAGAGTCCTCCCGTATGGTCATTGTGTCCATGTGAAAGCACAACCGAATTGATTGCTCCTAAATCAATATTCATCTTACGGGAATTTTTTAAAAATACATCGCTATAACCAACATCAAATAGCAACTTTATGCCGCTTTCTTCAATATAGTAAGATACGCCTGGTTCGCCGAAAAAATACCGGTCAATGAGCGTATTATTATCAACAAGTACTTTTAGAATCATTTTTACTTCTTACGTTATTTCTAACGCCTTTCTTCTTATTTAGATTAGTTAACGCCCCGCGTGAGTAGTCAATTTCATGTGCAGAATAGGATATGGTTTCCCTTGTCCATCCAATTCAGAACGACTTATGACTTGAAATCCTATATGCTTATAAAAACCAATCGCTTGATCATTCTGCTCATTCACATCGACATGTTCGACCTTTTCTTGCTCTATCGCATGAAGCAGTAACGCTTTTCCTAGGCCTTGGCCCCGTGATCTAGGATCAATGAACAACATTTCTAAATTTCCATCGGCTATACCCATAAAGCCAGTAATTTGATTCTTACTATCTTTATGACAAAATAATTTCACCTGTTGAAAATATTCGTTCAAAATTAGTGGTTTATAAAACTGGATATCCTCTTCTGTAAGAAAATCATGTGTTGCTCGAACTGCGTTTTCCCAAATTTTGATTAACGTACCATATTCATTTACAGTCGGTTGAATAATCATGTTTTTCCCCTTTCGTTACCACAGATTCTCTCACTCATTTATGCCGTCTATCAAATTTCATTTTACAATAAATTTAGAGTCTAACAATCTTTGTTGCAATATTATCACAAAATTCACTATCATGTTCAACAAATAAAATGGTCGGTGAGTAATCAAGCAGCAGTTCTTCGATTTGCATGCGAGAAATCACATCAATAAAATTAAGTGGTTCATCCCAGATATGCAAGTGCGCTTTCTCGCAAAGGCTCTTAGCAATCAGCACTTTTTTCTTTTGTCCGCCGCTAAAATGAGCCATATCTTTTTCAAATTGCACTCGAGAAAAGTCAAGTTGCCTTAGAGTAGCCTTGAAAATACTTTCATCAATCCCATTCTCTCTGGCGTAATCAGTAAGATTCCCTGTAAGGTGTGAAGTATTCTGCGGGACATAAGAAATGCGAAGCTGGCTTGCTTTTCTTAGCGTCCCCCGATAAGAAAGGTCTTCGCTGCAGATTAATTTCATAAGACTAGATTTTCCTGAACCATTTTTACCATAAAGGGCTACTCGATCCCCTCGTTCAATCGTAAAACTTATATTCTCACATACGATCTTGCTGTCATAATCTATCGTTACTTGATCAAGTTCTACCAGACGCTCCGCATAAAAAGAACTTTGGGAAAGTTTCAATCGAGCCGAAGTTTCAACATTTTTAAGTAGCTTGGACTTATCGTCAATAGCCGCTTCTTGTCTTGCTTCTAGTGACTTGGCGCGTTGCATCATTCTAGCGGATTTATGTCCTAGGTAGCCTCGATCTGGCCGTAAACCTGAATTTCTTGTACCTACTTTGGTCTTCTCTACTTTATCAGACCAATCGGCTGTACGCTTAGCAGCGGACTGGAGGCGGGTAATGTCTTTGCGCAATTTTTCATTTTCGGCAAGTTCAAAACGATCCTGTTGTTGTTTATTGTCCCACCAAGACGAAAAATTGCCTTTTTGAATTTCAATATTTGTTCTATTCAGCGAAAGAATATGGTCAACACAGTGATCGACAAAAGCTCTATCGTGGGACACCAAAATAAAGCCATGTTTTGTTTTTAGATAATCACTAACAATTTTTCTAGCGGTCATGTCCAGGTGATTCGTCGGCTCATCAATCAGTAAGAAACTATTTTCCTTAAGAAATAAAGTAGCAAGCAGCACTTTGCTTTGCTCTCCCTGAGATAGCGTAGCAAAAGGGCGATACAAAACATCCTCAGAGACCTGCAACAGCGAAAGTTCCCGCATGATCTGCCACTGCAGACAATCCGGATCAATGCTTTCGATGACATCCATAGTGCTATTTTCAGGGCAAGTTACTGTAAAAGGAAAATATTCAAAATTGACCTTAGCCTTAATCGTACCGCGATATTCAAATTTACCAAGCAATAAATTGAGAAATGTAGTCTTGCCTCGACCATTTCTTCCGATAAAGCCTAATTTCCAATCTGTATCAATTTGAAAACTCACATTTTCAAAAATGTTATCATAACTGCCATCATAGGCGAAGCTTACATTTGAAACACTTATTAAAGACATAAATTATCCTCCTGTAATAAAATTATAAAGCTGCAAGAAAGTACTTTCTTGCAGCTCATAAATACAGCAAAACCAAGCCCTAAAATGGGCATGGCAAGGATATATTTTGAGTGAAAAGAATTAGTATCTTTCTTGCCTAGGCATAACAAAACAAGAGGCGTCCTCGCTCTATCATTTATTATGCTTTGTAAACTTAGCAAGAAAGAATAATCATCTTTTCAACTCCAGTCTTTTTATTTGTCTTCATCATATCATAGCGTTTTTTGAAATTCAATAAACAAAACCTGGACTATTTTAAATATATCTCAATTCTTTCCTTACCTTTACCAATATTATTTCTTTTAAGCAAAAGCTCGCCAACTTCGCCAGTTCGTTTCGGATGAGTTCCCCCACAGGGAACTTTGGCGAAGCCTTCGATCTCCCAAAAACGAACCTCATTTAGAGTATCGCTAAAGTCACTTCGGATCGGCAAATTGCTTTTAACAAGAGTTTCTATTTCTGTTTGCAACGAATCAAAAATTTGCGAGATGTTGCCTTGCCAATAAAAATCGACTCTTGCCTTGTCTTCGGAAATATGCGCCCCAATCTTCTCGGGATGATTAAATCGCTGAGTTACCAGCTCCAGAACAATCTCTGCTGCAAAATGCAGTCTCATAAGACGATAACGCCGTTCCCAGTCAATCTTGATTAAAACAGCGTCTTCAACTGAAAGATTATGGCCTTCCAGTTGATAGACAATCTGCTGATCTCGTTTTTCCGCCTTCAAGATCTTATAGCCACCAATAGTGCCAGTATCTGATTCTTGCCCGCCGGAAAAGGCGAAGGCTATCGTCTGGTCAACTGTGACATGATCGCCATCAACACTCGTTACTTTAGCGTCTAATTCGGTTAGATAAGGATCTTCCCAAAACTTTTTTATAACAAACATGATTCGCTTCTCCTATCACGTCAACATTTTAGTTTTTATTATATCACTTTAAGGATAACGAATCTAATCTCATTTTCAAAGCGCAAAAGGCATCGATCCCCTGTACTACAGGAATCGATGCCTTGCTCTACTATAGTTAAGCCAATGCTATTTACCGAAATCAGGATTCTTCAGAATTTCTTGGTACATAGCAATATACTTATCAGGTCTAAAATCAGTCCCATCTACAGCGGGATTGTGCTTATAAAGCCCGCGCTCCGCCAGCGACAGATCAATAGTTGCAGTAAACATCTCCGATTCATCAGCCACTTCATCTGTAAATTTGTGGCCAGCGTAATAATAAGGTTCCCAAGTCTTTCGGCTAGGACCAATGATACTACTACCGCCCCAGAAGTAATTATCTACATCTAAACCGCCAAGATTGGCCGAAGCAATATAAACGCCTTCTCGAATCACACTGGCTTCCAACGTTGTTGTCCCCAAGCCGCGGCCATGACATTTAGCCAAAGCGGTCGAATTGATATATAGCCGACAACCCATAGCGGCATAATAACGAACCATTTCAGGAAAACAATAAGAGTCATAGCAAATATTACAGCCTACAGGCCCCCATGGTGTATCTAAAATAAATGGTTTATCGCCCCGCGTTGCCCAGTTTGGTTCCGGGGAAGGCAAATGCATCTTACGATAAGAACCGACGAGTCCCTCAGGTGAGAAAATAGCCAGCGCATTATAGATTGTATCGGATTTTTGCGCGTCTTTTTCCGGCATACCAAAAATGATGTACAGTCCAAATTGTTTTGCCAGTTCAGCAATTTGATTCGTTGCCGGTCCAGGAATAGTCTCAGCCAACAAGCTCTGCATTTTTTCGGCTTTCGGTTTAGCTGCCTCATCATCATAACCAGTCAAGCACATCTCTGGAAACACTACGAAATGACTTCCTTTCCGAGCGGCGCATTCAATGTAATCCTTAATTCGATTGAGGTTTTTCTCCTTATTTCCCCATACGGCGTTAAACGTAACAACAGAAATAGTTAGTACATCTTTAAACATACTAGAACACCTCCTAAAATTCATAAGCTACAAAAAAAGGCAGGACAGCATTAGCACTGTCCTGCACTTCTTTGTACATTATGTATAATTTAAATTGTAGCACCATCTTTTCTAAATAGCAAAAGTTACCCTGCATTTTATCACTATTAATAAGAACAGCTTCATATCATTTTTCGTTAAAGATGCAATGATTATTTCCAAACTTAGAACAGCGATTACAGGAAATGCACAAGGCAGGCGCCGTGTCACCAGACTTCCAGCGACTGAACAAATTTCGTTCCCGAATCAGCGGTCTGGCAAAAGAAAAGAAGTCTATCTCGCTTTCATTGAGCAAATTAGTAACTGCCACAAAATCACGATTTCCCCCGACTGCAATAACCGGAACCGCAACTTCCTTTTGTAGTTCTTTCGCATAGGAAAAGAAATAGGAGTGAACTCGCGGATTGGGACGTGAATATCCCTCGCCTTGTCGCGAAGATCGACTTCCGCCGCTCAGTTCTACGGCACTTAAACCAAAGATCTTCAGCTTTTGGCACACATATTTACATTCTTCAAAAGACATGCCAGCTTCCATGAAATCGTCAGCATTTATTTTGAGCAGGATCGGATAGTCGACACCAACTCGTTCGCGAATTCGCTGAAATGTTTCGACTAAAAATCGACTGCGATTTTCGATACTGCCCCCATATTGATCTGTTCTCAAATTATAATAGGGCGTAAGAAATTTACTTAGCAAATAACCATGCGCAGCATGCACCTGTACTCCATCAAAACCAGCTTGTTTTGCTCGCCAAGCTGCGGCAGCAAATTCTTCTTCAAAAGCCAGCATCTCTTCCTGATCCAAGGTTAGCGGTGTAGTACCATAACCTATATCGGTGACCGCGCTAGGACCTTTCATGGCACGATCTGGATTGTTATCATCCATAGTCTGAGCGCCAATTGCCCCAATCTGCATAATAATTTTCGCACCATATTCATGCACTGTGTCAGTTAATTTTTTATATTCTTCGATAAAACTATCATTGTCAATGCCGAGTTGCCAAGGAATCCATTTTTCACGTGGGCTCACAGCCGTAACACTAGTAATAATGATACCAGCTTCGCCCTTGGCTAGGTCTTCATAAAGTTGAAATAACTCTTGCGTCAAATGCCCCTGTTGATTGGCCATCCCCTCATAAGTAGCAGAACGGATCAACCGATTTTTAACTGACATTCCCGCTAAGTTCACTGAGTCAAATAAAGATTTCATTACAATTCCTCCTAATTTATATTATAGCGTGCATATACACCAATATGCCATTTTTATACCGCAAGCCTTAGATAAAACAAAACGGCTTGCGGTATAGCTAAATCTACTAAATTAAATCTGCTATGAACTTATAATATAGCATTAGTGTTCTTTTAGCAAGTACGCACTTTAAAGTACTATAGTAACCTTTTAGATACCAGCATTTACAAAATGCAAACACCACTAGCCGTACTAAATAGAATAATTCAATGAAAACAAAGCCCCAACCGTTGCTGCTACAATGCCAAGGTTGGAGCCTATTAAAATAATTAGTTAGTCATGCTTTGCCGCAAGAGCGATATGGGATGAAGCACTTTTCGCCCGGTTACGTGCGTGATTTGCAATTGACAAGTGCCGCACTCCGTAACAACAATTGCCTCAGGATTCTTCTGGACTGCTTCAAAAAGTTTTTCACCGATTTTCAAGGAAATATCATATTTCTCCTGCTTAAAACCATAACTTCCGGCAATTCCGCAGCAACCAGCGTTTGCTTCGATGATCTGCATTCCGTCAATATCCTTTAGCAGCTCAAATCCAGGCAGACCAATCCCCTGCGCCCGCATATGGCAAGGCGCATGATATAAAAATTCTCCCGGCGGCGCTGTAAAGTTCACAGTTAATTTCCCGGCTTCTTGCAACTCTAATAAATATTCACCAGCATCATAATGGTGCTGCGCTACTGTTTCAGCGCCATCAATCTGATACAACTCCAAGTATTCCTGTTTCAGCATCAACCCGCAGCTCGTACAGCAAGTCAGGATCGGATAGCCCTTCTCGGCCCATTTGGCTAGCTCGGCAATATTATGTTTCGCCTTTTCACGAGCCGTATCCATATAACCATTCGAAACGACTGGCGTACCGCAACAGACAACATCAGGTACAATGACTTCGATACCGTTGGCTTGGAGAATCTCGACAAGATCCATCCCGACCTGTGGCGTATTGTAGCCAATATAACAACCGGGATAGAAAACGACTTTCTTGTCGCTTGGCTTTTGCTTATAAGCGTTAAAGCGTTGATAAAAGCTTTTGCTAGCGTAAGATGGCAGCGGACGGTTTGCGATGCCAATGGAGCTCAAGACGGCCTTGGTGACAGGAAAATTCATGCCAAAGTTCGTCAACGGCGCTACCGGGCTGCCTAGCTTCGCAAACAATTCGCCATGAGATAAAATCCAATCCCGCAGGCGATGGCCCTTTTTGCGATACAGCTCGGTTTTAGCCAGCATATTCAATGTCGATACAGGCACGTTCGAGGGGCAAGTAATATCGCAGTTCTTGCAATTCGTACAGTAGTCAATGGACGCTTCTAAATCGTTTTCAAATAGACGAAACCGTTCCTGACCTGGTCCGAGCAGTTTCGGACCGCGAAATTCTCCAGTCGCTTTCGTAACAGGGCACTCAATAACGCAGGACGCACAGGCTGTGCAGCGATCAATTGTGTTTTGTTTAATCATTTTTCCCACTCCTTACCGCAGCCTGAGCTGCCTGAAATCCCGAAACAACAGCCACGCCATTGCCGGATTTCTCAACAGAGTAATCATAACCTGCCAGCATTTTTCCAGCCACATGGAGATTCTCATACAGCATATTGCCCTTGGCGTCGCAAGGCCGTAGCAAAGCATCGACACGAATTCCGGCGCGAAATACTTCATTCGAATCAAACAAGCTGCCGCTTGGCGCGCAAGCTAAGCCTTCTGAAGTAACAGGCAGGTTAAAAATGGGTTCATAGAAGCCTTCCGGCGTCGCGTCTAAGCCGCCGCCTAAAAATCCGCCTGCCGCCAAAATAAAAGCTCCCGCTTCGTATCTTCTTTCCCGATCTAAATGCTGCGTAATCACAGCGCTGCAGCGTTTTCCCTCATATTCGGCCCGTCTCACATGAGTATGCTCAATCAGCCGGATCCCCTGCGCTTTGATCGTTCGCATGAGTAACGTCCGCAGCCGACTGCCCGTAATTGCTGGCGGCGGCGCTGCTACTTCCACAACGCGACAGCCTGTGGCTGCTTCTACCTTCTGCCACAAATCATAACTTGGCTCAGTTCCCAGCACAGGTGGCATGAGAATATAGCTACCAGGGGCAACAGTTGCAGAAATCTGCTGAACTAGACTGTTCTGCGCCGCTTCCTGATCAAGCCATCTGGCTATATCTAAGTTCGTAATATCTCGGCCTTGCGCTAAATCAGTCCGTACCATTAGGGATGAAAATTGTTTCTCGCCATATCCCTTGTGACCTTTAAGGCCCATAATAACCATAGCCGGATAAAAATCTTTAAGGCCTTCAAAGCCAATCACGGTAATTGCCTTTGCTGCTGGCATATCAGCGGCATTCATCGTTCTCGGTACCAAACAGCTTGGTTTCAAGGTTCCCGCCGCTGTCGGAATGAAAATATTTTCATCAAGTGAACCGTCCAAAGGATAATTCGCTGCCGCGCAAAGATTGCGAATATATTCGACGCCTTGTTCCACAGCCGCTTGACCGCTAATTGCATAGGGATGTTCTTTAGGTAAAGCCGCAAAAATTTCACGGGGGCTCTGCAGGCAACGCTGCTGTGCATAGCCTAGTATATCAATGACACCGCCGCCAAAGGCCAGTGTTCCGACCCCTTTCGTCAATAGGGTCACACTGTGGCCGCCTTTCGCCGCCGCTGATGCCGCTGTTAAGCCAGCAAGGCCTGCGCCAATGACAATGACATCACTCTTTTTCATCATGCATCTCTCCATTGATATTTAATGTCGCACCATAAATCGCACGCGTAAGCTCTGTTTCTCTCAATTGATTGCCCCACAGGACAGGACGCACGCCGCCCCACCGCGCTTCCAAAAACTCAGAGAGTACTTCCGTCGCCGGTCGCTCTTGATGCAGTCCCTGCGTTACCATAACACCGACTCCCCGCAAGCCGCAAAAAGCGCCCTGGCACGTTCCCATGCCCATACGTGTTTTACGCCGAATATCATCAAGCGTGAAAGTTGCCGCATCAGCTGCCACTGTTTCGATTTCAGCCAAAGTCACCATTTCACATTCACAGACAAGCTGACTCTTTGTTTTATCCTTCTCGATACACTGCGCCACCGCTTCCATCTGACTGCCGAGCCGCGCTGCCGCCCGTTCCACGCCAAACGCTGGTAAATGCTGTTTAGCCGCACTCATAATTGACTCGGGGACAGGCGCCACTAAAGGTTCGTCGGCAGTACGACAAATTGCCTGAATCCCGAGCAGTTGGCATACTTTATCTACCGTTTTTTCAGCCATGAGGCGATATGTTGTCAACTTGCCGCCAACAATGGTAACAAGACCGTGCAAACCATCAATTTCTTCGTGATCAAGAATCGCGAAATTGCGCGAGGCGCTCCGTCCTGCTCCGCCGGGGCTATAAATGGGCCGCGTGCCCGAAAAAACCCGTAAAATACGGTAATCATAAATATCGCCAAACAACGCCTTGCCTTCATTCATTTGACGCACAACTTCATCCTTGCTAACAGCAAAATCATCGGGTCTATCTGTAGCGACTGAGGTAGTGCCAAGAATGGTAATCGAACCATGCGGTACGAAAATATCAGCATCCGCCGGCGGACGCAGACGATTCACAACCCGGTTCGTAAACCGATGATTGAAAGCAATGAGCGTACCGCGATCAGGATGAACATTGACTTCGACTCCCGCTAGAGCCGCAATTTTCCCCACCCAGGAACCGGCAGCGTTCACGATCATATTGCAGCTAAGTTCTTCCTGTTCGCCGCTCAAAGTATTGCGGACAACTACACCAGTAACCTGCCCATTACTATGATGGATCGCTACAACCTCTGTATAAGTCTGAACAACGCCGCCATAGCGCTGTGCCGACTGGACATTTTGCCATACTAGTCGGAAGCCATCAATCGCCCCATCAGGCACACGATAAACCGCCTCGATATCTGGCGATAATGCGGGTTCTAGTTTGCGCGCCTCGTCAACGGATAGCTTTGATACAGGGATTCCCGTTTCTTCACAAGCTTTCAACCATTTTAGCGCATACTCTTCGCCGTCACCCTTCGCCTGAACAAAAAAACCTTCGGTTGGTTCCACACAATACTTGCCAATACGTCGCAATATGGTGTTTTCATCAATACATTCCCGCGCTGCCGCGCCATCTTTCACAGCATAACGGCCGCCACTATGCAAGAGCCCGTGAAACCGCGAGCTTGTGCCATAAGCCAAATCACGCTGTTCTACTAAGAGCGCCTTAATGCCGCGCATAGACAAGTCGCGCAAAATTCCTGTACCTGTTGCGCCGCCGCCAATGACAATTACGTCAAAATGTTTTATCATATGCCCTCCTCCAAAAGAAAAAAGCCCAATTACTCCGGCAGCGATGCTTGCCGGAAGTAATTGGACCTCTCTTATTCTCTGATCCGCTTTATATATTATAAGATACGTGCCTAATTATATTAGCTATAGACAGGCAAAATTCCTTTTCAATTCTAAACTTTTTAAAAAGTAAAAATCTACAACACAACGAGTTCCGGTTTATATTCTTCAGGCAGTTCTTCTTCCTGTAAAAACTTAAAATTATCATCATTGAGAATTGGCATAAAAACTTCATAAGGAATCATCGCAAACTCACAGGCATAATTACTGGCGCCAAACCACATGCCTTCTTTGCTGCTCAAATTTAAGCTACGGGCAAATTTGGTATTATTAGAACAGTCATGAACAACCAAGTCCCATTGTTCTGCCGCAGCAATTTTCATGAATTTCAAAGTCAGTTCTCGACTCCAAATCGGTGATATATAACCATGGCGAGAAATATACATATTCTCCCCATAGTAATTATCAATATTATTGGCATTTAAATGAAGTTCGGCACAATTGATAAAATCAAGTTTAGTGGCAAAAATGGCTTCCTTCTTCTTGAAAAACGCTTCGAAAAACTCCGGTGTCATAGGCGTTTCAATTCCTACATTTTTAATATATTTTTTTGCCAAACCAATATTCGCAATGACTTTATCGGCACAGTTAGAAGCGCCGAGATTAAAGCGAATCTCATCAAGACCCGCTTCGCCTAAGGCTTTCAAAGTTTCTTCGGTCGCTAATGTGCCATTGGTGTATAAGTGCTGGTGAATCTGAGCTTCGCTAAATTTTCGAATAATAGAATAGTATTTTTCAATTTCCATGAACGGCTCTAAATAAACATAAGAAATCCCTGTTGGCTTTTTGTGAATGGAGAGAAGCAAATCGAGATCCTTCTCATAAAATTTCGTGCCGCCAATATCCCATAAGCCCTCGCCAACGGGCCGAATATCATCTAGCTCGCCATAATTATAACAGAACTTACATTCCAAATTGCATTTGTTCGTTTTTCGAATTGCACTTAGCCCTGTCCCAAGCAGGCAGGAGCGGCAGCCTTTGGGAAATTTGCTGTCATTACCAACAAACAAAGTCCTATTTTCTAAGTTTTTTAAGTCTGTAATTTCAGCCATTAGCTGTTCATTGCGCTGATCAATTGCTGCTTCAATTTGAGCAAAGACCGCATAAACAATCTCTTCATGTTTTACAGTAAATGCTTCGTTATCGCCCATTTGTGAAAAATAATCAAACCAGATTAACGCATCTTGCTTCGAAATCTTCATTATCTATCCGCCTATCTATTCATTGTTTTATATTAAAAATATAACACATATTTGTGCCAAACTTATTATATTTCCATAAATCTTACTTATCTCCTTCAACTACTTTAACTACACTAGACTATTTTATCGGCTTATATAGATTCTCTGCCTGCTCTATAAGTAGTTGAATTGCCGCAGTTTCGGTAAGCGGGCGACTAAACAAATAGCCTTGAATATAATCACACCGGTGATCCAGCAAATAGGCCAATTGTTCTTCCGTCTCTACTCCTTCCGCCACAACTTTCATATTAATATCGTGAGCCATGTTAATGATCGAACTGATAATTTTTACCCCGGGAACCTCAGCTGTGATCATATCAATAAAAGACTTATCAATCTTAAGTGTTGTCACAGGTAAATTCAGTAAATAAGTCAATGAGGAAAAGCCCGTACCGAAATCATCAAGGGACAGCTTTATTCCTAGGTTCTTAAGCTGAATTAGTTTACTGACAGCATCCTCCATTGACGCCATCAGCGAGCTCTCGGTAATTTCCAACTCCAACTGTTGCGCTTCAATCTTTGCTGCTTCAATCGCACTTAAAACAATAGCAATAAAATCATCTCTGATAATTTGTTTGGCCGATATATTTACGGCAACATGAACTTCGCTCCACCCTTGATCTGTCAGACGGTGAGCAAAGCGGCAGGCTTCGTTGAGCACCCATTGTCCAATATCAGGAATCAGACCAGCGCGTTCAGCAAGCGGTATAAACTGCAACGGCGATACTATGCCATGTTCGGCGCTACGCCAACGCAACAGCGCTTCAAAGCCAATGATTTTTTTCCTGACAGGATCAATCTGCGGCTGATAAACAAGTGAAAACTCCTGTAACGCCAAGGCATAACGCAGCGAGTTAGTCAATCGCATTTCCTGATAGGCTTCCTGTTGCATCTCTTCTGTATAAAAGCGCCAACAATTTTTGCCGCCTCTTTTCGCAGCATACATGGCATTATCGGCATTTTTAATGATTTCTTCTGTTGTACTGCCATCAGCAGGATAAGCAGCAATACCAATACTCGCCGCCATGTGAAACTGGCTGCCAAAAATTTCTTTGGTTCTTCCTAATGCCATATTTAGCTCATAGACAATTTTCTTGATTTTACTGTGTTCCTTAATGCCTGAAAGAACGACAACAAACTCATCGCCGCCTACTCTAGCCACAAAAACATCTTTTCCCACTATACTAACAATTCTAAGCCCTGCCTCCACAATAATTTTATCGCCATAAGTGTGGCCATAAGTATCATTAATGAGTTTTAAGTCATCTAAATCGATAAACAAAACAGCGCCGCAAACCTGACCTTTACGAGCATGTTCCATTTCAGCAGCTAACCATTCATTTAACTGCCGCCGATTGGCCAGGTCTGTCAATGAGTCAAAATAAGCCATATGCTTAATGGCTTCCTCCTGCCGAGTTCTTTCGGCTTCAATCTTCACGCGTTCAGTAATATCTTGGTTGGTACCGTAAACTTTGATAAAGCGACCTGCCGCATCTTTTACAGCAAATCGCCGCACCAGAACAGTACGGACTTGACCGTCTCGCCGGATAATTCGATGAACCAGATCATCGACCGGTTCAATTGCTTCGTCCCGTTCACCGAAAATAAGAAAGTTCTGTTCATTCTTTAGCATCCACAGATCTTCGGGATGAACAAATTCTTGAGCATAGTGATCCCACGACATCGAGGGTCCTTCGCGTTCTACAGTCGTAGCATATATATTATAAAACTCATCGCTAAAAGTAAATAGCCCCGTTGACGGAGTATATTCCCATGGTCCTAAACTCGCCAGCCCAGCTGCGACAGCCAGCATATTCCGGCTATCGATCAGTGCCGCTTCCTGTTGCCTGCGCTGCCGCTCCGCCTGTATTCGCTGCGTAATATCATGAGTAATCGTTAAAATATATCTTTCATCTTCAATGGTGACCATTCTCGCTGACATCAGTCCGCAAATTTCTCGTCCATCTTTCCGACGAAACCATGCTTCTAGATTATTTACTTGCCCCTGTTTTTCGAGCTCCTCTAACAATCGCTTTTTATCTGCTTCATGCCAAAGGCCAATTTGTTCTCGTGTACTGCCGATCAATTCAGTTCTCGTATAACCCGTACTTTGGCAAAAGCTTTCGTTGACATCGGCATAGGTGCCATCGATTCTGGCAATGGCTACAGCACTAGGGCTCATTTGAAAAGCTGTAAAAAATCTTTCTTCTGACTGCCTGCGCTGCTTAGCTTCTCGTTGATGCTCTTCGATCTTCTTGCGCAAAGAAGCTACTAAGAAAAAGTTACGCAAAGCAATGGCTGCCAGATCAGCAAAGCGTTGCAACAAAAAAAGTTCTTCTTCTGATAAAACCCGACCTGGCTCAACAAAGACGAGCCCTAGAGCGCCAAACATCCTGTCTTTTTGTTTAAGCGGCATTACCACACAATAATCTACATTGTCAAATATAGAATGAGGTAACCGATCTTTCCAAGCATGATAATTACTTACAGCGGCAACTTTACCAGTTCGGTAAGCCTGTCCGACTAATGCCTTGGTAATATCCACTTCATTTTTATGAGTGGTAAACATCCCAGTCCCTGTTTTTACTGTATAGGTCCCCTTAGCTTCATCGAAAACATGCACATATGTATGAGGAGCTTGAAACAGCTCCTTAACTCCGGCGACAATCTTTTCAAAGATAGCATCATCAGAATCATTATCTGTCATGAGGCCTGCCGTCATTTCATGCAGCAAGTTCAGTACTGTATTTTGTTGATAGATTTTTCCTTCCTTGCTTAGAAGTTCATCGAATTGCTGTCGCAATTCTTCTTCCGATGCCATGAGCTCTTCATAGGCGGCTAGTAGCTCTTCGTGAAGCAGTTGATAGTTCTTTTCACTGTCGTCAGGAAGCAGCTTATCGGCCTGATTTCCTTCTTTCCCATTAAAAATGCCCATCAGAAATTCAGTTTCTTCCAACCGAACTTTACAATACTTTATTCTTACCGCAAACGTCAGCTTATCCCGCTTCCTGTGAATTTCTTGACACAAGACAGCCTCTTGTCGCGCGGATCTCATCAGTCTGTCAAAACAACTTTCTTCTTGGATCGCATACAATTCATGAAAGCTAAGTTGCTTAAACTCCTCAGCAGAATACCCATAAATCTTAGACGCTGCATGATTGGTATATACCACTTTCCCCGAACAATCAAATACTAAAATCCCATCCAAGACCCGTTCCGCAATGTATTGAAACGCCAGTGGGATCGTACTATTGATATTTTTCTGATATTTCTCCTTCCAATCATGCACATGTCTCACTCCTTGGGCTAAAGTTTGATATATTGGCAAATTTTATTTCAACAGTTCAGCTATAATCATCATTTTAGTCGTAATTATTATCTAAATAGTACTGTTATTGGAATCAACTGTCAACGAATAAACATATCAGGGTAATTTATCGACAAAAATACCAAGCCTTGACGCTTCTTTCTGCTTGTTATAAAATTAACTTAATCAATTCACTGAATACACTAGATGAAATGAGGATGTCTTGTATGTCGTACAAATATAAAAAACTCTTTGAACCTGTAACAATTGGTTCCCTAGAAATTAAAAATCGTTTTGCCATGGCGCCGATGGGTCCATTAGGTCTAGCCGACGCCGAGGGCGGCTTTAACCAGCGCGGCATCGAATATTATACGGCCCGCGCTCGCGGCGGCACTGGTCTGATCATTACAGGCGTAACTTTTGTTGATAACGTCATTGAAGAGCATGGCATGCCCAGTGTTCCCTGTTCCACCCATAATCCGCTCCACTTTATCCGTACCGCCCGGGAAATGACGGAACGCATCCACGCCTATGACGCGAAAATTTTTCTGCAGCTTAGCGGCGGCTTTGGTCGGGTAACAATCCCAACTAATTTAGGAGAATTCCCCCCGGTGGCGCCTTCGCCAATCAAACATCGCTGGCTTGATAAAACCTGCCGGGAGCTTACTATCGAAGAAATTAAAACCATCGTTAAAAAATTTGGCGAGGGGGCCTTTCAGGCTAAACGCGCTGGTTTTGACGGCGTACAAATTCACGCTGTACATGAAGGTTATCTTATCGATCAATTTGCCATTTCCTTCTTTAATAATCGCACCGACGAGTACGGCGGAGCCTTGCCGAATCGCCTGCGCTTTGCTCGGGAGATTGTGGAAGAAATTAAAGCAAGATGCGGTCAGGATTTCCCTGTTACTTTACGCTACAGTCCGAAAAGCTTTATTAAAGACTGGCGGGAAGGCGCTTTGCCTGGCGAGGAATTTGAAGAAAAAGGCCGGGATATTCCCGAGGGAATTGAAGCAGCCAAACTGTTAGTCGCCTATGGCTATGACGCCCTCGATATTGATGTTGGTTCCTATGACTCCTGGTGGTGGAGCCATCCCCCGATGTATCAAGAAAAAGGTCTCTATATCCCCTACGCGAAAATCATTAAAGACGTCGTCTCCGTGCCCATTCTATGTGCCGGACGAATGGATAACCCCGCCTTAGCCCTGCAAGCTGTCAATGATGGCGCTTGCGATATGATCAGCCTCGGTCGCCCCCTCTTAGCGGACGAAAATTACGTAAATAAACTTCGTGCCAATAAGTTAGCTGAAATTCGTCCCTGTCTCTCTTGCCAGGAAGGCTGCATGGGACGCATTCAAGAATACTCGGCCTTAAATTGCGCCGTAAATCCTGCGGCCTGCCGGGAAAAAGAAGCTGCATTAACGCCCGCCTTAATCCGAAAAAAAGTCGCCATTATCGGCGGTGGTGTTGCTGGTTGTGAAGCCGCTAGAGTTTTAGCCTTGCGCGGACATAGCCCAGTGATTTATGAAAAAACTAGCCGCCTTGGCGGAAATCTGATTCCCGGCGGAGCGCCCGATTTTAAAGAGGATGATCACGCCCTTGTCGCCTGGTATGAACATACCCTCAACAAATTGGGAGTAGAAATCCATCTCAATACAGAAATGACTCCTTCTATGATAAAAGAAACTTCCGCCGATTCCCTGATAATCGCAACTGGTTCTAAACCAAAGCGATTCAGTCTCGGCGATAACAGCAAGGTATACTCGGCTGCCGAAGTATTGCTAAAACAAGTTGAACCAGGTAATCAGGTCGTGATTGTCGGCGGCGGCTTAGTGGGCTGCGAACTTGCTATTTGGCTGGCCAAAGCCAATACAAAGGTTACTCTAGTGGAAATTCAAGACAAGCTACTCGCCCTAAACGGCCCCCTCTGTCATGCCAATTCAGATATGCTAGAAAAACTAGTTCCCTATTGCGGCGTTACTGTACTAACAGATGCCAAAGTTTTAAAAACCACACCAACAGGCGTCTTAATCCAGCATAATGGACAAGAGCAGGACTCCCCTGCTGACAGTGTAATTCTAGCCGTAGGCTACACTTCGGAAAATTCTCTGTACCAGGCATTTAAATATGAAATCGCTGAACTGCATCTAATCGGCGACGCCCGCAAAGTGTCAAACATTATGTATGCAATCTGGGATGCCTATGAAGTAGCTGCCCATCTATAGAGATTGATCGAGGTGATCTTATGTCTACTATGACAAACCGCGCCAAACAAGCTGCCGCTACCAAAGCAAAAATTTTCGACTGTGGCGTAAAGCTCATTCGAAAATACGGCTTTGATAAGGTTACAGTAGAACAAATTGCTGCGGATGCAGGCGTTTCCGTCGGTACCTACTACTATTACTTTCCTTCTAAGTTTGAGTTATTTAGTGAAATTTTCAAGAAGGCTGATGAATACTTTGAAAACCACGTGGAAAGTCAGCTAGAAGCAGAAAAGCCTTTAGATCAAATCGTTGAATTCTTTGATCGCTATGCTGACTTTACCCTATTAAACGGCTTAGACATGGTAAAAAAACTCTATACGGCAGACAATAAGATGTTTATTACTAAAGGCCGCGCTATGCAAAACATACTTTGTGCAATTATTGTAGCAGGACAACAGTCGCAACAGATTTCTCCCAGCCTATCGCCCCAAGAAATAACTAACATTCTCTTCATAGCAGGCCGCGGCGTCGTCTATGAATGGTGCCTCTACGACGGCTCTATCGACTTAAAACAGGAAATGAAACGAGTTATGCAAATCATGGTAAATGGCCTGCGCTACCAGGCCTAACGAAAAAGGACAAGGAACTGACGCAACGTCAAATTCCTTGTCCTTTTTATAAAGCTATTTCATAAATCAATCATGTTCTAAAATTTTTTACGGCAATTTGCAATTCTTGCGCCAGTGTTGCCAAAGCTCGACTAGCTCGTGCAATTTCAGTCATAGATGCCAATTGTTCTTCCGTTGCTGCTGATACCCCCTGGAAGGCCCCTTCATTTTTCTTACTCAAGCCATTAATCGCATTGACGGATTTTACAATTCTTTGGCTGCCTTGCGACATGTCTTGAATCGCCTTAGACATATTTTTAACCTGCCCAGATACATCAGTCACCAAAACAGCAATTTCCCGAAAAGAAACGCCTGCGGCATTTACAACTTCTGCTCCGATTTTGACCTCTTGAGTCCCTTGTTCCATAGCCTGAACAGCCTTACCCGTATCTGTTTGAATTTCAACAATCAGATCAGAGATCTTTTTCGCTGCTACCTCAGATTGTTCCGCTAATTTCCTCACTTCCTCCGCTACTACAGCAAAACCTTTCCCTTGTTCTCCTGCACGAGCAGCCTCAATAGCAGCATTGAGAGCAAGTAAATTAGTTTGTCCAGCAATTCCAGAAATAACCTCCACAATTTGACCAATTTCATGAGATCGTTCTCCTAATTTTACTACCACTTGCGCCGAGGTGTTGACAGTTTGTTCAATCTGTCCCATTTGAGTAACCGCTTTGTCTACCGCGGCTTCGCCTTGAAGCGCTTTAGCCGTTGCCGACTCGGTCTGATTGGCCACAGAATTGGCATTACTGGCAACCTCTTCGATGCGAAGCGAAATTTCAGTTACACTAGCAGATGATTCATCTGCTGCTCTCATCTGCGTTGATGCATCGGTGGCAGCTTCCTGAATCAAACCAGCAACCTGATTGGCTGCCTGCGTTGACTCATCCGCGCTAGCCGTGAGCTCCTCACTAGACGCAGCTAGCTGTTCTGCATTATTCGATATCTGCTGAATTAACCGACTAATATTTTGGGTCATCTTCTCAAAGCTTTTGGCCAGGCGCCCGATTTCATCATTCGATTGAATGTTGAGATTCGTTTGTGACAAATCACCAGACGCTATTTTATTAGCTGCCAATTCCAGTGATTGAATTGGTTGGGCAATTCGCCGAGCAAAGAACGCAATAATAATACCAGTAAGCACAAGAACAACGAGAATAGTCACTAGTGAAATCCAGGTTAAGGATGATAACGATTCCGTCACTTCTGCAGTCGGGACATTGATCGTGAGAAACCATTTCGCATTGTTTAGCGGCGTAAACGCTACTATTTTCGAAACACCTGCATAAGAATATTGCGTTACGCCTTTTCCACCTTTGATAATATTCGCATGGATAGAGCGAATCTCTTCAGAAAATCGAGTATCTGTAACAGGATTTACTTGCATTACAAAACTTTTATCAGGATGAATAATCGTAAGCCCATCAGAGCGAATTAGCGTCGCATAGCCAGTATCACCCACCTGTTTTCCCAGCACTTTTTCTGTCATATTTTCCATACTGATTGCACCAAACAAAGCGCCAACCACTTGATTGTTGGACTTAACCGGAACAGCTACAAGGGTAACTAATATTCCGGTTCCGCGCGAAATAACCGGATCTGAGACCGCTGCTTCTCCCTGCAAAGCTTTCTGAATATAAGCTCGATCTTTCAGCGAACCGCTACTCCCTGCCTCATCATAATATTTACCATCAGGAAAAACAAAACCGTAATTTTCATAACGTCCTCTTTCCCGCTTAAGATACTTAAGATAAGGAACAATTTCTTCACCTTTTGCTGCTTGAAGTACCGGCGATGTAGCAATACCGGCTAATTCCAGCTTACTAGTTTCAAGCCAGTTATCAATCAATCCAGCCGTATCTTGCGCTTCATTCTTCAAGTTTGTTGTTACATCTTCAAAAATAATAGCCCTAGCTTTCCAGTAGTTTAATCCCCCTAAAGTCGCTGTAGCAACTACAAAAATGCTCAATATTATAACTGTCAATTTAGTCTGAATGCTCTTCACGCTTCGGTTCCTCCTCTTTTTAAAATTTGTGTTATTAAAATGGCTATGTTTTTAAGCTATTCGTTAATTAGTGAACAATCCCTGCTATTTTTCTCATAATTCTGATAAATATTAACATGAAAATAACAAGTTTTGTAATTAATTTCCTCTGCCAAAAATAACAAGCCATCCTTTAAACCGTTTCGCACAAAAAAGCTGCTACTGAAATGAATCAGTAACAGCTTTTCTGTGCGTTAGATTTATCCAAAGCTTGAAGCAACAACTAGATTTTGAAGGTGACAACTAATTTATTCAACTTGGCAGCGAACTCAGCCAGTTGATCAGCAAATTCTTGCATGGCGTCAATGCCTCGGCTACCGCTTTCAGTGACTTTAGCAATTTCCCCTTTTACAAATTAAATCTCACGCTCTAAAATTGGTTATTGCAATTTACAAATCTTATGCCTTGATGTATGAGCAACAATAGTCAGACACTTGATCCGTAGACACCTTGAATGTAGAGTTGGCAGGTATTTCAAAAGTTTGTCCGGCTTCAAAGCATTCCCATTCGGTACTGCCAGGTGCCAAAACCTCCAGCTTTCCTGCGAGTACCTCCATCTGTTCCTTATCTTGTGTGCTGAATTCATATTGACCTGGTAAAATCAAGCCCAATGTTTTTCTCATTCCATTCTCCAATAAAATGGTACGACTCGTTACATTTCCGTTATAATACACATTGGCCTTTTTAACAATAGTAGCATTTTCAAACTTGTCCATAGTATCCCTCCGTTAAATAAATTACTCTTCCTCCTGGTTATCAATTGACTGCTGAATTTCAAAAACGATTTCTTTTGTCCGAGCAATTCCTTTCCTTAAGGAATCATCGAGTTGGCCCCCACTAATCAAACTCTTAATAATTGCTTCGGTAACCCCTCCTTTCGTAATCATTCTCTCAATATAGGCCCTTTTATCGGAACCGTTTTGAAAGGAAGGCAACACCCCTAAAGCCCAGGTATAAAGCTCTGAAAACAGCGGATATTCGACGCTAATTCTGTCAATCGCCTTTTTTTGTTGGACTGGACTTTCCAGCTTCAAAATTGCCGCTGGCATACAAACGCCAACAGTAAAAATATCCAAATCAGCTTCCGTCATTGTATCAACATAGGTTTGATTCATCAAGAAAAGCAGCGCCTTCAAAAGATCATTCTCTGGATACATCGTTACTACCCCTTTGCCTGATGCTATCGTATCCGGTCCGCTAAACATCATCCGATAGACTTTCTTTCCTAGTATCCGATCCAGCATTTCTGTTGATACTCCCGCCATACAGGAGACAACGAGAACCTCATTTGATATAGCAACTTCCTTGAGTACAAAAATATCCAGTGGCTTTAGTGTAACTAAAACAATGTCCGCGCTTTGGAACAATTGGTGATTCGTAGTAAGACACGAATCCAAGCCCTTCGCTGCAAGCTTTTGGTATGTCTGAGGGCTTCCGCCGTATGAAATAAGGAGATTTTCTTTTTTTATTCCTTGCCTGAGAAGTACTTGCGTAATGGCTTGCCCGAGATGGCCGCATCCCACAATTCCAACTTTGAGGTTATTCAGTAACTCTAGTTGCTTACGCATTAAGAAAATCCCTCCTTTTACAGCATTTAGTGATCTTGCGATCTTTCAACGATTTCGAATTAAGTAGGATAAGGTTTCACTTTCCTGGCACAGTTCATCAAAACATTCTTTTCCTAACTTATCAATAAGCGCTTTCCCCCAAATATCATGCTTGATATATTCTTTTGTAATTAGGATGATGGAAGGTGTAGTCGTCCAAATTCCCGTCGCTGCCTTATCACCGCTCATCTCACTAACTACAACTTCATTTGAGTCGCCAACTACGACATTTAATCGCTTACCTAGTCGTGTTTGCGAGCTATCCCCGCAAGAATCCAGATTTATCGTATAGGCACACCCGAGACTATAAGAGCCAAATACTCCAGCAATAACCCGTATTCCTCGCTGCTCTGCTAAAACAAGCTGCTCTTTTAGCACCTCAGCCTCTTGCGGCCAAAGTGAAACCAATACATCTTTCGTTGCATGTTGAATAACTTCAACGGCTTTTTCAATTACAGACTGATAGCCTGAAAGGTTCCAAGTCAAATCAATATCCGGTATTGGTGTTACCTTAGTTAGCAACCCGTTCAAGCTTTCCATTCTTTCGTCAAATTCCCGATGAATTCTGCTCAGAAGTACATCAGGATCTATGGGATAATATAATACCGGCTCAGACGTACTTGATAGAATAAATCCTTTGTTTTTTAAATTCGTCAAAGTTTCATAAATCTTTGCTGTTGGTATTTTGGCAATCTTGCTTACTTCATATCCAATAGCCGGATTCTTTTGCAGAAGTGCAAGATATGCTTTCGCTTCATAGGTAGAGAACCCTAATTGAGTCAACTTATGAATTAAATCATCCATAATACCCTCCTTTTAACCAGCTACCTTGCTTTTACCTATATACTACTCTAAGAGTAAGAATAAAGGCAATAACTACTGATATTGAGTAGAATAAAATATAATAGCAAAGAAGTGGCAATCCCATATTAGGGATTGCCACTTCTTTGCTATTACATTAAATGTCTTTTGTACTCAAAAGCTGTTATTCCATAGATTCTCTTAAAGTGCCGATTCAAATGTGATAAATCTACAAAACCACATTCGGCAATCGCCGAGTAAACATCTTCATTGCGTTCTAATAATTGCTTGGCCCGCTGTACCTTGCAAAGTATAAAATACTGATACGGTGAAATTCCCGTATTAGCAGTAAATAAACGGATAAACTGAAACTTCGACATAGCAAGTTCTTGGCATATTTCATCAAGACTAAGTACCGCTTCTCGTTTAGAAAAAATTATTTCTTTCGCCTTTGTAACTAGTTTACTATCTTTCTTATCCGCTTTACAAATCTCAGTTGGTCCAAATTTACTTATAAGAGACAGCAGCAATTCGTTACACAAGTCCTCATCTTTTCCACTCAAAACGGCATTGGAAAGACTCAAAATATGTTTTCTAAGGCCTTGATTATAGACAATAGGCGATACAAACCGAACTATATTCCTTTTCCCTAGTATCTCTAAAAACACCCGTGGCTGAATATAAAGCATAACATAATCAAGGCCCGTCCTATCATGCGCCCTACCATCATGTATCTGTTCGGGATTAAACAGCATAACCCCACTAGCATAGGATGAATGTAAACTGCCTTCTAAATTATACTCTTGAATACCACGTAGCGTTACACCTAAGGCGTATTCTTCATGGCAATGCTTTTTATACATGAAATCAGTAAAACTAGCCGATAATGCAGTGATATTTGACAATTTTTTATATATAAACTTTTCCACGCCCATCACCACCTAATCATTTCAACCAAGCCCGAGCTTATTATAGCAGAATAGAGTAAAAAAAGTGACATACTTATATTCACTATTTTTTGATACTTCAGCAGTATTTCTTTAAAAATTGCGCCAAACAGCACCCAAGTCACAAATGCTAAGAAGCCAATAACACTAATAACCCCAACAAATATTGCCAACATATACAATTCCGTATAGTACGGCATAATAAAACCTGGAATTACTGTCATAGTAAACAACACGACCTTAGGATTTACGAACTGCATAATGAACCCTGAGCTAAAGTTGGCGACTCCCGCTACAGCTGTATCTACTGTATCCATATTATATATCTGATAAGCTAAATACGCGATATAAGAGCCGCCAACAATCTGCATGATCAGCAAAATCTTAGGTATTACACTTACAAGTATGGTATTTAATATTGCGGAAATGACAAGTAAAATACTAAAGGCAATCGTTGCTCCATAGGTATATTGCATCGCTTTTTTAACTCCATATCCCTGTACTGTAGCTAATATGACAATATTAGTCGGCCCAGGGGTAAAGGTTATAATAATGCAGTATATAAAAAAAGTTGTAATATCCATGATATACACCCCTCAATAGTTGTTATCAAGGATAATACAGCTAAAAGATAAGTAGGTATAGTACATTATTGCAAAGCAAGAAAACGAATCAGATCCTCGAATTTGCGCAAAAAAGCTGCTACTGAAATAAATCAGTAACAGCTTTTTCTATATGTAGATCTATCCAAATCTTTAAGCAACTTGTAAAGGTTGCAACTAATTTGTTCAGTTCGACAGCGGAGTCAGCCAGTTGCTCAGCAAATCCTTTCATTGCAAGTAAAATAATCAATATCTCCCACGGATATGGTTGGCATTACAGCCAGGACTTTCTTCGGAAATAAATTACCATGGCCGAAGTCAAGCAAACCATAACTACTAAAACGCCATAATAGCCATACTGCCATTTCAATTCTGGCATATTTTCAAAATTCATTCCATAGACGCCCGCAATAAAAGTCAAGGGAATAAAGATTGTCGAAATTACTGTAAGTAATTTCATCACTTCATTCATACGGTTACTAATACTAGATAGGTAAATATCCAGCATGCCTGACAGCATGTCCCGGTAAATCTCTACGGTTTCTATAACTTGAATCACGTGATCATAAATATCGCGCAGATAAATATAAGTCGCTTCTTGAATATGTACCGACTCGCCGCGCTCCAGTTCGCCAATCAATTCTCTAACTGGCCAGATTTCCTTGCGAATAAATAACATAGCTCGCTTCAGTTGATGTAATTCTTGTAAAAGCCTTTCATAGGGATGTATAACAATCTGCTCTTCCACCGTCTCAATTTTTTCTCCTATTCGTTCTAATACAAGAAAATAATGATCCACCATATTATCTAACAAAGCATAAAGTAAATAATCGGCTTTTCTTGTTCTCAACTTTGCGCGACCTTGAATAACCCGTTCATAAACGCCGGAAAACACATCATGAATGCCTTCAGTCCTCTCCCGGAAAGAGATTACATATCCCTCTCCCAAAATAAGACTAATTTGTTGACTCTCATAGCCCATTTGATTTTGTTGGATTGTTAAGGACTTGGCAATGACACAGAGATATTCGCCATAGTCTTCAAACTTAGGCCGTTGATTCGTATTTAATATATCTTCTAAGGTCAATGGATGGATTGAAAACTCCATTCCGATATCTGCAACAACCTGAGCGTTCAATCCTTGAATATCAATCCAAGTCACGCCAGATTGATGCATTAAGTCCTTCAACTGCGCCAGCGGCGGATTCTCCTTTTGCTCGATAAGATTCTCGTTATAATGGATTACGCGAATCTTAACCTCCTCAGAATAAACATCACCAATATGTAATAACGTTCCGGGCGGAAGTCCCACCTTTTCAGCTATTGAACGTCTTTTTTTCTTCATGCATGATCCCTCTAATCTTAAAGCTTCAACATATAATCTGCTGCCCGATTCATAATGCGTTCTGTCATCCCCATGGGATCTTTCCCATTCGCTTCTCGAATATCACGTAGCATCCAAATTGCTTCATTAGTTTTACTATCAAGCAAAATATACTCCATTCCGGCATTTGCGTAGGTATCATAGTGAGCCGGTGTTACTACAGTTCGCTCTACCGGTTTTCTGACCTTCATTTTTTTATGTACCCAACGGCCATTTGAGTCTAGAACCTCCATATCCGCTTCCGACTCAACTTGCTCCGTGTAAGTATAAGATGATTCTGGCACAAAACGTTTGTCATAGCCAAAAGCAGTTACTTTAATATTTAAAACAGCATCTGCTATGATCGGCGTAAATTTATCAATTTCGGATTTATAACGAACTGGGTCTTCCGTTTCAAGTTGTCGAATATTTTCTCCTGTCGCCTGACTAACTCGATCTTTTAATTGATTTAGCGTAATAAATTGAAAATGACTTTTTGCCCATCTATTTCTATCTTGAAAAAATGTATTTAAATAAATATTTTCCAACTTACGCGAACTAAATTCATCGAACTTTGCTTCAGGAGCAATAGCCATAGTAACAACTACAGTTTTCACACTACCAAAATTAAAGCTAGGACTTTTCCATTCATCTTTTCGTTCTTCTGCCTGACAGATTGACATTGATAAAAATAGTACAAAAGTAAACAATAGAAAAATCCTTTTAGCTTTCAATTCATATCATCTCCCTTATTTTGTAATATAAAACTCCTATTTCTCTCAGTATTGGACAAGTAAAGCTTTTTCCCTTTCTAGCCTTAAAGTTTTTCTGACACAGCTAATACTAGATTCACCAACAATCGTTCTGAGTAAGAAAAAGCGCCTGCACTATAATGGATTTTCATTATAAGGCAGGCACCACGATTTAATGTCTATGAAAACAGTATGAGTTAATTTTTCCAGGGAATAAGACGCTTTTCCACCCATTGCAAAAAGTGATTTAAAATAACGCCCATCAACGATAGCGTCAAGATTCCAACCATGAGTTTCGTTGTCAACATTAGATCGCCATAGTGCAAAATCATCGCGCCGATGCCTTCCTTCGCTGCAATCATCTCCGCCGCAACTAAGAGCAGCAAAGCTGTCCCAGCGGCAAGCTTTAATCCAGCAAAAATGACCGGCATAGCCCCTGGCAAAATCACCTTACGAAGTATGTTGTACTTAGTCGTTTTGAAACTAACCGCAACCTTGATGAGAAGTGGATCAAGATTTTTCACGCCGGAATAGGTGTTGATTACAACAGGGAAAAACACACCCAGAGCAATAATCAAAACCTTCGATAACTCGCCAATGCCCAACCAAAGAATAATTAATGGCAATAAAGCAAGTTTAGGGATAGGATATAGAGCATAAATCACGGGATTGCCCATAGCATCAGCCAATTTAGAAAATCCTAAGAGTAGTCCAATTAAAATTCCCGCCGTACTGCCAATCAAGAACCCAATTAAGATGCGGATCAAGCTAGCTTGCGCATTTATGAGTAATTCGCCGCTTGTCACCATATCCCAGCCAGTCAGCAAAATGGAGGTTGGTGCAGGCAAAAACAATTCTGATACAACACCGCTGCGACTAATCAATTCCCAAAGCACAAATAGGAATAACATGGCCACGACAGAAACCCATTTGCCTGCGTCTTTTTCGATAGAAGCTAAACGATTCACAACTTCACGTTGATAAGCCATTATTCGTCTCCCTCCTGCAGGGCATCTTGGGCGTCCTTACGGATCATCTGCCAAATTTGTTCTGCATAGTCATTAAAAGCGGTCATATATTGACTGTCATCTCTGCCGAATTTAGGCAAATCAATGGGTATCGTGTTCACGATGCGGCCAGGACGCCGCGACAAAACAATCACACGATCTGCCAAGTAGACGGCTTCTTGAATATTATGGGTTACATAAAGCGTACTTAGCTGCGTCTGATGCCAAATCCGCAGCAACTCTTCCTGCATCAACGTCCTAGACTGCGCATCAAGGGCTGAAAAAGGCTCATCCATCAGGAGGATGTCCGGCTGAATCGCCAAAGCTCTGGCAATTCCAACGCGCTGGCGCATTCCCCCGGAAAGCTGGTGCGGAAAAGCTTGACTAAAGTTCGTTAAACCAACAAGCTCCGTATAATACTGTACTCGCTTTTGCTGCTCTGCCTGCGGTAATTGTATGGCTTCTAAACCAAAGGCCACATTTTCAGAAACAGTCATCCACGGAAAAAGGCCCACTTCCTGAAAGACAATCCCAATCGAAGGATCGCGATCCACTGTTAAGCCTTCTACATAAATTTTTCCCGAGGTGGGACTAAGCAGCCCCCCTACCATATTTAAGAGTGTCGATTTACCACAGCCGCTTGGGCCGACTAAAACAACAAATTCCTTTTCTTCAATCGAAAAATTTATCTTTTCAAGGGCAACTGTCGCTTGCCCTCGCGTCGAAAAACTCTTATGAACGTCTTCAATAATTACTCTCATTCTATCCTCCTGAAAGCCCTACTTCAGCTCTTTCAATGCGGCTTCCCACAGATCTGTATTGACGACTTGAGAACCACTAATCGGTTTATCCATCATTTTGTGGCTGACATACCAGTCAATCTGTGTTTGGATATCGGCACTTAACAGTTTCCCGTCACGATCAATATAGGGTAACCCGGATTTCACATCTTCTACCGGAACTCCCGTATATTTAGCAATAATATCAACGACTTCATTATAGTTTGCACCAGGCACTACTTTGCCGTCTTGTTTATTGAGTACCGCATCATAGTAGTAGCGAGTTGCTTTTATATAACCTTTAAGGAATTTTGTCGCTACATTTTTATCTTTAGTAAATTTCGGTGAAAAAAAGATCCCTGAAGTCTGATAATCCATGACATCGCCAACTTGTACCATTACTTTGCCGTAACCAGCGGATTCGACCTTACTAATATTGGGTTCATTCAAGATAACCGCATCAACTTGCCCGCTTTGCAAGCTGGCCATCAACGAACCAATACTGCCAAGCGAAACGATCTCTACATCATCTAGGGTTAATCCTTTTTCCTCTAATAAGCGGCCTATCATATAATGAAAAGTGGATCCCTTCTGGGTAATGCCAATGCGCTTCCCTTTTAGGTCCTCAACTTTTTTTACTCCTTGATCCCACAACGCTTTTCTTACCAGAACAGCCGAAGAGGAATATCCCGCCTGTTCCCGGCCTTTATCGGCGACAATAGACAGCGATTGACCACCGCCAACCATATTAAACAAGCTAGCCGTGATGCCTGTCGCACCAATATCCACTTTATTAGATGCTGTCGCAACAGCAATAGGTTGGGCCGCTTCAAACCACTCCACATTTAAATCTAACCCTTCTTCTTTAAAAAAGCCCTTTTCAATCCCAATAAAGATGGGCGCGGAACTCGTAAGTTTCAACAAGCCTACATTAACTTTTTCCGGCTCAGTTGACTTACCACAGCCAGTCAGCAACAGGGCTGCCAAGAAAACGCCTACCAGGATTGACAATATTCCCTTACCTACTTTGCCTACGTTTCTACACATTGTCCAATTCCCCCATTTCATTACCACTCCATACTACCATCCTACAAAATTCCTAGTTGTTTGTCTCCCCCTAAGAATGCAAAAGTTCTCATCCGGTTAAAGACGAGAACTTTTCTCGCAGGTCTTGTATTTCCTACTAATATAACACAGCTTATAGCGACCTTCAAGATTTTTATGCAATTATACAACCGATGTCTTTATGGAGTGTGCATTATTCATATCCCAACCCGAATTGCTGCTTAGTTCTTGTCAAAGCCATGACATTTTAGACGCGTATCGGCAAATCGATTTACGATTTCTTACGGAACTTCGTATCAAGTAACTCTTCAAATATTTCGATCATAGCTCCCTTATCTTTGTCACCCAGTCCTTTTAGTAAAGCCATTTGATAGGTTGACGTGGCCGCATGGGTTACTGGCAAAGGAATACTATGATTCGCCGAAATTGTCGCACCGGCAACTAGGTCTTTATAGGCATGCTTTAAGGGATACCCATCTTTAAAATTCGCTGCAAGAATACGTGGGATAAAGAACTCTGACGCATAACTTCTGCCTGATCCGCTGTTAATAACGGCGCCAATACTTTCGGGATCTAGGCCAAGTTTAACGGCCATGGGAAGAACTTCTGCTAGTCCCGAAATATTAATATCAAATAATATATTATTAATGGTCTTAGTGAGCTGACCGGCGCCATGCGCCCCCATATGCAGCACGTTGTTGCCCATAAATTTGAAATAGGGCAACACAGTTTCATAGGTGTCTTTATTGCCGCCGCACATGATCGTCAAAGTAGCGTCAATAGCCCGCGCCTCCATACCAGTTACCGGGGCATCAATAAATTCTACGTTTCTAGCTTTCAGACTCTTGGCTAACTCTACACTTGCCGTGTAATCAATGGTACTCATATCGACAATGATTTGATTGGCTTGTAGTAAGGGCGATAAGTGATTTATAACGTCCGTCACCACTTCTGTATTCGGTAGACAGAGGAAAATAATTGGACAATCCGCTAAATCGACTTGATTCGTAGTTACTTCAATGCCCTTTGCTTCGAACATAGGAAATGCTGCTGAACTTTTGTCGCAGACAATAAATTTATCGCCGTATTTACTCAAGTTGAGTGCCATATGTCTGCCCATTTGTCCTAATCCAATGAATCCAAGTTTCATATGATGTCCCCCTTGTACGTTAGCTATTAAAAGTATAATATATAACCATTCCAGTACGTTCTAGTGAAATCCTTTCGATTTATTGTAAAATACATACCATAGAAAATAAGGGGAAGAGATATGAACGAAGCAATAGAAGCCTCTATTGAAAAATGGTTTAAACTTGTTATTTCTTCACTTCATGATGGCATTGTCGTTGCCGATAAGAATACAATTGTGCAATATGTAAACCCCGCTTGGTGCCGAATGACCGGAGTTCGTGCCGAAGATATTATTGGCCGACCCATCCTGCAGGTTCGCCCCAATGCCTTGCTGCCCTTAGTTGTAAAAAGCGGTGAAGCGATCGTGAATGTAATAAAGCAAGAAGCTAACGATGCTGAATATGCTGTTAGTATCGAGCCCATTAAAGAAAATGGTACAGTACTTGGCGCTGTGACCGTTGCGAAAGATTTGACTGAGGTAAAGTCGTTAATCAAGCAACTCACCGAAATGAAAACAAAAGTGAAAGAGCTGCACGACGGCGTAAAGGGCTTACACCATGCGTACTTTTCATTTAATGACATTGTCGGCCATGGCGGCGGCTTGAAAAATATCGTCACAATTGCCAAAAAAATAGCCCGAGCTGACACAACCGTTCTGCTGACTGGTGAGAGTGGTACAGGCAAAGAACTGTTCGCTCACGCGATTCATTCGGCCAGTGAACGGACCAACGAAGCCTTCGTGGTAGTAAATTGTGCAACCTTTGTCGCCGAGTTACTGGAAAGTGAATTGTTCGGTTACGACAGTGGCGCCTTCACTGGCGCAAAAAAAGGCGGACGAGTCGGCTTGTTTGAGCTAGCGAATGGAGGCACCATTTTTCTTGATGAAATTGCGGAAATGCCCCTTAAGTTACAGGCAAAGTTACTGCGAGCGCTCCAGTACAAACGAATCCGCCGCGTCGGCGGTCAAGAGGAAATCGCCTTAGATATTCGCATAATTGCTGCAACAAACCAAGATTTACAAAAACTCGTTTCTCAAAATAAATTTCGTGAAGATCTTTATTACCGCTTAAATGTAGCCCAAATTATGATCCCCCCACTGCGGGAACGAAAAGAAGATATCCCAATCATTGTTTCAGCCCAATTAGCTGCGATAAGCCAACGCCGGAAAAAGCACTTCAAAATCAGTGAATACGCCCTGGAGATTCTTACAAACTACCCTTGGCCCGGTAATGTCAGAGAGCTAATCAATGCCTTAGAATTGGCTACGGCGCTTAGTGATAGCGACACCATTCAAGCCGATCACTTACCGCAAGCATTGATTGCCGCTGTTCCTGCGAGCGGGCTACGATCTGTAAAAAAGTCCTTAGGCGAACAAATGCTTGCTTATGAGAAAGAGTTAATTCGAAAGGTGCTTATTAAACATGATCAAACGCTAAAGGGCAGAAAAGCAGCCGCCTTAGAGCTGCAAATTTCAGTTTCAACACTCTATGAAAAGATAAAGAAATATAACATTTGAACCATTCTATACTTCCGGAATACTATTCCAGAAAACCAGAATAAATATATTGTTAAATAAATACTTGTCCTGCTTAAAAATAAGCCGATTTGTTCGATCCATTATTCCAGATATTCGGAATTACTCTGGAGTAAACTGTCGATACATTCTGGCTTTTTTTGTTGGCATATAACTTGCAAAGATAAATAGCAACAAAATTGCAATAAATGAAAAAAATTAAAGGAGAGTGTGCCTGATGAATAACAAGGTCATTATTACCATTGCCCCTACTGGAAATGTTCCAACAAAGGAAATGAACCCGAATTTACCGGTAACGCCGGCAGAAATTGCCGCCCAAGTATATGAATGTTGGCAAGCCGGGGCTGCTGTAGCCCATATCCATGCCCGTGATAAAGAAGGAAAGCCAACATCTGATGTAAATGTCTACCGAGAAATTATGGCTGAACTAGATAAATATGAAGACTGTGATATTATTCGGCAGCTTTCCACCGGAGGCAGAGCCGGCAACTCCTATACCGAACGAGGTCAAATGATCTGTTTAGCTCCTGATATGGCGAGTCTAGCAACAGGCTCCTCGAACTTTCCCGCCAAAGCAAATTTGAATGATCCGGAAACAGTCAAGTATTTAGCCAACGAAATGAACCAGTATGGAACGAAGCCGGAAATAGAAGTCTTTGACACAGCCATGCTATTTAGTGCCATTCAATTAGCCGAAAAAGGATTGATTGCTAAACCGCTCCAAATCAATCTCGTAATGGGAGTCCCCGGTTCACAACCAGCAACGCCGAAGGGCTTGTTCTACTTATTCGAGTGTTTGCCTAAAGATGTCCACTGGACCATTTCCGCTATCGGCAAAGATCATGTCAGCTTATCCGTCATGGCCTTATCACTCGGCGGCAATGTACGCGTCGGCTTAGAAGATAATATATACTATTCCAAAGGAGTCCTAGCTACAAACCTTGACCTCGTTAACCGGATAAAAAATATTGTCCTAGCGATGGGTAAAGAAATTGCTACACCAACTGAAGCAAGAGAGATTCTAGGGTTAAAGAAACAGTAGAACGGGGGACTTAACGTGAATGACCAAATTAAAAAATGGCTTATCGTAATCTTCACCGGCCTGCTGATCTATCTAATCCCCATTCCCACAGGTGTTAAACCCATTGCCTGGAAACTCCTAGCTGTATTCGTCGCCACAATTGTGGGCTGTATCATCCAACCCATTCCGCTGGGAGCCATCTCAATGGTAAGTCTTTGCCTTGTGGGATTTCTGGGTCTGGCAACAATCAACGAATTACTGGCTGGGTTTTCTAATTCAACAATCTGGCTGATTGTGTCTGCGTTTCTACTAGCTAGAGGCTTCGGTAAAACGGGGCTGGGACGTCGTATTTCCTATCTCTTAATATCGAACTTCGGCGATAAGGCAATGAAGCTTGGTTTTGCCATCATGTTAAGTGAATATGTATTTAGTCCTGCTACCCCCTCTACTACCGCTCGCGGTGGCGCTATTGTATATCCCATTGCCCGTAGTTTAGCTGCTGCCTTTAATTCGGAGCCTGGGCCGACCGCAAAAAAAATTGGCGCCTATCTCATGCAAGTCGGATTTCAATCCAACTGCATGAGTGGCAGCCTCTTTCTGACAGCAATGATTGCTAACCCGGTTATGGTTGTATTTGCGCAGCAAGCTTTCGGACTGAAAATCAGTTGGATGGACTGGGCCATCGCCGCATTTGTTCCCGGTACATTAGCGATGATTCTAATCCCAGTGCTCATGTACTATATCCTACCGCCGGAACAGAAGAACACGCCAGAGGCTCCAACTTTGGCTCGTGAAGAGTTGAAAAAAATGGGCCCCATGACCCCTGATGAAAAGATCATGTTCATCGTATTTATTGGCAGTATTCTGCTCTGGGCTACGGCTACTATGACAAATATCGACGCGACCCTCATCGCCCTTGGCAGTGGCGCTATTCTGATGGTAACGAACGTACTAACTTGGAAAGACGTATTGAACGAAAATGGCGCTTGGGATGCTATGGTATGGGTTGGCGTATTAAGTACGATTGCTGGCCTGCTAAATAAGCACGGGTTAATTGCTTGGTTTAGCAAAGCCGCAACGGCCTCGCTTGTAGGGATTCCTTGGCTGCTGACCTTAATTGCAATCCTGGTAATCTACCTGTATTCCCATTACCTCTTCGCTTCCATTACAGGACATGTTGTAGCTATGTACCCGGCATTTATTGCTGTGGCCGGGGCTGCTGGCGCTCCTCCGATGCTTGTGGCTCTGACAATGGGCTTCTTCTCTAACTTTTTTTCCTGCCTGACGCATTACGGCAACGGCGTCGGCCCCATCTACTTCGGAGCTGGCTATATGTCGCAAGGGACTTGGTGGCGTATCGGATTTACCATGTCACTAGTCTATCTAGTCTGCTGGCTTGGCGTGGGACTTGCTTGGTGGAAGGTTTTAGGATTGTGGTAGATTCGGTTTTTCGCGCAAAACAACATTATGTTAATTAGAAAAGCCATAAAACAAGGAGACGGTTCTACCGTCTCCTTGTTCTTTTTCCTCTTACATCGTTGCTTACACTATAAATGATATTTTCCCATATTTAGTACGCCTTCTCTATTCTACGCCGCTTCTATCTCGCTAACTATACCCGAAACTTACTAACGGCATGTTGCAACTCCTGCGCCATGTGGGCCAGACTCTGGCTTGAGCTTGCGATCTGTTCCATTGATGCAGATTGTTCTTCCGTAGCTGCCGAAACCGTCTGCGTCTGACTTGCAATGTTTTTACCTATTTTATCGACTTCCCGCACAGAGGTCACAATTTGCTGACTAGCACTAACCATCTGCTGGATTGACGCCGTAATGTCGGTCGCTTGCTCCGACACTTGGTTAGTCAGCATCTCGATTTCACCAAACGCCTTTCCTGCAGTATTTACAACTTCGGCCCCTAACTTCACCTCACGAGTACCGTCATTCATAGCCACAACGGCTTTATCTGTATCACCTTGAATTTCTCTAATCAAGTTCGCGATTTGTTGAGCTGCCTCATGAGATTGCTCTGCTAATTTACGAACCTCATCTGCTACTACGGCAAAACCTCTTCCTTGCTCACCGGCACGAGCTGCTTCAATAGCAGCGTTAAGCGCCAAAAGGTTGGTCTGTCCCGCAATTCCAGATATAGTATCTACAATTTGTCCAATTTCCTTGGATCGTTCTCCCAATTTACTCACTACTTCAGCCGAACTCGTCACGGTTTTTTCGATGTTTACCATTTGGTTCACAGCTGTCTGAACCGCTGTACTGCCGTTCTTGGCTGCATTAGCTGTTTTATCAGATATGCCTGCCATATTGTTGGTGTTTACAGCAATTTGCTGAATGCCTGTTGACATTTGCTCAATGACTGCAGAGGTCTCACCTACAGCCCGTACCTGATTATCAGCTCCCTGCGCCACATCCGAAATAGATACTGCTACCTGATTGGTCACCTGTGCCGATTGCTCAGCACTAGCCGTTAGTTCTTCCGAGGATGAGGCGACTAGTTCAGCTGATTGCGATACTTGTCGTACTAGATTTCGTAGGTTGGTGCTCATGGTATTGAACGCGGTTCCTAGCTGTCCCACTTCATCTTTTGTCGTCACTTCTACTTGCTTGATAGCAAGATTACCATTAGCAACTTCCTCAATGAGATCTACCATAACGATTAACGGATTAGCTATCATGCGAGCAATAAGCCACCCAAAACAAACTGCAAGTACGGCAACGCTAACTGAAAGAACTGCGACCCAAATATATGCCGACTGAGCATCAGCGAGCGAATCCCGCCCTGCTTTTTCAGCCCCTTTATTATTGAATTCAATAAGGTCTGAAATGCGATCATTGGCTTTGTTCCAAACTGGAACCGCTTCAATAAATCGCTGGCCTGATAAAGCAATATCGTTCGCCTTTCCGGCCGCTACGATACCGGGGAGTTTCTCCATATACAGACCCCAATTTTGGGAGAAATCCTCATAGAGCTTACGCTCCTCAGTACCACTAATGAGATCTTTCTCATAGATTCTTCGATTCTTCTCTAGATCTTTAAGCAACTGATTCAGCTCTATCTCAAGCTTATCCATTTTACTGGCATCAGTTTCTATCACAATAGCCGAAACTAAACGAGGAACATCAGAAACAGCGCCATTCATCCACGCCATCATAGATAGGCTCGGTAACCACATATCATTGACTTCTTTAGCATTATCCCGCATGCCTAATATTTTTAGGATAGCAAAGCCGCTTACTAATGATGACAAGAGTACCACCGTAAGAAAACTGACAATCAACTTTTTCTTTATTCCTAAATTTCCAAAATTCAACTACGCCACTTCCCTTCTCCACTACTCATGAACTATTGAAATATAATGAATTAAATCCCTCCCCACTTTATCGAATGTGCCATTTACCCAGACTATCCCCCGTATATTTAATCCCGCTATCTTTTTTGACATTTTAGAATACAATTCGACATCACACCTCCCCATCCTTCCCCAGCAAGAAAAATAATTGCTAAATTCTAACTATTCGATCAATTATCTCCATACAAACGCTCAATGTGATAAAAAAAGAAGCCCTGATAAATAAAGCATTTATCGAGCTTCTCTTTTTCTGTTGTCTGTTGTACCTAGCGAGTATTTTTTATCTTCAGCTTACAATTCCTACTTTCCCCAACTCATTATATATTCCTTAAAGCCAGAGCTTTCATTCGCTTGTTCAGCTTCTACTACAAACCCACAACTTTTATAAAACGCAACAGAATTCACATTATCAACATAAACAGCTAGTTTTAAAAGGGGATATAGAGTTTTACAGTAGTTGATTAGTTTTAAACCAATTCCCTGTCTTTGATATTCCTTTTTTACAAATAAAGCGCCGATAAATGAGGCGTCAATAATACTAATAAATGCAATAACAACCTTATCCACTTTATACACGAAGGTATTTGCGATTGGCATATACTGCTCTTTAACCACGCTATAATTTTCAAGCCAATACTCTTTAGGGATAAACACATGAGCATCTATATTGGTATTAAGCCAAATCTCCATGACTTCATCAATTTCATTTGCGTTAAATTCTGCAATCATATCGGTTCCTTCTTCATTAAACGTTTTTCATTTTTTGCTTCATACATGAGCTTATCACTATATTCGATTAGTTCGTGTATCGTATTGTAGGTGTTATCAAAAATAGCCATTCCACAGCTATATTTAATGTGATACGGTTTGTTGCTGCTAACATTATAAGCGTTAATATGATTGTTTAGCATTTCTATATACCCTTTTAGAAATTCTGGCCGGTTCTCATTGATCAATATAATGAACTCATCACCGCCCCAACGAATCAAAGCACCTTTTCCTTCAAAAACTTCTTCTAGTTGCCTCGCAAAAAGTTGCAGCACTCGATCGCCTTCATGATGTCCATAATTATCATTAATACTCTTAAAATCATCTAAATCAATATTGATTGCGGCCAAAACAATATTACTTTTGTTAGCCAAGGCTGCAAGGTATTCATTATATGCAATGCGGTTACCTAATCGTGTTAGCGGATCGATCCTCGCCTGACTTTGTACTAGGAAAACATAATTAATGACAACCGCAATGGCTACGCTATTCCAAATCGTTAGATAGATAAAGTAGTATAGTTGAAAGATTGATAACACGGAAGGAATAAGGGTAAGCAAACTCAATATAGCCATTTCTTCTCGCGAAATCTTAGCGCGAGCTCGATATAAAATGACTAAGTTGGCCAAATAATAGAAGTAGCTTGTGATTGGCGAAACCAAAAACAGCGGCCCTCGTACATAAATATTCTCATCCGTTATCGAAAAAATCCAATTAAAATTCAAACACCCCAGCGATATAATGCTATTTACCGCCAAAGGTAACCCTAGCCAGAGAAACTGATTTCTATTTATACTTGTGCTTTTATTCATTCTCTCATATACATATAATACTGCACAAATCGGTACTAATGGCGCCAGCAAAAATCCCAAAGTATCCACTATTTTATGTATGGTAATAAAATGAATGTACGTAGTAGAATTCAATAAGACACTTAAAATTTCTAATAGTAAGATGAATGTCGTTATGAGTATTAATCCTAAAAACAACTTATGCAGGGTTTCTTTTCTATCTAACTTAAACCAAGCATGAACAGCAATGCTTGACAATAATATGACCATAAAAAAATTCAGCTGAACTACCAGCATTGTGTTAATTATTCATTCACCCCTTCCACCCCTCCCCTTGCTCAGCGGTGAAGAATAGAAATAACCCACACCTTTGACAATATAAGGTATGGGTTATTTCTATTTTCAAAACACCATCTCCTGCTAAAAAATTACATTTATCAGCAACTCAATTCAGAAAATTCTTTTATTAAGAAATCATTACAGACGAAAACGATTACTCGCATCTTGGAGTTCCTGGGCAATATGAGCCATTTTTTTGCTTGCCTCAGCAATTTCCTGCATGGCCGCCGTCTGCTCTTCTGTCGCAGCAGATACGGTTTGGCTTTCACTCGCCGTCTCTTTACTAATTGTTGAAATTTCCGCCATAGCTGAGCTAACATTGCGGCTGTCACTCACCATACTCTGTACGATTTTCGAAATATCACCCGTTTCAACCGATGATCGTTTTACTAAGTCAGCAATTTGCATAAAAACATTGCCTGCTTCATCCACAACAACAATACCATTGTCAACTTCCTTATTTCCGGTCTCCATCACTTGTACTGCCAAATCAATTTGCACTTGATTTTCTTTTATCATCAAAGCAATCTGTTTCGCCGCTGACTCTGACTGTTCGGCAAGTTTACGAACTTCTTCCGCTACAACGGCAAATCCCCTGCCTTGTTCTCCCGCTCTAGCCGCTTCAATTGCTGCATTGAGAGCGAGTAAATTGGTTTGACCGGCAATTTCACTAATAATCCCTACGGTCTCACCAATACTACGTCCACTTTGTGCGAGACTATCTACGGCAGTTTTAACTTGTCTAGTTCCATCGCCTATACTCTTCATTTGCGCAATCGCTTGCTCAACACCACTGACGCCTTTCGTAGTAGCTGTCGTCATATTGTCACTAATAACAATGGCTCTTTGAACATTTTCCGCTGTTTCACCAAGCTGGCTGACAATTGTCGCAACTGCACTATTTCCCTGGCTAACTACACTATTTTGCCCTTCCGCTCCATCGGCTACGCGTTGAATGGAAACTGACACCATCTCCGAAGCCTGCGCCGATTGTTCCGCACTTGCACTCAGTTGCTGCGCCGATGCGGCCATAAGCACAGCTGAATCAATAATTTTCCCGATTAATACGCGAAGGTTTACGCACATTTCACCAAAAGCTTTTTCCAATTGACCAATCTCATCTTGACTATAATTTTCCACACAAGCATTTTCGTCCCGGCACCCCGTCAAATCTCCTTTAGCGATAGTGAGTGCTTGTGCTACCATTGCTTTAAGAACTCGCGTTATGATTCTTGCGATAATCCAACTTACCCCTATGCCAAAAATTACAGATAAAACAATAATAATTAACTGGATTCGGACTGAATTGCTATATTTTTCATTCACACTGATCTTTAATATCCCTGCTTGTTTTGAAAATTCACTAGCTAAATCGCGAAGACCAGAAGCAACATTCTCATAGGTCGGTTGTAATTGCCCCATTTGAACAAAGGCTTCACTCTGCTTGCCTTGCTGCGTAAGCGCAATAATCAAAGGTCTTTTTTCTTGTATAATTTTAAGATTATCTTGCACCTTTTTGACCAACAACTTCTCATCATTCGTTAAGTCTCCATGTGACTCAATTTTGCCTAAGAGACTTTCAAAACTTTGATCGCGCTTAGTTAAGCTATCTAAAAAGGCTTTTCTATCCGTATCATTAGCGGCATTAATCGCTTTAAACATATCTCCTTCAGCCGCTCGGTTATGTTGTCGCAGATCATTCGCCCATTCAATCATATAAAGATGTGAAAAGACCTCATCAACATCTTTGTTTGTCTCTTTACCAAAGTAAAAACTAATTATTGCGTTCACAATTAAAGCCACAATTAACAAAAAAGAAATTGCTTGTATTTTCTTCCCAATGCTCATCCTTTTAATGATATTCATAAACTCTATCCCCCTCTAATCTTAAATTTAGCCACAAGTTCTTTTAGGTATTTGCTTTCGATTGTTTCATTATCATCTCATATTCGGACTTATTATGACAAAATCCTCCATCCGGTAATTATTTAATTTTGAATCAGATTTGTCCTTACAATAATGGTACAATAAATCCAAGTAACCTGTTGGCAAAACAAATATTAAGTCAGCTTAATGCAAAAGGGGTAGGGCACAATGACACTACAGCAGCTAAAATATGTAATCGAAATTGTAAATTGCGGATCAATAAATGAGGCGGCAAGAAGACTTTATATTACACAGCCTAGTTTGTCGAATGCAGTTAAAGAACTGGAAACTGAAATTGGAATCGAGCTTTTTATTCGGACACCAAAAGGGATCGTGCTCACTCGCGATGGTGTGGAATTCCTTGGTTATGCTCGACAAGTTGTGGAACAGACCGGACTTTTAGAACAAAGATATTTGAATAATAAGCCGTCCCGACAGCTTTGCTCTATTTCTACTCAACATTATGCTTTTGCTGTCAATGCTTTTGTCAATCTGATAAAACAAAGCGGCGCTGATGAATATGAATTTACGTTACGGGAAACACGAACCTATGAAATTATTGAAGATGTTAAAAATATGCGTAGTGAAATTGGCATTATGTATATGAACCCCTTTAATCGAAAAGTCATCGAGAAGCTGCTGAAAGAAAATCGTCTTGATTTTCATCCCCTATTTACGGCCAAACCTCATATTTTTATTAGTACACAAAATCCGCTTGCAAACCAAGACTTTGTAACACTAGATGACTTACAGGAATATCCTTACTTGTCCTTTGAACAAGGCGAATTTAATTCGTTCTATTTTTCAGAAGAAATTTTAAGTACGGTATTTCATAAAAAAAGCATTTATGTCAGTGATCGGGCCACGCTATTTAATCTTTTGATCGGCTTGAACGGCTATACGATTTCTACGGGAATTGTCAGCGCCGATTTAAATGGTGATAATATCATATCAGTTCCGCTTAAAGTTGATGATCAGATCGATGTTGGCTGGATTTCCAATCATCAGCTGCAACTGAGCAAACAAGCAAGTGCTTATTTACAGGAATTAGAGCTAGTAATCCAAAGCTACGGACTTTCCTGCACAACACAGACAGAGATATAGCTAAAAGCTATATCTCTGGATAAGTTTTATATGTTACCCTATATCACTTTTCCTATGCTATACTAACAAAAATTATGAATAGCAAGGAGGATCCCCGATGGATCATGGATTAGTAAATACCACCAAAACAGCAACAGGACCGTTTCGGTATGATATAGTGGGAAGTTTTTTGCGCCCACAGGCTTTAAAAGAAGCTAGAGAAGGATTTACAGCAAATAAAATCACTCAGGAAGAACTTACACGCGTTGAAGATGAAGCAATAAAAAAACTCGTCGATAAACAAAAAGCTGTGGGACTAAAAGCTGTTACCGATGGGGAATTTCGGCGAAGATATTGGCATCTTGATTTTTTGGCAGCTTTAGCTGGAGTCAAAGAAATCAAGGCTGAACGTTGGTCTGTAGACTTTAAAGGCCATCAGCCAAAAGCTGCAACCTTAGAAATTGTCGATAAAGTCGACTTTACCACGCATCCTTTTCTTGATCATTTTCAATATTTAAAAACAGTTGCGGGAAACCACATAGCCAAGCTGACAATTCCCTCACCATCGATGCTGCATTTAATTGCTTGCATCAGAGCCGAGCAATATATCCCCATTGAACGTTATAAAAATGAGGATGCCTTATATTCTGATATTGCAATAGCCTATCAAAAAATCATTCAATCTTTCTACGATGCAGGCTGCCGTTATCTGCAGTTAGATGATACTTCCTGGGGAGAATTCTGTGATCCGGAAAAAAGATCAGCCTATGCACAAAAAGGGATCAATTTGGATAAAGTTGCTGAAAAGTATGTAGAGATGATCAATCTGGCTATACAAAATAAGCCGACAGATATGACTATTACCATGCATATTTGTCGTGGCAATTTTAGATCTACCTGGTTTTCTTCCGGGGGATATACAGCTGTAGCGGAACCACTATTCAGCAAATGCCATGTTGATGGCTTCTTCCTAGAATATGATACGGATCGCGCTGGTGATTTTTCGCCGCTAAAATCAATCTCCGCGGATAAGAAAGTAGTGCTTGGCTTGGTTTCCTCTAAAACAGGAGAACTTGAAAATAAAGAACAGATTATTGCTCGCATTCATGAAGCGTCAAAGTATGTTCCGCTGGATTGCTTGTCTCTAAGTCCCCAGTGCGGTTTTGCTTCCACCGAAGAGGGGAATCTTCTGACCGAAGATCAGCAATGGAAAAAGATTGCTTTTATTAAAGAAATCGCCGAACAAGTGTGGGGCTAGACAACACTTCCCCCGTCCCGCGAGAACCAATTTCTCCCCCAAGGTGTGGCTGACTAGAGTCCCTGTTCTTCATTGATAAGAATTACATGTATCCTTCCCTTAGGATAGGACTTCTCTGTTATCGACCAGTTGTTACATATTCTTGTCGGCGAAGAACAATCCATACAGATACCAGTGCTTACACAGGGAGTCTTTAACTCAGGATGCCGCGCCGCATTTTTCGGTGCGGCATTCTCGCGAATTCTTTTAAAAGCAGAATGAATATCCGGTGCTATCTTATTTATTCCTATAGTTAAAATAACCTTTCTGGGTCCGAAAATGATTCCACCAATACGGTTGCCGATCATATCTAGATTCACAAGAACACCATCAACGGTTACTGCATTTGTTCCGGTTAAAAACAAATCCACAGAGAGTGCTTCTTTTCTTAGAGCGATCTGTTCTTTAAATGATTTATCATGGTCAAATGTATCAATGAATTTGAAATCACTACAAATTTTACAGTATTCAATAATTCCTGTACTTCTAAGAGTTTCCGAATCACCATATGATACAGTTTTAGGCTTAATACCTTCCATAAGATTTCTTATGCTATTACCTGCTTCTACTGCATTTTCTACGATTTCACAGTTAAAATTATTTTTCAAAAGCGATTTCTGACAAATTTCTAAAAGTGACATGATTATCTCCTCCTTTTTTTAAATTAAACTCCTCCAATCTAAAAAATCTATCAAATTTATACAGATAAGCATCAAAAACCTGTAAACTAATGCCACACTCTTGACTAAAACAAATTAAATTTACAATAACGCAAGTCTTTACTCTCTATAACTATACCTGATACCTTTCCCCATATCAATTATAATGCCGAAATAAGCAATTACTTAACCATATTGCCTTTGTTTCACACCAAACGACTGTCATACTAATCGGAAACGAGTATTGTTTTAGGTTCCAAATACGCTTCAAGTCCGTAGATGCCACACTCTCTACCAATTCCAGACTGCTTAAAACCGCCAAAAGGAGCTTTCATTTCAAGCATGACATCATTTATATAAATTGTTCCTGCAACTATTTTAGATGCAATCTGATTTGCTTTTTCTATGTTAGAAGAACTTATATATGCGCCTAAGCCATACTCTGTATCATTTGCAATTTCTACAGCCTCGTCTTCGGTTCTATAGGTTAAGATAGACAAAACGGGGCCAAATATTTCTTCCTTAGCAATTGTCATATCCCGAGTTACATTTGCAAAAACCGTTGGCTTTACAAAATTACCATTATCCAGTCCTTCTGGATGCCCTTCCCCGCCAACGACTAATTCTGCACCTTCTTCTATACCAATCTTTACGTATTTTTGAACGTTATTATAGTGATTTTCATTTATCATAGGGCCGATAAACGTATCCTCTTCCCAGGGATAGCCTACTTTTATATTTTCAACAGCCATTTTAATAAGTTCTTTAACTTCATTAAGACGGTGTTCTGGAACTAATAGACGGCTTCCTGCAATACACATCTGTCCATTATTTCCAAAACAACTCCTAACTGCACGTGGAATAGCTTTGGTAAAATCAGCATCATCAAGAATTATATTAGGGGATTTACCCCCTAATTCGAGAACAACTCTTTTCATGGTATCAACAGCACCATGATGAATTATCTTAGCGGTTTTACTAGAGCCAGTAAAAGAAATCATTGCAACATCTGGATTATGCGTTAATTCAGCCCCAACTGAGCCGCCTAGACCATGTACCATATTAATTACGCCTGCTGGTATTCCAGCTCCATGAAAGCATTCCGCTAGAATTTGTGTCTGTATTGCGCAATATTCACTGGGTTTTATAACTACGGTGCATCCTGCCGAAATAGCTGCTGCTAATTTTATAGCAATCTGAGAATTGTTTGCATTCCAAGGTGTGATCAAAGCAATTACGCCTAAAGGTTCAAGGACAACCTTGGCTTTACCAATGTACTTCGTAAACTCAAATTCTTCTAACACTTCCTTAGCCCATAGAAAACTATTAGCAGTAAGTTTCGTGCGACCTTCAGCTGCCTGTATTGCAGCGCCATACTCTTCTACGCATGCTTGAGTTAATTCATCCGCTCTCGACATTACAGCAGCATGAAGACTTTTAAGCATTTCACTTCTCTCTTCTATCGTAGTTTTTGAGAATGTCTTAAATGTCTCTTTAGCGACTGCAATGGCTTTTTGTGCATCCAATTCATTTCCTAATGTGACACGTCCAATGATTTCTTTTGTTGAAGGATTTATAATATCCATTGAGTCTGTCCCTTTAGGTCTTACAAATTCTCCATTAATGTAAATTTTATCAATTCGGTTCATTTTTTTATTATTATCCATTTCTTTACCTCCAAAATTGATTTTCGTATTTCTCTGTGTTACACTCACTTTAATACATTCAAGTAACTTTAAGTCAAGAAAATGTAGGAGATTTTTTATGGGAAATTTTATTTATGGATCTGAACCCAAATATACAATTAATGAAGTTTCTAAAATAACAAACTTATCTAAACCTACCATACGTTATTATGAGGATATCGGATTACTCCAAGATATAGCTCGAGATAAGAATAATATTCGTTTATTCTCCGATGATCAAATTATGCGATTGCGAATGATCCAATGTATGCGAAGCACAGGAATGGGAATCGATCTAATCCGTCATTATATAGACCTTTCTAATGAAAACCAAATTGAACTTAAAGAGCGTTATTCAATTGTTTTGAAACAAGAGGAACTTCTTTTAGCCAAAAAAAGTGAAATTGAACAACAACTGGCTTTTATTGAACATAAAAAGCATAATTATCAAGAAAAGCTAACTGATAAATGAGTTTATCTCCCCTAAAAAGCAAAGGGATAGGGATTGTATTTCAAATTTGATGAAATACGCTCCCTATCCCTCATTTTTCTATTTGCTTACACAAATCTCGTACCTATCAGCGTAGGACAAACCTCAGTCTTTTAGAAAAAACAATAATGGGGCAAGTTGGCTTACGCTTTTTTCATTTCGATGATTAATAGGTGCATTGTTTCCAATGCTTTGATTTGCAAAGACTCTCCCACACTTTCGAGAGCATCTTTTGCATTTAATTCTATCCCATTAATATCAGAACTTCCTTCAATCTGAACGACATAGGCTTGTCGATCGGGTTTCACCGTAAACTCCATTTTCAATCCGCTATCAAGCTCTAAAGCATAGAAGTTGGCATCTGCGTTTAACTGGACTGGGGCCCCCCCCTCTGGCGATGACACTAGATGCAATAATTTATTTTTTCTTAAATCCCACTCATATCGATGGTCGCCATACTGCGGTTTCAGCCCTATTTGACTAGGCTTTATCCAAATCTGCAAGAATCGAGCTGTCTTTAAGCCTAAATTATGCTCACTATGAAAAACGCCAGTGCCAGCACTCATATACTGAATGTGTCCGCGGGAAATGGTATTCTGATTCCCCATGCTGTCACCGTGTGTTAATTCGCCATCGATAACATAAGACACAATTTCCATGTCACGGTGAGGATGCATCTCAAAACCAGTATTTGGTTCCACTAAATCATCATTCACGACCCGTAAAACGCCAAAATCCAGACGCTCTGGATTATAGTATTCCGCAAAGGAAAAGTGAAACAGGCTTCTTAACCAACCGTGGTCTGCTCTTCCATGCTTAGCTGCAGGATATTTCTTTACCATAGTATTTCCCTCCTTATTTTAAAGCAACAGTAATTCTCGTTATTAAACTATTTTTTCATGATATGTTTATTATGCTTTCAATCAAAGAATCTTAATTTAAAGATTTTAAAGTAAAAAAATTTCTTTTATTCCTTAGAATAAAAGCTTATTTTTTTTAATAAATCTATTGTCTGTTCCATTTCAATAGGAGTAAGACCTTCAAAGGCTTCATCAAAAGTTGCATAATGAATCGGTAGAATTTCAGACATCTTATTCCGACCAGCCTCTGTGAGTTCCGCATAAATGATGCGTCGATCTTTCTCACAAGACCGCCTAGTAATCAAGCCTTTCTTTTCTAACTTATCAATCACATAGGTAATTGTACCGCTCGTAATAAGAATGTGATTTCCGATTTGCTGCAACGGATGACTTCCTTTATTATAGAGAAATTCCAATACTCCAAATTCCGTCGCATTAAGTCCATAGCCACGAATATTTTGCAAATCCCGATCAAGCAACTTCTTGTAGGTTCTAGTTAATGCAATATAAAGTCGCATGGCTTGTCGATTAATTGGCATGGCGTCATTTTCCACTGTATCACCTATCGCAATTTATAATATCTTGAATTAAAGATATTATAAAACACCTTTTTCTGGCTGTCAAGAAAATAGAATATCTCCTATAAAAAACAGCTTTCTTGTCCCATACGCCTTCCAGAAAACAGTATTGTAATGTTATAAAAACAAGTTCAAATCGCAAATGAGCAAGAAGTATTCTCAAATTCAAAAAACACTTCTTGCTCTTATTTTCACTTCTATAACTTTCACTTTTTGATAGGAACCCAAATCTCACACCGATACTCGGGAGAAGTTGTATCGCCTTTAGGATAAACCTCAATCTCGGGGGCACAAGCATACTGATACCCAGTCGCTGGCAGCCACTCTGTAAATATCCGTCGAGTCAGCTCCTGTATCGCATCAGGTAATGCTCCAACTGATTCAAATACTGCCCACGTTGTTGCTGGTATCTTAGCTGAAATATAGCCCTGAGGCAGGTCTTCGTTCACGCCCTCAACGGCTATCATATAGTTAAACTTATCTTCTTCAAAATCCTTACACACACCTAAGATACCAAGTTTCCCGGCTTTATTGCAAATCCAATCGTAGGTTCCATCATTCATACATTCACCCCAAAATTGCGGTACCTGTTTAAAATTTTCTCCATCAACCATCGTTATCTTTTTTTGTTTACCTACTACCGTAAAGCTTTCCTTATCAACAATTTTATACTCCATATCTTTATCTCCTTTTATTGAAATATGGAATGAGAGTTTAGGATATGCCTTAAGATTTCGCCCCGGTTCCCGTGCAGCAGAAGGAGTCATCCCATGCATTTTTCCGAAAGCTTTTGTAAATGCTTCCGGTGTTTCATATCCGTATTTATAAGCCACATTAATAATTTTCTCACCAGATATAATATCCTGCGCAGCAAGTGTCAGTCTTCTTCTTCGGACGTATTCTGCTATTGTAATTCCAGTCATCATATGGTACATCCGCTGAAAGTGAAACGGGGACGATAATGCAATCTTCGCTACCTTTGCAATATCAAGCTTTTCCGTAATATTCTCTTCCAGATATTCTATCGCCTTGTTCATTGCATTAAGCCAATCCATAGAACTCCTCCATGTATAATATAGTATACCTGTCCGAATCATCTTTCCTGTCTTTACCTGCTATCTAATGACAGGATAAAAACAAATTTCCACGCACCGCTAAGAGTCTCCCCTAACATAACCCCCTCTATATCAAATAATTATATGGACATCCATATAAAAAATATATTTCATATTAATTTGCAATAGTTGTAAGATAAAATCTGAGTAATCTATATATTCTGGTTACTGAAACGGAACTATACAAATTATAAGGAGGATTTTCTATGAAGTTAAAGCTAATTAAGGTCTTGTCATTTATGCTAGTAGTGGTATCTTCTCTGGGCGGAACAGCTTTTGCTCAAACCGCTGACCACCCCGCAGTAAAAAGCAACGAAAAGGAAGTTACAGTTATGTGTTCCGGTGGATTTTATTCCACGCTACAGGAGCTTGCCCCCATTTATGAAAAAAAGACCGGCAAAAAAGTTATCTTAATATCAGGTTCTTCGATGGGATCCTCGCCAACAGCGATTCCCGCTCGACTTCAGCGTGGAGAGAAAGCGGATGTCATAATCATGGCAGGTACGGAACTTGATAAGTTAGCCGAAGAAGGACTTGTTGTTTCAGGAAGCCATGTAGATCTTGTTCTTTCAAAAATAGGAATGTGTGTTCCGGCAGGTGCGCCTAAACCGGATATCAGCACCACCGAAGCTTTTATACAAACCTTACGGGATGCAAAATCAATAGGCTACTCAGCAAGCGCAAGCGGTACATATCTTTCCAAGGAACTCTTCCCACGTCTTGGTATATGGAACGAAATCAAAGATAAGACCAAAATGGTTGTAAAGGATCGGGTTGCCTCACGAGTTGCTGCCGGAGAATTTGAGATTGGCTTTCAGCAAGTAAGCGAAATACTCCCCATTCCTGGTATTGACTTTGTAGGAACCATTCCGGATGACATTCAAAAAGTCACGATATTTTCGGCAGGGATCGCTGCTGTATCACAACAATCCGTTGAAGGAAATAAACTGATTGAATTCCTTACTTCTTCTGACGCCCTACCAATCATCAAAAAACAAGGTTTAGAAGCAGCTACTCATTAATTAAGTATCCAACTTCTCATACCACAAGTAAAATACCTCGTATCATTGGTTAAAACATCATCCAATAGATACGAGGTATTCCTATTTCAAGACAGCTTTCCCATGTTGCGCGCTTGAAAGATTTCTTCCGGCGATAATACCTTGACAATCGACCTGATTAGATCCTTAGTGAGGTCAACAACTTTTTCCGGGCCGGTCCACGGACGACCGGCCTTATCAGCGATAACCTTCACCCGTGGTCGCGCCTGTAATTTCGGGAAAACCTCCACAACCACGCCGATTTCGCCGGTATCCAGGAGAACAGTAGCTCCCATCGGATAGAGCGCCACGCTTTCCAAGAAAAAACTAACCAACTGGGCATCAAGCCTGGAACCGCGGGAAGCTTGCATGATTTCATAGGCTTCATGCTGCGGAAACGCTTTGCGGTAAGGCCTGTCGGAAGTAATGGCGTCGTAAAGATCGGCAACTGCAGCAATTCTTGCGTACAGATGAATGCTTTCTCCTGACAGTCCTCGTGGATACCCCGAGCCATCGGCGCTTTCATGGTGCTGATAGGCCACATGGGCTGACACCAGCGGAATCGGACCTACCTTGCGAAGAATATTGAACCCGTCTTCCGTATGCCCCTTCACTATTTTCTGTTCATCAGACGAAAGCGGGCCGTCTTTGTCCCGAATATCGGCCGGAACCAGCATCATTCCCAGATCATGCAAAATCGCTCCCATAGCCAGTTCATACAGTTCCTGCTGGCCAAGTTGCATCTTTACCCCCATCATTACCGAGAGCAGACAAACATTGATAGCATGGCCAAAAGTGTAATCGCCGTGAATCCGGATATCAGTAAGATGTACCAGAGCATAGCGATTTTCCAGGACATCTTCAATGACCTTACGCATCACCTGGTGTATCCCCATTAAATTGAGAGTTTGCTTTTTTTCAAAATGTTCAAAGGCTCGGTGAGTCAATTTGATGGTCTCTATCCGAGTCGCCTCGTTAATGATCTCTTGCGGCTCAATCTCCAAGAATGGATGATTGACGAAAACCGAATCGATACCCATGGTCTCCAACCTGGAAATCATCGGTTCGTCCAGTATAATATTCTGCGCCAGCAAGAGCTTTCCGTTCGCGCTGAAAATATTTCGGGCAGTCACCATCCCGGGTTGAAGCTGATCCACTGTCAAACGAAGCATAATTATCCCCCTGAAATACCAATTAAACAAACTCAGAACGGCTGTCGCTGCTTATAACAAAATTGACACAGCATAACAGTCTACTCAAGTGGGCTGACCAATCAGCCCCAGTTTTTCCATAACTTTTACCAGTTTTTCGACATCGATAGGCTTCGACGCATAAGCCTCACAGCCAATATCGAAAGCCTGCTGAACATAGGATGTCTCTCCCAGAGCCGTTGTCATAATCACCTTGGCTCTATTTTCCGGAGCAATGCCATTTTCATTTTCCAGGTCTCTGATGGTTTTCAGTACCTTTACCCCGTCTACCTTGGGCATCATGATGTCCAGACAGATTAAATCATAACACTTGTTTTCTTTCAGCGCCATCAGGAATGCGTCGACAGCCTCCAGCCCGTCTACGGTCAAATCACATTCCCCATATTGAGACATGAATTTAAAAAGAAACTTTCTGCTGATCATGTCATCTTCGGCTATCAATATTCTCATTTTCCCCGCCTCCTTCTATGAAATAAACCCGTTTTTCTTAAAGGCTTCACTCATCCTCCTGATGTGGCAGATATGTTCCAGAGCTTCTTCCTGATTTCCCCGTCTCGCGGCCAGCTCCGCTTTAAAAGCGACACTTTTCATTTCATCGGAACCAATTTTGTTTGCCAAGCCCTTAATCTTATGGGCAATTCCTTCAATCAGTTCCATGTCGGAGGGGACTTCGTCGGCAATGCTGGCTACTAAAGACTCAATATCGACCAGAACAGGAAGGTCTGCTGAGAGAGAGTTTGTGGTGCTAGGGGCGATGACAATATCACCACTTTCATTAAGTTGAACGCTGCCGCTAGTGGCCAGCCGGTAACTTTGTTTACGCGGTGAAAACGATTCTAGCATTTCTGACAGATCCTCCATTTGCACCGGTTTCGCCATATATTCGTCCATTCCTGCCGCCAGAAACCTTTCCCTGTCTCCGACAAGCGCATGGGCGGTAAGAGCCAGGATGGGTATATGCGCTTTTGTATCAGCCTCGGCTTCCCTTATCTTTTTCGTCGCCTCTATTCCATCCATTTCAGGCATTTGAATATCCATCAGAATGGCATCGTATTTTTTCTTTCGCCAAAGTTCTAGCGCCACGGCGCCATTTTCAGCTAAATCAACGGCGTGGCCTGCCGTTATTAACTGTCTTTGAATCACAATCCTGTTGAGGGGATCATCCTCGACCAACAACAAATTCATTGGCGATTTGGCTGTGGCCGCATTTCTTTTTTTCTGTTGGCTGTCCGGTAACTCCCTGCCAACCTGAAACGGAATTGTGAAGTAAAAAGTACTTCCCAGGTCTTTCTCACTCTCTACCCACATCTTCCCACCCATCATTTCAACGAGTTGCTTGGAAATAACCAGGCCCAATCCGGTTCCGCCGTAGCGTCTAGTAGTAGATCCATCCACCTGGCTGAAAGTCTTAAACAACTTGTCCATCTCATGCGGCGCAATCCCAATACCCGTATCCCTGACGACAAAAACGATTTCGACTGAGCCCTTTCCCGTCTCGCTGGCTTTAATGGCCAGAGCTACTCCGCCATGTTCAGTGAATTTTATCGCATTGTCGATCAAATTGTTTAGTACTTGGCGCAGCCTGTTAGAATCGCCGCTCAAGATCTCTGGAATAGCGGTGGAAAAAGTGTAGTCCAGGTCAAGCCCCTTTCTCTTAGCTCGATGCGAGTGGGCTTTGATCACCTCATCCAACAGTGTTCTCAGCTTGAAATTATGGCTCTGCAACAAAAGTTTTCCTGCCTCCATTTTGGAGAAATCAAGAATATCGTTAATAATGCCTAATAAGGATCGGGCGCAAGACTTGGCTGTCGCCAGATTCTCCTTCTGCTCGGTGTTTAGCCCCGTCAAGAGTGTTAAATCAATCATACCCATAATTCCATTGATGGGAGTCCTAATTTCATGGCTCATATTGGCGAGAAACTCGCTTTTGGCCTTATTGACCGCCTCGGCTTTATCCCTGGCTCCCTTGAGCTGTTCTTCAGCGATTTTCCTGTCGGTAATGTCAATCCCCATACCGATATACCCTTCGGCAATACCGGTCATATTGGAGTACAACTTATGAACACAATACAGCCAGCGATATTGCCCGCTCAAGTCCAATACTCGAATCTCGCCTTCAAACAAGCCTTTCTCATTAATTCTGCTGTAATTTGGATCAAAGCATTTTCTTCGATCTTCAGGATGAACCCGCTCTAGCCAACCATGCCCTGCCGCTTGACTAATAGTCTGACCGGTCAAAGTCTGCCATGTTTCGTTGATGGATTCCATTTCACCTGTTATATTGATTCTCCAGATAATTGTTGGGAAGCTTTCGAAAATACGCAGGTAATAATCCCTGGTTTTGATGATGGAACTTTCCTTCTGTTTTTGGTCGGTAATATCAACAAGAGCAACCATTACCATGGGTTTCCCATCAACAACGATCGGAGATGCACTAGCTCGAAACCAGAACAGCACCTCTCTACCATTATGCACAATTGTTTTGCTGCACTCAATGCCGGATACTGCCAAACCTTCAAAAGCGAGCGACACAGCCCGCTGAAATTCGCAGTACTGGCATGAGTCGCTATAGCCGCAACCTTTTTCCTTCTCCAGACTATTTCTGCAGCAAAAGGCGTCGCCGAAAGTACGTCCGATAACCTCGCCAAGATTCCTGCCCAGAAGTTTAAGGGCAGCGCCATTGATCTGCCTTATCGCTCTAGACTCATCAACAATATACATTCCCACTGGAGCGGAATTGAGTATTGTCCGTAGATTGTTTTTTTCATTCTCGATTGTTTTCTCCATCACCTTGTAGCGGGAGATATCGCGGAAAACGACCACCACGCCAGAAAAATACTTGCCTTGAGGACCGATAGGCGCACAACTTGCCGACAAGTATTTCATCGCCCCATCCTTGGTAATCAGAACGGTCTGATCGTGAAGACCGGTGGCAAGGCCGCTTTGCCGAACCTCGGCGACAGGACTAGCCAGTCGCTTCTTGGTTTGGGCATGATATAAATTGAATACAACATCGAAGGGCTGCCCATGCGCTTTGGCGCTTTCCCAACCAGTAATCCGCTCGGCAGCCTCATTCATAAATATGATTTTCTCCGCCGAGTCGACGGCGATGACTCCATCTCCGATGGAAGTCAATAACTGAGCCATCAATCGTTTATCCATCATCATCACCTGCACTAAAGCTTTAAGCCTTCGTCGCCTCTATTACCGTCTATTAATTGCTGAGCAAATAAGCCGCGGAATATTGGCTAGCGGCGCTTGTCTCTCCACAGCTCCTATCTCATAGGCAACTTTAGGCATTCCATAAACAATGCAAGATTGTTGATCCTGTCCGAAGGTAATCGCACCTGCTTGCTTCATTTTTAATAATCCCTTGGCCCCATCGTAACCCATACCAGTCAAAATAACGCCAAGTCCCGCCGATCCGGCTTTGTCCGCCACCGAATTGAACAGAACATCTACTGACGGGCAATGTCCATTTACATTATCGCCCTTAAAAACTTCCACAACATATTTGCCGCCCTTGCGGTCAAGACGCATATGATAGCCGCCTGGCGCCAACAACGCTCTTCCTGGCACGACAGCATCGCCTGTTTGCGCTTCTTTTACTTCGATGCAGCAGGATCCGTTCAGTCGCTTAGCATACATGGCAGTAAAAACAGGCGGCATGTGTTGAACTATAACAATGCCAGGCACTTCCCGCGGCAAAGCCCGCAAAACTTCATAGATTGCCTCCGTACCGCCTGTAGATGCGCCGATAGCGATGATTCTTTCGCGGCCGCCCCGCTCAACACCGCCGGAGACAGGCAGATCGCCACCGAGTTCCCTTTTCGGCTGTTCGACCTTAGCGGTCGATGCAATCTTGATCTTAATAATCAACTCACGAACGAATACTTCCTGATTAAATGACTTTGTATCCGGCTTCGTAACAAAATCCACAGCCCCCGCATTAAGTGCATCAAAGATATTCTCGCTGGTCGCACTGACAACAACCACCGGAATAGGATACTGCGGTATGAGCTTACGCAAGAATTCAATACCATTCATCCTTGGCATCTCAACATCCAGTGTCATCACATCAGGCTGAAACTCAAGTATTTTATCTCTAGCCATATAGGGGTCGGACGCGGTCGCCACGACTTCAATAAATGGATCGGAGGCTATTTTCCTGGCCAAAGTTTCCCGAAATACAATGGAATCATCAACCACTAGCACCTTGATCCGTCTTTTAGCAGTGCTCATATTTTATTCCTTTCTGTAGACGGCAGGGGCTATAAATTCGTACTTGCTCTCCTGGCGGTTGACGGATTCGGAATGGCCAATAAACAAATATCCTCCTGGTTCCGTATGCTCGTAAAACCGATTGATAAGATCCCGTCTTGTCTTAGCGTCAAAATAAATCATAACATTGCGACAAAAAATGATATGAAACTTTTTTTTGAAGGGAAATACTTCATTCATAAGATTGAACCGGCGGAATATGACTTCCTGCCGGATCTTCTCATTGATAACACATGACTCATCATCTATATTACGAAAATATTTCTTCTGCCAGTTGCCTGACAGAGTATCCATCTGACTTCTGGGATATACTCCCTGCCCAGCCCTTTCCAAGACGGCGGTCGATATGTCGGTAGCCAAAATCTTCGTGTCCCAACGCCACTTTTCAGCGCCAAAGTAGGTGTCAATAACCATAGCTAGAGTATACGGTTCTTCTCCTGTTGAACAACCGGCGCTCCACAGACGGAGGTCTTTGGTTTGACCCTCCGTCTTGGCGAAATGGGGAAGTACTGTTTGCTCCAAAAACTCAAAGTGCTTTGGTTCCCGCAAGAAATAAGTATGGTTAGTTGTCAGTTTGTTGACAAGGGTGATCCCCATCTTACCAGTCGAATCACGGACCACATGCTGAAAGTACTCAGAAAAGCTATCAAAACCGCTCTGGGTGATATAATTGTGCAATCGGCCCACTACCAGGGTCCGCTTTTGTGACAGATTAATGCCGTAATTTTTCTTAATAAATTGGACAAGATCATTAAATTCCTGTGTAGTTATTTGTTCCATCAGTCATCCGCCACCTAGTACTTTCCGAATTCGCTGTCATCCAGCACAATTTTTCCATTAGCCTGAGCCAGGGTTAACCCTCGTAGTCCGCTCCCATTTTCGGTCTTGGCCTGATTTGCTCTCGTCTTTTCCATCACCATTTCAATCGCCCGTAAAACCTCGTCACTCATCCCATCGCCGCCGCTTACTAGGCGATGGGTTCGCTTGAGCTTGAATTTACGCACATTTTCTCTTAGTACTTCGGCCTGGCCGGACAATTCCTCGCTGGCTGAAGCGCTTTCCTCCGCTGTGGAAGAATTGGTCTGTACAACCTGAGATACCTGGTTGATGGCTTGATTTACCTGCGAAATAGCTGTAGCCTGCTCATTAGATGCGGCGGCAATATCACCGACAAGTACAGCCGCTTTTGTGATGCCATCAACAATGGAATCCAGCGCTTCTGCAGTATGATCAGCAATTTTGCTGCCTGCCTCGACTTTTTTGATGGATCCCTCAATCATCGCGGTGGTTTCCTTGGCCGCGTTAGCGCTACGAGCGGCAAGGTTCCTTACTTCTTCGGCCACAACGGCAAAACCTTTGCCATGCTGGCCAGCCCGAGCGGCCTCCACTGCTGCGTTGAGAGCAAGAATATTTGTTTGAAAGGCGATCTCGTCAATCACTTTAATAATTTTGGAAATATTAGCAGAAGAGTCATTGATCTCGACCATGGCTTGAACCATCTCTCGCATCTGATCATTGCCTTCTTGTGCCTTGTCCTTGGCTGCAGTAGCCAGTTCATTGGCCTGGTTAGCATTAATAGCATTCTCCCTTGTCTGGGCGGCCACCTGCTCCATGGAGGCAGTAATCTCTTCGATGGAACTAGCCTGCTCGGTAGAACCCTGAGACAGCGCCTCACCAGAGGCGGCAATTTGCTGGGAACCTGCGGCCACCTGTTCGGATGCCGTCTGGATTGTATTGAGCACTTCGTTCGTTTTTTCGACCATCTCGCTAAGCTTCTGGCCCAGAAGGTCTTGTTCCGACCTCACCTTGACATCTACCGTAAGATCGCCAGCGGCGATCCGTTCCACGGCCAGCGCCTGCTCCCGAATGCTTTCGACCATTTTTTCAAAAGACTGCACCAAAGCTCCGATCTCATCTTTGCTAGTAGCAGTAACGCTAACGTTGACATCGCCAAGCGCCAGCTTATTCGCTGCTGCCATAAGGTTCTTCACCGGATTACTAATGATCCGGGCAATGAATATACCTAGACCGATACCCGCCAGCATTGCAGCAAGGACAACAATAATCATAATGGTGATCGTCCTATTAGCGTCTTGCCTATTCTTTGCTGCTTTTTCTTTGGCCAACTCGACTTTGCTATCCGTCAGCTTATCAAGTGTGTCCCGAAAAAGATCAGCATACCGGGCGCCCTCAGTCGCCATCAATTGATTGGCTTGGTCATATTGGCCATTCTGAATGATCCCAAACAGCTTTTTAGTATACGCTTCATATCCGGGAATGGCGGTCTCAATCGTCTTGTGTAGTCGCCCACCTTCATCGCTGACTAGGGTTCTGGCCACCTTGGCTGTCTCCCCCTTCATCTCAGCGATGCGCTCCCCCGCCTTTTTTATATTATCCGCCTGATGGCTAGGTTCTCTATCCAGTACCACATCTCTTATATTCACGCGGCTTCTTTGATAAGCCTCTTTTACATTCGCTATTTCCTCCAGCGGCACCGTATAATTTTCAAAAAGACTCGTATCTTCTTCAGCCAGTTTATAAAGATTGATTACGCCAACCGCCCCAACAATGCCCGCCATAACGGCAACAACAACGAAAGCGATAATAAGTTTTGTCCCAATTTTCTTGTCGTAAAACCATTGCATATTCATCGCCCTCCTCTATTTATCGTTCAAGTCACTTAGGTTGTTTACCTCATCAGCTGTCAGAATACGGTCACAATCAAGAATCAGTTTGGCGGCATCGCCCACCTTGCCGATGGCCTTGATAAACCGCTGCTGATAGCCATTGTTCAGTTGCGGCGGCGGTACAATATCTGCTTCAGCGATATTTAGGACCTCGGCCACCGTGTCGACAAGCAAGCCTACGGCAATTCCTTTGATATCCACTATAATCACGCAAGTTCGGTCATTAATTTCGACAGAAGATTTTTTAAACCGCAATCGCATGTCGATAACCGGGATGATGTTCCCCCTGAGGTTGATGATCCCCTTGGCATAATCCGGCAGATCAGGCAGTCCAGTGATGGTCTGCATGCCGACAATCTCTGTGACATACTGAATCTCGATGCCATAGGCCTCAGCGCCCAAGGAAAAAGTAAGATATTTGTCTTTCTGGGTATCTTCCGCTTCCAGCTCTGCTGCAAATTCTTCAGTCATGACTTTTCCCCTCCCAAGCGTTTTAACGCATCAACACACTCCGGCATCCATTTGTTAATACTTACCAAATTCGTTGTCATCTAAAACGATTCTGGCTTTTGTCTGAGCCAGCGTAGGTTCAGACTTAGACTGTTTTTGCCGCTTTTTATCCATCATGTCCTCTAGCGCCCGCAATACGTCAGGGTTCAAGCCATCATCCCCTAGTGAATTAAAGCCTGTGGACTTGAGTTTAAATTTAGCGACATTGTCTTTCATCATCTCAGCCTGACCGGCCAATTCCTCACTAGCAGATGCGCTTTCCTCTGCTGTGGCCGAGTTGGTCTGCACCACTTGAGAGACTTGGGCAATCGCCTGATTTACCTGGGATATGGCTGTAGCCTGTTCATTGGAAGCGGCGGCGATATCACTGACTAGCGTGGCGGCTTTCGCTACCCCGTCTACGATACCATTCAAAGCTTCTGCCGTTTCATTGGCAATTTTTGTACCGGCATCTACCTTTTTAATGGAGCCTTCAATCATGGCTGTTGTTTCCTTGGCGGCATTGGCGCTGCGGGCGGCGAGATTGCGAACCTCCTCGGCGACCACGGCGAAGCCTTTGCCGTGCTGTCCCGCCCGGGCGGCTTCCACCGCAGCATTGAGGGCCAGGATATTGGTCTGGAAAGCAATCTCGTCGATAACTTTGATGATCTTGTTAATATTAGTTGAGGATTCGTTGATCTCAGCCATGGCTTGGACCATTTCCTTCATTTGATGATTCCCCTGGATCGCGTTGTCTTTGGCGACAGTGGCCAATTCATTGGCCTGACTAGCATTCATGGCGTTCTCTTTCGTCTGAACCGCCACCTGCTCCATCGATGCCGTAATTTCTTCAATAGAACTGGCCTGCTCGGTCGATCCCTGCGAGAGTGCCTCGCCCGAGGCGGCAATCTGCTGAGCGCCTGCAGCCACTTGCTCCGCAGCCGAATTAATATTAAACATCGTCTTGTTTACATTGTTGGCCATCACATTGAAAGCCTGGGACAATTCACCGATTTCATCCTTGGTCTTGACCTCCACCTCGACGTTCAAATCCCCCTCGGCAATCTTATCGGCTACCTGAAGCAGCTTGTTCACTGGCCGAGAAATCGCCCGAGCTATGTAGATACCGAGCACCATCGCCAAGGTAATTCCAGCGATAACGAAAGCAATCATTATGGTGATAGCTGCGTTAGCGTCTTGCTTATTTTTAGCCGCTTTTTGCTGGGCTTGCTGAATTTTCAGCTCGGTAATTTTACCGAGCGAGTCTCGGAAAGTATCAGCATAGCGGATCCCCTCGGTCGCCATCAGCTGACTGACCTGCTCGTACTGACCCGACTGAATCAAACTAATGAGTCTCTTACTATATGCCTCGTATTCGGGAACAGCAGTTGCTATTGTTTTGTAAAGCTTCTTGTCTTCCTCGCTGCTCATGGCATTGGCCAGCCTGGCTGTCGCCCCCTTCATTTCGGCGATGCGTTCGGCTGTTTTCTTTACGTTTTCCGCCTGATGGGCGGGGTCCCTATCTAACACTAGATCCCTTATATTGATGCGGCTTCTTTGATAGGCATCGGACATACTCCCGATTAGCTCGATGGGCACAGTATAATTCTCGAACAGACTGGTATCTTCCTCAGCCAATCTATAAAGATTATTTATGCCGACCGCCCCGACGACGCCAGCCACTAGGGCTACGCCGAGAAAAGCGACAATCAGCTTTTTAGCGATTTTGAGATTCTGAAACCAATTCATTCGTTATTCGTCTCCCTTCAACGTTAGCCTCATTGTTCTGACCCCACCTACTAGTACTTACCGAATTCGCTGTCGTCAAGGATGATTTTCCCCTTTGCCGCCAACTCAGGCTCGTATTTACCGATCCGTTCCCCTTGCCTGTGACTTTCTTTTTTATTCCTCATCATCGTTTCAATGGTCCGCAACATATCCGTATTCAAATTTCCCATATCTGAAAATCTTGCGAAAGACTGCTTTAAAGTAAACTTAGCTATATTCTTTTTCAGCAGATCAGCCTGGCTTGCCAGTTCTTCGCTGGCCGAGGCGCTTTCCTCTGCCGTGGCTGAATTGGTCTGCACCACTTGGGAAACTTGGGTGATCGCCTGATTGATTTGGGCAATCGCCGTAGCCTGTTCGTTTGAAGCTGCCGCAATATCGCCAACCAGCGTGGCCGCTTTTGCCACCCCATCCACGATGCCATTGAGGGCTTCAGCCGTTTCATTGGCAATCGTTGTTCCGATATCGACTTTTTTGATCGAGCCTTCGATCATTGCAGTCGTTTCCTTCGCGGCATTGGCGCTGCGAGCAGCCAGATTCCGAACTTCCTCCGCCACCACGGCGAAGCCTTTGCCGTGCTGACCGGCCCTAGCGGCTTCAACAGCAGCGTTGAGCGCCAGTATATTGGTCTGGAAAGCAATCTCTTCTATTACTTTGATGATTTTAGAAATACTGGCGGAAGATTCATTGATCTCGGCCATGGCGTGAACCATTTCTTGCATTTGTCGATTTCCTTGAACCGCATTATCCTTAGCGACAGTGGCCAGTTCGTTGGCCTCACTAGCGTTCATCGCATTTTCTTTCGTTTGGGCGGCAACTTGCTCCATGGAAACCGTGATTTCTTCGATCGAGCTAGCTTGCTCAGTAGACCCTTGCGATAAAACCTCGCCGGATTCAGCAATCTGTTGAGCTCCCGACGCCACTTGTTCCGAGGCTTCATTAATATTTCCCAGAATTTCATTTAGGGAAATGATAATTTGGTTGAGCGCATTTTTGATTTCGACAAAATCGCCCCGATAATCTCTGGTAATATCGACATTCATATTGCCCCTGGCCATTTCGCTCAAAACTTGTGATATTTCACTTATATATCCCAGAAGAGAGTCGATAGTGCCATTGAGAGCATCCTTGATAATGGTATAATCTCCTTTATAATCGCCTTTAACGGCGACATGGAGATTGCCGACTGACATTTCCTTCAAAACTTCCGTCGTTTCCTGGAGCGGCCTAACAATAGCGTCTAGAGTAGAATTAATCCCCTCGACTATTTTCCGGAACTCACCGCCATGTTTTGCCGCGTCGGCCCGGGTTGCCAGTTGGCCTGCCACGGCTGCCGAAGCCAGCATATTGACATCTGTAACCATCTGATTAATATTATTAATGCATTTATGTAAGTTTTTTCCTAGCAGATCATTCTCCGATTTTATTTTTACCTGAGCGGTCATATCGCCAGCAGCGATCTTCTCGGCGACAAGCGCCTGCTCGTGAATGCTTTCGATCATTCTGGCAAAAGAGTGCATCAGAGTTCCTATTTCGTCTTTTGATGTGGCAGTAACAGTAACATTCACATCGCCTACGGCAAGCTTATCCGCCGCCTCGACTAACTTGCCAATCGGCCTGCTGATGATACGCGATATCATCAGTCCCAGGAATATCGCCAGAGCAATCGCGATCGCTATAATTACGGCAACAGCGATTGTGTCCTTGTCAGCGGTTTCCTGGTTCGCTTCGGCCTTTTGTTTGGCTAGTGTAATCTTGAGGGTCTGAAGTCCACTCAAGCCTTCATCCATCGCTTTATTAATCCTAGGTCCATCAGCTTCCATAAGCTGCGTTGCCGCATCCAATTGGTTCGCCTGAGCTAGAGCGATCAACTTGTCCAGATAAGCTTCATATTCACCGATAGCAGCCCGAAACGCAGTAATTATCCTGCGGCCCTCATCAGTATAAGTGGTTTGTTCGACGTTCTGCAGTAAAGCTTTCAGTTTCTGCATGGCTTCCTTGATCTTAGCCGCCGATGAACCTCGCTTGCTGGGGTCTTTCTCCAACAGCATATTTCTAAACTCCACTCGGACAACCCAGTACTGCTCCGTCATATCCACTAGTTCCCCGACAGGCACCGTGAATTTTTCGTAAAGTACTTTGTCCTCCGCAGTGATATGGCGTAGATTATAGATACCAAAAAGTCCCACAAACCCGGTAATCAGGCTGACGAGAACGAAGCCGAGAATTAATTTTTTGCTGATATTCAGATCTTTGTACCAAAACATTTAGTACTCCTCCTACTTCATTGAGTTGACCTAAGACAATGTTTCGCTGCATCTTGATTAATCGATCTTCGGCATCGCATCATCGCCGAGCAATCTGTCACAATCCAGAATCAGTATCACTGCGCCGCTCACCTTACCGATCGCCTTTGTAAATCGCTGCTGATAACTCCCATGATTCAATTCCGGTGGTGGAACAATATCCGACTCGCCGATTGTCAATACTTCGGCGACAGTATCGACAATAAGGCCGACGGCAATCCCGCTGATATCAACTACGACAATGCATGTCCGATCATTATACTCCATCGCGGGTTTCTTAAACCGAAGCCGTACATCAATAACCGGAATGATCTTTCCCCTGAGGTTGATAATGCCTTTTACGTATTCCGGCAAGTCCGGTACCTTAGTAATAGGCTGCAGTCCAATGATCTCCGTAACAAACTTGATTTCCAAGCCATAAACTTCTGCCCCCATAGGAAATGTCAAAAATTTGTCCTTCTGGGTATCTTCCTCGCATTCTAACTCCATTTCCACTTTTTCGGACACAAGCACTCCTCCCATATTCATCCCATCACTTTTAACCGCTCTTGCTCGCCTTTTTAGCTAGTGCCAGACGATACCACTATTTTCCGAATTTACTGTCATTAAGAAATACTTGGCGAACTTGCTTTACCGCCTACTCGGCGTATTTTCGATTCATCAACCCGCCAATATCAAGTATTAGGCTGATGCCACCATCTCCCAGGAGAGTGCATCCCGCCAAACCTTCCACTTGCCTAATATTTTTGATATAGGTCGGCAACGCTTTTACAACCACCTGCTGCTCGCCGATCAGTTCGTCCGCAAACAGGCAAGTCGCTTTGTTCTCATTTTCCACCATAATAATGATGCCCTCCGAAATACGCGTGACAGCCTGATCCACCTTAAAAACCCGACTGATACGCAGAATCGGATAGCATTCGCCGCGAACCATTATCATTTCGTTGCCGTCAGGATCAATGATAATTTCCTGTTCTTTGGGTCTGAACGATTCTTTTATCACAGCGATCGGAATCGTGTAACGGGCGTTTCCCACACCTATCGTCATACCGTCAATAATCGCCAGAGTGAGGGGAATCCGCAGCGAGATAGTCGTTCCGGCGCCAGGAGAGCTGTCAATCAGCACCGCCCCGCCAATACTGTTGATATTTTTGGTTACTACATCCATTCCCACGCCGCGGCCAGAAAACTCCGTCACCTTATCCTTCGTGGAAAATCCTGGTGAGAAAATGAAAGAAAAGATTTCCTTGTCGGTCAATTCATTCTCAGGCTTGTGAATGAGGTCATTCTCCCTAGCGCGCTTCAATATCTTGTCTTTATTCAAACCCTTGCCATCATCCTTAATGACGATTACGACGTCACTGCCATCGTTCTTCGCCTCTAGCGTAATACTCCCAGCGGCCGGTTTTCCTGCCGCCACCCGCTCCTCACCAGACTCGATTCCATGATCAATGGAGTTTCTGATTAAATGCATCAACGGATCGGAGACATGCTCGATAATATTTTTATCGACCTCTGTTTCTTCTCCCACTAGGTTCAGCCGGACTTCCTTGCCAAGCTTTTTGCTCATGTCGCGGACAATCCTGTGCATTTTATGAAAAGTTGCCGTAAGCGGCAGCATTCGAACCGACATTACCGTATCCTGTAGCTCGCTCGTTATCTTCTCTAGCTGCCGCGCCGCTTTGGTGAAGTTATCCAGGGAAAGCCCTTTCAGATCAGGGTTTTGCGTGACTAGAGCCTCTGCAATCACTAGTTCGCCCACCAAATCCATCAGCATGTCCAGTTTTGCGACATTGACACTGATCATGCTCTGATTGCTTGCCGCAGCTACACCAGCATTTTTTTCGCTAGTGCGTTTTTCGGCGATGTTCTTTTCTTTGGGAATCGGTATCTTTACCTCAGGCTCGTCCAGAACAATCTGAGCGACCGGCGTAATCTTGCCTGGGGCTGGTTCACTGATTTCGATCAGTTCAAGGCTTTTAAGAAAAATCGTTTTATCCAAAAGCTCATAGATTTCGTCGTACGTTCGTTCTGTGGCGAAAAATAGCTTGAAACCGTCTCTACGGATAATCGCGGCCGTGGAATCGTCTTCCATAATATTGTCCGGTATGTAAGAAATATCTTCGGCCGTCTCCCTCAGTGTAGGGATAATGGTATAGGCCCGAATATTCTCCATCTCGCAATTATCCTCAAAGAATATCGTCGCCGAAAAAAATCGTTTATCGAAGGCCCTGCCAGATTTGTCCTGACTGATATAATACTGCTGCTTGCTTACAGGAGCTTCAGTCTTAATCTCGGCTGGGGACGATTCGGCTTTGGCTTTTGTAGAATCGAGATTAGCAGTCTTCATCTCATCCAAAAAACTTTTTATGGCGCTGATAAGAGAACTCGCGTCCCCATCGGAACTACCGACGTTTCGGATCTTCTCTAGCTCGTTCTTAATAAAATCAGCGCCACTGAGAATAAGATCCGACAATTGTGAACAATCTACCTTTTCCGGTTTCGCCTCGCGAAGATAGAAAAACACATCTTCAAGAGAATGGGCGAGAGTCGCCATGTTATCAAACAGCATCATAGCCGACGCGCCTTTAATGGAATGCATCACCCGAAATATTTCATTAATCTCTGTGGCGCCATAGCAACCCGACTCTTCACTGCCAATTACCGTTTGCTCTAACTGTTCTAGTAGCTGCGCTGTTTCAAACAGATATAGATCAAGCATTGGCTCCAAAGTATTCTGATCCGACATCGCCCATCTCCTCCTTCACTGTACTCTATTACAACGCCGCGACCTTGTTAAGCGTTTCTAGCACCTGCGGTTCTTTAAATGGCTTCACCACGAAATATTTGGCACCGTTCATAATGGACTCTTTGACGAAACGTTCCTGCCCCATAGCCGAAACCATAACAACCTTAGCCTGAGGATCCAAGGCCATAATCTCTTTCAGCGCTTCGATTCCAGTCTTTACAGGCATGGTAATATCCATTGTCACGATATCAGGCTTTAAACTCTTGTATTTTTCTATCGCTTGGGCACCATCCTCCGCTTCTCCTACTATCTCATAATCATGTTTCTCAAGCATTCCCTTCAGGGCTAACCGCATAAAAACCATATCATCAACTACCAATACTCTTTTCATCTTCTTCCTCCAGCTATGTTTTTTTATAAACAAAATGCTTCAAGCAGCATATCCAGGGCGGTAAGGATCTTTTCTCTTAGAGAAAAATTACGATCGTTCATCCGCCAAGATAAACAGATACTACTGAAAGCTCCCCAAATAATATCAGCTAGTATTGCACTGTCTAGGTCTTCTTTTATTTCTCCCAGCTTTTGTCCCCTCTCAATAACTTCCGTGAGAAAGTTCTTGCGACTGAACAGAATGTTATGTACCTTATCTTCAAATTCAGGCTCTGATGATAGTACGCCGTAAATTTGTGTCAAAGCGGTAATGGCTGGATAGTTTTCATAGTAAATAGCATAAGAATCAACCAAAAAAGTTATAGCTTCTTTCGTCCGCAACCCCTTCAACCTGACCGATTGAAAAATATCAGCGTCATATTGAGAGAAATGGTCCAGGACTGCCAGAATAATCTCGTTCTTTGACTTGAAATGCCGAAAAAGCGTTCCCTCCGAAATCCCCTGTCGTGTTGCAATCGCACGCGTTGATAAGCCCTGGATGCCCAACTCATCAATGATTTCGATTGCCGAAAGGATAACTCTCTCTTTTCGATGTAAAAAACTGTTCATAACTCTACCACCCGAGCGAGTGATCACTCGCTTTTTTATTTTATTTTATAAGTTCGCCTAACTGCTTGTCAACATTTTTCAATATAATTTTTTACTCATTTACATAAATTTAACAATTATGGTAAAGTAAGCGGGGAAATTGTCGAACAAAGATGTTTTGATAGTATCTTTTTCATTTCGATGATATTTTCCCAAAAGTTTTATGTCAGCATTAGTCTATTATCTTATGGACATAATATCACTGAATAACTCTAGTTCTTATGACGTTAGTTCCTCACGAAGCCAAAATTATATCAGCACATTACAATAGAGGTGAACGAATATGCATCATAATAATCGAGTTGTATGTCCAGTTTGCAACTCTGATAAATTGATGTTAAAATACCAAGCTACCTATGAATATTCTTATAGAATAGATGCAAATGCCCCGGGAGTTAATAATACCCAAGAGCTTCTTCCCTATATGTATGATAGGCGAGAACAAAAGGATGGTAAGCAATATATAGAATGCAAGAGCTGCGGAACCTACTATCCATGCTATTTTGATAAATGGACAGAAGGAATTACCGTCCAAATGATACAAAATACGATTAACTCAGCATATACGCCGCAACAGTAACGGCCGAAGGAAATAGCAAAGCGGGGACATGGAGGAAATCCCCCAAAAGACAAGAAGGCCTGCCAAATTTTTGTTAATTTGGCAGGCCTTCTTGTCTTTTTCACTACAAATGATGCATAAAAGGCGACGCGACTCATCTCAGATATCAGTCAAAAACGTGATTTATGTCTTGTACAATTTATCTATCAATAAACCCGCCTGCCACCATCAATATAGTCGGCAAAACTAATAATCTGCGATTTTAGCGGAATTTCATCCTCTACCACGCCAAAAAATCCCATTCCATCGAGCTTTTCGTGATGATATAAAATTATATTTTCCTCAAACTTTAATAACGGATAGGTACGAAACTCCAGCATTATACGTCAAACCGAGAAGTCAGCGCTTGCAAATTTCCTGCCATCTCTTTATTTCCTTCTGCACCGGCAGCCAGTGTCTGCATGCCTGCAGCTTGTTCTTCCATGGCTGCAGCTACCTGCTGCGAACTCGCTACTACCTTTTCCATGACAGCAGCTACTTTTTCAATTTGACCTACGATCTCTTCTGAATTAGCCAATTCCTGATCGGCGAGTTGATTAATCTCTGCAATTGCCAAAACCGTATCCGCTACAGCCTGATCAATCTGTGCCAAGGAATCATCTGTGCTCTGTGCTGCCAAAACTCCCTTGGCAACCTGATGAGCATTTTTATCGATTGCTTCCACAACCTTACTGGTGTTTTCCGTAATTTTATAGATCAATGCACTAATATCACGCGCTCCGCTATCGGATTGCTCCGCTAATTTGCGCACCTCTTCGGCCACAACGCTAAACCCCTTGCCGTGTTCACCAGCTCGCGCCGCTTCAATACTAGCATTTAGAGCAAGCAAATTAGTCTGCTTAGCTAGAGCCGTAATCATTTCAATAATCTGTCCAGCCTGCTGAGCATACTGATTCAGTTCTTCAATAGCTTTCCCTGTACTTTGTGTTTCAGCTTTAATATCCTGCATACAGCTCACAGTTTCGCTAACTTTACGGCGCCCCGCTTCACCGGCTAAGCTTGTAGCATGCGACTTTTCTACCGCCGTATCAACCTTTATTTTCGCATCCCCGATGAGTTGCGCTAATTCCGCCAGTATCTGTCTGGTTTTTTGCAAATCTTCATTGCCAACCCTAGCATCTTCTGCTACATCCTGCGTATTTTCCGTAATATCATTTCCTGCTGCTACGACCTGTTCGATAGAGGCCGCCATTTGTGACGAACTAGCAAATAAATGGTCACTACTGCTTCGCACGTTTTTTACGATGCCCGCCTGCCCTCGCAGCATAGCGTCAAAGGAGCGAAATAAATCACCAATTTCATCTTTTCTGGTACTTGTAACTCCTTGGGTCAAATCCCCTTGCTCCACTTTGCGCATTAAGCTGCGCAAGTGTTCAATTGGTTTGACAAGAGAATTAGCCTGTATATACGCGATCGCTAAAGCCAACGCCAAGGCTATAACTAGTATCGCTACCGTATTATACAAAATTCGATCAGCCGTTTTCATATACTCTTTAACAGGAAGTGTCACAGCCAATGAAAATTGCTTAACAGGCACATATGCAGCTAACATCGTTTGGCCTTGCTCTACATAAAATCCCTGCCCACTTCTTCCAGTAGTCATCGCTTTAGCCAGTTCCGCGGTCCCCTGATCTTTACTTTCAAGCAAGGAGTCCTTTAAAACAAGCTCCTTATTGGGATGAGACACAAACTGCCCCTTGTTATTGAGCAAATAAGCATAGCCCGTTTCGCCAATTTTTAAACTATCTGCCTGGCGGACAAGATAGTCAAAATTGACACTAGCCGCCAATACACCGACGATTTTCCCATTGTCCTTAATAGGCTGGGTAATAAGAATGATCGATTTATGATTCGTTTTTGATACCAATACTTCACTGGTAACTTTTTGGCCTGCCATAGTTTGTTTAAAATAATCACGTTCTTTTACAGAATAGCCTGCCGAACCATCCTGACTTGATATAATAATGGTTCCCTTGGCGTCGACAATGAATATTCCATCTAATAATTCTTGATTCTGTTGTTGTAAATTTTGCAGTGTCGTTCTGGCCATTTCACCATTACCGGACAATACCGACTCGCGAAAAACACCATCCATCGCTGCTGTATATGCTAAAATATCTGCACTTTCCATATTTGCCTCTAGCACCAAGCCCATTTTTTCCGCTATACTTACGGTCTGTTCTTCGCTCTTAACCTTTAAAGAATCCGCAGTTTGTCGATATGAAAGGATTCCTAAAGTCAGACAGGGCAATGTAATTAATAAAAAAAGTCCCGTTACTATTTTTGCTTTCAATTTCATTCGTAATCTCACACCCCTCTTTGCCATCATTCGTTTTGATTGAGATAATTACAGCATAGTTACACTCATTTTCATTATTAAACGCTATCATGTTATTGATCTCATAAGCATACTTTTTTTCTTATGTATTCGCTTAAGAACAGTTTTTTTTCAATAAATAACCTGTTAATTATTAACTAGTTTATCAAAAATACAAAAAAACACAAGACTCATTATTATCAGCTTGATATTCATCGGTACGCGCACTCCCTATTTACAAAACGAACGGACCTGTATCAGCACTGATGCAGGCCCGTTCGTTTTGTTTCAACCCCAATAAATAAAGCTATTTTAGTGCATATTCAACAGCTGCATAATTCATTGTAAATAATATTATGGAACTCATACCACCTAACCCAATTGTTTTCATAGTCCGCTCCTTACATTATAAAGATTACAATACTAATATCATACACTAGGGTTTCTTTATTTTCCATATTTTCATATTTACCTAGTGCCAAAGTTATTGCTGATTATTGGCAATGAATATGAGCTGCTTTATAAGCTCCTTAACATTTTGAATTACTATATCAATGTCACTCTTACTTCCATTGTTAATATGAATTCCTGCTGAAGCTACCTGTGCAATTTCGTTATATATGACACAAGGAGTTTGCTGGTGTAAAGAAAAATCTTAGCTGACCACTTTCCTATTCCAAACTTTTTCCTTTGGATTCAGGAATCAGAAAAATACTGACTCCGGCCAAAAAATAAGCAAAGGAAGTAAGCCCTAGTGCAGATCCCATTCCGTACAGACCGGCAAAATAACCAATCACCATTGGCGATACAGCACTAATCATCCGCCCAACATTATAAGTAAAGCCCGTTCCTACACCACGAACAGCTGTGGGAAAAGACTCTGAGCAAATCGCACCAAATCCGCTGAAAGAGCCGGAGCCAAAGATCCCTACAAGCGGCCCTAAGATCATCAGGGTAGTAACATCGCGTACCGAACCATAGAAATAGACTAAAACAGCCGCAATCATTAAATAAATAGCAAATACAGGGCGACGACCAAACTTATCAGCAAAAAAACCATATGTAACATAGCCGACCCAAGCCCCCAGCATCGTCGGAATCATAAAGCCGGAAGACTTAAGAATACTAAGTCCTGCACCGCCTTTTTCAACGGGAGTGCTCAAATAACCGGGCAGCCAGGTAAATAGCCCCCAGTAAGCAAACATCATAAAAGTACTCGAAAGCGTAATCACCAGCGTATAACGAATGAGCTGCGGACTAAAGATCTGCCATACACTGACCCTTTGTGCATTTTCTCCCTGCTTCATCGATTTCCACATATCAGTTTCCTCTACAGCAACTGCAAGCCAGACCAAAAGCAGTGCTCCCGGGATAATTCCAATCATAAATAATGTTCTCCAACCCCAGACAGGAAGAATAACCATGGAAGCAATCGCAGCCATAACGTAGCCAAATGCCCAGCCACTTTGCATAATGCCAATTGCTTTTGCACGATTTTTAGTTGACCATGTCTCTGAAATCAAAAGAACACCGGCAGTCCATTGTCCTCCCATGCCAAGGCCTAAAATCGTTCTAGCAATTGCCAGCTGCACCAGATTTTGCGCCAAACCACTCAGTCCTGTAAAAATAGAAAACAAAAGAATTGTTGTCATAATGGCTTTTTTCCGCCCCAGCTTATCAGAAAACAGCCCTGCACCAATACCACCTACTGCCGAGGAAAACAAAGTAACTGTGGCAAGAAAACCTGCCTCCACGGCACTAAGTCCCCACTCTCCCAGCAGTGTTGTAAGAGCAAATGCATATACCATGACATCAAATGCATCTAGTGCATACCCGAAGAAGCCGGCAATTAGGGCATTCCATTCTTTCTTTGTAACGCCTCGCCACCAGGATTGCGCCACGTCTTCCTTCTTTCTTTCCCTATCCAGTTCCTCTTCAACACCTTGCTTTACAGCTTCCATTCCAAACCTCCTCATTATTTTTGCTGATTTCACCTATATTAACTGATAGTTTATATTTTTTACATAGAGCTCCTCATAATTGATTTCATTGATTACTCAGTCATTCAAATATTAACTGCCAGTAAATTTTTCAAATAAAAAAAGAAAACACTTCTTTGATCTGTTTTAAGGAACTGCTTTTCACTTCTAGCCATAGAAGATGAAATATGATATATTTTTAGTAATATCCTATTATTTGAAATGTGACATTTTTACAGGTAGTTTTATTTTAACTGCTAGTTAAATCCATTGTCAATAGGCATACGAATAAAAAACTAATAACGTGGTGATGATTATGAATCTTGGTGAACAAGTCCGTACAGCAAGACTCCATACACATATAACTTTAGATGAAGCTGCTGAGCTGATCCGCAATCGCTATAATGTGCGTCTTTCTGGTGCCTATTTGAGTATGATTGAGCGAAACGAGCGAACCAATTTAACAACAAAACTCCAAAATGCTTTGATTGATTTTTTCTGTTTAAACACGCCTCATATTCCTGATCTCATCGATATTCTTGATCAACAAGAGTTAACTGTTGATGGACAACCGCTCAGCGAAGAAGCACGAGCTGATATTAAGGCAATCATTCAGCTTGTCATTAAGAAAAAACAAAAATAAACTCCTGACACATGTCAGGAGTTTATTTTTTGTAAAAACTTATTCTAATTCACGTCCCTTCGTTTCCGGAAGCAGAAAGATCGCTGCGGCAGCTAAGAAGTAAGCGGCTCCGGTAAACAAAAGAGCTGAGCCAAGTCCGTAAAACAAAGCCAGATAACCAATAAACAGAGGCGCTCCTGCACTGAATATCCGTCCCATATTATACGTAAATCCGGTTCCAAATCCCCGAGCCTGAGTAGGAAATATCTCGGAGGCGAATGCACCAAAACCACTAAAAGCGCCAGAACCGAAAAAACCGACAAATGGGCCTAAAAGAAAGAGCATTTCCGGATCGCGTGAAGTTCCGTAAAAATAAACGAGACAAGCAGCAACCATAAGATAGAAAGAGAAAACCGGTCGTCGTCCCATACGATCCGCAAAAAAACCATACGTCACATAGCCAAGCCATGCACCAATCATCACAGGAATCATAAACTGTGATGATTGAACAATACTGAGTCCTGCCCCGCCTTTTTCTGCAGGCATACTCAGATAGCTTGGCAGCCAGGAAAACAGTCCCCAGTACCCCAGCATCAGCAAGGTGCTAATCAACGTAATCACAACCGTATACCGCCGTAAAGCAGGCCGGAAAATCTGGAAAAAGTCCATACGACTTTCTTTGCTTTGCGCCTGTGCCTTCTTCCAGTGTACTGTTTCATCAATGTAGTAGACAAGCCATAAAATACAAATCGCCGGCAGCAGACCAATCATAAATAAAGCACGCCAACCATAAGACGGCAACAGCATAATTGTCGCCAAGGCAGCCAGTACATAGCCTAATGCCCAGCCACTTTGCATCAGTCCCATCGCTTTCGCCCGATGCCCGGGAGGCCATGTTTCTGCCAGTAGAAGAACGCCTGCAGTCCATTGACCGCCCATACCAATCCCCAAACAAGTTCTGGCTAAAGCCAACTGTATAACATTTTGTGAAATACCACTCAAAAAGGAAAACACAGCAAATATAGAGACAGTCAGCATAATCCCCTTTTTCCGGCCAAAGCGGTCTGACACAATACCAAAAAGAACACCACCAAAGGACGAAGCAAATAAAGTAAGCGACGCCAAAAAGCCAGCACTAATTGTAGTCAACTGCATTTCCTGCACAATCGTAGTCAGAGCAAATGCATATACCATCACATCAAATGAATCAAGCGTATAACCAAAAAAAGCCGCAGCCAAAGCCTTCCACTGCGAAATAGTAATCTCTTGCCACCACGGTTTTCTTGTTTCAATAATCTCAACAGTAATTCCCGATCTGTTACTTTTTCTTGGTAACATAACGTCTCCCTGTAGCTGCATTATATCACCCAATATATCGTAAAACCGCTCCAAAGTAAACCTTAGTAGGCAAAACCTCCCTGTTCAGTTTTTTAACTGCCTGGAAGAATATTTTGCAAAAATCTTACACTTCATTCTTTTTTCCATTGAAATTAAAAGCCCCTTCCCAATTACTCAATAACTCGGAAGGAGCCTCTAAGCTTGTCAATACTAATTTTCCCCACATCAAGTAAAGCCGCAAAAAACCGATATTGACTACACAGGCATTATTTAAGAATAAAAATGAAGCTGCGAAGAAAAAAGGTCATTTCATCCACAAAGATAAGTAACTTATTATGCAGTTATATAAAGTATATACGGCTGATTTTCAGAGTAATTGGAAAGATACGTTTTTCTTATAATAGAATCTATGTCTTTAGAGATAATACCATCAAGATTATTGGTAGTTAAGTTTATTGGACTAACTTCTTGAGGAGCGACTATACCTGCCGTAGTTTGAATCAAATTCTTTAGACCAGAATAATTTAATGCATCGCCGGTATTACTCTCGGCTATGTTTGTAGTAGGGGCAGTTGTCGTAGCTGTTTCCAACTTGCTTCTAAAATAATTTAAATAATCGCCCCCTGTTTTTAAAACCGTTTGCCATTTGTCCGGGTTATTACTTATAATTTCTTGCATTTGCCGCGAATTATCTTGGAAAATATTTAGAATGTCTGTTTTTATTTTTTCGTTAGTGAGGCTACTCGTGGGATCGGTAGTTTGTAGCTTATTATAGATTTTATCGGCTGTTTTCTGAGCAAAATTCCCGACAAGATTATTAACGTAATCATCCAAGCTGTTTACCCGTGCTTGCAGATCATCACCTTGGAAATTGCTTTGCAGCTCACTCTTGTAGAAACTTGTCTTGACTATAAGATTATTAAGATAGTCTGTACCATTGTCAGTAACAGAAGTAATACGCGGCCCATTAAAGTCTTGGTAATATACATTACCGTCAATACTATCAGGATTAGTCGCAGCCAAATCCTGCCGAATGCTTTGCGATGTCAGTGCCGTTTTTTTGAAATAGTCCTGCCAATTTTGCGCATCTTGGGGTGAAGTGCAATCAGAAACCGAAAAAGCAAAGTCATCATTCTGCATCTCAGATGAAACGCACTTTTGTGCGATTGAGTTGTATTGGTCCTGACTTATCACAACTGATGGTAGTGGATTCTCAGCAGTTTTGGCCATCATCTCTTTTACAGCCTCAGGATCCAGCTGGATACTTGTTTCGATTTGCGGCGAAAGTTGCGTGCTTACATTAGTCAGCGAAAATGGACTTAACATTCTTATCGGCATAGAGTCCCCCTCTTTCTTGATAAAATTACTTTCACATACTATACATCGTATTCTATTAGAGACTTTTTAAGTGTCGCCATTATTTTTCTCAGCAATTGCAGTAGAAGCGCCCGTCAAGTATCTGACGAGCGCTTAAGACATCTTTTTGCTTCGATTTCCTTGTTTCTACGATTATCGCTCGATCAGCTTAGCACTGCCTGGATATAATCGATACTCACACAGGTCATCCGCGACTGTGAACTCAGCCTCGGTCATCTGTATGATATCTTCCACCGAGAAACCTGGAGCCACTTCCTTCAGTATCAAGCCTTGCGGAGTCACGCTAAATACGGCTTTGTCGGTTATGATAACATCGACTACGCCTTTACCAGTCAAGGGAAGGAGACATTTTTTTAAGATTTTAGAATTCCCCTTTTTGTCATTATGTTGCAACGTAGCAACCACTTTACGAGCCCCAACAACGAGATCCATGGCCCCTCCCATACCAGGAGAATATTTACCGGGAGCAATTGGCATCGCCCAGTTCGCAATACTCCCTTCCTGGTCTACTTCTAATGCCCCGAGAATCGTGGAATCTACATGCCCCCCTCTGATAATCGAAAAAGATGTTGACAGATCAAATATGCACGCGCCTGGCAGTAACGTAATCGGCTGCCCGCCGGCATTAGCCACGTCAGCATCTTGCGCTCCCAGCTTGGGAGTCGGTCCAAACATCAGGCACCCATTCTCCGACTGTAAAATTACATTGACACCAGGTGGAATATAATTAGCGGCCGCCGTTGGCATACCAAAACCGAGATTTACCACTTCACCATCATTAAGCTCTAAAGCAGCCCGGCGGGCGATCATTTCTCTAAAATCCATGTTATATACCTCCCTACCCAATTTCGTCAATCTTTCTGTTAAGCCAGTCGACCAGTCCGCACCCATAATTCTTTAAGAACATCCTGCTGTTCCTGTAAGGAGTCCCCTTGGATAACAGCCTTTACAAATATCCCGGGAGTACCCACAAGTTCTGGGTTAATTCCACCAACTTCTACGATCTCGTTTACTTCAGCAACAGTAAAGGTTGCAGCCGTTGCCATTACTGGATTGCTGTTAAGTGATACGCCGCGATATTGGACATTGCCTAGTTTGTCAGCACGATATCCCTTAATAAAAGCAAAATCGGCTGTAAGCGGCAATTCTAGCAGATACTCTTTGCCATTGATCGTGAGCTTCTCTTTCCCTTCTGCTACTAAAGTGCCATTGCCAGTTGGCGTTAGCACACCGCCAAGACCAGAACCGCCTGCTCTAATTTTTTCAATAAATGAACCCATTGGGTAATATTCTATTTCAAGCTCGCCATTTTTAAAGACCTCCAAGGCTTCTGGACAAGTACCAGCATGAGCGGTAATAAATTTTTTAACCTGCTTATTTTTGAATAGCGGCGCCAAATCAAAATCACCGCCAGGATACGAACACACTACAGCAATAACCGTTAAATCTTTTACTTTTTTCTCGACCAATTTTTCAATACACTTTAACGGTGACCCAATACCAAGAAACCCGCCAATCATAATGGTAGCCCCATCGCAAACTTTTTCTATAACTTCGTCTAAATTCATAACTTTGTTCATACATTTTCCCCCTTCTATGATTATCACCTTAAAGCTCTGATAAGCTTGCGTAGCTTCTTCTAGCTTGCTTATGCTTTAGAAGTCATCTTTAATCAGAAATTGAACTAGCTTTTTTTATTTGAAACTTTAACAGGTACTTTATAAACTAATGGCCATTTGTCGAAGAAGGTATTACAATACAAAATCACCATCAACAAGGCAAATTGACCAGCAAGAAGACCCATGACCGGATAGCCAAGTCCCAAGTCATTACCGCCATAAGATAAAAGCTTAAACGTTTGCAACCAGAGAAGACCAAAAATCATCCCGCCGCCTAGCCAAATTCCAAAACGAATCAGTGCCCTATTTAAATCGTTAGAAACGATTTCGGCGCTGGGATAATCATCAAACAAGTGATGCCAGGTCAATTGGAAACAGATTGTCGATAATTCTAGTGAAGCAACCACTAAATCAGCTGGTACTCCAGGCACGAGATTCAACGGTTCTACTATCGCACGCAAGGTCGGCGGAACAATCAGTGCTGCTGCCAAGGCAATGGCTAGCCCCACCAAACCAGCATAAGGTTGGGTTTTTGCAAACAATTTCTGTGGGTAACGCTCGCCCCCCTCAGCAGGGATTAAAAAGAAGAAGATAAAAGCCTGGCAGAAAGCTAAAAATGCGGCCCACGACCCAAATGGCTTATCAACAATTCCATGTCCGCCCAAGGATAAACCACTCATCAAGCTGGGGAAAAACATGGCGAACCAAACGATTAATGCGAGAACCGTACTGATCGCCATTGCCCCAACACTATCGATCGGCGCAGCAGCTTTGCCAGCAAACGGCCACTTTTGAAAGAGCGCGACATAACTAATTTGCGTAATAATAACGGCTAAGCAATAAAAATTACCGACTTCCCAGCCTTCGATTGCTAGTTGAACTTCTGCCGCGGTCTTAGGCATGAATAAAATTCCCAGACTGAAAGGTTTCCACCATATGCCGATAAACCCAATTAAGATAAAAAATCCAACAATCCCTGTGAGCAGTCCAATCAAACTATACCGAATACCAGCCTTGGGCTGCAATTCAGTTACATGATACTTGCCGTAATTACCAAAAAGTAATGTTTGCCAAATCCAAGCATTAATAACCATCCAAAAAAAAGTTCCTTCGCCTAAAACGCCAATATACTTTGCTGCCACCTTAGCATCAACGGCTGCTAGACCCGGACCAGCTAAACTAATCGCTATTGATTTGACAATTAATCCCCAAATGGGCCAATAAATCAGTGCTACCATAAAACAAATAACTGTTAATACGACACCTGTGGTAAGAGGACTCTCAAAACGCCTTTTGACTAGATACTCTGTCATACGCCACCCTCTTTTCATATTTTATTTGCCAATATCATACTATTGCAATTCTTGTGCCAAGCAAGAACCCTTGCTTTATCGCGGCCCCTTCCAACAAAGCATTTACTTTTCTGAAAATTCGTCCAGCTTCTTGGATTTTCATCTTGTTATAATTTCAATGCTCCTATGGTTTATTTACTCTGTACATAAATTTAAAAGGTGATTGAGGTTAAGTAACCCTCAATCACCTATACTGGCTATACCACTTCTTACCTGGTACAGCAACTAACACTTTACGGTTTATCCCGTCAAATATCAATATTAAATTTTTTCATTTTATTGTAGAGGCTGCTACGTGAAATTCCCAGAGCTTCCGCAATCTTTAGCTTATCACCCTTGTAAGTCTTGCTTGCTTTCAAAATGGCGTCCCGTTCCGCCTCATCCGCCTGGGCTCGCAAAGCCTCGCCACTATTGGGAATTCTAGCGGCATAGATATAATCCGGTATATACTCACAAGTGATAATTCCATTCGCTGACAAAGATACAGCTGCCTCTATTATATTGGCCAATTCTCGCACGTTTCCAGGCCAGTGGTACTCAAATAGCGCCTTCATAAAATCATGTTCTACTTTTGGTTTTTCAATCCCTAATTCATCTGCGGTTTTCTCTAAAAACAGCTCTACTAATAAAGGAATATCCTCGGGATGTGTTCTTAGCGCCGGCATATGAATAGGTATAACATGCAACCTAAAGAATAAATCCTGACGGAATTTGTCTTCCTTGATCAACTGGTGCAAATCATGATGAGTAGCGGCAATCACTCGAACATCAATGGGAACTGGAAAATGGCCACCAACCTTTTCAATTTCCCGTTCTTGTAAAACCCGCAGTATCTTCGATTGTAGCGAGAGAGGCATATCGCCGATTTCATCCAAAAAAATGGTTCCCCCATCAGCCATTTGGAATTTTCCTGGGTGGCCGCCTTTACCAGCACCGGTAAACGCCCCCTGCTCATAACCAAATAACTCTGACTCAAGCAGGTTGTCGGGAATAGCAGCACAATTTACTCGAACAAAGGCTTGGTGCCTTCTGCTATTCAGCCTATGTATGGCGTGAGCCACCAACTCTTTTCCTGTGCCTGTCTCGCCTAAGATGAGAACATTTGACTTTGTCTTCGCAGCCGCTATAATCCGTTCCTTTAGTGACAATATAGTATGACTTTTGCCAATAATGTCGTCAATCGTATACTTGGATTTATGCTGCTTATCCTTTCTGACAATACTCAGATTTCGCTCCTCGCAGCCAGCCATCACTTCAGGTAGATAATCCACCAAGCTTCTAAAACTGATAACCCCCACAACATTCCGTTCCTCATTGATTACCGGTACAATGTCTAAGACAACCTTCTTCAGCGAAGTTATATGATCACTTTCCACCAGGGGAGGAATTTCCTGTAAGAAATCCCCTAATGAATGCTCCTGCCAATTTCTAACCAATAATGAGGAAGCCCTAATAACACCTTTATACATATTTCTATGATCAACAACTATAACAAAAGAGACTTTAGAGATTGCCATTCTTTCGGCAATTGCTGAAATAGTGTCAGAGGAGGAACATATCGTAAAAAAATGATCCATAATTTGCCTTATCTTCAAGGATATCCTCCTCCTTAACTTACCATTTCATTCGCACTTATAAGTAGGGAATTCCACTAAGTTCCATAGTTGAGCTTTATCTAAATTATTTTTTTCTAAAATTAAGATATTTCAAAAAAATTAGTATACTTTGATTTTATCAAATTGTACAATAAGTAACAAGATAGTATAATGTTAGCATATTTATTACCTGTTTGTAAAAGGGAGGTTCACCTATGAAGCCAAGCATTAAATCGAGCATTAAATCACGTTTATTTATTTGGTTCATTCTTGCCGCCGTAATTCCAATGATCGTCATAGGTGGATTCAGTTATTACCTGATCTCTCAAAAGATTGCAAAACAGAATGAAGAAACGATCACCAATATTAATACAGGTATTTATAATATGGTTGATACGCAGCAAAAGGTATTGTCACGTTGGTTAGAGAGCGCCGACGCATCTTTTGTAGAAAGACTAAATTCTTTAGGAAATAGTCGTTTTGATTATGATAATATGGTGGATATTGGTGGTTATCGTCTGCCCACTTGGTATATTGGGAATCAAAAAATAACCGACGATTCTACTTTAGTTGATAGTTTAATCGGAAAGGAAAAATTGCCAGCTACGATCTTTCAATTACATAATAACAAATTTATTAGAGTCAGTACAAATGTCAGACAGCCAGACGGTTCTAGAATTTCTGGAACATATATTGATTCAGGTAATGTTTACGAAAGGCTAATAAACGGCCAGCAATATCTGGGCAGAGCCAGCGTCGAAGGAATTATGCATGCTACGATTTATCAGCCAATCTGGGATAGTAGTGGGAAACTCATTGGCGCTTTCGTCCTCGGACGTCGCGAGCAGGAGTACGAAATGATTGCTGCAATAAAAAATATTGTAGTTGGTGAAACTGGCTATGCTTTTATTCTTGACCCATCAGGAATGATGATTATCCATCCTACTTTACAAGGCAAAAATGCTTTAGAGTATCCCTGGGTGAAAGAAATCATTCAGAAGAAAAATGGCTCCGTTACTTATGAGTTTAATGGTCGAACCAAGATTGCTTATTTTATGTACTATGAGCCTTGGAACTGGTATATTGTCACGGGAAGTTATGAATCTGAAATATTTAATACCACCCATCAATTATCTAAAATGCTGATTCTTGCTATACTGGTCGTTGTCGCTATTTCCGCATCAATTGCATTACTATTATCCAATACTTTTTTTAAACCAATTAATGAACTGATGATAGTAATGCGACAGTGTCAAAGCGGGAATCTAACGGTAAGACTGAAGCATTTCTCTGATGATGAATTTAGCGTGCTAGGCAATGCTTTCAATGTCATGCTTAACAATATCTCACTACTCATCGGAAGAATCCTTTCGAATTCCACCAAACTCAAAGAAGCCTCACAACGCTTACTCATTGACATCACCGAATCCAAAGACGCCTTACAGGGAATTGAAAAGGGCGTGAAGGATTTACAAGGGGATTCTATCCCTTTATTACAAAGCTACGCCTTTGCCTCCAATAAAGCCTTACATACTGAGTTTCAAGAAACCGTTCACCAACTAAATCAACTGCTTGAACAAATCATACTGAATAAGCAATTAGACAAAACCGAAGAAGCCTTACATCTTCTAAAGAAAATATCAACCATGTGCCAAGCAAACCCCATAGTTTCTCCGAGTGACTACCAGAAAACACCGGAAGCAGCGATTCACCCGATGAATCAAATATCTCATTTAGAAGTCGAAGTGGAAAAACTGAAACTTTTGCTAAAGAATATTTCATCCTCAGCCTCAAGCCTTGACGATATTGCCTTATCACTGGATCGCCATGTGAATTCTTTTAAAATTGAGAAAGATGAATAACCAACACAAAAACGCCACCGTAACCACGGCTGGCGTTTTTTACATCAAGTTCTGCAATTTTTGCCAAATTGCTCCTTGAAATTGCTATAATATAACTAAGAATACAATGAACATTCCGCTTTGGCGGGTTGCTACATGCTCGTTATTTTAGATTGGAGTCCCTATGAAAGTAATTAAATTTGCCATCTTGCTTATTATTATTGCCTTACTATGCGGTTATGCCTCAGCCTCTAATTTCTCCCGACCCGCAAGTACCCCCACGCTTCAAACCAATAAGCTTTATCTTGCCTGGAATAATGGGGAAGATGTTGTGATGTATGAACTAGAGATCCTGTCAAAACCTTATCAAGCAAATGAATCCGTACCAAAAGAAAATATCCTCTACCATACCACAGCTATTTTTACGCCAGGTGTTGAACTAGATTTAAATGAGCCTGCTCTTGCACAGATTGATCTTGATAAAACTTACTATCGAATTAGACCCTTAGATTTAGACCGAAAGCCTATTGGGCCTTTTTCTAAACCGATGCCACTATCTAGCGGTCAATTAAATCCGACAAAACCGCAGCCCACAGCTCTTTTTAATACCAATCGGCCCGTACCGCTTTACCCGACCTATTCTTGGATTCCAGTACTCGGAGCTACCCATTATACTATTGAGATTACGAAAGAAGCTCCAGAAAATCCCAATGGAATCACCCCCTCAAAAAACCGAGTGCGTAGTTACGACGTAGATGGAGGGGCTGATTGTTATGACCAACATGCCTACGTAGAAGAAGGTACCTATTACTGGAGAGTACTGGCGCTAAATAGTGACGATCAACCTATAGGTACTTATTCGGATGCCATTCCTTTTCATGTTACTTTAAAACATTACACGTGGGCCGTTTTGGGCGACAGCATTACCCATGGCGGCGGAGCTGTATCCAACCCGCCTTCAGATATTAGATTTGATTACTCATCCTACCTACCTTATGAAATGAAAAACTTGGGAAGAAGCGGTGACAGTGTGGAATTGTTAGTCAAGCGTTTCAACAATGACGTTTTGCCCTTCCATCCCAAATATCTGTTGATCCTCGCGAGCGCTAACGGTATAAGAGGCGGAACAAAAGCAGAGGATGTCATTGACCAATTCCAAAAGCTAATAAAGAAATGTGAGAAAAATGACATAACCCCCATTTTCTTAACCATCCCCCCCATCAATCCGGCCAGAATTGAACAAGTTTTTCATAAGCCATCTGTTGATGACTGGCAATATCAAACTAACATCGTAAATGCATTCCTAAAAAAGCAGCAATATGTAATTGATATCAATCCTTTGTTAAGCGACAATAACGGCATTTTGCCTGTCAGGTATTCTCAAGATGGGTTACATCCTGATATCTCCGGCAAAAAAGTAATCGCCGACGCGGTAATTAAGTTCCTTCGTACTTTTGATGAAAGTTGAAATACAACTTGATGCAGCAATCTGAAACCTCAAAAAAAAATGCATAGTAAAAAGCCCGCGAATTTCGCGGGTTTTAATTATTTCCGGATTCCCATACAATAAGGTAGTTTGCTGACTACTTTTATACTTTATCTTAAAATAGATTATCAAACTACTGGTCGTTTATGATCATCCAGTTCTCAGATGCTGAAGCAAACTGTTGCAAATCATTCATAAATTGCGATGCATGATAACCATCTGCTATAGCATGATGAACTTGTAAACATACTGGCAATTGTAAGCTATCACCTTGTTCAAAGTACTTACCTATTGTAATAATAGGCAAAAGAAACTCGGTATCGTCAAATAAATTTAGGTTAAAACCAGTAAAGCTCATCCACGGAATACAGGAAATGGGGAAGCAATTAGGTGGACAATCAGGTTTCGGAAAAAGGTCCTTGCTATTCGAGTACTTCTCCATATCAACCTGAATATTTTGATAAAATTCACTAAAATCATTCATATATTCCGTCCAAAGACTCGAAAAAGTATTTGTATTCTTATGAAATATCGTATAAGAAGGATTCATCCTATCCCAATATCCCAATTCCTTATCCTCATTGAAACATACCCTGAATTCCTGACGTGTGTTGACTACACTGGATATCATATAAAGAAATACGGGGTAAAGCTTTAATGATTTTGCTTTGACCGCTGGCACTAACGCTGTAATATCTATATTGGATGTGATGCTAAAGCCGCATTTTACACTCCTTAAATAATGCTCAAAATGTTGCTTACGTTCCCATTTTTCCATATCAATCTTATTAAAATTCATTGTTTACCCTCCTAAAAGATTAAATGAATTCTTCTTTTAGGAGGCTATTTCTCTGTCTTTTTCATGTTCTCACCTTATCATATAAAAATTGAGTCAACAATTTTTCTCACTATATCAACAGATGACTTTATTCCATTATATATGGAATCGGACTATTAGGACAATATTTGAGGATTCTGTTTGATCGATCCCAAACACCTCTTTGTCGCCTTCCCGTATCATTTGAGACTGATTTGACATAGTATACAACATGCTGTGCGGCAAAGGGGGATTACCTTAGATGAAAACACTAGACCCGAAGAAGTTAAGCACGACCTTTCATGGTGTTACCCCTATACAACCGGTTATACCCCGCAACTACACCCTTACCCATTCGGATGTAACCGCAGAGCTATTTCTTGCAGTGGGATGGAAATTTGCTTATGAAGCTATTGGCCCTATGCGCGATGAAGTTCTAGCTAAATGGTATCGTCATAAAAACGGCTATGCCTTGTTCGGTCGTGTTCAAGTAGATTCCCAGGATGAAAATAAAGTTGCATCCGCAGTGCGATATAAGATATTCCAGGAAAATCTACCTTTAGCTTTGGAAGCTATCCGTTATGGTGACAGAAAGTTTTTTCGCGCCCATCCTACATTGGACGATGCTCCAATTTGGATTTCGTTCTCGTCTAGGTACCCCGAATATAAGGGAATCCAATATTGGGGAACCCCAAGTCTGTATAGGACGGAATAACTATTCAGCTCTAAAATGCTTCCTATAACAGAAAGAGCCACTATTTGCTATACCAATCAATTCAAACAAAGTACTCCACTTTTGCTTCTGGAAAATACTGCTTTGCCTGAGCAAACATAAACTCCTTTAATTTAGTCATTGTATCCTCTTGATAAAGATATTTGCCATAACCGAATTGTCCATATTTAAATCGTCGCATTCCCTCGTCCATGGGAAGAGTTGTTTGCGGAAACAGATCTAGTATCTGATTTTTTGCTCGTTTTGTAAAACGATGACTGATAAATTCAAAGGTAATATCCCGACGAGCAGTCTTGGACAACTGACCAGATAGAGATTGAAATAGCCAGTTATACTCTGCCTCCCAACCTTCGAAGTACAAAATAGGAGCAATTATAAAACCCAACGGATAACCAGCATCAGCTACTTTGACCGCAGCTGCCACCCTTTCTGCCGCCGTCGGGGTCAGATGCTCATATTCCCGTATAACAGTTGGAGCATTAATACTAAATCTGAACCGAGTCCGGCCATTATGCCTAACAGTCAATAGTGAGTCAACATCTGTATACTTAGTTACAAACCGAAATCGCCCCAACGTTCGATTCGCAAAGAATTCAATCGATTGCCTCAATACTCCCGTTAAATATTCCGTAGGAATAGGGTCAGAAGTGGCCGCCCCCTCAAAGAGGGTGACATCTGGCGCACGTTCGGCCATATACTTGTCTGCCTGTTCTAATATTTGCTCGTTATTGACATAAACACGCAAATATGGCTTTTTGCCCAACGTTGTAGCCAAATAACAATATTCACACATTCCCGGACAACTCGTATTCAAGGGAAGCTGATAATGAGCCGAAGGCTTGCAAGTCGCAAATTCAGTGCCTCGACGTACGCCTACAACAAGAGTACGCTTGGCTTCACTAAATGCCTGCTGTTGGTTATCGCCCGGAATTCCGGTAACACGGTTGTGAGATCCTGTGAACTTAATGTCCACTGCCAAGTTCATCAACTTATCATAAATTTTCTTGCCAAGCGGAAATTCCAGCGCCTGAGGCTCAAAGAATGCTCGTTTAGGTACAAAGCGCATATGCTTCACTCCCATAATATTTGAGTCTAGTATGCGCTATCATAACATCATCTAGTAATTCAAGAAAAGTAATTTGGATACTTTTATATCGACTCGCTATCAAAGCTCCACTTCGTTGATATGAACATCCTGCTACTTCTCTAAAACCATCCGTAATTCAAGTAGTTTCTTAGATGCTTCCAATTCTGCATCCAAGAATTCTTGCGAACTTCTCTTAATACGATCCGATACCGAATTTTATGTTCCTTGCGCTTTTTCTTGTAAGATCATAAAATACAGTATCGTTGAGATAAAAGAAGAACAGGTACGTAATATTACGCCTGTTCTTCTTTGTAGAATTGGCTATTTGATTACGTGCCTTAAATAAATGGCTCTGCGCTTACCTGCGAAAATGAAGCTCGGCGCGAGCAACATTCTCCAAAGTGCGGAAGACTAAATTGGAAATCTCAAATTTATAAATCGCCATAGCAGAATCGCTAAATCCAGAAAAAAAGTCCTCAGCGCCTGGCAGCTCTTCAATAATTTTACGACGCACCTTTTCTTTTTCTTCTAAAAGAAGCTTCTCTTCCCCCACTAACTTGCCCTGCAACCGAAGAACATTGCTATTTTCATCAACCGCACATAGTTCAACTACATTATTAGCTTCTATTTCTCTTGTTTTTTCAGTGTCCGTATAGCTGATAAGCCAAATGGTTCCCTCTTCGCTAACAAACGGACGCATCGGTCTCACTCGCGGCACGTTTTCATGCGAAGTACCCAAGAAACACACTTGGGTCTTCAATATCGAAATAATCTCATCGTTCAGCATAGCTTTCTCCTTTTTAACGAATTCTTATGAATACAAATTACAAGCTAAGACAACTTGATTTCTCCCGTTTCGCTTTGCATCATATAACCTTTCATCCGCTAGTTTCAACAACTCCGCCTGAATGGATTAGCGCTAGAACTGACGCCAGTACTAATAGTGACCTGTAAAACTTTGCCATTTCTCCTCCCTCATAACTTTCCTAACAAACGAAAGGACTCTCGGGGACATTCTACAAATTCGCTCTCTAAGTACCACTTTATAATTTGAAAATTCCCTCAAAAGCATAAAACTCCTGCCAAATTAACAGCAATTTGGCAGGAGTTCTTCTTCTTTCGCCATTACCAATGATACGGGTGAAAGTCTTCATTAGCATTTGTATAGTGGATATGAAGTCAATGATATTTACTTCCGCACTGGTCTGATATACTTAAAAAACCGTTCCGGATTAAAATAAAAGTAAATTATTCTACCGGGGGAAGTATCAAAGCAGTAACCAGTACCGGCAAAATCAAAAGTTGCCATTGCCTTTTCAACCTTTTCCTCCACACTACGATTTTCCTGCTCATAATCGAATGGCCCATGTTCAAAAACAATATACTCGGTTTCGGGAACATCAATTATAATCATTTGTGGTGGTACTTCACCTTTATAGTCAACAGGAAGTCGTACACCATAACACTCTGTACGTGAAATACCCCAATCGCAGAGTCTCCCGTCCGGGTCATTAATGTACGCCATAATCTGACCACTGCCGCCGTTAGATTCGCTCCCACCATCGTCATCCAATATGCCTTTGATACTATCGAGTAAGCCGCAAATCGTTTCGCAGTCCTGTCCTGGAATAAGACTTTGCTTTTGCCAAAAATCCCAATACCCATTACTCTCATAGTTTTTAATGTGCAAAAATTTGTGTGAGGGAATGGTTACAAAATAAATTTTAACCTCATCTGTAGATTTCATCATACCAATCTCTCCTAATCCTAAAAAGTAGCGGTCGAAAGGATTTATTTTTGTACGAAGAACGACAAGCTTAGGCTTTTTTCGGTATTCACTTGGAGTTACACCATATGTTCCTTTAAAAGCTCTGGTAAAAGCTTCATGTGATGAAAAACCATAATCAAAAGCAATATCCAAAATGCTTTTTTCACTATCCCGAACCTCTTTGAGTGCAAAGGCTAATTTTCTATGCCGCAAATAATCTCTAAATTGCATCCCCGATATTTCTTTGAATTTTCTCGTTGTATAAAATTCGGAATAACCCAGCCTGCGAGAAAGAAAGCGCAGTGTCAAGGCTTCATCATTATAATTTTTAATACATTTGTCAATTTCATCAACGACTATTTGAATTTGTTTCTCCCAATCGTACATTCGTTTATTCACCTCGTTTCAATCACCCTACATTTAGGATAAAGAAATAAAGAGATTATTGCTTGATTTTACTTGCTTTTTATTTTATTTTTCTCTTTTAAGTTCTACATCTTTAGTAAAATCATGGTAGGATCACTTGAATCCACTTAGTTTTGCAAAGCAAGATGTTCTTTTATCGTTTCCAATCTTTCGATGATAATCGTTTTTAAGCTGTCCGGCTGAATAGCCAAAAGGCTTTCACCGTAAATAATAAAATAGTTAGCGATAAAAAGCTCTTCCCATTTGTTGTAAAAACCGCTTATATACCATTCACCATTTTCCTGGTACAGTTCCATAGACGGATAGTGTTCTTTATGAAATATGTCTACCCCATTGCGGGAAACCTTAACCACAAAGTCGACTGCTGTTTTGTCCCGGAACAGCTCACGGGCAGACACAAGAAATTCAGAAAGCGGTTTGGGAACATATTGATCACTAGGTTGCACAGAATGAATTCTGTCACAACGAAACACTTGCGGTTTTTGGGTTTGGAAATTATACGCCGTTGCATACCATTGACCATAGGCAGAGGTTATATCAAAGAATTGAACATAATAGTATTTCTTGGTTTCTCCTTTTGTATAGCAAACCTCACAGACGCTTTCATTAACCGCCATTTGCAGAATATCACCTAAATAAACGCAGTCATTTTTGTTCTGATGATGCCCTAAGCTAAAAATCAGCTCCATTTTCCGAAGCCTTTGTATTCTTTCTTCGGAAATACAGCCTTCAAATTTTTGCTTTAGCTGTTCAATACTCAAATGAAATGGGGTGGATTGATAGGCATTCAGTGTCTGCATGGCAAAATACAGAGCGTGAACCTCGTCAATTGTAAAAACGATGGGCGATAATAGACGGTTGGATAAAATGCCATAATACCCATTTCGTCCCGGATTGGAATAAATGGGCATGCCTATTTCCTCTAAAGACTGAATATCCCGGAGAGCTGTGCTTTTAGAAATTGTATATCTGTGCATAATGTCTTTAAGATTGAAAGATTTTTTATCATTTAAATAAATCATCATATCATTTAGCCGTTCTGATTTTTTCATAGGAGTTCCTCTTTTAAATTGAATGGTTTCACTAATTGACACCATTATATATTATATTATGGTTAGACATCAAATAAAGGAGAGTACAGCAGCTATGAAAAAAATGTTTTTGGTTTCATCTTTTCAGGACGCAGCTAACCGCTTCACCGAATTTGAAAAAGACCTGAGCGGTAAAACAGTAACCTTTATCCCTACTGCAAGCAAAGTAGAAAAAGTTGTATTTTATGTAAGCGCAGGCAAAAAAGCGCTGGAAAAAATGGGTTTGACCATTGACGAGCTGGAAATATCAACTGCAACAGCTGACGAAATACACGCAAAAATAAAAAATAATGACTTCATTTATGTAACGGGAGGAAATACGTTCTATCTGTTACAAGAATTGAAACGAACAGGCGCAGATAAAATCATTATTGACGAGGTCAACGCTGGCAAACTTTATATCGGTGAATCTGCCGGAGCAATGGTAGCATCAGCTAATGTTGAATATGCCAAAGGGATGGACAGTATAAAAAAAGCTCCGAATTTAAAAAGTCTGGCTGCCTTAGGCTTGGTAGAATTTTATCCCGTACCGCACTATACCAATCCGCCTTTTGCGAAAAGTGCGCAAAAAATAATTGACACCTATTCTTCTACGTTACAATTAATCCCGATTAGCAATAAAGATGCCCTACTGGTAACCAACAATGAAGTTAAATTTGAAAGCAACTGAATGGACGGACTTTCGCAAAATAGAAAAAGCAGACGTAACTGTGGAACCCACAACTACGCCTGCTTAATGTTTGTTTGGAGAAATTCTGACTCATTTATTTTTTTAAGACCGCCGTCTTATTGGCAAAAATACTACAAATGGTATTTTGCTCCGTATCACGTATAACGGTGCAGGATAGGGCAATGAATTCGCCCTCTTGCCCTACGAATTCTACATCTGTCTTACATTGACTGATACTTCAACTGCACAACTCCGGAGCTATACGTGCGCACATTTGTAAGCGTTAGTCTGGTCCTTTTCTGTAAACCTTCGAATAATGGCTTGCCTGCTCCGAGAACGACCGGGTGAACAGATAATCGATACTCATCCACTAACCCCAGTCTCATAAATGTGGAAATTAGACTTGCCCCACCATACAGCCACATATCTTTACCAGATTCCTGCTTGAGTTTCCCAATTTGCGTTTCAATATCATATATATATTGTACCGCTCCATCTGATCCTACGCTCGTAGTGGAAAAAACAATTTTCTTTTTACTATGAACCATTGCCCAAATCTGCTTTTCAGATTCAGAAGCAGTAGGCGAAGGGGTATATTGTCCCCATAATTCATAGCTTTTCCTACCGTATAAGATAGTGTCTACTTCACTGAGAAATTGGTCGAAAGCCATCTCGTCATCCATTATGCACCAATCTACTTCACCATTTGGGCCTTCGATAAACCCGTCTAGGGTCACTGCTAAATCTAATATTACTTTACGCACTTAAACCAAGCCTCCATACTTCTTACCTTGTTGCTGGCATACAGCCCGTGAACTCTGTCTTACTGCCATTTCGCAACTCGGAATTGAGGAATGCTGTTTCACAACTTCATAATACATTCTAATCTTTAATTTTTGGTGTTGCTTTAATACGCTTAATCCTATCTTTATTCCGTTCTCCCCAATCCTTCATTAATAAAATAATAGGCTCTAAGGTTTTCCCAAATTGCGTTAGAGAGTATTCTACCTTTGGAGGAACCTCCTTATAAACTTCACGGTGAATCAATCCATCTCGTTCTAACTCCCTTAGCTGTAATGTAAGCATGCGCTGTGTTATACAGGGATGGAGCTTTTGAAATTCATTGAATCTCTTCGTACCATTAATAAGATGGAATAATATGATTCCTTTCCATTTTCCTCCAATTACATCTAAAGTTATTTCCACAGGACATCCTGCAAAACCAGAAGGATGATTAAATTCAATTTCGTTTTTCCCCATTTTGTTCACTCCAATAGTATACTTTTTGATACTATATACAAATAATGTGCGTACTTTACATTTATCATTATATTTACTAGTATGAAAGTGCGCAACTCATATTTAAGTGTTGTGAACAAAACGCAGATGGAGAGTGAAATAAATTTATGAAGAAAAATATATTAATTATTTTTGCACATCCCGAACCAACATCGTTGACCCACAACCTAGTTGATATATCTATACAAACGCTTCAAGAACAAGGACATAATGTCATGTTATCAGATCTCTATAATATGAACTGGAAGGCAGTTTTTGATAAAGATGATTTTCCGAATAGAGCTAATCCTGATCGCTTATCCTTTATTGATGAATCCAAAAACGCCTACTCAACTAATCAACAGACAATAGATGTTACGTTAGAACAACAAAAACTTCTTTCCGCAGATGCTGTCATATTCCATTTCCCGCTTTGGTGGTTTAGTATGCCAGCAATCTTAAAAGGCTGGATTGATCGAGTATTTGCTTACGGTTTGGCTTACGGCTATAAAGATAAAGGAAATCGATTTCGCTATGGCGATGGTGGTTTCAAAGGAAAACGAGCAATACTGTCCGTAACAATAGGGGGGCCAGAAAAAGACTATTTGCCACGCGGCATCAATGGACCATTAGAACAATTACTTTTCCCTATTACTCACGGTACGCTTTTCTTCTCAGGTATGGACGTACTGCCAACCTATGCAGTCTACGGAACTGGTAATATCACTCCAGACAATGTAGAATCCGCTAAAGCAATCTGGCGATCACGTCTTGAGAATCTTTTTGAGGAGACACCAATTGCCTTCCGACATCAAAATGGCGGAGACTATCCCGATCACCACATACTCGCAGACCAGGTTGCCATCGGCCAAACTGGACTTTTGGCTCATATAGATAAATAGCGTCAAACCATATTAATTGATAGTTATCATCTTAAGTAAATGTAAAATTCGCTTCTAAAATGCCAAGAAAATAGGTTTTGCGACATAGTGTTTTTCTTTCTACACCGTATTTAGCTTTTGCTTGACGTAGTGGCAACCCATTTTACTTCATCTGGAAGGCCACTAAGCATCATAATGTACATAAAAAAGCTTTGCCATTTAAAACATATTGATAACCTAGTTCAAAACAATGAAGGCATCAATCCTCATAAACAAGGATTGATGCCCATTTTGCACCGTTAGAGATGATATTTCTCTCCGTATCATGTATAACAGTGCTGAACTTTCTACTGATAGTATCAAGCAATGTTCGCAAAAACCATCAACCTCCGAATCGGATTAAGTTAATCAGTCTTTGCTAATTGTAGTTGAAGCTCGGTAATAATTTTAGGGTTAATGTAAGAACGCCCGCTGGACCAATCTTCGCTGTACTCAATAAGATAGCTTGTGACAAGCCAGACGTATGAATCCATACTGGGGAAAATTCCAACTACTCTAGTCCGGCGCCGGATTTCCCTATTTAATCATTCCAGTAGATTCGCAGATGAGATTTTTCTAGCATCAATTTCTTGGAAACTGAAAAATTGAAGCGATTCTTCGAGGCCCTCTTCTAACAAGGATATGGCCTGAGGATACTGAGCTTCATGGTCATTCATGAATGTATTAGCATATTGTTGAGCACTCTCGTAGTCCGGTTGTAGCCAGATTTGCTTGAGCTTTTCGGCAAACGATTTTTTATTTTTACCAGAAACATGCGCCAATATATTTCGCATAAAATGAACCTTACACCGTTGCCACGAGCAAAAGCAAGAAAGGCTTCTCTAGCAGCTTTGACCAGACCTTTATGAGCGTCAGATACGACCAGCCATACTTTCTCTAAACCTCGTTCTTTTAGCTGATCAAATACTTTCGTATAAGTTGCAGCAGACTCTTCATACATGGGCTCTACCGCTAAAATATCACGTTTGCCCTCTAAATTAATGCCAGTGACGACTAGTACGGCCATATTTTGAACCCTGTGGTTATCACGAATTCGCTCATATAAAGCATCTACCCAAAGAACTGGATACGTAGCTTCCAGTTTTCGGGTTCGAAATGCCTCTACTTGTTCGTTCAAGTCTTTGGTGATCGCTGAAACCTGGCTACGTGAAATCGATTCGATGCCCAGTGTTTTGGCTAATTTATCGATTTTTCGAGTCGAAATGCCTTTGACGTAGGCTTCCTGAATGACATTCATTAGTGCTGCCTCTGAACGTTTTTTCGCTTCCACAAAGAAGGGAATATATCCGCCATTTCTGATTTTAGGAACCATGAGATACATTGTTCCCATTCTTGTGTCAAACCGGCGAACGCGATAGCCTGATCGGTATCCCTGTCGTTCATTGTTCCGTTCTGATTTCTCGGCACAAAGCTTACTTTCTACTTCAGCTTCCATTAGACGTTCACAGAGCCACTTGAGCATGGATTGCATCGGATCTTCCTCTGATACAAATTTCATTAGCATTTTTTCAAAAGGTACGGTAGAATTTTGGTAAGCCATCGATTTTTCACTCCTTATTGGTTTGCTGGACACTTACCTTTTCGGAGCTTCGATGGCTTTTCCTTTTTTACTTTTGCGAACTTAATTGTACTCTATCAAACACCGCTATATCTAAACCAAAGCCTTCTAATAACAAAAATTCTTGAATAATATTTTTATCTTTCTTATTTTGAAGAATACTATATAATTCATTCTTGAATGCTGTCTGAAATGTTTTTCTGGGGCCCTTCTCAATTAATGGCTCTTTTATATGTGCCATAACTCCACGCCCCCCAGACATCAGGTTGAACTCTAGTAACTAAACATGTGTAACAATTGTGCTTGACTTTGCCCAAGCATTATTAGTAGCCCTGCAAAGCTAGCAGTATCAATAAATACGGCATACGTAATTCTCTCATTATAATTTGTCTAATTCTTTGATAAGCTGCAAACCTTTTTCAATTCTATTTTCCATATCCAAGCCTGACGCAGATTGGCTAATTCTGCTGATACAGTCTGCAGAGATAATTCCAGCATTAACAGCAACCTGTAACAATGGTTTCCCCTCCTCGCCCAAGGCTTCCAACATAAAACCTTCATTCTTGTTGATGATTTTTAAGGTGATATTACCTTTTACGTAAATTAGAGGTGCTCCGTAATTGTCCAGATTTACCAAACTGTCAGCACAATTTTCTTTGATAGCAAATAAGAAAGGATCCCAATGAAACCCGCCCAATGTTTTCCTACGCATCATAATACATTCGTATGGCTTAGTAGCATCCGGCCAATAATAGAAACCATCTTCATGCTTTCTGAATTCAGGATATTTGATAAAATAATACCTCCACTCTTTTTCACAAAACTGATCTTCATTAAATCTTGCTAAATAATCTTCTACTACTGTCCCAAGTGTTACTACAGGGTTTTGGTGCTGGTACTCCAGAAGTTCGTATAAAAATTTCTGGGTATTTTGAAAATCACCGCGTCTCTGACTTGGGGTAAATAAGTCTCTCCAGACTGAATTATTTCTATTACCAAAACATCTGCTCCAACCCATTTTCTGGGAGTAGTCACCAAATGTTAACATGGCACGGCTTATTAATTCATACTCACATTCTTTTGAAAAAATCATATGATACTGTGCTGCATAATCAGTTAAAGCAGGCGATAGCACAAAAATAGCAATGCAGCCCTGCAACAGATGATGATCTTCCAATTTGTAAACAGTATCAAGCAGACCAGTGTTTTGTTTTAGGAATAATTCCTTTTGTATTTCTTCTTGAACTTGTGTTTTGTTAAATTTCGAGTCATTATCTAAGGTACCGCTTTTAATAAGGGTTTTGACAGAACAAAGCAGCGAAGCCAAATTTTCCCTGCGCACAGTATCCTCTGAATTACTGATTAGATTACGTAGCTTCCTTATTCGCACATTGAATTCATTGGTATTTTCCAATAGATGAACAATACAGGCGTACAGTAGCAGTTGTTCGCCAATGGAGAACCTATTAATCCGCTGTGTGGAATCATAACAATCAGCACATTTGTTGAATAACTCAGTGGCAGGGTTATCAAAAAACAGCCTAATTTTATCTACCGCATAGTCGTTTGGCTCAATATAAAAGACCGAAGAAAAAAACTCTGGCCTAGTCTTATTGGTAGCAGCCAGCTTGTCCAGCGATAGAAAAAGAAACTCCACATTTTTATCTTGAGAATATACTTTTTTAACAAGTTCAGCTTCGTCCAATTCATCCTCTATATCAGCATCTTGAACGGCCATCATTTCCGTTAGATAGCGAAAGACACGAAGGAACGCAGCATCGACGCTTCTGGCAATATCTAGTATACTACTATCCTCTTTATACAAATTCCAGAACAAATCCGACCATTGCTGATCTATTTTTTCATTAAATTCAATTGCTTTGGCATTTGTCAAACAATCCGAAAAGTGGCCCTTAAAATACTCAAATTCAGTTAGTTCCTTGCCTCTCGAATTCATCTTTATATATAGGTCATCCGGAAGCCCGAGTTTTTCCATCGGGAGTATATGAAAGACCACCGGCGGTTTATTTCCAGAAAGCAAAGGCCATATATTTTCCAGTTTATATTCGTTAATAACCTTATGTTGAATATCATTCAACATGGTAAGCATGGAGTTTATCGTAGGATCATTTATCCATGCAGCAAAAAACCAGGGTTGGTTTAAAATACTCTGTTTAATTGAATCGGTAAAGCTTTCAGGCTGGTATTTCACCAGTTTTGCGCAAAATATATTTGAACTGTGTCGGGTTTCATACGTAAACCTATCCAAGAACCAAGCAGCCTCTGCACCATGCCCTTCCTTTGTAGCAACAAACCAGTGGAATAAATATAATGTTGTCAACCGCTGCTGACCGTCAAGCGGGTAAAAAACCCTCTGATCCCCCTGCATTCTTGTGTAACCGTATACAAAATCAAGCACCAGCGGATTTTTATTCGCCTGGACAGCTATGGACAATGCCTTGAGAATATTATCTCGAATTGACGGTACTTTTCCCGTATTCCGCCCCTGCGCATAATCTCTTTGCAAAATGGGAATGACTACCTTATATTCTTTTACCAGCTGCAAAAAACTCGTTGCCATCGTCAATCCTCCGTAGCTTCTTGCCGAGGCAAGTATTTTTTTAAAACTGTCTCTATTTCATTTCGGTAATTTTTGCGGTCTTCTCTGCTCCAGAAGTAATAATGCTCGGTAGATGGTTTAGAATTATAGTATTTCAGAAAAACTCTACGCGTACATATCGGTATATACTTTCCTCGCCTATCCATATTTATGATTTCCCGCCGTTTTACTTCAAAAACCGAGTTGTTTAACACGACATTGTCAGCCAAACTCAGTAGCGCTAAATTAGATATGCCGTGAATATCTTCAGCTGGCCCACTTGAATCCTCGGTAAAATTCTGTATAATGCGCTTTGATAATGTATTAAACCCTTCCCAATTTATTCTATCTTTATCTAATAAGTCAACTTCATGTATTAAATCGGAAAACACTTTAATTTTTTCTTCATCATTTGTTTCCGCCTTGACCTCTTCTATGAGCAATTTATGAGAAGAAAGCCATGCAAGCCATGCTTCTTTTTTACTTTTATTCACGCCTTCTGAGTTTTGTGCATGAATATGCTCCAAACTCCATTCGTCACCCTTATGAAGTTTAAACGGATACTTCTCGGCTGCACTTTCGTTGCTTCGAATCGATTCAATATTAAACAGCAATAATATATTATTAATTTTCTCGTGATCAGCTTTGTTATCATAACTTAACTTATCAAGATCAAAATTTACACTATCTCTAATTGCTAAATCAATCATCCCTTCAAAAGCATCTTTTCTGGTTTCTAAGGACTCATTAACGAGATCTTGTAAATGCTCCTTTTTCCCGACTGCAATTAAGTAGCCAATTTTATGATACAGATTTTTATCTTTATACCACTCACATAGTACTTGGTAATATTGCTCAATTATAAGCCATAAATCCCACAGAGAATGAGTATTATTTCTTGTATATTTTAGAAAATATAAAAAAGTATACAACCCGTCTGTCTCTTTTTCCCTTTTGCCCGCAACTATATCCAACAACAATTCTATTTTATTAGGATATGCAGACTGCTTTTCATTAGTAATAAACGCCCAAAAATCTTGATCACTCAGTCTTTGTTCCATTTCATCCCACAAAAACGCAATTTCCCATTTTTTCTTGATCTGTTCTTCAGAAGTTATATCTTTAAAACTTGCTGAGGATAAAAATAACGCTTTAATTAACTCTGCATTTGTCAGCGGAATTTTTCCAAGGTTCAGTCGTGTAAATAATTCTGTACTGCTTGCTTGTTGGCTAACTTTATACCAAATAACTTGAACAGAATGGTTTCCCTCTTTAGTGCCAAGAATAGCACTTAAAAATCTCTCCCGATCTGTTCGATCCTTAACCGCAATTCCATCCGTAAACCATTGCTTTACTGTATTATAGGCTTCTGCCATATGAAAAAAGTCAATATTGGACATATAAAAGTTACTATCTAACGAACGCTCGACAATATTCTTTAGAAAGCTCTCACTATGCATCCGGGTTTGATATCTTACAGTATACATTTCCTTACCATAATCGCCCAACAAACTGTCTACTTTTAGATATTCTTTCATGAGGTAACTTATTATGATATAGATAGTCGTAAGCCGCTGCTGACCATCTATCACTTCCCAGCCATTCAAGCATACTCCTTTTTCCTCCCAATTCCTTTCTTTTACAACAACCGGCTGCAAACAATAAAACTCGCCTTTCTCAGTTTCCCTTTCAGCAAACGTCCATATATCATCCAATAAGTCGAGTACCTGCTGAGTCGTCCAACGATAGCCTCGTTGATAATACGGAATGTAGAAATTTTCTCCTAATAGCTCATTAACCGGTCTCAAATCTAGTTTATCTTCCATTATGTTCCCCCTCTTTTATACACCGTTCGTTGTTTAAGGCATTCCTATCGAAAGATTATAAATCTCTAATAATGCATACTATCTCTTATGAAAAATACCAATAACTCATCTACAATAAGTTATTGGTATTTTTCATATTCGTAAATTCCTACCAAGCACTAATAAAATCAATTAGTCTTTCGCCGATAGTTATGTTACGGGTGAGGCCCTTTCCTTATCAGGTATAACTGCGAAATTTTCAACTCTTTGTTTGAATCAATAATAGTCCCTCATGACGTGTCAATAAACGGCAAGACTTAAACTTTCCATCCTCACGAGCATAACTAATTCATTTATCTTTTAAATAATACCTGATTATAATACTGGAACTTTGCCGCCTTTCAGTCTCGCTCACATACGCATCATTATTTGTCATCATTTGTTGCATGGCATTACACACTATCGGATATCTTTCTGTAAATCCCAATTTTCTATGAACCTCTTTTGCATGCAACTCAATGTACTCCTGATTTTGTTCCCTATAAATTAAAAACATTTTAGCTATATGTTGTCTTACCATTTCTGTATACGTCATGAGAGCCTCCCTTTCTGCTTAAACTTGTAGTGGTCAAATATATTTGTAACACCAAAGACTAATTTCTGTGATAGCGTTTTTTAAATGGCGTTTTATAGCTATTATACGAATGTGGCCTGAGATGGTTGTACCAAACATAAGCAAAATCATCTATAGCTAAAAATAATTCTTCATCATATTGTCGCATTGTTTTACCGCTTTTCTTTAATAGACCTATTATAATCTATTAGATTGAGGTGTTACAGTTTTAGTTTATCACAACAAATTTCGGGCTTTCTAAATTCGTCTCGCGCATTACACGTGCCACTTCTCTCCGTATCACCTTTAACGGTGCTGAACTTTCTAGTTGACAAAATCACAAAGCACACTACAAATGATACTTTTCTCCCCGATTTATCTTAAATGCCCGATACACCTGTTCTACTAATAGCAGGCGAATCATCTGGTGGGTAAAGGTCATTTTCGAGAAGCTGATTCGCTCATCTGCCGCCTGTCGTACCGCGTCAGATAAGCCGAAGGCGCCGCCAATAATGAAGGTAACATCGCTTTGACCGGTCACAGAAAGACGCTCTAGTTTTTCGGCCAGGTCCTCACTCGATAAAGCTTTGCCGACTACATCTAACAGAATCACATAAGAAGCAGGGCGAAGCGCTTTAATAATGCGCTCGCCCTCTTTTTCTAACGTTTTGGCTTTTTCCGCTGCCGATGGATTATCAGGCATCTTCTCTTCGGCAAGCTCAACTATCTGCAGCTTACAGAATGGCGTCAACCGTTTGGTAAATTCAGCAATCCCGGCAGACAAATATTTCTCTTTAATTTTTCCGACTGTAACGATTTGAATATGCATCTATTGCACCGGCATTTCTTCCATCAATACACTGACGGTTCTAGTTTGATTATTGCGGACGATTTCCACATCGACAGTCGAGCCGATGGCTTGATTATCGAGAACAGACCGCAGGTCAGGCACACTGTTCACAGGCGCCCCGGCGACTTTCGTAATAATATCGCCTTGACGGATACCAGCCTTCGCCGCTGGCCCGTTCTGAGTCACATTAGCCACATAAATCCCGGCATCGATGTTGAGAGTATAGCCATAACGCGGCGCGGTATTTTTATCAAGTACGCCTACGCCTAAGTACGCACGAATGACACGTCCTTTTTCAATCAAGGACTGTAGAATCGGTCTGGCTGTATTAATTGGAATGGAAAAACCAATTCCCTCTACACCCGACACGGAAATTTTCGCACTGTTAATCCCGATCACAACGCCGTCCGCATTGACGAGTGCGCCGCCGGAATTCCCTGGATTGATGGCGGCATCAGTCTGAATGAGTTTGAACTTTCTTTCGCCGATTTCTAAAGACCGATTTAACGCGCTGATTACACCGACAGTCACGCTGCCCTGAAATTCAAGGCCTAGCGGATTGCCAATGGCAATCGCTGGTTCGCCGACAAGTAGACTGTCAGAGTCGCCTAGAGCGGCAACAGGCAGATTCGTTGCATCAATTTTCACCACAGCAAGATCCGTCGCCGGATCGGTGCCTAAGACCTTGCCAGGAAAAGTTCGTCCATCCGCAAGAGATACAACGATTTCCTGTGCGCCTTCCACGACATGGTTATTCGTCGCAATATAGCCGTTGGCGTCAATGATAACGCCAGAGCCTTGTCCCTGTTCCACCAAGACTTTTCGATTGATGATATCGCGGGCATAGGCTTTATTCGTGATCCCCACTACGGCAGGGGCCACCATCTGCGCCGCTTTTACGATGGCCGTATTGCGGGCTGGTGATAAATCGGCTGCTTTGACAGCATTTAAATTCGACGATGGCGCATTATTTTGCGCTCCCGGTTTAGAAAAGAAGCTACCACAACCCACCATGAGGCTGGCTCCCACAATAATTCCAATTAAAGCCACAATGACATAGGATGTCATCCGTTTATTCATCACAGATCATTCCTCCTTTGTCGGTTCACCCGGCATTTAAACTAGAAATCGCATCAGGATAAGTTAAATGAAGACTAAATTCACCAGCTATATTCTGGCTTTCCAAAACACTTTTTACCGTTTCCTCGGCTCGTTCCGGCGTATTGTTCTCTTGGCTCATATGAGCGAGAAAAACATGAGTATGAGTTTTTCGCTGTAAACGGGTTAGGAGCCAACCGGCATCCATATTGGATAAATGGCCGCGGTTGCTTAAAATCCGACGCTTCAAATGCCACGGATAGGAACCCTTTTCCACCATTTCCACATCGTGATTCGATTCTAATACGAGCACATCTGATAAAGCGAGCGCCTGCTGTACGCCTTCTGTGACAAAGCCTAAGTCTGTCACCATCGAGCATTTAGCGCCTTCGCCATATAAGCAGTAGCCAACAGGATCAGCTGCATCATGGGAAATACGAAACGGCTCGATCCGCATATCTTTTACGTCAACCTGCGGCATCAATTCGCGAAAAGCTGTTTGCGGCACCTTATCGCGTAAATACATGGCATCCCAGGTTTTCGCTGTAGCATAGACAGGAATTTCATAGCGTTTCAATAGTGTTTCCAGTCCATAAATATGATCTCTGTGCTCGTGAGTCAATAAAATACCATCAAGCTCAGCAATATCTGTCCCCAGCTTCTTTAAACTTTGCTGTATGCGCCGCGTGCTGATACCGGCATCAATCAAAATCTTGGCATCGCCCATGGCAATATAAGTTGCATTGCCGGTACTGCCGCTGGCAAGAACATGTATATCCATAGAAAGCTCCTTTAACTAATCCATTTTCCCTATGTAGTTCGTTTTCGATTCCTAAAATCCTTCGACTTCCGTAAGCTTCGCCTGTACGGACTCGCGAACTTCCCCTGGCAGCGCCGCAAGCAAAATCTGGGCAATTTCTCTTAGGCGGCTTTGCGTCTTCGCTTCAAAACGCAACGTAAACAGCGGCTCTGTCACCGAAGAACGAATCATGGCCCAGCCATCGTTAAATTCAATACGTACCCCGTCAATTCGATTGGGCTGATAAGCTTGCAATTTTTCAGCAATTTGATCAATTACAGCCGCTTTATCGGAGCCATGATAGGTAACACGAATATCTGGCGTCAAGAGATAATCAGGCACCGAGTCGGCCTGTAGCGATAGCTTGCCATTAGCCGCGATAAGTTCGCATACTTTTAGGCCAGCGAACAATCCGTCATCATAGCCAAGCTCTTGAAAAAAGAAGTGTCCACTCAATTCACCGCCGAAGAGCGCTTGTTGTTCCAGAAAAGCCTGTTTTATAAAGGTATGACCAGCTCGTCCCATAATTGGCTCGCCGCCAGCTTTTTTTATTTCTTCCGGCACGACCATAGAACACTTCGCATCATAAATAATCCTTCCCTGTTTTGCCGCTAAATAATACCGCGCCAACAGAACCATAATCTTATCATTTGAAATAACGCGGCCTGTTTCATCAACAACGCCTAAACGATCGCCGTCACCGTCAAAAGCAATGCCTAAAGCAGCGCCTGTTTCTACTACTTTTGCCGCCAGCGCCGTTAGATTTTCGCTGAGAGCGGGATTGGGCGCCCGATTGGGGAAATTGCCGTCAGGTTCGCAAAATAGCGGTATCACTTCATATCCAAGCGATTGTAACACCCTCGGCGCCGTCAAGGCAGCCGCGCCATTGCCGGCATCCACTACAACCCGTAGCGGTTCTTGCGCCGGAGCTGCTTTTCTTACCGTATGGTCAATATAATCGGCTAGCAGCGGATATTCTCGCTGACAGCCAAACCCTGACGAAAATTCGCCGCTTTCCACGATTGCACGAATTTCCGACACTTCTTCTTCCGTCACCGGCCCTGGACCAAGGACGAGTTTAAAGCCATTATAGGGAGCGGGATTATGAGAAGCTGTCACCATGACACCGCCGTCAGCTTCTAGTTCCTGCAAGGCATAATAAAAAGCGGGCGAGGCTACGGTTCCAATATTAAAAACATCGCAGCCTGACTCGGCTAATGCCGCTACCATCGCACTCTGCAATTCTGGCGTAGACAGACGTACATCACCGCCGACAACTACTTTTTTCCCCATTAATTTTGTGCCGACAGCCAGTCCAATCTGTCTTGCCTTATCTAGCGTCAAATCGGTTCCAGCAATACCGCGTATATCACAGGCATGAAAAATATTAGCCATTTTTTGTCTCCTTTTAGGCAGTTTATCGTTGTTATTGTAGCATAGAAGCGCCGCCGAATCCACTGACAATGCACGGTTTCGTCCTGAAAAAACAAAACCAGAGAGCCCTTTTGTCAAGAATGACGCTCTCTGGTTTCATCAAGTTTCGCAGCCCAAGCTTTCCAGGCCGTTTCGTAGTCACTATAAGATAAACCGGTTACTGCCGTTAAGGCCTGTTTAAAAGTTACGCCTTGCGCTAACTGTCGGTCAATTTCCTGTAGCGCCTGCTCGCCCTGTCGTTCCGCAATAAAACGAACTGCGGCAAAAGCCTCCCGATAGGCCAGTGACTGATTATCTAAATCATCAAAATGGTCATCAAGTTCATTCAGGGAATAAAGCGGCTCAGTAAGCTTGTTGGTGCCTGTAAGCCATTCATAATGGGTAATTTTATATTCCGCATACTGCGCTAATCCTTCTGTATACCAGCGGGTATAATTGCCGTTTGTTTGATAATCTAGCAAGAGATGGGTAAACTCATGAGCCACAGGGCCGTTTTGCCAGAAAACCTCAGGGCCATCGTCCGGCTGCATCCAGGCTTTAGGCGACAGAATCTGAATGGATCCGCCGTAATAAACCCCCATAGCGCTTTCATCGCCAGACCACCCCAACGCTTTACGCAATTCACTGCGTCCTGGTTGAATATATAAAATGGATTTTTCCGAACGACTATAGGCTAATAAGTTGCGAACAGGTTCATAAGCTGCTTCCGCCGCCTTTGCCACAAGTTGAACCTGGTCGGCATCCTCCAGCGGATACACAATAATAAAATGCTCTGTTTCCTGCTGCTGAAATTGCCGAGCCTCATAGGTAAGCTTTGCGGCTGCCGCCTGCCTCGCCAGAGGGTAAAGCCATAGCCGCGGCCGCAAGGAAAACTGAGTAAAAAGCAAAAAACATACTGCCATAAACAGCAGCCCTGCGATTACTGTAATTTCTGTTTTGCCTGCTGTCTGCATGGCTGTCCCCTCCTCTCTATAGACTAAGGGACTCTCAGTATAGCACAGGGCATAGTTCCTGCCTACCGTTATTTTATGTAAACAAAAAGGACCGTTCTCACGATATATCTTATCGCAAGAAGGGTCCTTTAAGAACTGTATGAAGCTTGAATTAGTTAATATCGTGTACCCGGCAAGAAGGGCATACTCCATAGAAATAGAACTGCTGTCCCGTCACTTTATAAGGGGTAGACGCACTGACTTCATCAATAAATTTGCTAGCATCAATATCTTCTAAGTCGTCTACTCGACCGCATTGCATACAACGAATATGGCTGTGTGATTCTACACGAGCATCATAGCGGAAACTATCTTCACCGGCGTTCAACACTTGAACCAAACCGATTTCCTTTAGAATCTCGATCGTCTTATATACAGTTGCTAAGCTCATCGTGGGATATAAAGGTTGTAATTCAGCAAAAATCATTTCAGCACTGGGATGAGCTTTCGTGTTAGCCAGCACATTATAAATTGCCAATCGTTGGGGGGTTACCTTGAAGCCTTTGTCGCGGAGCATGGACGTGACGCAGATTTCCAAAAAAAACACCTACTTTACATTGAAATTATTCCTTAATAACTTTTATTGATTAAGTTTAAATTAATAATACAACTAATAATCCGCCCCTGTCAAGCATAAAAAAATAAGAAAATTCCCGCCCCATAAACGGACAGGAATCTTCTTATTTCATCATGTTTTATTGCATTTGCTGACTAAATTTTGACTGTACCTGCGACACTTCCTGAGGATTGGCCTGCTTCACTTGGTAGTAGCCTTTTTGCTGCATAAAGTCAAACAACTGCTTTTGCTGACCATAGACATCGCCAAGAACGGTCATGTAATCCTGCCGCAACTGATTGCTGCTTGCTTCCGTAATATACAGGTTAATCGTCTGGGTTGTGTATTTTATTTCATTCAAGGCCAGATTCAAAAGCTCTTGATCGCCGCACTGCCCCTGTTGGCCGCTCTGCTGTTGATTTTGCTGTTGATTCTGCTGTTGATTTTGCGCCATAAGAATCCCTCCTTTGCTGTTTTATTATTGCAAGCTCTGCGCATTGCTCAAATGTTTTCCGATTGTTTGTGTATGCTGCTGCTGTTTCTGGGCTAATTGCTGCAAAAGCTGCTTGCCTGACGAATCCTGCATTTCGCTCGCTAAATGCTGAAAGGTTTTTGCGCTCGTCTGTGTCATCGAAAGAAAGTCTTCTACATGCATTAACTCTTTGCTTGTCATCATCATTCATCCCTCCTTTCTGCTTCGACTTAGCTAGTTTGCATCAGATAAAAAAGATCTATGCGTCAACTGTTGCAATAACATTATTTTAAAAATAAAGACCCATCTCTACTGAGAGACGGGCCTTAGCACACAGTAAATTCATCTATTATTTTTATGTCTTAGAACATTCCCAGCCAACGCCAATAGGTAATGGCGCACAACGAATAAACAAGACATGCCAGAGTACAAATCACAACGCCAATTTTAGGAAAATCGCCGATCTTCAGCTCGCCTGTGCCATAAATTAAAATATTAGGGAGTGTGTTATAAAACATTAAGAGCGGATAGCCGCCAACAATCATTCCAACAGGCAAAGCTAGTACAGCGGGATTAATATTTGCCGTTTGAGCCATCCCCAAAGCAATTGGCAGTAGGGCGGTTGCCATGGCTGTCGTACCGACAAAAACAAGGTGCATGTACTGAATGACAAGCATCACGAGAACTAAAATAACGATCGTAGACGCTCCTTGCAGTCCCATAAAATGAAAGATAGTAACTGCTAGCCATTTTGCGGCACCTGTTTTCATTAAAATATCACCTAAGGAAATACCGCCACCGCAAATCAAGACAACTTGCCATGAAATGGATTTATTGGCGTCATTCCAGTTTAAAACACCAAATCGTGGTAAGAAAAACAATACGATACCAGCTAAACAAGCCACCGTCGCATCAATCTTAGTCATCGAACCTGTCGCCCAAGCGGCAACAATTAAAACAAATACAGCTGCAGTCCGCCATTCAGCCTGACTCATAACACCGAGCTTCTGAATTTGCTCGTGCACAAAAGCGCTTCCCCCGGTAAGTTCTGCTTTTTCCGGTTTGAATATAATCTGAATGAGCCACCACGTAGCAAGGGTCATAAGCAAAGCCGGCGGAAAGCCGTAAATCAGCCAATCCATATAACCTATTGCTGGGCCTCCGGCTTTTATAATAAAATCTACAGTGACCGGATTTGGCACAGTGGCAGTCATAATTCCGGCACTAATTGTGGCATTTGTAAACGCCAAGGTAAGTAAAAGATTAATTGCAAAATTAGATCTCCCCTGCTCGTCGCCTTTCAGAATATGAATAATGCTTAGGCAAACAGGCAGTAAAATGGCCGTACGCGCTGTACTGGACGGTACAAGAAAGGCAAGACAGATATTGGCAACCATAACACCGAACGTAATATTACGAGTTGAACTGCCGATTTTCAAGAGAATCATATAGGTAATTCGTTCTGCTAACTTTGTCTTAACCATTGCCGCTGCCAATACGAAAGACCCTACTAGCAAATAAACGGAAGACGACGCAAAGCCTTCCAGAGCCCCTTTCAAATTTACAATCCCCATTAATACAGCGCTCGGGACAACCAAAATACTGGTCACAGGCAAAGGCAATGCTTCGGTGAGGTATAAAATAAAAATCCCGGCAAACAACGCCAATGCTCGATGGCCTACCTGAGAAAGGCCTTCAAAGCCAGGTAAAAGCCATACGATTACAGTACACAAAACAGCTAAGGGAACTCCTATTTTTTGACGAAGTTCATCGAGTTTTCCTTTTTCCCCTGTACTCACAACACCGACCTCCTTTTCACTCTCCCGCATATATCAGGACTTCTTTTTACTTATTATCTTGTTTTTTGGCTTGCTCTTTTGCTAAATCAGCACAACGTCCAGCCTTTAAAACCGAGCTGGCTGCTGCATGGCCCACAAGTTTTTCCGCCAATCTTGCCGTATCCATCGCCTTTAAGAGATCAATACCTGTATCAATCCCCATTTCATGGAGCATATGAATCACGTCTTCTGTCGCTACATTTCCCGAAGCGCCGGGTGCGAAAGGACAGCCGCCAAGACCGGCAAAAGCGCCATCAAATACAGTAATGCCTGCTTGCATCGCTGCGACAATATTCGCCAGAGCCATGTCTCGTGTATTATGAAAATGCATAACCCAACTGACCTGCGGATATTTTTCTACCATATAACTACCAAGTTCATAGACTTGATGCGGATTGGCCATACCAGTCGTATCAGACAACGATAATTCGGTAATTCCTAATTCTAAAAAGCGTTTTACAACATTCTCAACTTGCTCTACAGGCACTTTTCCCTGAAAAGGACAACCAAAAGAAGTAGAAATTGCGCCAGACACTTCCATGCCGTTTTTCTTGGCAAAAGTAACACATTCGCCAAAACCATCCATCATCTCCAAGGGTTTTTTATTAAAGTTATTAATGCAATGAGCTTCACTTGCGGAAACAGTCAACTTTACTTTTTTAATACCTGCCAAAAAAGCTCTTTCCACGCCCTTAAAGTTCGGAACAAGGACGCGATATTCTACGCCGTCTACTTTTTCCATTGCTTCTACCAGCTTGCCCGTATCTGCCATGGCTGGAACGGCCTTGGGATGTACAAAAGAACCTACTTCAATAATTTTCACGCCTGATGCCACGACAGAATTTAATAGCTGTAATTTTTCTTCAACACTAAATAATTTCTTTTCATTTTGCAGCCCGTCACGTAGGCCTACTTCACAGATTGTAACTCTTGCTGGCCACTGAATTGTTTTTTCCATACCGGGTCATTCCTTCCAAAGAAAATTTAAACATCGTCTTAGAAACGTTAAATAATGCCTTTGTCTTTTAACTCGCTAACATCTTTGCTTGCTAGGCCGAGCAATTCGCTGTATACTTCTTCGTTATGCTCGCCTAACTTCGGTCCAACCCATTTCACTTCTCCGGGAGTTGCGCTCAACTTAGGTACAATGCCAGGCATTTTTATAGTGCCAAAATCAGGGTGAGGCATTGCAAGAATGTTTTCTCTCGCTGCATAGTGAGGATCGGCAAAAATATCTTCCATGCTATAGACAAGACTTACAGGCGCACCGGCTTCATCAAGAATCGCTTTTACGTCCTTATACTCATGGCTTCCCATCCAATCGTTGACGATTTCTTCCACCAAAACATTGTTTCTTACGCGAGCGCCATTTGTATTAAAACGTTCGTCCTGCAGCAGATCGTCTCTGCCAATGCCTTTTGCAAAATACTCGAAAGTCCGATCCGTACTACAAACAAGCACGACCCATTTGCCGTCTTTTGTTTTAAAGGTCCCGGAGGGACTTGCCGAACCACTGATACTCGGTCTTCTTTCCGTGATCTTGCCAGCAATATCAAAATTAGCGACGGCGCCTTCTAACATACGGAAAATGCTTTCATAAAGGCTAAGATCCACTTCTTGCCCTTCACCAGTCTTATCGCGATGATGAATACATACCATAGCTGCATAAGCTGCATATATTCCCGCTAAATAATCGCACAGAGAAATCGGCGGATTGACAGGCGCGCGATCAGGGTAGCCTGTCAGATAAGTTAAGCCAGAAAAAGCCGTTGCTGGCGTACCAAATCCCGCCAGTTTATGATAAGGACCTGTCTGACCGTAGCCGGTAATACGAATCACGATAATTTTCGGATTTGCCTGTTTTAGTGTGGCAAAATCCAGGCCCCATTTATCAAAGGTTCCGGTCCGAAAATTTTCTATGATAATATCGCTTTGCGCCACAAGCTTCAAAAATAGTTCCTTGCCTTCTTCTTTGCGCAGATCCAAGGTAATACTGCGTTTATTTCTGGCGAATGTTGCCCAGCGTAGTGATTTTTTTTCATATAAAGGCCCCATATTGCGTCCGCTATCGCCACTTCCAGGCATTTCTACCTTTATTACATCGGCGCCAAAATCACCAAGCAGCGAGGCGCCAAAAGGGCCTGCAATAACGGTAGAGGCGTCAAGCACTCTGATTCCTTCTAATGCACTTGCCATAATTCATCCACTCCCTCATTCTTCCATCAAAAATCCATCACCATATTACAAAAGCAAAAAGCATGCCAAGAACAAAATGTGTGAACTAAAAAATATATGAATGCCTAAATACGTTGATTTTACTTGGTTTTAGATTGAATCGCCAATTGCAAATTTTCTAATATAATTGCTTTATTCGGTAAATTTTATTATAATTGTTGCTAAATATGATGCAATTCGTTGCATTTCGTTCTTAAGTGAGGCGTTATGGTAAAAATTCTATTTTTAATTCCGTCTGAAGCGATGGTCACAGATATCCCGCAAGTTCTTTCCGCTTCTTCTCCCTCTATTATTTTAGAAATTATAAATCCCCGCGAAGCAACGGAGGTTGTCCAACAACATATTGCCAAAGGAGTAGAGATCGTAGCAGCCAGACCAGTTACTGCCACGGCCCTCCGAAAAGCGAACTTAAACATTCATGTTGTTACGATTCCGATCACCAGCTTTGATATTATTAGAGCAATTAACGGCGCGAAGGTGCAGGGAAAAGCGATTGCCGTTGTCGCTCATGCCGCCATGGTATTAGGTATTGATTTTTTAGCCAAAGAACTGGATGTAGAAATTCGCCACTATGTTACAAGCTACGGAGAAGATTACGAGCAGGTTATTCTCCAAGCAACCGCCGAAGGAGCTGAAGTCATTTTAGGCGGCGCTCTGGCTGTAAAAGCAGCCAAAAAGCACAATATTCCTTGTTCATTGATTCCTATCGGCAGCGAAAGTTTACTACAAGCCGCGCAGGAAGCGCTGCAACTACAAACCGCCTTAGATTTGGAGTCTGCCAAAAGAGGTTTTTTAACAACCATTCTCGACCATACCCGTGACGGCTTTATTACGATTGATCAACAGCAGCATATTACAGCCTTCAATCCTATCGCCCAAAGAATTTTAAAAATTCATAAGAAAAACGTTTTGGGAAAACACTTGCAAGACATTCTCCCGCAAATCCCCTTAGATGAAATTACTTCACAGCACAAAGCATCCGTACCAAAATTACTCGACATGAACAGTAATAAAATTTTATACGACTGCGTCCCCATTATTATTAAAGGCAAATCCTTCGGCTCGGTCATCACCTTACAAGAAACACGAAAAATCCAACAAATGGAGGCAATGATCCGTAAAGAAATCTACGCCCATGGCCATGTCGCCAAGTTCTATTTCGATAATATTTTCGGGCAGAGCCCAGCCATTATCAAAACCATAGAGGCAGCAAAGGATTTTGCAGCAACCAATTCCAGCGTCCTCATTTTAGGCGAAACAGGAACAGGAAAAGAAGTATTTGCGCAAAGCATTCATAATGCCAGCAAACGTGCCAGCGGCCCCTTTGTCGCCATCAACTGCGCTTCACTGCCGGCCCAGCTGTTGGAAAGTGAGCTCTTCGGTTATGTCGGCGGCGCTTTCACCGGGGCTAATAAAGAAGGCAAGGCCGGTTTATTCGAGGTAGCCCACGGCGGCACACTTTTTCTCGACGAACTGGGCGAAATGGACTATATTAACCAGGGAAGGCTCCTACGCGTTCTCCAGGAAAAAGCCGTCGTAAGACTTGGCAGCTATAGCGTAACGCCTGTCGATGTACGATTGATTGCCGCGACTAATAAAAACCTAGAAAGCTTAGTAACCGAAAATAAATTCCGCTCCGATCTTTATTACCGTTTAAATGTACTTCGCTTAGAACTGCCTCCCCTCAAACAAAGGAAAAGTGATATTGGCCGTTATGCTCAAGAATTTCTCCAGGAATTTTCCCAAGAAAATCATAAAGACCTTACCTTACTGCCTGATGCATTAAAATTTCTGGAGCAATATTCCTGGCCAGGAAATATTCGCGAGTGCCGTAATGTAATGGAGCGCCTTGCCGCCACAGTAAAAACAGCCAAAATTGATAAATCCATTGTCGCCGAAATGATTAAAGGCGCCCCAGTTCCCGCTCCTGTCGCCTCTACACGCGAACAACGTGTAAAAGCTGAAATTTTAGCCGCACTGGAGGAAACCAAGGGAAACTATACTGCTGCAGCTAAACACCTTGGCATCAATCGCACCACTTTATATCGCCGTATGGAAAGATTAAATATCACATATTAAATAAAGAAGCAGCCAAATCAAGAGGTGCTATCCTCATTGATTTGGCTGCTTCTTTATTTAGTTTAGCACATTTTTTAATAGCTGCCGTAAAAACCAAAAATAAAAACGACTAACAGCGCCACACCGATGCCTAATGAATAGGCAATTAGCTTTTTCTCGATTGGCTGAAGATCAAATTATTTTCTAGCCCAAGCCGCAATGCTGCTAATGTCTTGCGGTGTTGTGCGACAGCAACCGCCAATAATCCTGGCTCCTTGTTGATACCACTCATAGGCACTGTCGCCGAAGGTACGGCCATCAGAACTGCCATGCCAAGTTTTATCCGTAGCATCATATTCTTCACCAGAGTTAGGATACAAAAGAATCGGTTTTGATGTATTGGCAGCAATCTCAGCAATCAACGAAGGGATATACTTAGGCGCGGTACAATTGATCCCAATCGCACTGACCTGTGGCTGTGTTTCCAGCCAAGCAGCACAATCAGCCACTCGTTCGCCACTGCTAATATGTAAGCTATCTTTTGCCGAAAAGCTAACCCAAGCCGACATTTCAGGATATTCCTTAAGCAAATTAGCCAAAACTTTGGCCTCAGCTAAGCAAGGAATCGTTTCGCAAGCCAAAAGATTCGGCCTACCTGCTATTAATAGCTCTAATCTCGGCTTATGAAAAGCAGCTAGTTCGGCTTCGCCAATGGTATAATCGCCACGATACTCCGATCCATCGGCCAGAAAGGCGCCATAAGGTCCTACCGAAGCGGCCACTAAAGGTTTAGGACGCTTCTCTGTTTGATGTTCCGCCCAAAAAGCGTCACGAGCTTCCACTGCCAACTGAACGGCTAAACGAATTAAATCAGCCGCCTCCGTTTGGCTAAAGCCTTTACGCATAAAACCTTCGATGGAGGCTTGATAGCTGGCGCTGGTAGCGCAATCAGCTCCGGCCTGAAAATAGTCTAGATGGACTTTCTTGATCAGCTCGGGCTGCTCGAACAAGACTTTAGCAGACCAAAGCTCATCATTCAAATTACAGCCATTTCGTTCTAATTCTGTAGCAAAAGCGCCATCTAGAATCATGACAGGAAATTTATCTAAAATACTAGCGATAGGATTCATCGTTTTATCAACTCTCCTTAAATAGACTGTTACGCCTCAATTTCTATTGCATTCTTATCCCTAAAGGCACTATCCATATTACCAGACTGTAATACAAGAAGCAAACTATGACAATTGAAGTTACGAGTCCTTATAGAATAGCCTACCTATAGGTAAGCTGCATAGAAGAAAAAGGTCAAAGCTACGGTTAAGAGCAGCTTTGACCTTTCAATACATGACTTTTCTATTAGAAAAATTTCAGAACTATTATTTTGCGTCTTCTACCAGTTTTGTCGAAATACCTTCGGCATGCTGCTGGCGAATGGAAATCCAAGTACGAACCGCATCAGCCACAACAAAGACGATGAGTACCACCATAATGGCACTAGCTGCTGCCAAGAGATAATTGTTTTTCGGCAAATAGTTATCAACAATATTCAAATACCCAGCGGCAATTGTCGTGATGCCCAAGAAGGTCATGGGAATAATTGTCGTCCAAGTGTATTTGTCTTTACCCATTCTAAAGAGCACCGTCGTACCAATTGCCAAAGCCATGGTCGCTAGCAGCTGATTGGCTACACCGAAGAGCGGCCAAATGGTGGAAATGCTGCCGCCATATACAAGATAGCCCCAAGCAAAACTCATTAAGGCACTAGAAATGACGATACCAGGGAACCAATGTACATCACCGAATGGTTTGTAAATTTTACCGCCAATATCTTGAATCAGATAACGACCAGCACGAGTTCCCGCATCAATCGTTGTTAAGATAAAGAGGGCTTCAAACATGATGGCAAAGTGATACCAGAAGGACATGAGACCTTTCAAACCAGGGATGTTGGAGAAAATATGAGCCATGCCCACAGCCAAGGAAACAGCGCCGCCAGGACGACCAGCAACATCTTCGCCCACCATCTGGCTAAGCTGATGCAATTCTACAGGGGTCATACCCAGTTTTGCGAAAGCTTCCACTGATACATTGATTGCAAAATAATCGGCCGGAATCATGCTAGTAGCTGCAATAAGAGCCATTAAGCCAACAAAGGATTCAGTCAGCATCGCACCGAAGCCGACAGCTTTCATATCCAGTTCGTTCGTAAGCATTTTCGGCGTTGTGCCAGCACTAACCATCGCATGGAAACCAGAAATAGCACCGCAAGCAATCGTAATGAACACGAACGGCCAAACCGGACCAGGGATAATCGGACCGCCGCCGCCAGCAAACTGCGATACAGCAGGCATATGCAGCGTAGGCTGTACAATAATAATGCCTAGGGCCAAAGCGGCAATCGTACCGACTTTCATGTATGTTACCAAATAGTCGCGAGGAGCTAACAGCAGCCATACAGGAATCGTACAAGCAACGGCACCGTAAACAGCAAGGATAATACTGAGTTGAGTCCGTTCAAAGATAAAGTAAGGAGCCAATGAAGAATCCTGTACCCAAGAACCAGCAAATACAGCAAACAGAATCAAGGATACGCCGATAATCGTAGCTTCCCGAATCTGACCGGGACGCAAAAAGCGAAGATACACGCCGATAAACAGAGCAATCGGCAGAGTCATAAATACCGTAAAGGTGCCCCAAGGGCTGTGGTAAAGCGCATTAACTACGGCAATAGCCAAACCAGCCATCGTAATAATCAAGATAAAGAGTACCGCAATGGTGGTAGCCCAACCAGATGCTTTACTGATTTCCAGCTTAGCAATCTCGGCAATGGACTTGCCGCCATGACGAACTGAGCAAAATAGAACTACCATATCATGGACTGCACCGCCAAGGACAGCGCCAATTAAGAGCCATAAGGTACCGGGAAGATAACCGAACTGCGCTGCTAGCACAGGACCAACTAGTGGGCCAGCGCCGGCAATTGCGGCAAAGTGATGTCCAAAAACTACAAATTTGTTAGTAGGCACGAAATCGCGGCCATCACTGTATTTCACAGCAGGTGTAACACGATTGCCATCAAGGGTAAGCACTTTCGCCGCCATAAAGGCGCCATAATAGCGATAGGCCAAAGTAAGAACGAGAGCAGCAATAATAACAAGATAAAGACCATTCATAACCATTATTTTTTCCTCCTCTTAGAATCAATAAATTCGAAACCGTAAGAATAATTCCACAATCCGTATTTTACTGTTTTTACTGAATCTTAACTACAAAAATCCTCTAAGGAGAAGAAAAAGCAGGCTCATCGGAAATATGAGCCTGCCAGTGGAAAAGAAAACAGCCAGAAATCTTGCTTTATTTCAGACCGAAAATCTCTTTGATCTCTTTGATTTTTGTTTTGCTTACAGGAATCTCAACAGCGCCAGCCGAGTTTACTTTAAGCCAATAGGTCCCTTTGAACCAGGGAATTACTTCTTTTACTTTATTCAAATTCACAATATAACTTTTATGAACCCGGAGCAGTTCTGTCCCTTTCGTCCGCTCTTCAATTTCTGCCAGCGTCCCCTGATAGCCATACTGCTCTTTAGCCGTAACCAGCGTAACAAGACCACCCTCTGTGGTCACATAGACAATGTCATCATAGTGAATCAAGACGATCTTGCCATTTTTCTCAGCTGGCAGTTTGTTAAGCGCCACTTTCTGCGTTTCAATAGCCGCATCAATTCGCTGTCCCGCCGCCTGCCATTCCGCTGTTCGGTATGTTTTCAACCGCTTAACAGCGGCATGAATCCGCTCTACTTCAAAAGGCTTTAACACATAATCGACAGCACCGATTTCAAAGGCCTTAATGGCATAGTCGTCATAGGCTGTGGCAAAAATAACAAGAGTCTCCGGCAAAATCTTTCGAATCACAGCAGCTGCCTCTAAGCCGTTCATTCCGCGCATGGCAATATCCATAAAAACCACATGAGGCTTTAAATCAGCCGCTAGCGAAATAGCGGCAGCGCCGCTGTCAGCCTGTCCTACTACGTCAATCCCACTTGCCAACGACAGCAGATAGACGAGTTCATCACGAGCTGGCGTCTCATCATCAACTACAAGTGTTCTAAGCACAATCCTCTACCTCCTTATCAAGGCACTTCGGAAAATACATGCGTACCGTCGTTCCTATCCCGACTTCGCTTTCTAGTTGAATGCCATATTTATGCCCATACAGACCGCGCAACCGCTCATGCACATTCACAAGGCCAATCGCCTCACTGGCACTTTCCTCCAAAGGATTCACAATCGTCAAATCCATGCCCACGCCATCATCAATGATTTCCACAATCACATCGTCGCTAAGCATGCGAACCCGCAGAATAATCTTACCGCCAGCTTCCTTCGGCTGCAATCCGTGCTTAATCGCATTTTCCACCAGTGGTTGGATGCTCAGCGACGGAATCAAATAATGATCGCTATGATGATCAATTTCTTTTACCACAAGCAGCTTGTCACCATGCCGGGCCTGCTCAATCGTTAGATAACTTTCTACCTGGGCAATTTCTTCAACAATGGGAATCATTTTCCCCGTCTTGTGTAGCGTAAAGCGGAATAAGGCTGCTAAATTAGCGAGAAGCCCTCGCGCCTGCTCCGGCTTTGTTCTCACCAGAGATGTAATCGTATTTAAGGTATTAAAGAAAAAATGCGGATTAATCTGCGCGTACAGAGCCTTTAATTCCGAACGAGACGCCAGCTTCGCCTGACGATCAATTTCCGTAAGCTCTAGCTGTGTAGAGAAAAGCTGCGCCAACCCTTCCGCAAAGACAATATCCGAATGAACGACAGCTCGCTCTGCCGTATAGTACAGTTTTAATGTGCCAATTACCTCGCCAGCCTGTACTAAGGGAACGACAACCGCGCTGGCCAGCTTACACTGCGGCCGCGAACAGCCAATCTCACTTTTTTCCTGAGCCACAATCGGTGCGCCTGTCGTAAGCGCTTTTCGCGTAATTTGCGTCAACTTCGATAAATGAGGCGCATGATGATCCGCTTCGGCGCCGACATAAGCCAGCACCTGCTCCGTATCCGTCACAGCCACAGCGTTATAATCGGCAGCCTCATAAATAATTTTAGCTGTAGCCAGCGCCGACTCGCTGTTTAACCCCCGTCGAAGATAGGGCAACGTTTTGGCGGCAATATTCAAGGCCTTCTGCGATTTTTCCGCACCAATCTTATCTTGCACCGTCATCGCCGTCTTAATGATTACCATAAAAATCGCAACGCCTGTACCATTTACAATCGTCATAGGCACAGCAATTTCACCAACAAGTTTTGCCGCCAATTCATAGGGCGTCGCCGTGAGCAAAATAATGCCCATCTGCATCGCTTCGCCCAAAAAACCGCCAACAAAAGCTACCCACAATGGGAGTGGCTTTCGCGGATAGAGCTGATAAATTAATCCAGCCAAAATTCCCTCGCAAATACTAGAAAGAGTACAAGAAAACGCCGTGAACCCACCGAGAAAATACCGATGTCCCCCGGCAATCATCCCAGTAAGCAGCCCCACTACAGGGCCACCGACAAATCCCGCTGCCATAACACCGACAACACGAAAATTCGCCAAAGCATCATCAATGGGAATCCCCGCGTAGGTTCCAAAAATCCCAATCGCCCCAAACGCAGCGCTCACCAATAATTTATCCTGCCACTGACTTTGTCTGTAAACAATCCGGCGAAACAGCTTAGTCTGCGATAATACAAAAGCCAGCGTCGCCGCCAGCGTCATCCGCTGAAAGAGTTCAAAGAGCAAACTTATATCCATTGACTTCACCTCAAAAATTAAAAGCTCTATTGGAAGAGTACCACGAAACCGTACCATTGACAATGACTCTGCTGAAAGAGGATTTTACCACAAAGGTAGGGAAACCTATAGACGATAAATCGAAAAGTTGGTGAAGGAATTGGATATACAAACTCTTTCGGCGCTCATTGCTGGTGAACTGAGATTAAAACAGCATCAGGTCAGCGCTGCTGTTACCTTATTAGATGAAGGAAATACACTTCCCTTTATCGCCCGCTACCGTAAGGAAGCTACCGGCGAGCTTGATGAAGAACAGCTCCGTCAAGTCGAAGAACGCGCTCAATACTTACGCAACCTGGCGAAGCGGCGCGAAGATATTCTCGCAAGTATTACCGAACAAGGTAAATTGACTGAGGAGTTAGCAGCAGCGATTCAGGCCTGTACGAAACTGCAGGAATTAGAAGATCTCTATCTCCCCTTTAAACAAAAAAAACGTACCAGAGCGCAGATTGCCCGGGAGCGCGGCCTAGAACCGCTGGCACAAACCATCCTGGATCAAACGCTCACATCAGGCGATCCTTTAGCAGTAGCTGCCCCCTATATAAATGAAGAGAAAGAAATTCTGACCGCCGAAGATGCCCTGGCGGGCGCGCAAGATATTATTGCCGAACAAATGAGCGAGCGAGCTGATATTCGCGCTAAACTTCGTGCCAGACTTTGGAATGATGCTGCCATTGCCACAAAGCTTACGGGCAGCGATGAAGACGGCAAAGAATTTATTATGTATAAAGACTATAGTGAACCAGTGAACCGGATTGTATCACATCGGATTTTAGCAATTAACCGCGGCGAAACGAAAGAAATCCTCAAAGTACAAATTGAGGCGCCTCACGATAAATACATTGAGTATCTTTGCCGGGAAATCATCAAAAATCCGTCTATTTTCAGCGAAATCATCACCGCTGCTATCACTGACGGCTATAAACGTTTACTCTTGCCCGCCTTAGAGCGGGAACTTCGCTCACGCCTTACAGAACTCGCTGAAGCGCAGGCTATCAAAGTCTTTGGCCTCAATCTACGGCAACTGCTATTACAGCAGCCGCTGGCAGGCTATACCGTAATGGGCCTTGACCCCGGCTTTCGCACTGGCTGCAAAATGGCGGTCGTAGCCCCTACTGGACAAGTCTTGGAAACAGCTACACTCTATATTACCCATAGCGATAATCAAAAACAGCAAGCTGCCGATAAAATTCTCGCCGCAATTCAAAAACACGGCGTGAATCTTCTCTCGATAGGTAATGGCACGGCGTCTTATGAAACCGAAGAGTTTGTAGCAAAACTAATTGCTGATCACAATTTATCGGCCCACTATCTCATTACAAATGAAGCAGGCGCTTCGGTCTACTCAGCCTCCAAACTGGCCAGAGAAGAAATGCCGGATCTTGATGTATCCCTGCGGGGCGCGGTATCCATTGCCCGCCGAATCCAAGACCCTTTAGCCGAGCTTGTAAAAATCGATCCAAAATCGATTGGTGTCGGCCAATATCAACATGATGTCAATCAAAAAGAACTAACCCAGACACTAGCTCATGTCGTTGAATCCAGTGTAAATCATGTGGGCGTAGAACTAAATACCGCTTCGCCGGAGCTCTTAAAATATGTGGCAGGCGTCAGCGCTGCTGTGGCCAAAAACATCGTTGTCTACCGGGATGAACAAGGTGTATTCAAATCCCGCAAAGAGCTATTAAAAGTAGCTAGACTTGGCCCCGCTGCCTTTACGCAGTGCGCTGGCTTTCTGCGTATCCAGCAAAGTAAAAATCCTCTAGATAATACGCCGGTTCATCCCGAATCCTATGAGCTAGCCGAAGCCATCTTAAAAGAACTGGGCCTTACGCCCAAAGAATTATCGCGTAAGGAAATCCAGCCGCTAATCCAGCAAAAATGTCAGGAAGCCGATGCTACGGCCATCGCGGCCAAGCTCAGTGCTGGCGAACCGACAGTTCGGGATATTCTAGCAGCTCTGGCCCGCCCCGGTCGCGACCCTCGCGAAGATCTGCCGAAACCGTTAATTCGCAAAAATATCGTAAAGCTTTCTGATATTCAAGCAGGCTCTCTCGTGCAAGGCGTTGTTCATAATGTAACAGACTTTGGCGCCTTCGTTGATATTGGCATTAAAATTAAAGGCCTAGTGCATCGCTCTGAACTAAGTAACAAACGGTTTCGCCACCCTATCGACGTGATCTCCGTTGGTGATATTGTGACCTGCTTAGTGCTGAGTGTTGACGAAAGTAGAAATCGGATCGGACTCAGCATCAAACAAGTAAAAGAAGAAAAATAACAGCTTAAAATTGAAAACAGAACAAGGGCTATCGTACTCCGTGTTTTCTCTGAAACCCACGGTTTGTGCGATAGCCCTTGTTGCTATTAGCGCGCTATTTTTATTACTTTTCGTGTAAGCGAATGAAACAAGCCTTTTGTAAAAACTCAGTCAGTTGTTTCCCTGATGCTTCCAGCGACAGGATCTGCGTTTCATAGATAGAACGTTTTTCCGTCGAAGTGAGTAACGGTAAATTCGCATAAGCACTCGCGGCCGCACCTTGAATGCCCGCCCCCAAGGCCGCCGCAGCTCCCGACACTTCACTGACTAGCGGCGCGGCAATCGTTGAGACAACTTTTTCCGCCAACTGCAACGCCTGCAAACACGAAGACGCAATCGTCAGGGGAACTTCAATGGCGCCGCAAACGGCCTCTTCTAATTCCGCTTCCACTGGGGTAGTTTGCATTTTCTCCTGTGCCGCCAGTACCGCCGCAAAAGCTGCCGAGTCCTGATCAACAAGACGCAATAGCCATTGGTGCAAGGCCCTCAGTTCCGGCAAGAGTTGCATTCTCTCTCCATTCGTAATTTTTTGCTGATGGGCAGCGAACGTTTCACCGCCTGTTGCCATTTCTAACAAACTAATGCCTAAAAGTCCCATAACGGCCGCTGCGCTGCCGCCTCCCGGTCCTGTCGAAAAATCAGCAAGACTTCGCGCAAAATCGCGAACCGACAAATTAATGTAATCCAAAATACACCATCCTATTCCTTACTCTACACTCAGATAAAAATGATAGTTAGGCTGACCGCCGTAATACACTTCCACCTCTAATGCCGGAAAAGCCCAGCCAAGATCAGAAGCCATTTCTTCCGCTGCCGCTTCACTTACCGAATCGCCATAATACAACGTAATCAAGGAAGATTCTTTTTGTACCAACTTGGCGGCCAATTCCTTCAACGCAGCAAACAGCGTTTCAGCCGAGCAAACGACTTTGCTGCCCTTAAGACCGATATATTCGCCGGTTTTTACGAGGTTCCCCTGCACCACACTGTCACGCACCGCTTGCGTCACACTGCCTGACTGTACGGCCTCGGCCGCTTCCTTCATGTTTTTCAGATTTTCTTCTAGCGAAAGCGCCTCTTGGAAAACCGTTAACGCCGCTAGCCCCTGAGGAATCGTCGTCGTCGGAATCATTTCCAAGCGTTCGCCTAATAACTTTTTCGCCTGCGCAGCTGCTAACACAATATTTTTATTATTAGGCAGCAAAATATAGCGTTCTGCCTGTCCGGAATGAACCGCCGCTACAAAATCCTCGACAGGTGGATTCATGGTCTGACCGCCAGCAATACATTGCGCTGCGCCCAGCTCTGCCATAATTTTTTCCAGCCCATCGCCAGACACGACAGATATTACCGACAGCTTTTTCACAGGTGCCGCATTATAATGCTGGAGATGCTGGTGTTGATCGGCCATATTGTCAATTTTAATTTTATGAACAGCCCCCCAAGTTAAGGCCTGTTCTAGGACAAGACCGGGATGAGCGCTGTGAATATGCACCTTCACTAATTCATCGCCAGGCGCCACAATGAGTGATTCGCCAAAAGGCTGTAAAACTTCCCGCACTTTTGCTACCGATAAGCTGCACGGCTGAACAATAAATTCCGTACAATAGGGGTGAGCGATCGTGAAGGTTTCCTGTCGACTGCCCGCAAACGCTACTGAAGCGGCGCTAGGCCCTTCCGAACTGCTAACTTGCGGCAGCGGCGCGGCTATACTTTTTCCGGCAAGTCCCTCGGCACAGCCCGCTAAGAAAGATAGCAAACCTTGTCCGCCGGCATCGACAACCCCAGCCGCCTTTAATGCAGGCAAGAGCTCTGGCGTACGCTGTAAAGCTTCCTCGCCTGCCTGGATCGCTTCCGCTAAAATTTCCAAAAAGGGCTTTTCATCGCGTACCGCCCGATGAGCGCCTTTGGCAATACCCTTAGCCACAGTTAAAATAGTACCTTCGACTGGTGTAGATACAGCCCGATAGGCATATAAAATCCCGTATTGAAAAGCTTTTCCTAGTTCGGAAGATGTAGCTTTCTGCTTGCCAGTCAAACCACGCGCAAGCCCACGGAAAATCTGAGCCAGAATCACTCCCGAATTACCTCTTGCGCCTAAAATAGCGCTATCAGACGCCCGCTTGCTTAAAAAACCAATCCCGCCTTGCGGCGCTTCTTCTAAGCCCTTCACTGCCGACTGAATTGTCAGCATCATATTCGTTCCTGTATCGCCATCAGGTACAGGAAATACATTTAAACGGTTAATCGCCTCATGATCACGCAGGAAAGCGCTGTAAGCCCCACGAATCATCTGGCGAAATTCTTCTCCATTAATCAATTTCGTTTCTTCTGTCATCGTCTTTCCCCTCTCTTCACCAGCCTTACAAGCGTTCTTGAACAATGACACCTACAAGACCGGGTCCCAAATGAGCCGCTAAAACAGATCCGCCTGTCGATAAGGAAAAAGAAGCCTGCGGCAGACGTTCCTGCAAAACGGCACGAAGCTTCTCGCCCTCATCTGCGGCGCCAATATGCACCACGCCAAAAGATTCAACCGATCGTTCCGCCGCAAGTTTGACGATTTCCTCAACCATGCGTTCAATAGCACGTGAACGGGTCCGAACCTTTTCTAAAATTTCCACTTTGCCTTCTACTAAATATAACACCGGTCGAATTTTTAAAATACCGCCGAATAATGCGGCAGCACCGCCGATTCGACCGCCCTTATGCAAATATTCCAATGTACCAGGTACAAAAAAAGTATGATTCTTTGCGGCTAAATTGCGCAGCTTAGCCACCATTTCGGAAAAAGCAACGCCTTGCGCCGCAGCCGTTAGTGCATCCTCGGCTAACTGAACCATACCAATCGCCGTTGTTCCCGAATCAACTACGGCTATCTTGTCACAAGCGACAGAGCCGCACAGCGATTGCGCCAGTTTAGCGCTACGGACCGTACCGCTAAGCGCAGCCGCCAGAGTAATCACCAATATTTCCGCCCCTTCTTGTAGCAAGGGCTCAAATACGCCTTGAAAAACGCCTGGCGCTGGTTGCGATGTTTTCGGAAAACCTTTGCCTTGATCAATCAGGGAAAAAAGGTCTTCTGCTTCTAATTCGTTTTCTTTATATTCATGGCCGGCAAATTCTACCGACAGCGGTACAATATGTACATTAGGATGCATAGCCAGCCACGCCGGATCAGGATGGGCCGTACTATCCATAACAATATGTAGGTTCATCACACTAAGACTCCTTTAATTCATCAGTTCTTTTACTATTGTATCAAATTATTTTCACGAAATATACAAAAACAAGGCAGAGTAAAGCCATCGCACCGTTTGCCACAATCAGACAAAAAGACTAATTTTTTTGTCTTTCTCTTTGAAAAAAAGGGGAAAAGGCGTTAAAGAACGAATTTTTTAAAAAACGTTTGAAAGAGGAGTTTATAAATGGAAACACAGCAGCATTTATTTGCCTTAGATATTGGCACACGCAGCGTCGTTGGCCTTGTGGGCGAAAAGACAGAACACAACACCATTCAAATTATCGCCTGCGATCGTCAGGAGCATAATACGCGGGCCATGCTTGACGGTCAAATACATGATGTGTTGGAAGTAGCTAGTGTAATCCGAGAAATCAAAGACCGTCTGGAAAAGAAAACAGGCCCTTTAAAAAGCGTTTCTGTAGCTGCGGCCGGACGAGCTTTATGTACTATAAAAAGTTCTGCGGAACTCGATATTCACACCCATGGCATTTTGAAAGTGGAAGATGAACGAGCGCTTGATCTGACTGCCATTCAAAACGCCCAGCACCAGATAGCTACCTCTGGCTCGGTCCCCAACCCTTCCGATTATTATTGTGTCGGCTACAGTGTCGTTGCCTATTCCCTGGACGGTCTCTTCTTAAAAAGCCTCATCGGGCAGCGCGGCAAAAAAGCCGAAGCCGAAATTATCGCCACCTTTCTACCGCGTCAAGTTATTGACTCCTTAGAGTCAGCCATTTCTAATGTCGGTTTGGAAATGGCTACACTGACATTAGAACCAATTGCCGCCATCCATGTCCTCATTCCGCCGACTATGCGTCATTTAAATCTGGCCCTTGTCGATATCGGCGCTGGTACTTCTGACGTAGCTTTAACAAAAGACGGCACTGTTGTCGGTTATGGCATGGTTCCCTGCGCGGGCGACGAAATCACGGAAGCAATTTCGCAAAAATATCTCCTTGATTTTAATATTGCCGAAGCAGCGAAACGACAGCTTCATCATAAAAACCGTAAAGTTTCCTTTATGGATGTACTGGGCTGCTCGCATAAAGTATCAACAAAAGAAATTACAGAAAATATTGCGCCAACAGTCAATGATCTGGCCCAAGCCATCGCTAAAGAAATCCTTAGTCTCAACACCGAACCGCCCCAAGCAGTCTTGCTTGTTGGCGGCGGTTCCTTGACGCCCCTACTACCAGAGGCATTAGCTTCCGCTCTAGCCATTGATCAGGGCCGTGTGGCCATTCGCCGTCCCGAAAAAGTAGACGGACTTGAAACGATTCCCGAAGATCTTCAAGTACCTGATGCCGTCACACCGCTTGGTATTTTAAAACTGTCTTCCAGCCAACACCTCAACTTTATTTCCGTCACCCTAAACGACATGCCACTTCGTCTATTCAATTTGGGAAGTCTCGCCGTAGCAGATGCTCTGCTAGCTGCGGGAATTGACATCCGCGAATTGTCAGGGCGACCCGGACTGGGTCTGGCCCTTAAAGTAAACGGCAAAACGCAGTTCGTCCCTGGCGGTCAGGGAAAACCTGGCTCCATTACACTAAATGGCAACCAAGTGTCCTTTGATGAAAAATTGAATGATCACGATGTACTTGTCGTCAAAAAAGGCGTAGACGGCAAAACACCTACGCCGCAATTACAAGAAGTCGTTGCCTTACCTCCCTCGATAATGGTTACAGTTAATAATGAGCTTTATACCGTCCATCCCGTTCTCAAAATTAACGGCAAAGCGGCTTCGACCGATTCTCGCGTCGCTGACCGCGATGAAATCATTTGTCGCCCCGCGCAAACCCTGCGAGAAGTATTAAAACTTATTGATTTTCCAGCAACGAAACGCGAATATACTTATAAAGTAAACGGATCACCGCGTACTTATGTGGTAGACTCCTCTTATAAGATCAATGGACTTCCAGCCGATCTTTCAACGACCGTAACCCCATCTTCAGTCGTTGAAGTGATCCTGCCGCCAGAACCAAAACTGTATCAAGTGATTGGCCTGCGCAACGATTCCGAAGAATATATGACCGTGCACTTTAACAAAAAGCCTTTAAGTGTTCCCAGCCGAGTTTGGCAACTTAAAGTCAATGGCGCTATCGCCCAGCCTGACGCACCGGCGACAGATAAAGCCGTGATTGAATATACTAGCAAAGAAAAACAACCCATGATTAGCGATGTCATGCTAGCAGCTCGCTTTTCCCAGCCCACGACAATCCGCGCTAAAAAAATTGAAATTCTCTTAAACGGTTCCCCCGCGGAATTTACCAGCTTCGTCAAAAACCAAGACAAAGTCGATGTAATCATCAGCTTTGCCGATGGGGAATAAAATTATAATAAAGTAAAAGGGCTGTCACGCTAAGAAAAGATTCTCTTAGCACGACAGCCCCTTTAGCTATTTAAAAATTATTATAAATCATTGTGGGCGCCATCACAAAACGGTGCGTTTTTGCTGTGCTTACAGCCGCAGAAAAATGCGGTTTTATCTTCTTTTGCTGTAAAAGCAACGGGAGAAAAGGCAGTTCCTTGATGGGAGCCATCACAGAAAGGTTGTTTCGCACTTTTGCCACACGAACACCAATAATAGGTTTCTCCGGCTTTTACATCCACAGGAATTGGATTTTTTTGAGCAACTACTGGTTTTTCCATCAAAAATCACTCCACTTTTAAAATTTACTTACACCCCTTAGTCACTATAAAAAGGAAAACGGATACGGCCTAGCTACAACATTAATTCTTAACACAACGCTGACCGTCCAACTCTATTCCTCATGTTCATTTGAATTAATAGCCTTGATATGATACCCTACACTTTAGAGGTGCTTTTATGAAAAAATTTATCAAAGTAGTCGGCGCAATCATCGAAAATAACCAAGGTGAAATTCTCTGCGCTCTCCGGTCGCTGCAAATGAGTTTGCCTAACTATTGGGAATTTCCCGGCGGTAAAGTAGAAAAAGGCGAAACACTATCTGAAGCCATCGAAAGAGAAATTCGCGAAGAACTCAAATGCCAGGTTCAATATATCGAACCATTTGATGACATTACCTATGAATATGAAACTTTTACAATCAATTTAATTACATTGAAATGCAAACTAGTTTCTGGTTCTCCTGTCGCAACGGAACATGCGAAATTAATTTGGCTGAAAAGAGAATATCTTTTATCGCTAAACTGGGCTCCTGCTGATATCCCCACTATCGAAAAACTAGCTAAAGAAAAAGAAGTATAGTAATCTCATCTGAGACTACTATACTTCTTCTTTATAGTGATATGTTTGTAGTGCTATTCTCGTTACCATGTTGGAAATACAGAGCCTTGAAAGTGTTCTTCAATAAACTTAGCAATTGGTTCCGAGTCATATATTTTTACAAATTTTTGAAAAGTAGGATTATCCTTATCTTCTTCTCTTGCTACAATATAACAACCCCAAGGAGAATTTTTATCTTCTAAGATTAATGCATCTTTCTTCGGATTTAATCCCACATTCAGTGCATAGTTCGTATTAATTGCCGCAAGGTCAACATCCTCTAGCGAACGGGGAGTTTGTGCAGCATCGACTTCTATGAATTTAATATTTTTGGGGTTCTCTGCAATGTCATTAACAGTAGCCTTCATGCCAAGACCAGGCTTTAGTTTTATGACCCCAGACTTTTCAATCAACATCAATGCCCGTCCAGCTTGCGTAATATCATTAGGAATCGCTACAGTAGCACCTGATTTCAAATCATTTATAGACGTAATTTTTTTGGAATACGCGCCCATGGGAAGAATAATTGATTTGCCAATCATTGAAAATTTATAACCTCGCAAGCCACTCTCACTATCAAGAAATGGTTTCGTCTGAAAAGCATTCATATCTAGGCTTTTCTCTCTTAAAGCCTCATTGGGTTGAATATAATCATTAAATTCGACAATCTCGACATTTAGGTTTTGTTTTGCCGCTTCCTTTTTAACCTGCTCTAATACTTCCGCACCAGGCCCAGCTGTAGTACCAACTCTTACAGTTGGTGTACCATTTTGATTATTTGATTGTTTAGAATCAGTAGAACTTCCACACCCGCTTAAAATTCCAATTACCAAAATAGCTGTCAGTCCAATCATAGCTACTTTTTTCTTATTCACGTCAAAATTCCTCCCTGCGCTTATTGGTAGTACACAAAAATCCCCTTCAGAAACGGCTGAAAAAAGTTCCCCCCTTTTTATAAATGAATAGATCATGCTTCAACTAAAGAAATTTATATCTACAGATGATTTTCTTTAGTGCAAGTGTGTTTCACAATTTTGAAAAGAAAAAGACCAAAGAAGTAAGATATCTAATCTTACTTCTTTGGTCTTCAGATTCCTGATCAACCATTATTGAATTGTACCCGGAGATTCATTGCTAGTGTTACTAGTTTACAATGACTTTACTACTCCTGTCAACAGGACTGCAGTCAATGAATTGTATTCGTTATCCACGTAATATTCCTCGAACCTGCGACTCACGGCTTAGAAGGCCGTTGGTTACCCTTATTTTCTATTTCTTGCTTTTCACGACTTCGCCAAAAGCCACTTTGCTTGCGGCAATGGTTTTAGCAATATCTTCGTCGCTGTGAGCAAGCGACATGAAGGCGCATTCAAACTGCGACGGCGCCATATAGATTCCTTGACGCAGCATCGCATGGAAATACGTTGTAAAGGCGGCAAGGTCAGACTTCGTAGCTGATTCATAATCCGTCACCGGATCATTGCTGAAAAACATACCGAACATCGAACCAATCTGGTGATACTGATAATTCAGCCCATAGGATTCAGCAGCCGAGCGAATTCCCTGGCATAGCTGCGTGGTTTTTTCGGTGAGAAGCTTATAACTTTGTGCTGCATTTTCTTTCAGCAGATTGAGAGTCACATAACCAGCTGTCATGGCGAGCGGATTGCCGCTCAGCGTTCCGGCCTGATACACGGGGCCAGCCGGAGAAATCATATCCATAATGTCCGCCCGTCCGCCATAAGCAGCTACAGGCAGACCGCCGCCAATCACTTTGCCGAGGCAGGTAATATCAGGCGTAATCTGATAAAGTTCCTGAGCGCCGCCAAAAGCACAACGGAAACCGCACATGACTTCATCAAAAATGAGCAGAGAGTCATACTGTTTCGTAATTCGGCGTACTTCTGCCAAATAACCGTCCTTCGGCAGGACTAATCCCATGTTGCCCGCAATCGGCTCAATGATTACCGCAGCAATTTCGGATCCTTCTTTGGCAAATACAGCCTCTAGTGCCGCACTGTCATTATAGGGAACAGTAATCGTCGTATTGGCTACGGCTGCTGGAACGCCAGGACTATCAGGTACACCGAAAGTAGCAGCGCCAGAACCAGCTTTCACGAGCAGACTATCATGATGGCCATGGTAGCAACCTTCAAATTTTACAATTTTGCTGCGGCCGGTAAAGGCTCTAGCCAAACGCAGCGCACTCATCGTCGCCTCTGTACCAGAATTCACCATGCGCACCCGTTCAATATTCGGCATAATTTCCCGTACTAGTTTGGCCACTTCGGTTTCTAACAGGGTAGGAGCACCAAAACTTGTCCCCTTGGTGACGGCTTCTTGCAGAGCCTTGGTTACAGCATCATGGCTATGGCCTAAAATACAAGGTCCCCATGACAGCACATAATCGATATAATCATTGCCATCAATATCTTGAATATGGGAACCATGAGCGCTGGCAATAAAGGGAGGCGTACCGCCCACACTGCGGAAAGACCGCACGGGACTATTTACGCCGCCGGGAATATATTTTTTCGCCTCTAAAAAAGCGGCAGCTGATTTTTCTAGTGAAAAAGCCATTATTTGTCCCCCTCAGCCAACCACTTGGCAGCATCCATGGCATGATACGTAATAATCATATCAGCCCCGGCCCGTTTCATGCTTGTTAGAGTTTCCAGAACCGTCCGTTTCTCATCGATCCAGCCATTGAGAGCGGCTGCCTTGATCATAGCATATTCGCCACTGACATTATAAGTCGCTACAGGTACATCAAAACGATCTTTGACTTGGCGAACAATATCTAAATAAGCAAGCGCTGGTTTGACCATGACAATATCAGCGCCTTCGGCCAAATCGAGCTCGACTTCGCGGATAGCTTCTCTGCCGTTAGCTGGATCCATTTGATAGGTCCGTCTATCGCCAAACTGCGGCGCTGAATCAGCAGCATCACGGAAAGGTCCATAGTAAGCGGATGCATATTTGGCCGAATAAGCCATAATGGTGACATCTTCAAAGCCCTTTTCGTCAAGGGCTTCACGCATAACGCCAATACGTCCATCCATCATATCAGAGGGAGCGACAATATCAGCGCCTGCTTCGGCATGGCTAACAGCTACCTTTGCTAACAACTCTAAGGTTGGGTCATTATCAACCGTTTCGCCCTTGGTCATGCCGCAATGGCCTGTCGTCGTATATTCGCACATACATACGTCCGTAATGACTAAGAGTTCTGGCACTGCTGCTTTAATGGCGCGAATGGCCTTTTGCACCGGACTACTCTGATCCCAGGCGCTGCTGCCTTGTTCATCTTTATACTCTGGCAGTCCAAACAGGATAATGCCGGGGATGCCCAAAGCTTGTACCGCTTTGGCTTCAATTACTGCTTCATCGACTGACAAGTGACAAACGCCAGGTAGACTTGGTATTTCCTTCCGTACCTTTTCACCAGGTACAACAAACAAAGGATAAATAAAATCATTGGGCGTAAGTACCGTCTCACGCACAAGATTGCGAATTCCCGCGGAGGCGCGCAAGCGTCTGGGGCGATAAGTCAAATTCATCACAGATTCCTCCTCTTAAAGCGTGCCTTGTTGATAATATTCTTCAATGGCCGTCACAAGTCCGGCTATGGTATATTCTAACGCTACGATCGTCGGTTCAATACCTGCTTTCAGGCACGTTTCTGCTGTAATCGGCCCAATACAAGCCACGGTTACGGTTTGCAGCAATTCTTTGCCGCCTTCGCCTAAAAGATCCAGCAAATTTGTCACAGTAGAAGAGCTTGTAAAGGTAACAAGATCGATTTCACCTTGCCGTAATTTCGCGGCAATTTGACTGCCGTCCGTATCAGCCGTAATGGTCTGATAAACCGGAACGACTTCCGCTTCCACACCGCATTCTTTCAGTTTTGCCGGTAAAAGATCCCGCGCAACAAGGGCTCTCGGGATCAATACTTTCATACCGGGAGTCAACTGCGGTGACAACATTTCCACAATGCCTTCGGCTCTAAACTCAGTCGGCACAAGATCCGCGCAAATGCCAAATTTTTTGAGCTGATTGGCTGTCTGAACGCCGATGGCTGCTACTTTATTTTTCGCAAAAGCTCTGGCGTCTTTCCCGTTTTCACGCAGTCTGGCAAAAAAAGCGTCGACGCCGTTCGTGCTCGTAAAGACAACCCAGTCATAAGTGTCTAACTGATTAATGGCTGCATCGACAGGAGCAAAGCTCTCAGGCGGCACAATTTTAATGGAAGGCGCTTCAAAGCATTGAGCGCCAAGAGCCTCTAATTTGCTTGTCAGCGCACTGGCCTGCTCTCTGGCTCGTGTAATAAGAATTTGTTTGCCAAAGAGAAGTTTCTGGTCAAACCAAGCGAGTTCGTCACGCAATTTGCTGACTTCTCCCACCAAAAAGATTGCTGGCGGCTTAATTCCTTGTTTTGCTACATCACTGGCTGCCGCTGCTACGGTGGTAATCAATACACGCTGCTCCGGCTTCGTACCCCAGCGAATAACCGCTGCCGGTGTATCGCCGCTACGACCATGTTCCATTAATTTCTTGGTAATATGAGGCAGATTTTCTACGCCCATCAAAAAAACAAGAGTATCTGTCCCTGTAGCTAGCTTATCCCAGCGAATCGTGGACTCCGGTTTCGTCGGATCTTCATGACCAGTAATCACGGCAAACGATGTAGCAATGCCGCGATGAGTCACGGGAATCCCCGCATAGGCCGGAACCGAAATAGCGGACGTAATGCCAGGAACAATTTCAAAGGGCAATCCAGCTTCTTTGAGTTCCAACGCTTCTTCGCCGCCACGACCAAAGACAAAAGGATCGCCTCCTTTTAAGCGGATTACCTTTTTCCCTTCTTGGGCAAGCTTCACAAGTAGTTTATTGATATCTTCCTGCCGCATCGTATGCTGACTGGAAGCTTTACCGACATAGATCATTTCGGCGTCAGGCCGTGCATAGGAAAGCAGTCTGGGATCAGCCAGTCTGTCATAAACAACCGTATCGGCCTCTTTTAAATATTCCAAGCCTTTTACACTAATTAATTTATAGTCACCGGGGCCTGCGCCCACTAAGTATACGATTCCCTGAGTATTCAAAGACTTTCCTCCTTATTCGATGGCGCTTAAAATTTCCGCTCCGCCAGCAGCAAGCATTTCTTCGGCTAAAAGAACACCCAGTTTTTCCGGTGCTGCCGTAGTTCCCGTCACTTTGCGACGAATGACGGTTTTCCCATCAAGGGAAGCAATGACGGCTTCTAATAAAAGCTCGTTACTAGCGAGTGTGCCTTTCACACCAACTGGCACCTGACAGCCGCCTTCGACGCGTGCTAAAAAGGCTCTTTCTGCGGCAATTGCCTGATAGGTCGGCTCATCATGAAGAAACGCCAATAGGGAATTGACTGCTTCATCGCCTTGGCGGCTTTCAATAGCGAGCGCTCCCTGACCTACTGCCGGTAGACAGAGACTCTCTGGTAAAATTTCCGCAATCCGCTCTTCCCAACCAAGACGTTTTAACCCGGCTGCCGCTAAAATAATGGCATCAAAATGGCCTTCATCGAGTTTTCTGAGCCGTGTATCCAAATTGCCCCGCAGACTTTCAATGACAAGGTCCGGCCGAGCATGAAGCAACTGCGCTTTACGGCGCAAGCTTGACGTACCAACACGGGCGCCCTGAGGCAACTCCGTAAAGGATTTATATTTCGTGCTAACAAGGGCATCGCCGGGATCATGGCGCTCCGTAATCGCCGCAAGCATCAAGCCTTCCGGCAATTCCGTCGGCATATCTTTTAAGCTATGGACGGCCAGATCAATATCGCCTTGCAGCATAGCTACTTCTAATTCTTTCGTAAACAATCCCTTGCCGCCAATATTGGCTAAAGGAACATCTAATATTTTATCGCCAGTTGTAACTACATGCTTTAATTCCACCGTCACAGCAGGATGCTGGCGACGAATCAGGCCGGCAATATGCTCAGCCTGCCATAAAGCCAGTTTACTAGCGCGCGTACCGATGACAAGATTTTGCTTCACTTAATGCACCTTCTCCAATCGTGTCCAGTTTATGAAGCTTTTTCAAAGCTTCCAGATAATAGGCTTCCTTATCCGTCCCAGCGCTTTCGTTGATTTTAATGAAAGGATCACGCAGCAGCTTACGGACAATCATCTTAGACATATTTTCAATTACTTTACGTTCTTCTTCGGTCAAATCAGGTAGTTTGGCCAAAGCCTTTTTCATCTGATATTGCCGCATTCTTTCGGCTTTTGCCGTTAACCGAGAAAAGACCGGTCTAAATGAAAGATACCGAAATTTATCAACAAGACCGCTTAATTCTTCACTAATAATCTGCTCAGCGAGCAAAGCTTCCTTTTCCCGCAAGCGCATATTAGATTCGACTACAGCTTCCAGCGCATCAATATTATAGAGCTTAACGCCAGCAATCGCTTCCACTTCAGGCTCTACATCGCGCGGCACAGCAATATCGATTAGAACAAGAGGCCGTCCATTGCGTTTCGGCATGATATGAGCAACTTCCCAGGAACGAATCATATAATGGGGCGCTCCTGTAGACGTAATAATAATATCGGCGTCAATAGCACAATCAAGAAATTTTTCAAACGGAACAGCTACACCAGAAAAACGATCTGCCAAATCTACAGCCCGCTCATAACGACGGTTGGAAACAAAAACGGTTTTTACACCATTTTCTACAAGATGTTTCGCTGTAAGTTCGCTCATCTCACCAGCGCCTAAAATCAATACATTCGAATCCTGTAAGTTTCCTAGCACTTTTTTCGCCAATTCGACAGCAGCAAAACTGACGGATACAGCATTAAAAGCAATCCGTGTTTCTGTTCTTACCTTTTTACCGACGGCAATCGCCCGATTGAACAGCGTATTTAGGACGGTGCTCGTCGTCTTACAGTCTCTAGCTACAGCATAGGCCTTTTTTACCTGGCTAAGAATTTGCCCTTCGCCAATAACCAAAGAATCAAGACTGGAAGCAACACGGAAGAGATGCTCAATACACTGTTCTTCCTGATAATAGAAAATATAATCATCCATATCGACAGGCCTTGCCGCTAGTCTCTCTAAAAAAGCCTGCATTTCTGGCAGCGCGTCATCAGCATCATCGACAACGGCATACATTTCCGTACGATTGCAAGTAGAAAGAAGTACACATTCGTGGATCATTTCATACTCATACAAATACTTTAAGGTCTTATGAATTTGTTCATCGCTAAAGCGAAAACATTCCCGCACATCAACAGGTGCTGTTTTATGATTGAGTCCCAATACAACAAGCTGCATAACGAATCTTTTCCTCCGCCCTTTTAATCTCACCGGCTTTTAATAAAGCCAGAACTTCCTTATCTAAACATTTTTGCCAAAAAGAGCACCGCTCTTTCGAGGATAAATTTTCCTGTTTCAAATCGCAGCGAATTTGCCCCAAAAGTTCTAGGTAAATACCATATTCCTCGCCATACTCGGCAGCCAGCTGTTCTTTCACCAGCCGGGCAAATTTCGGACTATGGCCGCCTGTCGATACAGTCAGCAGCAAATCATTTCGCTTCACTTGAGCTGGTACGGTAAAATCACATAACTCTGGTGCGTCAACTACATTTACGAGAGCTTTCGCTTCCTTGGCCTCTTGTGCAGCTAGCCGATTCACCGTGGCGTCATTGGTGGCGCAGATCACGAGAAAGAAATCAGCTAATTCGCCGGGTTTATAGGCACGCAAATAAGCTGACAGCAACTCCGTTTCGGCCCATTTCGACAAATTATTCGTCAAGGTAGGGCTAAAAACCGTCACTTCAGCTTCAGCGGCAAGAAGAGTCTCTACTTTTCGTTCAGCAACCACGCCGCCGCCAATCACAGCGCAGCGTCTTGCCTTTAAATTCAGGTTTACCGGATACACACCCACAGTTATCACCACAATATAAACTCTCTATCAGTATGATTCGCTTTTAAATGATTGAATCCTTTTACAATTTCAAAAATGCATAAAAAAAATAGCCCTGTAACGGGCTGAAGTGAGGGGTGTATTTCTAACATGTGAAAATTATAACATAGGATTTTCGCAAATACAATAGGGCCTATGAAAAAATATCAAAAAATTTCATCATTATTTTAAAAATAAGCAAAAAAATCGTCGGCTGAATGGTTTAACCCAACCATGCCGACGATTTAAAGACAAATCAGGGGAATTAATTATTATCTTTGCCGACAACGACAGTAACATGGTTGCTATCATCGCGACTTACTTGCAGATTATATTTAAAGCTCAAGTTATTCAACTTTTCCAAGGCCGCCGAATTTGACGTATGGGCCACCACAACCGTAGTCGCCGTCGGATTGCCTGGTGTCACTGAAGATACGTCAAAACCTTGATCACGGAGCATTGCTGCCACCTTAGTACCTGTCGCGCTAACACCACTCGAATTAATTACATCAACTTGGATCTTTGCTGATGTTGGCGTTGCAGGCTTTTTCGGAGCCGCTGTTTTATCTGTGGCCTTTGGCGAATTCGGTGAAGCAGGCGCTTTTGGCTGTTCCACAATCTTCATTTCTTTCGGTACTGCCTGGGTATACTCACTAGCGTGGCGTTCTGCGGTTGCCAGATATTTCGTATCGGAAATGCCCATAACATGAGCCATATATTGACGTACTGCCACAATATCAGGCAGCCAATAACTGATATCCTGAATATAGGCTGGCTTACCAGGAACCATCACCGTTTCTAGTCCTTGTTTCTGGGCTTCTTTCATGATCTTGGCAAGATTTAACATATCGCCTACTGTTAAATCAGTCTTTACTGCTGCAAAAACCTCGCTGATAATCGCCGGAATCTTCGGCAATACAGAAGGACTCGTGACTTGATCGAGAATGGCTTTCATAAAATGCTGCTGCCGTGCGACACGGCCAATATCGCCTTCTTCATCGCGATAACGTACATACTGAATTGCCGTTTTTCCATCCATGTGCTGCATGCCTGGCTGCAAATCAATGACAAGGCCCCCGTCATCATCATAAGGATCACTGTAACGCATCCGTTTTTCTACATTAATATCTACGCCGCCAATGGCGTCCACAATTTTGTAAAAAGCCTTAAAGTTAATAAGCACATAATAGTCAACAGGTACGCCCACTAAATCCGCTATAGCCTGTTGGGATAACCGATGACCGCCATAGGCGTAGGCATGATTGATTTTATCATAACCGTGGCCAGGAATCTTCACACGGGAATCTCGCGGAATCGATAGTAGCGAGGCTTTCTTTTGCTTCGGATCTACGGTGAGTAACAGCGCTGTATCAGATCGCCCGACATCATCAGCCCGTTCATCAACACCGAGAATTAAAATATTTACTTTCTGTTCTGAGCCTTCTGCCGTTGCTGGCTTGGCTTTACTAAATTCACCATCAAACAAGAAAAAAGCTGCGCCAGCCGCTACGGCCGCCAACAGAAAAAACAAAAGCACGCCGATGAATATACGTTTTTTTCGACTCTTGCGTTTTCTTGCCAAACGCTGACCTACTCGTTCATCTGCCATATCAGCGCACCCCCTTATTAAAAGATAAAAGAAAGGCCCAATACTCTGGGCCAATTTTGATTATAACAGGATGCGACAAAGTCAGTCAACACATTTCTGACAAAAAAACGCAACCCCCGCTTTATTCAATTATGTCAAAACCAATATCTTCAACAGCTGTTTTAATTGCTGCCAGAGAAAGCTTAGTCTGATCAAACTGTACAGTAAGACGCTCTTCCGTTAAGCTCACGACGGCACTGCTTACTCCCTCAAGAGCAAGTACGGCGCCTTCTACTGCCTTTTGGCAATTGCCGCAGGTCATACCGCCAACACGAATTATTTCTGTAGTATTCAAGAAGCCTTCCTCCTTTCCCATCAAAAGATGTTTCGCTGCGAAAGGAGAAAAAACCTGCCACAATTTGCTACTGTCCTTTAGGAAACTTTTGATCGATTAGCCCCCATATTTCGGGCTGTTCTTGACCAAGACGCCAAATAGCGATCCCCGCCGGATTATACCTAGCTACTACATCAAGTTTTGCCGAGGTACTTTTGGCATTTTCAAACCAGACCTCACGGCCCTTATATTTAAACCAAGGCGCTTCGTCCTTATCATCATAATTGATTTTTACGCCATTTTGCTCTGCTTTGACGATGGCATCAACATACTTAACGGTCTCGGCAGCGCCTTTTTCCGGCCAATCGTAGCCGTAAGCGCCAACTCCAATAATAATTTTATGAGCGCCGCACTCATCTATGGCATACTTTACGTTCTTTTCAAACCAGCTAATTTCGGCAATCGGTCCAGGCGGCGATGTTGACCAGTGATGATCATAGGTCATAATCTGCAAAAAGTCACTATTTTGCGCTAGCGCCTTGTAGTCATAGGCGCCGGATACATCCTCTGCCACATCAACCTGCGGAAAAACCGAAATAATCACGAGTTTATTTAGTGGGTGGATTTTTTCATAAAGTTCCGCCATAAACGCAGTGAGATTATCGCGCTGCTTCGGTGGCAGCAGCTCGAAGTCAATATTGACGCCGTCATAAGGTTTTTCTGTTACGACTTTCACAATATTGTTGACCACTTTCGAGCGAGTCGCAGGATCCCCTAAAACAGCATCGGTAGCGCCTGTTTTATTCGTAATAAGCGGAAAAATCTTTAAGCCAAGCTGCCTGCCTGTATCATAGACAAGCTGGCTTTCTTTCGTTTCCAGTGTTCCATCGGCTGTAGCCCGATACCAAAAGGGCCCCACACCGGTCATCGAAGCAGCAAAGGTTTTCATGCTGGGAAAAGAGCCTGTCTGATCCGGCGTACCAGGATAGGGATTTTCGTAATAGCCGATGACCATGCGGGCTGGCATCGGCGGAGCTGGGTCCGGCGCTGGCTGCGCTGCTTGGTTCGGGTTATCAGGCAACGGCTTCGGCGCTGGTTTACCCAAACAGCCGCCAAGAAGCAAAGAAAACAACAAAAGAAAGCCCATCACATACAACAGATATTGCTTCAGTAACTTCATATTTTCACCCTTTCGCCAGTTTCACTTAACTTCTTTTCTTCTAGTATTGGCTGGCGAAAGTATCTTATGCGAAGCTTTTCATGAAAACAAACGAAAAAACAAACTTAATCTTCGTAGCTTCTGACGTAGGCAACTTCCAGATCGTCACTGGTAATTTCTTTTTCCCAACGGGCGACAACGACTGTAGCAATACAGTTGCCGAAAACATTACAGCAAGTACGAGCCATATCCATGACGCGGTCCACGCCAAGAATAATTGCAACGCCTTCTACCGGCAGGCCGAAAGCAGCAACCGTTCCGGCAATAACAATGATCGAGGCACCAGGCACACCGGCAATCCCTTTCGTTGATAACATCAAAGTAAGTACCATGAGAATCTGCGCACTCAAAGGAAAGTCAATCTGATACATCTGCGAAATAAATACAACGGCTAAACTGCTATATAAAGTTGAACCGTCAAGATTAAACGAATAACCCGTAGGCATAACAAAAGTTACGATATGTTTAGGAATCCCGAATTTCTGCAGTTTTTCCATGGCTACAGGCAAAGCAGCTTCACTCGATGCCGTCGAAAAAGCCAGTAGCAGCGGATCTTTAATGGCTCTAAGTACATGATAAAAATTAATGCGGCAAATAATTGACGCAAAGAGCACGATCAATGCTAAAAAGATAATCAGTGATAAATACAGTGTGGCAATGAGTTTTGCCAGCGGAATCAGCATAGCCAAACCAAATTTAGAAACCGTATAGGCGATCAACGCAAAGACGCCGATGGGCGCCAACTCCATAACATAGTGAGTCACTTTAAACATGACTTCCGTAACAGCGCTGCATAGCTTGACAACAGGCTCGCCTGTTTTTCCCATAGCGGCGGCAGCTACACCGAAGAAGCAAGCAAAAAAGATAATTGCCAACATATCTTGCCTAGCCATCACATCGACAATATTCGTCGGTACAATGTTCACGAACATCTGCATCAAGTCAATATGTTTGCCTGCTGCAGCCGTTACCGAACTGGCATCACCTGATACCGGTACGTTAACGCCTGCACCGGGCTGCGCAACATTGACGACAAATAAACCAACAAATAAAGCGACTGTCGTAGCAGATTCAAACCAAATCAGCGCTTTCGCACCAAGTCTCCCTAGTTTTTTAAAATCGCCAGTACCTGCAATCCCCATAACTAATGAACTAAAAATCAGTGGAACTACGATCATCTTAATCATGCGAATAAACATGTCACCAACTGGTTTCATCATCGCACCATAATACGGTGATAAAGCCCCGAAAGCAGCCCCCAAGATAAGTCCTAGAAAAATCTTGCTTGTGAGACCTAAAGTAAAACGTCCTTTCTTTTTTGCCTGCGTTTGTCTAACTTCCTCTTCCATAGTACTTCCTCCCCATCATTTGTTTAGTCATCTTTTTCTCACTTGTTTTTCCATCCTTTTTAAAAATATTTCCACAATAGAATTATAGCACAAATTCTCCGTTAAAAAGACAATACTAAAAAGCAACACGGAATGTACCAATCCTTGAGAGAATGACAATATTTGCAAATCCCTTAATATGGTACTTTATATTTATTATAAACATTACATTTACTTGAAAAAATAACAAATAATACGTTATATGTGTTATAATTATTTACAAAGAAAATGATTTTTTGCTTTTCTTTTTTGCTAAAGGTGCTATAATAGAAACAAATCTTCTGACTGATTTTTCAGTTAAATTAGACTATTTTTTTACAAGGGAGTGTATGATCTATGAGCCACAATGTATTAATGCCTGCTCCGCCGCTTGATGGTCCTGCTGTTAAAAAGCTGGAAGATGCACTCACAATCTCACCGAGTAAAAGCATTTTGTTGGAAATTAATAAAACCTTATATTTGCTCTCAAAAGAAGGGCATTGGTTCAAATTTTCGCTTCTAACGAAAAAACGTACCATAAAGCGAGCTACCATCTTTCAAACTCTGACCGACTTATATAATGAAGCAGTACACGGACAAGCTTGGCGGATTCAAAAACTCAGTCTCTAACAAATAAGGGCTATCACACGAAAGTGTGACAGCCCTTTAATTATTTCTGGCAATACATTCTAACAAAGCTAAGAATCACCCGAGCCGTAAGGCCCCAAATTACGTAATCATTATAGGTATAAAATAACACAGAATAAGCACTTCTTTTGCGCCAATCCCGATTAAATTGCGGTGACACAAGTTCAAAGGGAAAATTATCGCCAGGCCTTGTTGCCACTTCCATTTTGGCTCGTCGCGGTTTTTCATTAAAAAAATGCTCTACCGGAACAGTAAAGACTTCACTTACCTCTTTGGGATTGGGGGAAATCTTAGAAAAATCTCGGACAATTCCTACATGAGGGCAAATAATAACCCCTAGCGGGCTTACTACACATTTAAGTGAACCGAGAACTTCAATCTGCTTTTCTTGAATTCCTAGTTCTTCACAAGTTTCTCGTACAGCTGTCATGGCAGAACTAATATCATCCTTCTCTACCTTACCGCCAGGTAGACAAATTTCTCCAGGTTGCCAATTTAAGTCCCTTGAGCGAACCTCAAAAGCAATTGACCACTTTCCTGCTTCTTCTATCAATGGAATCAATACAGCGGAAGAAAAATAATCTCTCTCATTATCAATCAACTGGAAGCACTGCTGCTCATAATGCTGGAGACGGAATGTCAACTTGTCTTTATCCACAATAGTTCAACTCCTTGGACATTTTTACTGCTCTTCATTATATTCTGCGAAATAAAAAAAGAACCCTCTTTCCGTGAAAAAAAGCCGGAACCGCTTCAACTGCGGTTCCGACTTTTTCTAATATGAAACTTCTACATATTCGCCCAAAGCGCCGCCTGGACGAAGCATCGGAAAAACAAGTTCTTCTGGCGGGATTTTTACAATAATAACCATCCCCCTTGTTTGCTGCTGCGCCTGTTCATAAGCTGCAGCAAATTCATCGAGCGTTTTGACAAAAGCCGAATTAACACCGCAGGCGCCGACAAATTGTTGAAAGTCAAAGCTGCCAATGGTCGTTTCGGCATAACGCTCTTCATAAAATAGCGTTTGTAATTGACGGACCATGCCCAAACAGCCATTATCAAAAATAATACTAATCAGTCGTTTTCCTTCCCGTACAGCCGTAAACCATTCTGTCCCCGTCATCTTAAAGGCGCCATCGCCTGCCAAATGAATAATATCCGTATTGGGACAGGCAAAGGCCGCACCGATTGCCGCAGGAAGACCAAATCCCATCGTCCCAAAACCACCTGATGTAATCCACTGACGAGGCTTTTCGATCTTTAAGTTTTGAGCGGCCCACATCTGATTTTGGCCTACATCAGTAACATAGAGAGTTTCTTTTCCCTGCCTTACCTTGTTCAAATACTGAAACACTTGAGAAGCTGATAAACTGTCGCTATCGTATTCGATTGAAGTTTCCTGCCAGCTTGTCACGCGTTGCCGCCAAGCATCAAACTTTCTAGCTGTCATTTTACGACACAACTCATTCAGAATTGGTTCTATTGGCCCAGCTAAACCAACGGTAATCGCTACATTTTTATCTAGCTCAGTCTGATCAATATCGATATGAATAACCTTCTTATTACGGTGGTAGCCACTGGCCTTACCAGTAAGACGATCACTGAAGCGACAGCCTATTGCAATAAGGAGATCCGCTTCTTGAATCGCCCGATTGGCTTGTTTATGACCATGAAGGCCAGTTAAGCCCAAAAAGGTTTCCTGTGATGACGGTACTGCGCCAATTCCCATAAGTGTTGCTACAATGGGTGCCTGATACTTACGACTAAAATTAGCAACAGCAGCAGTCGCATTGCCGCGAATCACGCCGCCGCCCACTAAAATTACGGGCTGGCTTGCCGCTTCGATAATCTTAATCGCTTGAAAAAAGTCTGGTGAAACATCGCTTTTCGCTTTATCAAGGCCTTCTTGCAGATTTTTTTCTGCTCCATCCAGTCCCTGTCCTTGCTGTATAAACTTTTCTTGCGGAAGTGGTTCCCAGTCAACTTCACACTTTTGAATATCTACAGGAATATCAATCAAAACAGGGCCAGGCCGCCCAGAAAGCGCGATTGTAAATGCACGGCGCAGTGTGGGAACCAAATTTTGCGGCTTAGTAACTAAAAAGTTGTGCTTCGTAATGGCTAAGGTTAAGCTGACCATATCTGTCTCTTGAAAGGAATCACGTCCAATAAAGGCGGTTCCTACTTGGCCAGTAATTGCAATGACTGGTACAGAATCAAGATAAGCTGTTGCTAGTCCAGTAATCAGATTTGTTGCCCCCGGACCGGATGTAGCTAAACAAACACCAGCCTTCCCCGAAGCTCTCGCATAACCGTCAGCGGCGTGAACCGCTCCCTGTTCATGAACGGTTAGCACATGATGAATCGGGCCTTGATACAAAGCGTCATAAAGAGGAAGTATACTGCCGCCAGGATAGCCAAAGACAGTTGAGACACCTTGTTCAAGTAAACAATTTACAATCGCCTGGGCTCCTGACATTTTCACAATGGATTCCTCCTTATTTTTTCAACCATGGCATCATTTCACGTAATTCTTTTCCGACCTGTTCGATTTGGTGCTCTGCTTCATTCTTGCGTGCAGCAGTAAAGGCGGGTCGATTGAGCATATTTTCTAGCAGCCATTTTTCAGCAAACGTTCCATTTTGAATTTCTTTTAAAATTTGTCTCATTTCTGTGCGCGTATTGTCAGTAATAATCCGGCTGCCAGTTACATAATCGCCATACTCAGCCGTATCACTAATGGAGTAGCGCATATTTGCCATGCCGCCTTCATACATAAGATCTACGATCAATTTCATTTCATGGAGACATTCAAAATAAGCTACTTCCGGCTGATAGCCTGCTTCGACTAAAGTTTCAAAGCCGTTTTTGATCAAAGCCGTTAACCCACCGCAAAGTACAGCTTGTTCACCAAAAAGATCTGTTTCGGTTTCTTCCTTAAAGGTTGTTTTAATCGCCCCAGCTCTTGTGCCGCCGATTCCTCTGGCATAAGCCAAAGCCAATTCAGCTGCTTTTCCGGTAGCGTCTTGATGGACAGCAACCAGACAAGGAACGCCTTTCCCTTCTTCAAACATCCGACGAACCAGATGACCAGGACCTTTTGGTGCGACCATAAACACATCAACACCTGCTGGCGGAACAATTTGATTAAAATGAATATTAAAGCCGTGGGCAAAAGCAAGGGCGTTACCTGGTTTCAAATGAGGTTGAATGGATTCTGTATACACCTTACCTTGTTTTTCATCAGGAATAAGGATCATCACTACATCTGCTGCCGCTGCCGCACTGGCTACATCAGTTACGGAGAGACCGGCGGCTTTTGCTTTCGCAATAGAGGCGCTGCCTTCATGAAGACCGACAATTACTTTAACACCGCTTTCGTGTAGATTTAAAGCATGTGCATGGCCTTGACTGCCATAACCGATAATTGCCACAGTTAAGTCTTTCATTGCGTCCCAGTTTGCGTCTTTGTCATAATACATATTTGCCATCGTTCTCTCTCCTTAAATGCTTTTATTTTGATTTTTATTGTGTAAACAACTATTCACAAGCCACTCTGACATCAATCACTTCGATTAATTTCGAAAGCATGCGAATAAATTGCTGACTCACAGTTTCTTCCTCAGTTGTTAACATAATTTCTAAATGATCTTGCGCATCGTCCTTTTGAATCGACAAAGATTGGATATTCACTTCATAACGAGCCAAAAGGCGAAAGATACGCGATAGGGCATTCGGTTGATTTTCCACTATGAGGCACAACTGCTCTTTCATCTTACTCCTCCTCCTTTTAGCAAGCCATGTTGCCTTTATTTGCATATAAAAAAGCACCCCTGTGACATTTCTGCCGACAGGGGTGCTTGATGCACGGTACCACCCTAACTTTTACTCACTCCGATGTGAACAACGGTTCTGCGTTAACGGGCAGAAAGCGCTTTTATCTAATAAACAAATTTTGCAAACCTAAACGTTGCAAAATTGCCTTTCAACAAAGGGTTCCTGGGCGACTAATCAGTAGTTAGTTCCGTACCGGTTTGCAGCACCACCGGCTCTCTGTGAACAAGAAGCTAACACCTTTTCCCCAATCATAACCTTTTTGCATGTAACTTTGTAAAGTAGTATTGGAGATTATTATGCCATTTAGGTGTAAAGTTGTCAAGTGTAAATACAAAAATAAAATTAACTATTTTTTAGCCGACTTTGTAAACCATCTCGCAATCCCAAATTATTCTTGTAAATTCAAACCAATTATACAACAAAAAACCACTTCATCATGAAGTGGTTTTTTGAAATCAGCAACTATCTATCCTCCCAGGCCGTCGCCAGCCAAGTACTTTCGACGTATATGGGCTTAACTTCTGTGTTCGGGATGGGAACAGGTGGAACCCCATAGCTATCGT
>NZ_JBWBCL010000003.1:0-399328 GCF_056134285.1 Pelorhabdus sp. sgz311002 | reverse complement strand
TTACGGGTAGCAAGTAAAAGTTGCATGGCTGGCAGGCCAATAAAAAGCGCATTTATGCGCAGCCAGTTTAAAAGGGCTATGCCCGAAAATGAAAAACCACCCGCTATGCGGGTGGATATTTATTGTATAGAATTAGAATTGGTCAATGACTATATGCAATCCTATATAAAGTTATAGTGATATAGTTTATACAGAGATATTCGATAGATATATAAATCAGATTTATTTAGCATGATCTACAGACACGGTAAATTATCGTCTAATTTAGGTATAAAAAATTACCGTCAGCGATTTTTTTATCACTGACGGCTGTTTTTCTATTAGTTTCATAGTATATGTAGTTATCTACTATACGCGGTTAGAGCGTGATTGAAGACACCAATGAACAATACCTAGAACAAGCAAAGTTGCTAAGAAAATACTGCCGTCCTGCAAAGTCAATCCTTCCGAGCTTAGAATCAATAGTTTGCGAACAATAGCGGCAATGGCTACTTCAATAAAAATAGTCGTTTTAATTTTTTCACCGCGCAAATGACGAATTTCCGAGTTCAGCAGTTCTGATAATGTCCATAAGATGAGTAGTGATCCTAATGAGTGAATTGCTGCCGTGCTAAGGTCGCCGCCGCCAAAAATATTGGATATCTCTGAGAAGAACATATACAGAGCAATAATAACAGTAATCACTAAAGCCAAACAAAAGAACATATGCAACAGTAGTGTAAATCGCTTCATATAATTTGCTACTAAACACTCAAAATGATTGCTATTTTCTTGACAATTAGCTGGTTCAAAGTCTTTCAACAAATAAAAACAACTCCTTGTTGATAATGTTTATTTTATTTGTTATTATAGCATAAAATGAAATAAATAAAAAACCTCTAATACAAAATTTTAATTGTTTTTTGCATTAGAGATCTTTCGTGCCCAATATAATTTAGTATGATATTACTTTACGCGGGAGAAAATACTAAGAACTTTTGCTCCAGTACTGCGAACGCGACGGAACGGAGTAATGCTTACTTTAATTTTTGGCTTCATGTCACGTTCAGAACCAAAATCTCCCCGCTTAATATTCGTTGTTTTTAGTTTATCAGGGTGAAGATATTCTTTCATTGTTTGAATGGCTCGGTCAGGACGGCTTTGTTCTTCACAAGTATAAATATCAATTGCGGCAAAGCCTCGATCAGGATAGGTGTGGACAGTCATATGACTTCCCGCGAGTAGCGCGAGAACAGTGAGGCCTTGGGGCTCAAAAGTCTTATGAGAAAAATCAAGTAATGTCAAATTGGCATTTTTCAGCGCGGCAAGTACTGCAGTTTGAATAAATTCAATACTGTTGAGATCTTTAAAACTGCAGCCATAGAAATCGGCAGTAATATGTCTTCCGATGGATTTCAACAATTGTCGCCCCCTTAGTCAGTCTCTAAAATAGTACATAATCCTATTATACAACTTTTCATTTTAAATCGCGAGTAAAAAAATGTCCAGTGATTTTTATTGGTAACTGGAAAAATAATTTCTGGTAAGAGCTGCAATTTTGCTGTAAAATAATAAGGCAAAATGAAAATTTTCACTAATGGTTTAGTAAGGAGTGACTTTTATGAATAAAGTACAATTGGCTTCTGGAGTATATTATGTAGGAGCAATCGATTGGAATCTGCGCGATTTTCATGGCTATACAACACCGCGTGGTGTAACCTACAATTCCTACTTGATTGTTGATGAAAAAATCTGTCTCGTTGATAATGTCAAAGAGTACATGAGTGATGAACTGATTGCGCGTATTTCGGAAATTGTTGATATTGCCGATATCGACTATGTAGTTACAAACCATGTAGAGCCAGATCATTCCGGTTCTTTGCCGCGGATTATGGAACTGGCGCCAAAAGCAAAAGTTGTTTTGACAGCACAAGGCCGTCCGGAAGTGATCAAGCATTATGGCAAAGAATATGATTTTATGATTGTTAAGCAAGGGGATACTTTAGATCTTGGCAAAAACAAGCTGCATTTTATGCCACTTCCGATGTTGCATTGGCCTGATTCTATGGCCTGCTATCTTGACGGCGAAAAAATTCTCTTTTCAAATGACGCCTTCGGTCAGCATGTGTGTTCCTCAAAATTGTTTGATGACGAAAATGACTTGACAGTAGCGCTAAAAGAAGCAGCTAAATACTATGCGAATATTCTTATGCCTTATACACGTTTGATTCCTAAAGCAGCAAAAGCAGTAAAGGAACTTGAATTGAAGATGATTGCGCCTAGCCATGGTTTAGTGTGGCGCAGTCATGTAGAAGATATTCTCACTAAGTACGAACAATGGGGAACTGGGCATAAAGAAAATAAAGTTATTATCGTGTATGATACCATGTGGGGCGCTACCGATAAAATGGCAAAGTATGTACTTGAAGGGATTGCTTCAACAGGTCTGCAGGTTAAACTTTATAAAACTTCAGTGGCAGATCGCAGTGATATTATGCTTGATCTCTTAGATGCAAAAGGTTTAGTTGTGGGATCTTCAACGCTCAATAATAGTGTCATTCCACTAGTAGGCGCTTTTTTAGTCTATTTGAAAGGCTTGAATCCATTTGGTAAGCGCTTAGCTGGATCTTTTGGCACTTATGGCTGGAACGGCGGCGCCCAGGGAGATATTAATGAATTTTTAGGAAAAACAAACTTTGATCGTTTTAATGAAGGCTTATTTGTAAAATGGAAGGCTGATCAAGCTGAGCTTGACCAATGCTTTGAATATGGCGTGGCCTTTGGGAAAAAGATACTAGAAGAGTACTAAGAAAAAGGGCTGAGAAGCCCTTTTTCAACTATAAAGGAGAAGTGTATGGGACAGAAAAAACGAAAAGAAGGGCAGCCTACGAATGGAATCTGCCGGGTAGTGTTACGTCGCGGCGGAACGCATCGAGTGGAGGAAGGACATCCTTGGATTTTTCAAAGTGAGATTGATTATATTGACGGCGAATTTGAACCAGGCGACATTGTTGATGTCTATTCTAGCAGGCAGTATTTTATTGGCCGTGGCTTTATCAATCCTCAGTCGCAGATTATTGTTCGGATTCTTAGCAGAGAACCAGAGACGATCGACTATGATTTTTTCAAAAAAAGGATTCAAACGGCTTGGCAGTATCGGCAGCAGTTTTTAGCAGAACCGGAATTTTGTCGGTTAATTTACGGCGAAGCCGATTTTATGCCAGGTTTGATTATTGATAAATTTGGCGATATTTTTGTTCTACAGACTTTAGCCTTGGGAATTGATGTCCATAAGCAAACGATTCTTGCCGTTTTAGAAGAACTCTTTGCTCCGACAGGAATTTATGAGAGAAATGATGTGCCTGTTCGCAAGTTAGAGGGTCTCCCACTTCAGACCGGTTATTTGAAAGGTGATTTCCCTACGACGATTACAGTTAAGGAAAACGGCTTTACTTTTCAGGCTGACGTGGCTCAGGGACAGAAAACCGGTTTCTTTTATGATCAGCGGGAGAATCGGGCCTTTTTGCAACAGCTTGTAAAAGATCAGGATGTACTGGATTGCTTCTGTCACACAGGTTCTTTTGCCGTACATGCAGCGAGTTATGGGGCGAAAAGCGTAACGTCTGTTGACATTTCCGCTGAAGCAATTGAACTGGCCAAACAAAATGCCGCTTTGAATCAAGTAGAGGAAAAGTGTAATTTCGTAGTAGCCAATGCGTTTGATTATTTACGGACGATTTCCGATGAAAAGAAAACTTACGATGTGGTCATTCTGGATCCGCCTGCCTTTACTAAAAGTCGTAATGCCATTGACGGCGCAATCAGAGGATATAAGGAAATCAACTTGCGCGGGTTAAAGCTAGTTCGTCCCGGCGGTTTCCTTATTACTTGTTCTTGCTCATTCCATATGGAACGCGAACTCTTTCATGAGGTTGTGCTTGCTGCCGCTAATGATGCGAAACGTACAATTCGGGAAGTGGAATATCGCACGCAGGCTAAAGATCATCCGATTTTGCCAGCATCCCCAGAAACACATTACTTAAAGTTTCTTGTTGTACAAGTTTTTTAGCAAAATTTGAATTTTAACGATACAATGTATAAATTAAAGGATTTTGTAGCAAAACAAATATAAACGATCTAAAATGGACTATTTCTACGGAAATAGTCCATTGTTAAAAGTCAAAAGGTCAAATAAAATAAGGATAAAGGTCAGTAAAAGTCAAAGAGAAAAGCGAGGTGATTTTATGAGCAATGTAGCCGATATGATTGAACAGTTTATATTGCGAAAATTGTCTGGCCAAAAAGACGACATGCTGATTTTAAAACGTAATGAGCTGGCAAGCTGGATTGATTGCGCTCCGTCCCAAGTAAGCTACGTACTCAGTACGCGGTTTACGATTGATCGTGGTTATATCGTTGAGTCGCGGCGCGGCTCTGGCGGCTTTGTCCGTATCGCTCGCCTTCCCTTTGCTGAAATCGTTCATCATGAGACTAGAAGGATTGATGATGAGAATTTGTCGAAAGACGAAGCGATCGCTTTAATTGGCAGGTTAAAGGAACAGAATTTTATTACTCAGCGTGAAGCTGCTCTAATTGAATACTTTTTTACTATTTTTTATGATAAAGTCAGCCCGGCAGATCGGCCCCAACTAATTCGTTCCGTCTTATTAGTTCTCGCCAGACAGTCCGAGCGCAGCGGGGAGTGAATTCGATGTTATGTGAACGGTGTCAGAAACGACAGGCAAGTATGCATATTACAAAGATTGTTAATGGACAGAAACAAGAGCAGCATCTTTGCGAAGAATGCGCCAAAGAATCAGAAATGCTCGTTTTTGCCGTAACCCCTAATGTCTTTACTGTGCAGGATTTTTTGAAAGGTATGTTTCATCCTGTTAGCCATCAAGAGCCGAAATCAGCCGTGGCTTGCCCTGAATGCGGTATGACTTATCAGGATTTTAGCCGTAGCGGCAAAATTGGCTGCGGCACCTGCTATAAGGTTTTTGCCCAAGATTTAGAACCGGTGATTCGCCGGATTCATGGCACTAGCGCTCATACTGGCAAGGTGCCGCGGCGCAGCGGCGAAGTGTTGGAAGTTAGACAGAAGCTAAAACGACTTCGCCAATCCTTAGAAAAAGCTGTAGAGCGAGAAGAATATGAAGCTGCAGCGTCTTTCCGTGATGAAATTCGCGCCCTAGAAAGTGAGATCAATGCTTTTGAAGGAGGCGAACAGGCATGAGTGATTTTTCGCAGGAAATTCTTCAGCCGTGGATGCTCGGCGGCGGCCCGGAAAGTGATGTGATTTTAGCAAGTCGTATCCGCTTAGCTCGCAATTTAGCAGGCGTTCCCTTTCCAAATCGCAATGAGGCTGGCGAATTGCAGAAAGTAATGCAAACTGTTTGTGCTACGAAACAATCTTTAGAGCGAGACGGACAACAATACCGAATTATCGCGATGGAAGGGCTTTCGCCGCTTGAACGCAGTATTTTAGTGGAGAAACATTTAATTAGTCCGCATCTTGTTGAAAATTTTTCAAATCGCGCGGCTCTTATTCGTTCTGACGCTTCTGTCAGTATTATGGTGAATGAAGAAGATCATCTACGAATTCAATGCATGGAACCAGGCCTTGACTTGACAAAGGCTTTGGCCAATGCCGATCAAGTCGATAATGTTCTCGAAGAAACATTAACCTTTGCGTTTAGTGAACAGTTAGGCTATTTAACGGCTTGTCCTACTAATGTCGGTACAGGGATGAGGGCTTCCTGCATGCTTCATTTACCAGCTCTTGTTCTAACCCAGCAAATCAATCGGATTATGGGCGCTGTTACACAGTTGGGGCTTGCTGTTCGCGGGATTTATGGCGAAGGCACGGAAACCATTGGCAATATTTTTCAAGTTTCGAATCAATTGACCTTAGGATATACAGAAGAGGAAATTGTTGACCGCTTAAGTGGTGTAGTATTACAGCTGGTTGGCCAGGAAAGAACGGCTCGGCAAATGTTGTTCAAACAATCAGAAGAGGCTTTGGCTGATCGGCTATGGCGAGCTTATGGTATTTTACGTTACGCTCGCACTATTACGGCAAAAGAAGCCTTGGCGAAACTCAGTGAAGTACGTCTCGGCGTCGATATGGGAATTATTAATGGGGTTGACCCGAGCATTTTTAACGAATTGCTTGTCTTTACACGACCAAATTATATGAGTAGAAAGTGCCAGGAACAGGGCGTTCCGGCCGAGGCTAGAGGTCAGCTGAGAGCAGCATTTATTCGCAATAGATTAGCACAAAATGAAGGAGGGAATCGATGATGTTGAATCGTTTTACTGAAAGAGCTAGACGGGTTTTATTATTAGCGCAGGAAGAAGCACAGAATTTTGGTCATCCTTATGTAGGCACAGAGCATTTGCTGCTAGGCCTTGTTGACGAGGGATCAGGGATTGCCGCGAAAGCTCTTGCCTCACTAGGTGTGCAGGCGGAAGCGATTCGCCAGCAGATTGAAGCGGTGATTGGCAGCAGTGGGGCGCAGCCAGCCAATGAAATTACTTATACGCCGCGAGCAAAGCATGTGCTAGAGCTTTCCTTCGAAGAAGCGCAGCAGTTTGGTCATAATTATATTGGGACGGAACATTTACTGCTTGGTCTGATCCGCGAGCAGGAAGGGATTGCCTCACAGGTTCTTGTCGGCATGGGGGCCGACCTCGCTGTCGTCAGAGAAGCTGTTTTAAAACTCTTAGGCGCCTATTCCATGGCTGGCCAGACGCCGCAGCCGCAAGCGCCGAAAAGCAATAGCGCTGGCGGACAAACTCCTTCACTTGACGAATTTGGGCGTGATCTAAACAAGTTAGTGCAGGAAGGAAAAATTGATCCGGTTATTGGCCGCGACAAAGAAATTGAGCGAGTCATTCAAATTTTAAGTCGTCGGACTAAAAATAATCCCGTATTGATTGGCGAGCCTGGCGTAGGAAAAACCGCTATTGCTGAAGGATTGGCCGCTAAAATTATGGAAGGACGCGTACCGGAATTATTAAAAGATAAACGAGTCATTTCTTTAAATATTGCGTCCTTGGTAGCTGGATCTAAGTATCGCGGCGAATTTGAAGAACGGTTGAAAAAAGTAATGGAAGAAATTCGTCAAGCTGGTAATATTATTTTATTTGTCGATGAAATGCATACTCTTATTGGCGCTGGCGCTGCTGAGGGGGCTATTGATGCTGCTAATATTTTAAAACCGGCCTTGGCGCGCGGTGAACTGCAGGCAATTGGCGCGACAACACTTGATGAGTATAAAAAACATATTGAAAAAGATGCCGCCTTGGAACGACGTTTCCAACCGATTCAGGTGGGTGAACCAACTGAAGAAGACGCCATCGAAATTTTAAAGGGAATTCGCGACAAATATGAAGCGTTCCATCGCGCTAAAATTAGTGATGAAGCGATTATCGCCGCAGTCAAATTGTCACATCGCTATATTTCCGATCGCTTTTTACCTGATAAGGCCATTGACTTGATGGATGAAGCCGCATCACGTGTGAGAATTCAATCTATGTCGTTGCCGCCTGATTTATCTTCTTTGGAAAAACGTATCACCGCTATTCAGACGGAAAAAGAAGCGGCTATATCAACACAGGAGTTTGAACAAGCTGCTAAATTGCGTGATGAAGAGCAAAAACTAATCAAAGAGCTGGAACAGCGGCAAAAAGAGTGGAAGCAGCAGGGCAGCGGCCTAGTAGAGGTTACGGAAGACCATATTGCGGAAGTAGTAGCAAGTTGGACCGGGGTTCCTGTCAAAAAATTAACGGAAGGCGAGTCTGATCGTCTGCTACAGTTGGAAGAAATTCTTCATAAGCGCGTAATCGGTCAAGATGATGCAGTAAAAGCGGTTGCCAAAGCAGTACGGCGCGCCCGTGCTGGTCTAAAAGATCCGAAGCGTCCCATTGGTTCCTTTATTTTTCTTGGGCCCACAGGGGTTGGTAAAACGGAGCTAGCTAGAGCTTTGGCGGAAGCCATGTTCGGTGATGAAGAAGCGATGATTCGCCTGGATATGTCAGAGTATATGGAAAAACATACTGTATCACGGCTGGTAGGAGCGCCTCCTGGCTATGTAGGCTATGAAGAAGGCGGCCAATTAACAGACGCCGTGCGGCGGAAGCCTTACTCGGTTATCTTACTCGACGAAATTGAAAAAGCTCATTATGATGTATTTAATATGTTGCTGCAGGTCTTAGAAGATGGACGGCTTACTGATAGTAAGGGGCGGACTGTTGACTTTAAAAACACAGTGATTATTATGACATCGAATGTGGGAGCGAAACATCTTAGAAAAGAAGGCTCCTCTCTGGGCTTTATGGCTGTGAAAGATGAGGCCAAAGAAAACGATCAGGCTAAAGCGCAGGTAATGGACGAAGTGAAACGGACTTTCCGGCCTGAATTTTTAAACCGTGTTGATGAAATGATTGTGTTCAGCAGTTTAAATGATCAAGATTTAGGCAAGATCGTTGATATTATGTTAGCTGATGTCGCAAAACGGTTGAAAGCCAGTGAGTTAGCTTTAGCGGTTGACGAAGCAGCGAAGCAGGAATTAATTAAAGAGGGACGAGATCACGCTTATGGTGCTAGACCGCTTCGCCGGGCGATTCAAAAGCTGGTAGAAGATGAAGTAGCGGAACTGATGCTCAAGGGGACAGTAAAGAGCGGCGATACGATTGCTGTTAGTGCGGATGAACAGCATAAACTGACCTTTGCTAAACAAGACTAAAGCAGGAAAGCGGCTTTGATAAAGCGAAAACAAGCACTCTAACGATCTTAGAGTGCTTGTTTCGCTCTACATGTATAGAAAGGGAGAGAAGGCGGAAAGTGGCTAAAAATAAAACAGTTTATGTTTGTCAGGAGTGTGGCCATGATTCTTTGAAGTGGCTGGGAAAATGTCCGGCTTGCGGCGCTTGGAACAGTATGGTAGAAGAGGTTGTCGTGAAGACGGCCGCAAAGGCTTTTCATGTGCCAGCAGCGAAGCCACAGCCGATTACAGCTGTCAATTCTGCCGCTCTACCGCGTTTTTCCATCGGTATGAAAGAATTTGATCGCGTTCTTGGCGGGGGGATTGTTCCTGGGGCATTGATTTTGCTCGGAGGCGATCCTGGTATCGGAAAATCTACTTTACTCTTGCAAGTAGCTGGTTTTGTTAGCCAGACGCAGGGGAAAGTTTTATATGTATCCGGTGAGGAGTCGGCAGCACAGACAAAGTTGCGGGCTGATCGATTAGGAACGCTGCAAGATCAGCTGTTAGTTATGACGGAAACGAATCTTACGGTTATTGAGACAGAAGCTGTAGCGATTCAACCGGCTCTGCTAGTCATTGATTCGATTCAAACTATGTATAGTCCTGACCTTGATAGTGCGCCAGGCAGTGTCGCGCAAGTTAGGGAATCTACGGGCAAACTGATGCGATTAGCAAAGGAAAGTTCGATTCCTGTTGTGATTATTGGCCATGTTACTAAAGAGGGGAATATTGCGGGACCGCGTATGCTGGAACATATGGTGGATGTAGTTCTTTATCTGGAAGGCGAAAGAAACTATGCTTTTCGAGTACTTCGAGCCATTAAAAATCGCTTTGGCTCTACCAGTGAGAGTGGGCTGTTTAGTATGGAGGAAGAAGGCCTCGGGGAAGTGAAAAATCCTTCGTCGCTACTCTTAGCCGAACGACCGGAAGATGCGCCAGGTTCTGTCGTCGTAGCTTGCCTCGAAGGCATTCGCCCGCTGCTAATTGAAGTGCAGGCGCTTGTGAGTACGACTGTATTTGGCATGCCGCGACGGATGGCGGCGGGCTTTGATTATAACCGCTTAATCTTGCTAATGGCTGTTTTGGAAAAACGCTTGGGACTAAATCTCGGTAACCAAGATGCCTATGTCAATGCCGTAGGCGGCATTAAAGTCAATGAACCAGCCGCTGATTTGGCCATTGCGCTTGCTGTGGCCTCGAGTTTTCGGAATATCGCCGTTTCGCCACTCACTGTTGTTATGGGAGAAGTGGGGCTTACTGGCGAGGTTCGCATGGTTTCGCATATTGACCTTAGAATTCGCGAGGCGGCTAATCTGGGATTTCAAAAATTTATTATTCCCCAGGGGAATGTAGACAGGGTGAAAGGCGACTATCATCTGATTGGCGTATCATCGATTCACCAGGCAATGGAGGCGGTATTTAGTGACTAAAGTCAAAGAAGAGCGTTTGTGGGATGAACGCTTTATTGAAATCATGGGAAAGCTAGCGCCAGGCACGCCGCTTCGGGACGGGCTGGAAAGCATTCAGCGCGGTAAAATGGGCGCACTCGTATTGATCAATGATAATAAAGGCGCCATGGAGTTAGTGGATGGCGGCTTTGTGATTAATGCTGAGTTTACTCCTGCCGGGATTTATGAATTAGCGAAAATGGATGGCGCGATCGTGCTATCAGAAGATGGCAAGAAAATTTTAGTAGCCAATGCCCAGCTTGTACCGGAATACACGATAGCTACAAGTGAAACAGGTACAAGGCATCGAACGGCCCAGCGCGTCGCTAGACAGACGGGCGCTTTAGTCATTGCCATTTCTCATCGGCGCAATATCATCACCGTCTATCTAGGAAATCGCCGTTATATTTTGAGTGAAATTTCCACGCTGCTCAATCGCGCCCATCAGGCTTTGCAAACGTTAGAGAAGTATCGCATTGTGCTCAATAAGGGATTATCGACACTGATCGCCTTGGAATTTGAGGATTTAGTTACATTAGGTGATGTGATTTCGCTTTTGATTCGCGCTGAGCATGTTAGTCGGATCGTACAGGAAGTCAAACGCTATATTGTCGAACTCGGTACGGAAGGACGCCTTGTGAGCATGCAGCTAGAAGAGTTAGAAGTGGAAAAAGATATCGTCGAAGTTTTACTGAAAGATTATGCGTTGCTGGAAGAAAATCAGACCGCCTGTCTTCTGCGCAAACAAATTGCTGAATTGCCGGAAGACCATTTGGAAGCGACTGTGTTAGGTCGGCTGCTTGGTTATAGTGTGACAGCCAATGCCTTAGATCTGCCGATGGTGCCGCGAGGCTATCGAATTTTAGCCCATATTCCTCGTCTGCCACAGCTTGTGATTCAAAATCTTGTGCAGCATTTTAATACCTTGCCCCGCATTGCTGGTGCAACGATTCAAGATCTTGATGATGTAGATGGAATCGGCGAATCGCGGGCTAAAATGATTAAAGACGGTTTGAAGCGAGTACGCGAGCAGGCGCTGTGGGAGCGACACAGCTAGGGGCTTTTATATTTTGACATGTCGATATTTTCGATATAACGAGCGATCGCACGGTTGTCTTCAAGTCGGATAATGCGAAACCGCTGGTTTTGTTCCGTAATTACTTCATCGCCAACGGCAACGACAAGCGGTACATACATTAAAGTTTCGCCAGTTTGTTCATGAATGATTAAGTAGTAGTCATAAACTTTTTGCGGCGGTTGCAGAGGTTTTGGTTGGATTCGAAGTAGCGGCCAAGGCGAAGCGGCATAGAATAAAACAGCGCCGCCGAAAAATACAAGAAAGCCGAGACAAAGATAAAGCAATAATTTTTTTTTCATAGCCGCCTCCTCGCCGCTTACGAGTCTTTCCTAGTTAGAATAGCCTTAAATTCTTGCCTTTATGTACTACAAGCGCGAGAAGATACTAAACGCGAAAGGACAATAAAAAAAGACGACAGGCTCTGTCGTCATTTGTTGCAAAATCACTATGATGTATGCCATTAGGTCAAGTTAAATACACCTAAAGTTTTTACATTTTTGCACTCTTTCGTAATGACCTCATCTAAAGTTAGTCCAGTCAAATTGCAAAGGGCCGCTAAATAAAAGAGACTGTGGCCGATTTCTTTTGAAAGAATTTCCTGACAGGCAGGGCAGGGCGCTCCTGATAGATGGGTCTGCATATAATTTTTGAGTTCTTTAAATTCCGTATCTTCCGGAATTTGCTGTTTTTGAGCATGAATACTCACGCAGCCGCACTCGGTCACTGCTTTGGCTAGAGCACGATTCACGCGGGTCGTTGTTTCTTGATACTTTGTCATTACATCCATAACACTGCGGTGACGAATTAGGTATTCATCAACAACAGATTGAAAGTCTAAGCAATCATCTTCAGGCATGATTTGTGCACCTCACTTTGAAATCTATTATATAGAGGCCGCTAGGCAATTGTCAACAAAGAGCGTAATTTACAGAGAATTGACAAGTAGAGTCTCTTGTGCTACAATAGATAAATTTGACAATCAACCCTTCCTTTGTTATACTAAACTCATTATCTCTGTCTTTTCTGAAGGGATAAGGAGTATATATTTTTTCGGTTTTGGCAATACTATCCATTAGAAATTTGTTTTGAATTTTTTGGAAGAAAGGAGGTGCTAAGAGTTTGCTAGATAAGATTTTACGCTTTTCCTGTTCTTTGTTGGCCGCTGTTGGCGGTGTCGTTTTGACTGACAGGATTATGCCTTTTATTCAGGATTTGTTGAATGTGGATTTGCTCAATTATGGAATCTTCGGTATTACGCTGGCTACCTTGCTGCTTTTTATTCTAGGAGCAAGTATTGGCGCAATTATCGGATTTTTGCTGGCTCCTTACTTAATTAGTAACTTGTGGAAATTTACTTATTGGGTTGAAGCGCAATTGAACAAAATGCCTATGTATGATGTACTGGCCGGGTCCATTGGTTTGGCGATCGGTCTTATCATATCCAGTTTGCTTGGAGCGGCTTTTTTACCGTTGCCTATTGTCGGTAAATATATTCCTGGACTGCTTAGTATTATTTTAGGGTATTTGGGAATTAATGTGGCGATTCGCAAACGTGACGAGCTTGTAGCTCTGGTTACGGCGATTCCCTGGATGAATCGCGAGAAAACAAAAGAAAAGGCGGCTGCTGTATCATCGGCGAAAATTTTAGATACAAGTGTAATCATTGATGGTCGCATCGCTGATATTTGCAAAAGTGGTTTTATTGAAGGTACGTTGCTCATTCCTGGCTTTGTATTAGAAGAATTACAGCATATTGCCGATTCATCAGATTTGTTAAAACGAAATCGAGGACGGCGCGGCCTGGATATTTTAAATCGTATGCAAAAAGAATTAGGTCTGGTTGTTCAGATTGATTCCCATGATTTTGAAGATATTGCAGAAGTGGATGCTAAGCTAGTCAAGCTTGGCCAGTTATTAAACGCCAAAGTAATTACCAATGATTATAATCTTAACAAGGTTGCGGAACTACAGGGTGTTTCTGTTCTTAATATTAATGAACTGTCTAATGCCGTAAAGCCTGTTGTACTGCCAGGCGAAGAGATGGTTGTGCATATTGTAAAAGATGGTAAAGAAAACGGTCAAGGTGTTGCCTATTTAGATGATGGCACGATGATTGTAGTTGATGGCGGTAAGCGTCACATGGGAGAAACAATTGGAGTTTTAGTTACATCGGTCTTACAAACGGCCGCAGGTCGGATGATTTTTGCCAAGCTTAAGGCAATGGAACGGGCCTTATAAATGACACTGGGAGGCTTATCAATGATAACGGCAATTATTGCCGCTGCCGGACAGGGAAAACGTATGGGGCTTAAGAGGAACAAGTTATTTGTTCCTCTTTTTCATGAGCCGATTCTAGTGCAAACTGCAAGAGTGTTGGCAAGTGTAGCTCTCATTGATTCCTTGGTGATTGTAGCGGAAAAAAATGAAATAGATGAAATTGACACGATGCTCCAGGAGGCGGCGCTTGCAAAACCCTGGAAAATCATTGCAGGCGGCAGTGAACGGCAGTATTCTATTGCCAATGCCTTAAACAGCCTTACTGATGACGGATTGGCAGTCATTCACGATGGCGCCAGGCCGTTAATTGATCCTGCCACGATTGTCAGTGCGATCGAACGGGCGAAAGTAGTAAAGGCTGTTGTGGTAGGCGTGCCAGTGAAAGATACGATTAAAGAAGTCGTTGCTGGTAAGATTCAGGCGACACCGGATCGGAAGCGCTTATGGGCGGTCCAAACGCCACAGGTCTTTGATACTGCCTTACTAAAAAAAGCTTATGAAGCCGCTGCAAGGGACGGAGTGCTTGGAACTGATGACGCTTCGCTTGTGGAACGATTGGGAGTGGCTGTAGAGATGGTGGAAGGCAAATACGAAAATATAAAAATTACTACGCCGGAAGATTTGACAGTGGCTAGGGCATTTTTGCAACAGCCAGTCTTGCCGCGTGTCGGCTTTGGTTATGACGTTCACGCCTTTTGTGAGGGGCGTCCGCTTATTTTAGGTGGTGTAGAAATTCCTTATTCGCTAGGTCTTAAGGGACATTCTGATGCGGATGTGTTGCTTCATGCAATTAAAGACGCTTTGCTCGGTGCAGCCGGGCTTGGTGATATTGGTCGCCATTTTCCTGATACAGATCCGCGGTATAAGGGGATTTCTAGTCTCATACTGCTAGAAGAAGTTTTTTCACTGCTAGAGCAGGAGGGGTATTACGTACATAATATTGATGCGACGATTATTGCGGAAGCACCCAAAATGGCGCCTCATATTGCGGCGATGAATCAAAAGATTGCTACAGCCTTACATACTGCCACAAAACAAGTCAATATAAAAGCAACTACAACAGAGAAACTTGGTTTTACCGGTCGCCAAGAGGGGATTGCCGCGCAAGCGATTGCTTCGATTATTCATGTATAAGCTGCTAAGCATTGCATATATTAGAAGCAAATGAATTTGCTTAGCGGAGGGATTTGCTGATGAGACGCAAAATATGCTTTCTTCTCATTCTGTTTAGTCTCACTCTTTTTGTCAGTCAGCCTTCAGTGGTTCAAGCAGCGGAAAATGGCTTTAAAGTAAATTTTTCTTTTGTCAGGCAAAATGACGGAACTACCTTGGGGGAAGTCTGGTATAATGATCAGATTTTTTGGCGGCTCGTCTGTTTGTCTGATGGCGTAAAAACAGCAGTTGGACAGGCTGAATCTCATACTACTTATATTGTGCCTGATATAAATAAAGGGTTTTTCTATCTGACGTTATATAGTCCTTGATTTTTTAAAAACTGAAAAAGGGCAAACTAACCGGGACAAAGGGGAAAAGTCCCGGTATTTTCCGTTTTTTTATTTTTTTTTGCAGGATGTTTTTGGCTAACAGCGAAGTAAAATAGTTCAGGAAGAGGAGGTTTCAATTGTGAATCAACAACAACCCATTCGCGTTCGGTTTGCCCCGAGTCCTACAGGACCCTTCCATATCGGCGGCGCCCGTTCGGCGTTATTTAATTGGCTGCTAGCCAAACAAACCGGGGGCGTTTTTGTCCTGCGGATTGAAGATACTGACCTAGAGCGTTCGACCCGTGAATCGGAAGAAAATATTAAAGAAGCGCTCCGCTGGCTTGGTCTTACCTGGGATGAAGGAATTGATGCCGGCGGCGAGTATGGACCATACCGCCAGACTGAAAGACTTTCAATCTATCAGGAATATACGGAAAAACTTTTGGCAAGCGGCAAAGCCTACCACTGCTATTGCACTGATGCCGAGTTAGAAGAAGAGCGGCAAAAAGCAATGGAAAGCGGACAAATGCCGATTTACTCCGGTAAATGTAGTCATTTGACGCCCGAAGAAGAAGCGAAACTGGTCGCTGAAGGCCGTAAACCAGTCGTGCGGCTTCGCGTACCGGAAAATCAGCAGATTGTTTTTACTGATATGGTACGGGGAACAGTTTCTTTTGATTCTAATGGCGTTGGCGATTTTGTCGTTGTCAAATCAAATGGAATTCCTGTCTATAATTTTGCTGTTGTTCTTGATGATAGTCTGATGAAAATTACTCATGTTATTCGTGCCGAAGAACATTTATCCAATACGCCGCGGCAAGTTCTGATTTATGAAGCGTTAGGGTTACCTGTGCCAACTTTCGGCCATATTTCGCTCATTTTAGGTAAAGATAGAACGAAAATGAGTAAACGTCATGGCGCAACATCGGTGCAGCAGTACCGTGATCTCGGCTACTTGCCGGAAGCGCTTGACAATTTCCTTGCCTTACTTGGCTGGTCGCCTGTAGGCGAAGAAGAGTTTTTCTCTTTAGACGAACTTGTCAAAGCTTTTTCGATGGATCATGTGGCAAAGAATCCGGCTGTATTTGATATTGATAAGCTGAATTGGATCAATGCCCACTATATTCGTCAGGCAGCGCCAGAAAAAGTGCTCGAACTGGCTTGGCCGCATCTTGTTGCCGCTGGTTGTGTGCAAGAAACCGTGAGTGAGACGGAAAAAGCTTGGCTCGTGAAAGTAACAGCTGTGTTGCAAGAATACATTAGTTATGGCGCTCAGCTTGTTGATCATATTGGCCTATTTTTAAATGATGAGTTTACCTTGGAAACGGAAGAAGCAAAAGCAGTTTTACGAGAAGAAACCGTTTCTAAAGTAATGGATTTGTTTGAAGCAAAACTGTTGGCTTTAGAGGAAGTCAATGAGAGTTCTGTGAAAGCTCTGATCAAAGCCTTGACGAAAGAGCTGAAATTAGGTGGAAAATTTGTCTATATGCCGCTGCGCGTAGCTTTGACAGGGCAGATGCATGGGCCAGAACTAATCAGTGTGATTCCGCTATTAGGCAAAGAACGGACGCTACAACGAATGAAACGGACCTTGGCGACAGTCATTTGACATGACCAGACCTGTCGTATATAATTTTGGATAGAATCAACGGCTTTGAACAGGAGAGTAAGTACTAAAGTTTCTGCAGAGAGGCGAGGGCTTGGCTGTGAACCTTGCTGAAAGGATGGTACCGAAATGCACCTGGGAGCTGGAAAGCTGAAATCGAGTAGGCTTTCTCGGATTGCCCCGTTAACGGCGCTGCAAGGGTTTCTCTTAGAGAAACCAAAACAGAGTGGGACCACGGACCACCGTCTCTGTATGAGCCGGTGGTCTTTTTTTATGGCTTCAGACAAGTTTCTGAAGAAAGCGTAAAGGAGGAAGTCAATGTTTAATAGGCTGAGACGGGATATTCAGGTTGTGTTTGAGCGGGACCCAGCTGCACGCAGTGTAGTAGAAGTGCTCCTTTGTTATCCAGGATTGCATGCGATCTGGCTCCACCGGATTAGCCACAAGATGTATCGCCGCGGTTGGATTTTACTGCCTCGTATGATTTCTAATTTCGCCCGGTTTTTAACCGGAATAGAAATTCATCCAGGAGCAACGATTGGAGAAGGTTTATTTATTGACCATGGTACTGGCATAGTAATTGGCGAGACCGCGGAACTTGGTAAAAATGTTACTCTCTATCAAGGAGTCACCTTAGGGGGGACTGGCAAAGAAAAAGGGAAGCGTCATCCGACGGTAGAGGATCATGTGATGGTAGCCAGCGGCGCTAAGGTGCTAGGTTCGATTCGAATTGGCGCTCATTCTAAGATTGGCGCAGGTTCCGTGGTACTCAAAGAGGTTCCGCCTCATTCGACGGTTGTGGGCATTCCTGGCATGGTTGTCTGTCGCTTTGGCGAGCGGATTGATAGTGAGTTTCCTTGTGAAGGAGTTTGTCCCAGAGAGAGTGATACGGACGAAGACGATGATGATGTAGATTTGAACCATAATGACTTACCAGACCCTGTAGCGGAAATGCTGCGTTGTATGCAGCAGCATATTGGGCGTTTGGAAAATCGAATTGAAGAATTAGAAGGAGCGTTGAAGAACGATGGCCATAAAAGTATTTAATACACTAACAAGACAAAAAGAAGAATTTGTCCCGGTTGAACCAGGCAAAGTTAAAATATATGTTTGCGGCATTACCCCTTATAATCATCCTCATATTGGCAATGCTCGTCCTTTTGTAACCTGGGATGTCATTCGTCGTTATTTTGCCTTTCGCGGCTATGAAGTCACTTATGTACAAAACTTTACCGATGTAGATGATAAGATCATTAACGCTGCCAATACGGAAAAGGTCTCCTGGGACACGATTGCGAATCGCTATATTGCATCTTATTTTGAAATTATGGATAGTTTGGGAATTCGGCGTGCCGATGTATATCCCCGTGTATCTGAGCACATGCCAGAAATTATTGCGGTAGTGCAAAAACTGATTGATAAAGGCTTTGCCTATGAGGTAGATGGTGATGTCTACTATAAGGTAGATCACTTTGATGACTATGGTAAACTGAGCGGTAGATCTCTTGATGACATGCAGGCAGGCGCTCGGGTCGATGTAGATGACCGCAAAGAAAATCCCATGGATTTTGCCTTGTGGAAAAAAGCAAAACCAGGTGAACCAGCTTGGGAAAGTCCGTGGGGGCAAGGGCGTCCTGGTTGGCATATTGAATGTAGCGCTATGTCAATTAAATATTTAGGTGAAACTTTTGACTTTCATGGCGGCGGCAGCGATTTGATTTTCCCGCATCACGAAAATGAAATTGCCCAGTCCGAAGCTTGCACCGGCCATTCCTTTGTGAATTATTGGTTGCACAATGGGTTTATTACGGTAAATGAAGAAAAAATGAGCAAATCTCTCGGTAACTTTTTCTTAGTACAGGATATTACGAAACACTACCGGCCAGAAGCGTTGCGCTTCTTTTTACTGGCGACGCATTATCGCAGTCCATTGGATTTCAGTGACGAACGCCTTGATGAAGCGACGCGCAGTTTGGAACGATTGGCATCGGCTTATCAGACGCTGCTCTATTTAGAAAGTACAGCAGCCAGTGCTGTAACGGAAGATTCCCATCAGATTACAGCTGCGGCTGAAACGGCAAAAGAAGAGTTTATCGCTGCTATGGATGATGATTTCAACACGGCTTTGGCTGTGAGCAGTCTTTTTGGTTTAGCCAAGGAAATTAATATTTATAATAGTAAAATTGCATCAGGAAAAATTTCCGGCGATCAGCAAGCGATTGCTGCCGTGAAAGCCATATACGAAGAATTAGCGCAAGTCCTTGGGCTGCAAGAAGCTTTCGCGCAAAGCGGTCAAGTCGGCGAAGGCGAAAATGCTGAGTTGGTAGAGAATCTAATGGAACTTATTTTAACGATTCGTTCTGACGCGAGAAAAAATAAAGATTGGACTACAGCTGATCAGATTCGTGATCATCTGGCCAAGATTGGAATTACGGTGGAAGATTCACCGCAGGGAGCTAGGTGGAAGAAAGCGTGAAGTTTGAGCAGTTTTTAAAGCAGAAGCAAAGCACGCTAGTATTCGACGATGCTGGCGAACTGATAAAGCGCTATGATTATGACAAAACGGACGCCAAGAGTTTACCTCCCTTGATTTTGGCGTATATGGGAGATGCTTGGTTCGATCTTTTTGTGCGAACGAAGCTATTGTCTTTTGAACAAAGTAAGGTTCGCATTCTCCATGATTTTGACGCGGCGATTGTATCAGCGACGATGCAATCGCTCGCTCTTCACGCGTTAGAGAGGGAACTCACGGAAATAGAACAGAGTGTCGTTCGCCGCGGACGCAATGCGAAATCGACTGTGCCGAAAAGCGCTACGGTAAGAGATTATCGCTCTAGTACCGGCTTTGAAGCTTTATTAGGTTATTTATACATAACCAAGCAATTTGACCGGCTTACAGAAATGGGTGAAAAGGCTTTTGTAGTCATTGCCCGGGCAATGACCAACAGTAAAACCGAGCAAGATGAATGAAAGAGGTATAAAATAGTGAGTAAAGCAGATACAATTTTTATTGCCATGTGTCAAGATATCCTGCAAAATGGATATTCATCGGAAGGTCAAGAAGTAAGGGCAAAATGGGCCGACGGTGTGCCAGCTCATACCATTAAGCAGTTTGGTGTGGTGAATCGTTATAATTTAGCTGAGGAATTTCCGCTTCTGACGCTTCGACCAACGAATCTGAAAGCAGCGATTGACGAGATTCTCTGGATTTGGCAAAAAAAATCAAATTATATTCAGGATTTAAATAGTCATATCTGGGACAGCTGGGCCGATGAAACAGGCTCGATTGGCAAGGCCTATGGCTATCAGTTGGGTTTAAAGCATCAGTATAAAGAAGGCGAATTTGATCAAGTGGATCGCATTCTGTTTGATTTAAAGCATAATCCCTATAGTCGCCGTATTATAGCTAACATGTATAATCATAATGATTTACATGCCATGAATCTCTATCCTTGTGCCTACAGTATGACTTTTAATGTGACCGCAGGTAAGCTAAATGCGATTTTGAACCAGCGATCGCAAGACATACTAGTGGCGAATAATTGGAATGTAGCTCAGTATGCTATCCTTGTTCATATGTTTGCTCAGGCAAGCGGACTTAAAGTTGGTGAACTTGTTCATGTGATTGCTGATGCCCATATTTATGATCGTCATATTCCCTTGGTGGAGGAACTGATTGCACGCCCGACTTATGCGGCGCCAATTTTGCGGATCAATCCTGATATACAAGATTTTTATGCTTTTACAGTTGAAGATTTTGTTTTGGAAAATTATCAGAGCGGACAGCAAATTAAACAAATTCCTGTTGCGATTTAAAAAGGAGAAAAGCATGAAAGCAATTGTTGCGGCGGCTTCCGACTGGGGGATTGGCTATGAAGGTCAATTGCTGCAGTGGATTCCCGAAGATATGAAATTTTTTAAGGCAAAGACGCTGCAAAAGGTGGTTGTGATGGGACGGACGACCTTTGAGTCTCTGCCGGGAAAAGCCCCTTTGAAAGATCGAATTAATATTGTGTTAAGTAAACGTCAAGAGAAGCCTCATGATGCGGTGATTTTATGTCGGTCTCTGCCAGAATTATGGGAAGAGTTGAAGCAATATAATACGAATGATATTTTTGTGATTGGCGGCGCATCCGTATATCATTCGCTTCTGCCTTATTGCAGCGAAGCCTATGTAACTAAAATTTTTGCCGATTATCAGGCTGATAAGTATTTTGATAATCTTGATACGGCCCAAGAATGGAAGTTAGTTGAAACAAGTGAGATGCATGTTTATAAAGAACTTTCCTTTCAGTTTACGAAATATGAAAATCAACAGATTCTTGTCCCCAAATAAATGTTTGTGAACTTGTCATACATAATTTGATTTGCTTCGCGAAAAACTAAGAGGTGACAGCAAGTCGCTGAGGAGGAATAAAGTGTCACAGTCAGAGATTATTTGTGGCCGTAATAGTGTCAGTGAAGCCCTAAAAGGGCAGCGTTCCGTGAATAAAATTCTTGTTGCGAAAGGGGATCATCAAGGGTCCCTGAAGAGTATTATCGGACAAGCCTTAAAGCAGGGTATTATTGTACAAGAAATGGAATCAACTAAACTCACAGCGCTGGTTCCGGGAGAACAGCATCAGGGAATTGTCGCCTATGTGGCGCCGATTCAATACGTAGAAGTTGAAGATATTCTAGCGGCAGCTGCCGCTAAAGGCGAACCTCCCTTTCTCGTGATTCTTGATGAGCTGGAAGATCCCCATAACGTTGGCGCTATCTTACGTAGTGCTGATGCGGCAGGTTGTCATGGCATGCTTCTGCCAAAACGGCGTACGGCGCCGATTTCCGCAACTGTCGCTAAGACATCGGCCGGAGCGATTGAGTACGTGCCGATTGCGCGAATTGGTAATGTGGTACAAACTCTAGAAAAACTGAAAAAACAGGGGATTTGGATTGTCGGAGCTGATATGGATGGGGAAAAGAATTTTTATGAAGCGGATCTTACGGGGCCGATTGCTGTCGTTGTCGGCAGTGAAGGGCATGGCTTAAGCCGTTTGACGAAAGAAAGCTGTGACTTTCTGGTGAAAATCCCCATGAAAGGGCAAATGACGTCTTTAAATGCTTCAGTTGCTTGCTCTCTTCTGTTATATGAAGTATTAAGGCAGCGGGAGATGAAATAAGCGTGAAACAGCGGCGGAAAATTTTCTTTTTCCTTGCAGTGATAATCAGTGCGATTTGCGGCTATGCAGTTTTTGTTAATGCAGGCCTTGTTTATGCTGGTGTTACGGTAGAAGGTGTAGCTGTTGGCGGACTCACAGAAAGAGAAGTAGAGAATCTTGTACAGCTATGGCAGCAGGAAGATGAAAAGAAACCGCTGATGATTTCTGATGGCAGGTCTTCTTTTTTGCTCGAACGTAGTAAGGTTGATTTTTCTGTAGATGCGAAAGAAACGGCTGCTGCTGCCGCTGCGATTGGTCATGAAGGCGCTTATTGGGATCGAGTTCAAAAAATAAGTCAGGCTATGGTTTATGGTTGTCATATTCCGCTTAAAATTCATTATAATGAAAGTAAGCTCAATGATTTGATTGGACTTTGGCAACAGTCGATTGATAAACCGCCGCAAAATGCAGCAGTAAGCTTATTTCGGGGCGGGATTATTCCGGCGGAATCTGGTGCTCAGTTGGAGACTGAAGCGACGAAAAACTTAGTTCTTTCTAATCTACAGTCTGGCGGTGCTGTGGCCTTACCTGTTACGATCTTATCGCCCGCTATTACGGAAAAGGAAGTAGCTGCAGCTGGCTTTCATGAAGTGATCGGCTCCTTTCAGACCCAGTTTGATCCCGCTCAGAAAAATCGTAGTGATAACATTCGTTTAGCGGCGCGCCATTTAAACGGCAAAGTCCTTGCGGCAGGTGAAACCTTTTCCTTTAATGACACCGTAGGGCCGCGTGATAAAGAACATGGCTTTAAGGAAGCTTTAGAAATTGTCGGGAATGAATATGTTCCTGGGATTGGCGGCGGGATTTGCCAAGTTTCTTCTACTTTATACAATGCGGTTTTGCTGGCAAATTTAAAAATTGAAGAGCGTTATAATCATTCCAAGGCGCTAGGCTACGTGAAATTAGGCCGTGACGCTACGGTAGCCTATCAAGTCCTTGACTTTAAATTTACCAATACGACGGCAGAACCGCTCTTAATTACGGCCGAGGTAGTTGAAAACCGTTTGTCAGTCGGTTTGTTTAGCCGTATGAAACAGACTTGTCAGGTCGAAATTATTACGGAAGCGAAAAAAACGCTTTTGCCTGGTGTTGTGCGAAAAGTAGATGAAAACCTTTTATTGGGAGAAACTGAGGTAGAGCGTCAGGGAACTCCCGGTTATGAAGTGACGACGCTGCGTCTTATTAAGAGAGAGAATGGAGAAGTGCAGCGCGAATTGATTGCTAAAGACCAGTATTTACCGGAGGATTCTATTGTTCGGATTGGATCTTGTCGGCCTGACTTTAGTAAGTGAAAAAGAGTGCAGGAGATTTGCTATGGGAAAGCGCCGCCAGGATTACTTACTTGTCGATGGATATAATGTCATTTTCGACTGGAAAGAGTTAAAAGATTATAAAGAGGATTTTGACCATGCCCGCGATCGTCTGGTGGATTGGCTAGCAAGTTATGGAGCCTTTAAGGGCTATAAGGTTCTTGTTGTGTTTGACGCCTATTCTTTTGTCGGACAAGAGCGCGTGTATCCTGTATATCCTAATCTTGAAGTCATTTTCACCAGCGAGAAAGAGACCGCTGACAGCTTTATTGAAAAAACGGCCTACCGTCTCGCTAAGGGTGGTATGACAGTCTACGTAGCGACATCTGATGGGACGGAACAGCAGGTTATTCTTGGTGTCGGCGCTTATCGGATATCAGCTCGAGAACTGCGGCTTGATGTCTTAAAAACAGCAAAACGCATGAAAGAGCGCGCGAAAGGACAAGAACGGCAGACTGATCGCAATGAACTGGAAGGTCGGGTAAAGGACGAAGTGCGCGAAAAACTCAATGCGCTTCGATTGCAGCGCTGACAGGCCTTTCTTAAACAAGGCTTGACTAAAAACAGCTCCCTAAGGTATAATTTTTTTGTAGTAGCATGTACGAAAAGGTAGAAGCACTAAGAATTAGTGCATTTTCTTTTTTGCAGGTCAACTAGAAGAGTGGGGGCGATGGAATGCGGGCTAATACTCAACGCGATCTGTATGGTTGTTTTGAGAATATGACGGATGAAGATATTGTTATCGACGCCAAAGACAATAACAACTCAATCGCCCAGGAGTATTTGATAAACAAATACCGCAATTTCGTTCGAGCTAAGGCTAGGTCGTACTTTTTGATCGGTGCTGAGCGGGAAGATATTATCCAGGAAGGCATGATCGGCTTATATAAAGCAATTCGTGATTTTCGCAATGATAAATTGTCTTCTTTTCGGGCTTTTGCCGAGCTTTGCGTAACCAGGCAGATTATTACGGCAATTAAAACGGCGACGAGACAAAAGCATATTCCGTTAAATTCTTACGTTTCCTTAAATAAACCAATTTATGATGAAGATTCTGATCGTACGTTGCTAGATGTTTTGTCTGGATCGAAGATTTCTGATCCCGAAGAACTTGTAATTAGCCGGGAAGAATTTATTGATATTGAAGGAAAAATGTGCGAAATTCTCAGTGATTTGGAATGGAAAGTCCTCATGAGTTATTTAGATGGGAAATCCTATCAAGAAATTGCTGTTGAATTAGGACGCCATGTGAAATCTATCGATAATGCCTTACAGCGCGTGAAACGAAAATTGGAACGGTATTTAGACAATCGAAGTGACGATCCTGATGCGCGTAGCGTTTATAAGGGACTGGCTGGGTTAAATAAAGAATTACAGGTTGAGTTGGCTGATTATAGCAGCGATCCAACGGATGATTAAAAGAGGGGCTCTTTGGGGAGTCTCTTTTTTTATAAGATTTTTAGATCTTTTTGAACCAAGTGAAGGATTTTCCTCTTAAACTGGCGAAACAGGTAAGGCATAAAAAGAGCATGGTGAGGGGGAGCTCAATGTCAGCCACATTGCGTGTGTTGGAATGCCTACGTGAAGTAGAAGCTACACCGAATAAGTTGGTCTTGATCGTGGGGAAGGCCGGTGCTGGTAAAAGCAAAATTTTACGAGAGTTAGGCGATACGAGAGGATTTCGTTACTTAGACTGCCGCTATTTGGTGACAGATGAGTTAATTGATCTTGTACCGAAGGCGCGGCAAGAGCAGGCTGCAGGGATTATGGATGAAGTAATGCGCGGTTTTTCGGTCGAAACCTTTTTACTTGATGGAATCGAATTGCTCTTTAAACCAGTGCTTTGTTTAGAACCGCTTGCTATTTTGCGGCAGCTCAGCCGAAAATATTCTTTAATTGTTGCTTGGCCGGGCGAATACAGTAATGGACAACTTATATTTTGTGACTGGCAGCTGAATAATCATTCTTTTGATGCCGCAAATCTTAGTATTATTGAATTGTAGTTTCCGGATTTTTGTAAAGAAGGGAAACGGCAAGAGATGCTTACATCTCCTGCCTTTTTTACTGTCTTTTTCTAAGGTTGATAAGAACATTCGGAGGTATTCGGTATGGTCCAACGCTATCATTTTTGCCCCTGGTGCGGCGGTTCGCTTCACTACCAGAAACAGCAAGAGCAAAATCGCCTTACCTGTGTACAGTGTGAAAAGATTTTTTATGAAAATCCGGTTGTTGGCGTAGCTGGTATCTTATTGAATGAGCAAGAACGAGTGCTCTTAGGGCGCCGCAGCCCTACTAGTACTTACGGTGGTCTTTGGTGCATACCTTGCGGTTATGTCGAATATGATGAAGAGGTACGCGCAGCTTTGCAGCGAGAATTTCTGGAAGAAACAGGGCTGGTTGTAAAGCCTGGCCAAGTATTTACGGCTTTGTCTAATTTTCATAATCCGGCGCAGCATACGGTAGGAATTTGGTTTTGGGTAGAAAAATGTAGTGGTTTAGAGCAAGCGGACGACGATTTGAGTGAAGTGGCTTATTTTTCGTTAGAGACCCTGCCGCCACTAGCATTTCCTACAGACCAACAGGTTCTTGCGATGCTGCTGAGTCAAAGCAAGCAAAATAAGTGAAAGTTTATAGTTGAATGTAGGGGGAAAAATCAATCGTGCATGATATGATAATAGCAGTTATTTTAGGTATTGTAGAAGGAATTACGGAGTTCTTACCGATTTCATCGACAGGACATATGATTTTAACCGGCCATTTACTCGATTTTGATGGACCAGAGGCCAGTGTTTTTGAGGTCTTTATTCAGCTTGGGGCGATACTCGCTGTTGTTATGATTTATCGCGATCAATTTCGGCAGATGCTCACAAAATCTCACGGCATAAGAAAAGGGTTGACTATACAGCATGTAGCAGCCGGTATTTTGCCGGTTATGGCTGTAGGGTATGTGGCCCATCACTTTATTAAAACGTACTTGTTTTCTACAGGCACAGTCATTATTGGCATGATTGTCGGCGCTTTATTTATGCTCTATGCGGAAAAACGCTCTGGCAGGCCTACTGTAACCAAAGCAGCAGATTTGACGATAAGACAGGCTATGGGAGTAGGGCTGTTTCAAATTTTAGCGCTTTGGCCGGGCTTTTCTCGCAGCGGCGCAACGATTGCCGGCGGCCTCTGTCTAGGTGTGAGTCGGATGGCTGCAGCAGAGTTTTCATTTATCATTGCTGTGCCGCTGATGATGGTTGCCTGCATTTATGACGTGCTCAAAGTATGGCAGTCTCTTTCGATGGAAAATATTCAGATGCTCGCAGTAGGCTTTGTTGTATCTTTTGTAGTTGCTTGGGCGGCCGTGCTGTGGCTGCTTAAGTTTTTGAACCGTTCTAGTTTAGCCGCTTTCGCCTACTATCGCTTTTTATTAGCCGCTGTGTCGACTTGGTATTTCTTTTTCTAATTTTTTTTCAAAAAAGGCTTTACAAGTCATTTTGAGTATGGTATTATTTATTCTTGTCGGGGCAAGCAAACGACGACAGCGAAAAACGGTTTTACAACACAAAATAAAGTTTTGAAAAAAACTTAAAAAAGGTGTTGACAAAGGAAACCGAAAGATGTATAATAAATCTTGTCGCTGAGAGCGAAAGCTTGAACGATGAACTGAAGATGCTGGTGTAGCTCAATAGGTAGAGCAGCTGACTTGTAATCAGCAGGTTGTGGGTTCAATTCCTATCACCAGCTCCAGCGTGGGTAGGTGGCCGAGTGGCTAAAGGCAGCAGACTGTAAATCTGCCTCTTAACGGATACGGTGGTTCGAATCCACCCCTGCCCACCACTTAAAATAATATCGTCGCGGGGTGGAGCAGCTGGCAGCTCGTCGGGCTCATAACCCGAAGGTCACAGGTTCAAGTCCTGTCCCCGCAACCATGAAGTTGACTGCTGGTGTAGCTCAGTCGGTAGAGCGTATCCTTGGTAAGGATAAGGTCACCGGTTCAATCCCGGTCATCAGCTCCAGATATATTTATTTGGCGGCGTAGCTCAGTTGGCTAGAGCATGCGGTTCATACCCGCAGTGTCCGGGGTTCAAATCCCTGCGCCGCCACCAAGTACACATAAAAATTCCCCGCTCAGTGCGGGGTTTTTAATTTATATTATACATAAAACGGCAGGAATTTATCAAGGATAGTAGAAAAGTAACAATATTACTTTTTAGGGGGCACAAAGAAACTATGGCTAAGAAAAAGTTTGAAAGAACAAAACCGCATGTTAACATTGGAACCATTGGACACGTTGACCATGGTAAAACATCCTTAACAGCAGCAATCACGATGACGCTGGCAAAAGCAGGCGGCGCAGAGTTCATGGCATATGACATGATCGATAAAGCTCCTGAAGAAAGAGAACGCGGCATCACAATCAACACAGCTCACGTAGAATATGAAACAGAAAAACGCCACTATGCCCACGTTGACTGCCCAGGCCATGCTGACTATGTAAAAAACATGATCACTGGCGCAGCGCAGATGGACGGAGCAATCTTGGTAGTAAGTGCAGCTGACGGCCCGATGCCTCAGACTCGCGAACATATCCTTCTTTCCCGTCAGGTAGGCGTACCTGCAATGGTCGTATTCTTGAACAAGATGGACCTTGTAGATGACGCAGAACTGATCGAACTCGTAGAAATGGAAGTTCGTGAACTTCTCTCCAGTTATGAATTCCCTGGCGATGACATCCCTGTAATCGCAGGTTCTGCAGTAAAAGCTCTGGAATGCGCTTGTGGCAAACGCGATTGCGAATGGTGCGGCAAAATCCATGAACTGATGGATGCAGTAGATGAATACATTCCTACCCCTGTTCGTGATACGGACAAAACGTTCTTAATGCCAGTCGAAGACGTGTTCACGATCACGGGTCGTGGCACAGTAGCAACAGGCCGTGTAGAACGTGGTGTAGTAAAAGTTGGCGATACAATTGAAATCGTCGGCATGCAGGAAAAAGCAAAATCTACGGTTGTAACAGGCGTAGAAATGTTCCGCAAACTTCTTGACAGCGCTGTAGCAGGCGACAACATCGGAGCACTGCTGCGTGGTGTTGAAAGAAAAGACATCGAACGTGGCCAAGTACTTGCAAAACCAGGTTCGATTAACCCTCATACGAAATATGCTGCTGAAGTATATGTACTGAGCAAAGAAGAAGGCGGCCGTCATACACCGTTCTTCAATGGTTACCGTCCACAGTTCTACTTCAGAACAACCGACGTAACTGGAGTTGTTACGCTTCCAGAAGGCGTAGAAATGGTAATGCCTGGCGACAACATTCGCATGAATATTGAACTTATTACCCCAATTGCAATGGAAGAAGGCCTTCGCTTTGCAATTCGTGAAGGCGGCCGTACGGTCGGCGCCGGTGTTGTTACTGCCATTAACGCGTAATAAATCGGACAAGACACGAAGCGGGGAAAGAGCCGCTTTGTGTCTTTCTTTTGCCTGGAAATAGTGCCGAGTGTATATTTTTGCTGAATTTGGCAATTGCTAAAGCAATAATTGCCTTCGCTTTCGCAAGAGGACTATTGACAGGCCATATGAATTATGCTAAATTATATTAGCGACATTTTGAAGTCTTATTCCATTTACTAGGTAAGAGAGGTGTAGAAGATGCGCAACGCAGTAACATTGGCCTGCACTGAATGCAAACAACGCAATTATCAGACCAATAAAAACAAGAAAAACGATCCGGATAGATTGGAACTGAACAAATACTGCAAGTTCTGTAAAAAACAGACTTTACACAAAGAAACAAAATAACTTATAATAGTTAGAGTGTTTAGTAGGGGTATAGCTCAATTGGTAGAGTAGCGGTCTCCAAAACCGTTGGTTGAGGGTTCAAGTCCTTCTGCCCCTGCCAAGTGTAATGCCGGATGTGTTAGGTAGTAAAGACGGGATGTGAATCATATGGCGATGCAAGAGGCGGCGGAGCCGCAAGGAGCTTCTCGTTTTAAAAAATTTTTAAGGGAAGTTAAGTCCGAACTTAAAAAAGTGTCGTGGCCCGATAAACAAGAACTTATTTCATATACAGGTATTGTATTTATTTCTGTTGTGGTAGTCGCTCTAGTTATTTGGGCGGTAGATAATGTTTTTAACGAAGTGCTGCGACTGATACTTAAGTAGGGGGTGGGGGACTGAATTGTCCCTTGGTAACGATGGAATCAGAAAAACATTGGTATGTCATTCATACTTATTCTGGCTATGAAAATAAAGTAATGGCCAATTTGGAACGAAAAGTTCACTCCATGGGAATGGAAAATGAGATTTATCGCATTCTTGTTCCGATGGAAGATGAAGTGGAAGTAAAAGACGGTCAGAAAAAGGTATCCAAGAAAAAAGTATTCCCAGGTTATGTACTTGTGGAAATGATCGTAACGGATCGCTCTTGGTATGTTGTCCGCAATACTCCAGGCGTTACCGGTTTTGTCGGTTCCGGAACCAAACCAATCCCTCTCAGCAACGCCGAAGTGAAGCATATCCTAAAATCAATGGGAATTGAAGAGCTTAAACCGAAACTCAATATAGAGTTGAATCAACGTGTGCGCATTACATCTGGCGCCTTTGAGAATTGGACTGCTACGGTGGTTGAAATTTACCCGGAACGTTCTAAGTTGAAACTGTTAGTTGATATGTTTGGACGTGAAACTCCGGTTGAATTAGACTATACACAAGTGGAAAAGCTGTAACAAGACGGCTTCGGCTGTTTTGCAAGTGGGAGGATCTTTGATCCGGTGACCACATTTGTTATGTAAGGAGGTGTAACCATGGCTAAAAAGGTAATTAAATTAGTAAAATTACAAGTTCCCGCAGCGAAAGCGACTCCGGCGCCTCCGGTTGGTCCTGCTCTCGGTCAAGCTGGTGTCAATATTATGGCGTTTGTTAAGGACTTTAATGAAAGAACAGCCAAACAGGCCGGTCTAATTATTCCGGTTGAAATTACTGTTTTTGAAGATAGATCCTTTACGTTTATTACAAAAACTCCTCCGGCCGCAATTCTGTTGAAGAAAGCAGCTGGTATTGAAACCGCTTCCGGTGAACCGAACAAGAAGAAAGTAGCCAAGGTTTCTCGTACGAAAGTTCGCGAAATCGCTGAAAGCAAAATGGCTGACTTAAATGCTGCCTCGATCGAAGCTGCAATGCGTATGATCGAAGGTACTGCCCGTAGCATGGGTATTGATATTATTGATTAATGTTTGGTGATTGTGGGAGGATTTTCCGCTAAAACCACAAGGAGGTAAAGCGAATGCCGAAATTTGGTAAAAAATATCAAGAAGCTGCTAAGCTGATTGATGAAACAAAAGTCTATGAAGTAGAAGAAGCTGTTGAATTAGCAAAGAAAACAGCAACAGCAAAATTTGACGAAACTGTTGAATTAGCTGTAAAACTCGGCGTAGATCCTAAATACGCTGATCAACAGGTCCGTGGCGCAGTTGTTCTGCCGCATGGTACTGGTAAAAGCAAACGCGTACTCGTTTTTGCAAAAGGCGAGAAAGCAAAAGAAGCTGAAGCTGCTGGCGCTGACTTTGTTGGAGCTGAAGAGCTTGTAGCTAAAATTCAAGGCGGCTGGGCTGATTTTGATGTAGCTGTAGCAACGCCTGATATGATGGGAACAGTTGGTCGACTTGGTAAAATCCTCGGACCTCGCGGTTTAATGCCGAATCCGAAGGTTGGCACAGTCACTTTAGATGTTACCCGAGCTATTAATGAAATTAAAGCTGGTAAAATCGAGTATCGTACCGATAAAGCCGGAAATATACATGCACCGATTGGCAAAGTTTCCTTTGACAATTCGAAACTTGTGGAAAATCTTACAACTCTCATTGATACACTGGTGAAAGTGAAACCAGCAGCTGCTAAAGGGCAGTACTTGCGGGCCATCACTCTCAGCACGACAATGGGTCCTGGCATTAAAGTCAACCCGCTGAAGGCTTCCGGCAAAAAAGAATAGTTCTCGATTGGCTGTAGACTGCAGGTCCTCTGAAATGAGGGTAATATTGCCTGCTGAGGCCGGAATCCGTAACGCTTAATTACGTAAGTTACGACCTCCGGATCTACGCCGAGAGGTCTTTTTGTTTGTCTTTTAAGGGTTGATTGATTATGAAGGAGGTGTACAGATAAGTGGCAGTAACAAATGAAAAAAAGCAAGTTGTAGCTGAACTGAAAGAAAAATTAGCCGCTACGAAAGGCGCCGTGTTAGTAAACTATCGCGGTTTGACTGTAGCTCAGGATACAAAGCTTCGTCGGAAATTCCGTGAAGCAGGTGTAGAATACTTTGTTGCTAAAAATACAATGCTTCGCTTGGCAGCAGCTGAAGCTGGCATTGAAGGTCTTGATTCTCATCTGGAAGGACCTAGCGCAATTGCAATTTCTACAACGGATCCTGTGGCTCCGGCTAAAGTCGTTGCTGAGTTTTTGAAAGAAAACAAAGTAATGGAAATCAAAGCCGGCCTTGTAGAAGGTCAGGTTATTGACGCAGCAGGCGTAAAAGCGCTGGCAGATCTTCCTTCTCGCGAAGTTCTTCTTTCTCGCGTTTTGGCTGGTATGCAATCGCCAATCGTTGGCTTTGTCAACGTACTTCAAGGCAGCATCCGCAATCTCGTGTATGCGCTTGAAGCCGTTCGTCAACAGAAAGAATCAGCTTAAGATTTCTTAAGCCGTAGTAAGTAAGTAAAAAAACAAAACAAATAACGGAGGGTTTTTATAATGACTAAAGAACAAATCATGGAAGCTATTGAATCTATGACAGTATTGGAACTGTCCGAGCTTGTTAAAGCTTTAGAAGAAAAATTCGGTGTATCCGCAGCTGCTCCTGTAGCTGTTGCAGCTGCTCCTGCAGCTGGCGGCGCTGCTGCTGCTGAAGAAAAAACTGAATTCGACGTAATTTTGGCTAGCGCTGGCGCTTCCAAAATCAACGTAATCAAAGTTGTTCGCGAAGTAACTGGTCTTGGCCTCAAAGAAGCTAAAGAATTAGTTGATGGCGCACCTAAAGCTATTAAAGAAAAAGTTGCTAAAGCTGACGCTGACGCTCTGAAAGCTAAATTAGAAGAAGCTGGCGCAACTGTAGAAGTTAAATAATTTTGCAAAAGTCAGACGCCCGGAATTCTGGGCGTCTAATTTTTTTCATAATTATCTTGACTAATTCAACAAAACGTGATAACATTTTAAATTGCGATACGTAAATGTATTTTATCAAGATTTACGTTGCGAAAATGTATAAATTTTATATTGGCAGGAAATAGTAATATGGTGGAAGCTAAAGAACATTTCACCAATTAAAACAAGCAAGGTCCTTATGATGAAAGTTGAACCTTGCTTCTTTTTCGTATTTCTTGTTCTTAAGGCAGGATGTAATTCTGATTCGGTCTTAAGGTGAAAGATTTGTATGTTGAGTCAAAAAGGGCTAAGGGGTGAAGGATTTCATGTTCAATCCTGTTCCGGTGGGCAAGAGAGAAAGGTACAGTTATGCAAAAATTAATGAAGTGCTGGATATGCCCAACCTGATCGAACTTCAGAAGAATTCTTACCAATGGTTTTTGCGCGAAGGTTTACAAGAAATTTTTCATGATGTATCACCAATTCAAGATTTTACGGGAAACCTCGTATTATCCTTTGAAAATTTCACCTTGGGCGAACCAAAGTATGATGTGGAAGAATGCAAGGAGCGCGACGTAACTTATTCAGCGCCGCTTCGAGTCAATGTTCGCCTAATCAATCGTGAAACAGGCGAAATTAAAGAACAAGAAGTATTTATGGGCGATTTTCCGCTGATGACCGAAACGGGTACATTTATTATCAATGGGGCGGAACGTGTTATTGTTAGTCAGCTCGTTCGTTCGCCTGGCGTTTATTATGGTGAAACCATTGACACAAGCGGTAAAAAACTCTACAACGCCACAGTCATTCCTAATCGCGGAGCTTGGCTGGAGTTTGAAACAGATGCAAATGACGTGCTTTCCGTGCGGGTGGACCGTACGCGTAAGCTTCCTGCGACGATTTTGATTAGAGCGCTCGGTTATACGTCCGGCGTAGCGATTAATGAACTTTTCTATGATGACGCGCGGATTCGCGCGACGCTTGAACGCGATAATACAGATTCCAAAGAAGAAGCTTTAGTCGAAATTTACAAGCGTCTCCGTCCTGGCGAACCGCCAACGGTAGAAAATGCAACACAGCTTTTGGAATCGCTTTTCTTTGATCCGAAGCGCTATGACTTAGCGACGGTCGGTCGTTATAAATTAACTAAGAAATTAGGCTGGCGCCGCCGGCTTTATGGGAAAACCCTATATGAACCACTTGTAGATCGCGCTAGCGGCGAAATTATTTTGCCTGCTGACACGATTATGGATGAGACTGCTTGTGATACAGTGGAAGAAAGCGGTATTTTTCACAGTGAAACGTTGGAAGGTCGCTTAGTTGAAGTGAAAATTAAGCAAAAAGACGGAACGCCACTGAAAGTAATCTGCAATACGGGGCTGCCTTATCAGCACCGTACGATTACGAAGGAAGATATTCTTGCTTCGATTAGCTATTTGCTCAATCTAATGGAAGGCGTTGGCACAACGGATGATATTGATCATCTGGGCAATCGTCGTCTCCGTTCGGTTGGTGAATTGCTGCAGAATCAGTTCCGCATTGGCTTGTCTCGTATGGAACGCGTTGTAAAAGAACGTATGACCATTCAAGACGTTGATGTGATTACGCCACAGGCTTTGATTAACATTCGACCTGTTGTAGCGGCAATTAAAGAATTTTTCGGTTCCAGCCAGTTGTCACAGTTTATGGATCAGACGAATCCACTGGCAGAACTTACCCATAAACGGCGTTTAAGCGCCTTGGGACCTGGCGGCTTAAGTCGTGAACGAGCTGGCTTTGAAGTCCGCGACGTTCACCATTCTCACTATGGTCGCATGTGTCCGATTGAAACGCCAGAAGGTCCGAATATCGGTCTGATTGGTTCTCTTTCTACGTTTGCCCGAATTAATGAATTCGGCTTTATTGAGACTCCCTACCGGAAAATCGATAAAGTAAATCGTAAAGTAACGGAAGATGTTTACTATCTGACTGCTGACGAAGAAGATGAAATGATTGTTGCTCAGGCCAACGAAGCGTTAGGCGACGATGGTTGGTTTAAAGAAGAAAGAGTAACAGCCCGTTCGAAACATGATACTCTCATTGTTCCGGCGGAAAAAGTAGATTATATGGACGTATCGCCAAAACAGGTGGTTTCCATTGCAACAGCGATGATCCCCTTCTTGGAAAATGATGATGCTAACCGTGCCTTAATGGGTGCGAACATGCAGCGTCAGGCTGTTCCTCTATTAAAAACTCAGGCGCCGCTTGTTGGTACTGGGATGGAGTATAAAGCAGCTTGTGACTCTGGTGTTTGCGTTCTGGCGAAACGGCCAGGCGTGATTGAACGTGTTACGGCCAATGAAGTTCATATTCGCACCGAAAGTGGCGCACTTGATACATACAAGCTCTTAAAGTATTTGCGTTCCAATCAGGGAACTTGTATCAATCAAAAGCCGATTGTATACCGCGGCGAAAAAGTAGTAAAAGGACAGGTACTTGCTGACGGACCGTCGACCGATAAAGGCGAGCTGGCTCTTGGTTATAATGTGCTTGTTGCGTTTATGCCTTGGGAAGGCTATAACTACGAAGATGCTATTCTTTTAAGTGAAAAACTTGTCAAAGAAGATATCTTTACATCCATTCATATTGAAGAATATGAATGCGATGCTCGTGATACAAAACTTGGACCGGAAGAAATTACTCGTGATATTCCTAACGTAGCCGAAGAAGTGTTGCGTGATCTTGATGATCAGGGGATTATCCGCGTTGGCGCTGAAGTACGGCCTGGCGATATTCTCGTTGGTAAGGTAACGCCGAAAGGGGAAACCGAATTAACTGCTGAAGAACGACTGCTTCGGGCAATTTTCGGTGAAAAAGCTCGCGAAGTGCGTGATACGTCACTTAGAGTTCCTCATGGCGAAGCTGGTAAAATTGTTGACGTTAAGGTATTTACGCGAGAAAATGGCGATGAATTGCCACCAGGCGTCAATGAACTTGTCCGCGTTTATATTGCACAGAAACGTAAGATTTCTGAAGGCGATAAAATGGCTGGTCGTCATGGTAACAAAGGGGTTGTTTCCCGGATTATGCGGGAAGAGGATATGCCATTTTTACCAGACGGCACACCAGTACAGATTGTGTTAAATCCGCTCGGCGTACCATCTCGTATGAACATCGGTCAGGTTTTGGAAACACATTTAGGCTGGGCGGCTCACGTAATTGGCCTTAAAATTAAAGCTGGCGATTTGAATATTGCGGAAAAGCTAAAAGAAGTCAATTACGACGTTGATACGTATGGTCTGCCAAAACCGGATAAAGCGGGCGTTCATTTGGCAACACCTGTTTTCGACGGTGCAACCTATCAGGATATTTTAAATACGCTCCATGTTGCTGGCGCATCAGAAGATGGTAAAACTATTTTGTATGATGGCCGTACGGGCGAACCTTTTGATAATAAAGTTACTGTTGGCTATGTGTATATGCTGAAATTAGCTCACTTAGTTGATGATAAAATTCATGCGCGTTCCACTGGTCCGTACTCACTTGTTACGCAGCAGCCGCTCGGCGGTAAAGCGCAATTTGGCGGCCAGCGTTTCGGCGAAATGGAAGTTTGGGCCCTGGAGGCCTATGGCGCCGCTTATACACTGCAAGAACTCTTGACAGTGAAATCTGATGACGTGGTTGGTCGTGTGAAAACATACGAAGCCATTGTCAAAGGCGAAAATGTACCGGAACCAGGCGTGCCTGAATCCTTTAAAGTACTGATTAAAGAACTCCAAAGTATTGGTCTCGATATTAAGATTCTTACAGAAGATGCTAAAGAAATTCAGATTCGCGACACCGATGATGATGTGCATGAAACAGCTCAAGAGCTGGAACTGAATCTGACCGGCGATGATATTAGCCATAGTTCCCACGGCTTGGCTAATAATGAAATGGTCGATGAAAATGCTGACGAACTGGAAGCAGGCGATCATTTAGGGCCGATTGAAGAAGAGCTTGATATTATTGCTGAAATCGGTGAAATGGATCATGACAGCGATTTGAAGCTGCCGCCGCGGGATGACGAAGACGATTTATAAGATTCATTCGTCGAAAAAACGAGGAAAAAGATCATCAGAACTTTGAGTAAGCTATGAAGGGAGCGATCCTCCTTGTTGGATGTAAACAATTTTGATTCGATGCGTATTGGATTAGCTTCACCTGATCAAATCCGCAAATGGTCTCACGGCGAAGTCAAAAAGCCGGAAACTATTAACTATCGTACCTTAAAACCCGAGCGGGAAGGCCTCTTTTGCGAAAAGATATTTGGACCAACACGCGATTGGGAATGTCATTGCGGCAAGTATAAGCGCATTCGCTATAAGGGCATTGTCTGCGATCGCTGCGGCGTCGAAGTAACCCGTTCGAAAGTTCGTCGGGAACGCATGGGCCATATTGAACTGGCTGCCCCTGTTTCGCATATTTGGTATTTTAAAGGAATTCCGAGCCGTATGGGGTTGATTCTCGACATCTCCCCGCGGTCTTTGGAAAAAGTTCTTTACTTTGCTTCTTATATCGTATTAGATCCTGGTGACACGCCGCTGATGAAACGGCAACTGCTGAATGAAAGCGAATACCGTGAGTATCGCGATAAATACGGCAGTGCCTTTAAAGTTGGCATGGGCGCTGAAGCGATTAAAAAACTTCTCGAAGAGCTTGATCTTGAGAAAATGAGTCGCGAGCTTCGCCAGGAACTGAAAGAAGTCAGCGGGCAGAGAAAGATCCGGGCGATTCGTCGCTTGGAGGTTTCCGAAGCCTTCAGAAAGTCAGGCAATCGTCCGGAGTGGATGATTATGGATGTTGTTCCGGTTATACCACCGGAACTGCGCCCGATGGTACAGCTTGACGGCGGACGTTTTGCCACTTCCGACCTCAATGATTTGTATCGTCGCGTGATCAACCGAAATAATCGGTTGAAACGTTTGTTAGACCTCGGTGCGCCTGATATTATTGTACGCAACGAAAAACGGATGCTTCAGGAAGCTGTCGATGCTTTGATTGACAATGGCCGTCGCGGTCGTCCGGTTACCGGACCTGGCAATCGTCCGTTAAAATCTTTAAGTGATATGCTGAAAGGCAAACAAGGTCGTTTCCGTCAGAATCTACTGGGAAAACGTGTTGACTATTCTGGTCGTAGCGTTATCGTTGTCGGTCCGGAACTGAAACTCCATCAGTGCGGTCTGCCAAAAGAAATGGCTCTTGAGCTCTTTAAGCCTTTTGTTATGAAAAAACTGGTCAATGCCGGTCATGCTCATAATATCAAAAGCGCTAAACGGATGGTAGAACGCGTTCGTCCAGAAGTATGGGATGTCTTAGAAGAAGTCATTAAAGAACATCCTGTTCTCTTGAACCGTGCTCCAACACTTCATCGCCTGGGTATTCAGGCCTTTGAACCGGTTCTTTCCGAAGGTCGCGCCATCAAACTTCATCCGCTTGTTTGTACGGCTTATAACGCCGACTTCGACGGTGACCAAATGGCAGTTCACGTACCTCTTTCCGCTGAAGCGCAGTCAGAAGCCCGCCTACTCATGCTAGCGGCTCACAATATCTTGTCAACGAAAGACGGCAAGCCTGTTGTAACGCCGACGCAGGATATGGTTCTTGGCGCTTATTATTTGACGATTGAACGCCCTGGCGCTTTGGGAGAAGGCACTATTTTCTCCAATTCGACTGAAGCGTTACTGGCTTATCAGCAGAAAACGACGCATTTGCAAGCGCCTGTTAAAGTGCGTATGCCAGGTCATGGTCTTGTCAATACGACAATCGGTCGCTTGATCTTCAATGAAGCTCTGCCAGAAGAACTTCGCTATTATTATCAAAAAGATGGCGAAACTTGTCTTGGTATCTTGATGGATAAAAAACAGCTTGGTAAACTTGTTGCGGAATGCTACCGTGTATTTGGCAATACGAAAACAGCTGATGTAATTGATAATGTAAAACGTCTCGGTTATGCTTTTGCTTGCCGAGCTGGTATGACAATTGCAATTTCCGATATTATTGTGCCAGAAGCGAAGAAAGATATTATTGCTGAGGCTGAACATGATGTTGACGTCATTGATAAGCAATTCCGTCGCGGCCTGATCACTGATGATGAACGCTATAAAAAAGTTATTACGCTTTGGACGAAAGCGACAGATGATGTAACACATGCTCTGATGAATTCGCTTGATGAATTCAATCCTGTATACATGATGGCTACGTCTGGCGCCCGTGGTAACATTCAGCAGATTCGTCAGCTGGCTGGTATGCGCGGTTTGATGGCTGATCCTTCGGGACGTATCATCGACTTACCAATTAAAGCAAACTTCCGTGAAGGTCTTACCGTGTTAGAGTACTTTATTTCAACACATGGCGCACGTAAAGGTTTGGCTGATACGGCTCTTCGTACGGCTGACTCCGGGTATCTTACCCGCCGTCTTGTTGACGTAGCGCAGGATGTAATTATCCGGGAAGAAGACTGCGATGTCATCGGTATCAATCTTGTTAGAGAACGGGCTCGACTGGCGCAAACAAGTGCTAGCGCTATTCACATGCTGAAAGACGCATTACTTGGCCGTGTCGTAGCTGAAGATATTGTCAGTCCGAAAGACGATAGCCTGTTAGTGGCTCATGATACAGTCCTTGCTGAAGCGCATCTTGATGTAATTGGCGAAAATGCCGTTGCTGAAATTAAGTTGCGCGGCAGAGAAGACGAATCAGAAGATATGAAAAACTCGGCTGAAATCGAAACGATTACCCTCGGTGAACCAGAAGAGCATACGCGTCAGCACCTGAAACAGGCGATGATTCGCGAAATGCTGGGCAAAAATACCACTGCTGCTGTAACAACAAATAGTGGCGAAGAAATTGTTCCCGCTGATACGCCGCTACTGGAAGAGCATATTGAAGCGATTCTAGCTAGCGATGTTAAAGAAGTTAAAGTGAGAAACAATAATATTCAAGGTATTTATGTAGAAGATATTACCGAAGGCAACAGCGTTATTGAAAAACTGAGTGATCGTCTGATTGGTCGTGTCGCAGCGGAAGATATTATTGATGAAACTACTGGCGAAGTACTTGTGCCGCTTAATGGCATGATGGACGAACTTCTGGCTGAAAAAGTAGCTAAGGTCAAAAAACGCGTTAAAATCCGTTCTGTTCTCAATTGTAAATCACGCTACGGCGTCTGCATTAAATGCTATGGCCGTAACTTGGCTACAGGCCATACGGTAGATGTAGGCGAAGCAGTTGGTATTATTGCCGCTCAGTCAATCGGCGAACCGGGCACACAGCTTACAATGCGTACATTCCATACCGGCGGTGTTGCCGGTGACGATATTACGCAGGGTCTGCCTCGTGTCGAAGAACTGTTCGAAGCGAGAAAGCCAAAACGGCAAGCGATTATTACCGAAGTGGACGGAACGGTTGAAGTTAAAGAAGTCAAAGGACAGAGAAAAGTTACGATTATTCCGTCTGGTGGCGGCGAAGAGCATATTTACAGCATCCCTTACGGCGCTCGTATGACAGTCCGCGATGGAATGACCGTAGAAGCTGGCGATCGCTTAACAGAAGGCGCAGTAAATCCTCATGATATTTTACGCGTCAGCGGTTTAAGAGCAACGCAGCGCTACCTTGTCCATGAAGTACAGAAAGTTTATAAATCTCAAGGCGTTGAAATCAACGACAAGCATTTGGAAGTTATGGTTCGCCAAATGATGCATAAAGTCAAAGTGGAAGAAGCCGGTGATACGGAACTTCTGCCAGGCGAATATATCGATATTATTACTTTTGAAGAAGAAAACGCCAAAACCATGGAAAGCGGTGGCGAACCGGCTATTGCTCGTCCGATTCTCCTTGGTATTACCAAAGCTTCCTTGGCTACTGACTCTTTCTTATCGGCAGCTTCCTTCCAGGAAACGACTCGTGTCCTGACTGAAGCAGCGATTAAAGGTAAAGTCGATCCGCTCTTGGGCTTGAAAGAAAATGTTATTATTGGTAAGCTTGTACCGGCAGGAACAGGCATGAGCCGTTATAGCAATATCAAAACAATTAAACCTGTATCATCAGAAGAAAGCAATTCTTAATAGCTGAGGCAGGAGTTTAACACAAGAAAGCGCAGGTTTATCTGCGCTTTCTTGTTAAAATGATACACACGGAAGCGTGGGCATAAAAAGTATTGATTTTATTAGAAGAATAGTTGACATTGACTACTGGTAGTGATAAAATATCAGAGTGCCCAGAAGAAAAAAATATTTTTTCCGATGGTTGCTTGTCGCAAAGGAGTGAATTACGGTGTTGCAAAACCTGAAAAATGCCAAGAAAGTGATTGGAATTAAACAAGTCACCAAAGCCGTGGAAAAAGGGTTAGCAAATCGTGTGTGGGTGGCGGACGATGCGGAAGAACGTCTCGTTGAACCGCTCAAAACTCTTTGTAAGAGTAAAGGAGTTGCTCTCGAAGCGGGAATGACAATGGCTGAGCTTGGAAAGGCCTGTGCAATTGAGGTCGGTGCGGCGGCTGTAGCAGTTGTTGCTGAAGGGTAAGTTAAAAAATTTCATGTTTTCTTAAAGGAAATATGAAATTCTTTATAACTATCAATCTAAATTTTGGGAAGGAGGTGCCAGGATGCCAACAATTAACCAATTAGTACGCAAAAGCAGACAAACAATGGAGCAAAAATCCACTGCGCCAGCTTTGAAAGAAAGCCCGCAAAAACGTGGTGTTTGCACAAGAGTATATACAACGACTCCGAAAAAACCAAACTCCGCATTGCGTAAGGTTGCTCGTGTACGTTTAACTAACGGAATCGAAGTAACTGCTTACATCCCCGGTATCGGCCACAACTTGCAAGAACATAGCGTGGTTCTGATTCGTGGCGGTAGAGTAAAAGATTTACCAGGTGTTCGTTATCACATTATCCGCGGTGCGCTTGATACTGCAGGTGTGCAAAAACGAGGTCAGGGTAGATCGAAATACGGTGCGAAACGTGCGAAGAAATAAGACGCGTAACTAGGTTTGAGTTTTGAAGAAGGAGGGAATGTTCATGCCGAGAAAAGGTGCAGTACCAAAGCGTGACGTGTTACCAGATCCAGTATACAATTCTAAAATTGTTACTCGGTTCATTAATAAAGTAATGCTTGATGGTAAAAAAGGCGTTGCAGAAAGCATCGTTTATAATGCTTTTGAAATCGTAAGAGCAAAGACCGGTAAGGATCCGTTAGAAGTATTTGATCAGGCAATGAAAAATGTTATGCCTGTACTAGAAGTAAGAGCTCGTCGTGTTGGTGGTGCTAACTACCAGGTTCCTGTGGAAGTTCGCAGCGACCGTCGACTGACTCTGGGAATTCGTTGGATGGTTGATTACAGCCGTAAACGCGGTGAAAAAACCATGCACGAAAGATTGGCTGCCGAATTGATGGATGCAGCAAATAACACAGGTGCAGCAATTAAGAAAAAAGAAGATACCCATAAAATGGCGGAAGCCAATAAGGCGTTTGCTCATTATCGGTGGTAACAGTGAGGAGTGAAAGATAGTGGCCAGAAAGTTTACACTTGAAAATACGCGTAACATTGGCATCATGGCTCATATCGACGCTGGAAAAACCACTACCACAGAACGTATTCTGTTCTATACAGGCAGAGTGCATAAGATTGGCGAAGTACATGATGGCGCTGCGACGATGGACTGGATGGTGCAAGAACAAGAAAGAGGTATCACGATTACCTCGGCGGCCACTACAGCCCAGTGGAAAGGCCATCGCATTAACATCATTGACACACCAGGACACGTGGACTTTACAGTAGAAGTAGAACGGTCCCTGCGCGTTCTTGATGGCTCGGTAGCTGTCTTCTGTGCAAAGGGTGGCGTAGAGCCTCAGTCTGAAACCGTTTGGCGTCAGGCTGATAAATACAGCGTTCCCCGCATGGCTTATGTAAATAAAATGGATATTATCGGTGCTGATTTCTATCGCGTTGTCGATATGATGAAAGACCGTCTCCATGCTAATGCGGTTCCTATTCAATTGCCAATTGGCTTTGAAGATACCTATGTTGGCCTGATTGACCTTGTAGAAATGAAAGCTCATATCTACACGGACGATCTTGGCAAAACAAATGAAGAAGCAGACATTCCGGAAGATATGAAGGAATTGACTGATAAATATCGTCAGAACTTGCTTGATGCAGTTGCTGAAAGCGATGACGAATTAATGATGAAATATCTCGAAGGCGAAGAGTTTACTGTTGAAGAGATCAAAGCAGGGATTCGTAAAGCAACGATCGCTTGCAAAATGACTCCTGTTCTTTGCGGTTCTTCCTACAAAAATAAAGGCGTTCAGCCGCTGCTTGACGCAGTTGTCGACTTTATGCCGGCTCCAATCGATATCCCGGCTATTAAGGGTGTAAACCCTGATTCGGGTGAAGAGGACGAACGTGCATCGAGCGATGAACTTCCTTTCTCAGCTTTAGCCTTTAAAATTATGGCTGACCCTTATGTCGGCAAACTTGCTTTCTTCCGCGTTTACTCTGGTAAAATTTCTTCCGGTTCTTATGTGTTCAATTCTACTAAAGGTAAAAAAGAACGCATTGGCCGTATCCTTCAGATGCATGCCAACCATCGTGAAGAAATTGACACAGTGTATACAGGCGATATCGCTGCAGCTGTTGGTCTGAAAGACACAACGACTGGCGACACGCTTTGCGATGATAAGAGCCCTATTATTCTTGAGTCTATGGTATTCCCTGAGCCGGTTATCTCTGTAGCCGTTGAACCGAAAACCAAAGCTGACCAAGAAAAAATGGGTATTGCTCTGGCAAGACTTGCAGAAGAAGATCCTACTTTCCGGATGAATACTGATCAGGAAACTGGTCAAACAATCATTTCTGGTATGGGTGAACTTCACTTAGAAATCATTGTTGACCGTATGCTGCGTGAATTCAAGGTAGAATGCAACGTGGGTAAACCGCAGGTTGCTTACCGTGAAACAATCCGCAAGCAGGTTAAAGCGGAAGGTAAATTTGTTCGTCAGTCCGGTGGTCGTGGTCAATATGGTCATTGCTGGCTTGAACTTATTCCGCAAGAACCTGGTACTGGCTTTAGCTTTGAAAGCAAAATCGTTGGTGGTGCGATTCCTAGAGAATACATTTCACCAATTGAAGCTGGTATCAAAGAAGCCATGGAAAACGGCGTTGTAGCTGGTTATCCAATGGTAGATATCAAAGTTCAAGTATTTGACGGTTCTTACCATGACGTTGACTCCTCAGAAATGGCCTTTAAAATTGCTGGTTCCATGGGCTTCAAAGCCGGTGCGCAAAAAGCAAATCCAGTACTGTTAGAGCCTTATGAAAAAGTCGAAGTCATTGTTCCTGAAGAATACATGGGCGACGTTATCGGTGATTTGAATTCTCGTCGTGGTCGCATTGAAGGTATGGAATCTCGTGCTGGTGCTCAAAGCATCAAAGCTTATGTTCCTCTTGCTGAAATGTTTGGTTATGCAACAGATCTTCGTTCTCGGACGCAAGGTCGTGGCAACTACTCGATGGAATTCCATCATTATGAAGATGTTCCCAAAAATATTTCCGAAGCTATTGTCACGAAAGTGAAAGGCTAAATCGGAGCAAAAAAAATAAGTCTTAGGAGGCAAAACTAATGGCTAAGAAAAAGTTTGAAAGAACAAAACCGCATGTTAACATTGGAACCATCGGTCACGTTGACCATGGTAAAACATCCTTAACAGCAGCAATCACGATGACGCTGGCAAAAGCAGGCGGCGCAGAGTTCATGGCATATGACATGATCGATAAAGCTCCTGAAGAAAGAGAACGCGGTATCACAATCAACACAGCTCACGTAGAATATGAAACTGAAAACCGCCACTATGCCCACGTTGACTGCCCAGGCCATGCTGACTATGTAAAAAACATGATCACTGGCGCAGCGCAGATGGACGGAGCAATCTTGGTAGTAAGTGCAGCTGACGGCCCGATGCCTCAGACTCGCGAACATATCCTTCTTTCCCGTCAGGTAGGCGTACCTGCAATGGTCGTATTCTTGAACAAGATGGACCTTGTAGATGACGCAGAACTGATCGAATTGGTAGAAATGGAAGTTCGTGAACTTCTCTCCAGTTATGAATTCCCTGGCGATGACATCCCTGTAATCGCAGGTTCTGCAGTAAAAGCTCTGGAATGCGCTTGTGGCAAACGCGATTGCGAATGGTGCGGCAAAATCCATGAACTGATGGATGCAGTAGATGAATACATTCCTACCCCTGTTCGTGATACGGACAAAACGTTCTTAATGCCAGTCGAAGACGTATTCACGATCACGGGTCGTGGTACAGTAGCAACAGGCCGTGTAGAACGTGGCGTAGTAAAAGTTGGCGATACAATTGAAATCGTCGGCATGCAGGAAAAAGCAAAATCTACGGTTGTAACGGGCGTAGAAATGTTCCGCAAACTTCTTGACAGCGCTGTAGCAGGCGACAACATCGGAGCACTGCTGCGTGGTGTTGAAAGAAAAGATATCGAACGCGGTCAAGTACTTGCAAAACCAGGTTCGATCAATCCTCATACGAAATATGCTGCTGAAGTATATGTATTGAGCAAAGAAGAAGGCGGCCGTCATACACCGTTCTTCAATGGTTACCGTCCACAGTTCTACTTCAGAACAACCGACGTAACTGGAGTTGTTACGCTTCCAGAAGGCGTAGAAATGGTAATGCCTGGCGACAACATTCGCATGAATATTGAACTCATCACCCCGATTGCAATGGAAGAAGGACTTCGCTTTGCAATTCGTGAAGGCGGCCGTACTGTTGGCGCCGGTGTTGTTACTGCCATTAATGCATAAGAGATTTACAACCAAGGCTGCTGAGAGTGCGCTACGCACTCTTGGCGCAAGCCTTATGGAACAAGGCGATGAGGTGGAAGGTTGCTGGAAACAGGGGAATTTCCACTGAGAACTGTCCGTTCAATGAAACTGGGCGATAAGGAGGCAATAAAAAATGGCGAAACAACAAAAGATTCGCATTCGTTTAAAAGCATATGATCATAAGGCTCTTGATCAAAGTGCAGTAAAAATTGTAGACACAGCTAAGAGAAGTGGTGCCATGGTATCTGGTCCTATTCCTCTTCCGACAGAAAAAAATATCTTTACGATTCTTCGTTCACCTCATGTTAATAAAGACTCGCGTGAGCAATTCGAAATGCGTACTCACAAACGTCTGATTGACATTTTGGAACCAACTGCAAAGACTGTAGACGCTCTCATGCGTTTAGATCTTCCAGCTGGTGTGGACATTGAAATCAAGCTGTAGGAAGGAGGATGTAGAATATGGCTAAAGCAATTATTGGTAAAAAGATTGGCATGACCCAAATATTTACGGCTGAAGGAAAAGTAATTCCTGTAACAGTATTGGAAGCGGGAAACACCGTTGTACTTCAAAACAGAACAATTGAAAACGATGGCTATAATTCAGTCCAACTTGGTTTTGGCACTGTGAAAGATAAACATGTAACGAAACCGATGAAAGGCCACTTCGAAAAAGCTGGCGTGAAACCGGTTAAGTTTATCCGTGAACTGCGTTTGTCCGATCCTTCTGAATATACAGTAGGTCAGAGTGTTGGCGTCGATACGTTTGCTGAAGGTGACCTTGTTGATGTTACCGGCGTAAGCAAAGGTAAAGGTTTTGCCGGCGGTATCAAACGCCATAATTTCAGACGCGGACCTATGGGTCACGGCTCGAAATCCCACCGCGAACCTGGTTCTATCGGACCTAGAATGAGCGGCGGCGGCGGTAAAGTTTTCAAAGGCAAAAAACTGCCAGGTCGTATGGGCGGACAGCAAGTTACAGTTCAGCGCTTAGCAGTTGTCCGGGTTGATGAAGCTCGCAATCTGCTTCTCATCAAAGGTGCAATTCCGGGCCCTAAAGGCGGCTTTATTGTAATTAAAAACACTGTAAAACCGGGGAAATAACCCTGGACTGTAAGAAAGGAGGATGTACTACATGCCGAAAGTAGCAGTATATAATATCGCTGGTGAACAGACTGGCGAATTGGAATTAAATGATAACGTATTTAGCGTAGAAGTTCTTGACGCAGTGATGCATCAGGCAGTTGTTATGCAGCTGGCTAATCAGCGTCAGGGCAATGCTTCTACGAAAACAAGAGGATTGGTTCGTGGCGGCGGCAGAAAACCTTGGAAACAAAAAGGCACTGGCCGTGCTCGTTCCGGCAGCACCCGTTCTCCCATCTGGGTTGGCGGCGGTACTGTATTCGGACCTCTGCCGAGAAGCTATTCCTTCTCCATGCCGAGAAAAGCCCGCCGTTTGGCGATCAAAGGTGCTTTGACGGCGAAAGTGCAGGAAGGTGAATTGACAGTTGTTGATGCAATCAACTTTGCTGAACCTAAAACGAAAAGCGTTGTATCCATGCTCGCTAACTTGAAATCAGATAAGAAATCTCTGATTATCACAGCGGAACAGGATGAAACGGTAGAAAAATCTTCTCGTAACATTCCCGGCGTAAAAACGATTACGTCGAAAAGCTTAAATGTCTATGATATCCTCTATCATGACAAAGTAGTTATTACGAAAGATGCAGTCGCCAAGATTGAGGAGGTGCTTGCATAATGTCTAACGCACGCGATATCATCATCCGTCCTCTGATTACGGAAAAAACAACTGCTATGATGCAAGAAAACAAATTCACTTTTGTGGTTCGTTTAACTGCTAATAAAGTTGAAATCCGTCAGGCGATTGAAGAAGTTTTCAATGTAAAAGTATTAAAAGTCAACACGGTGCGCGTTCTTGGCAAAACCAAACGCATGGGCCGTACGCAGGGCAAACGCTCTGATTATAAAAAAGCGATCGTCACACTCGCTGCTGGCGAAACGATCCCATTCTTCGAAGGTGTTCTGTAAGTAAAATTTTAATGTAAAGGAGGGACACTTATGGCAACAAAAAGTTTTAAACCTTACGCTCCTGGTCGTCGTTTTATGACCGTTGCTGATTTTTCCGAAATTACAACGAATAAACCAGAACGTTCTCTCGTAGAACCTCTGAATAAATATGCCGGTCGTAATAATCAAGGTCGTTTGACAGTTCGTCATCAAGGCGGCGGTCATAAACGTTTGTATCGTATCGTCGATTTCAAACGTACAAAAGACGGCATTCCTGCCAAAGTGGCTACCATAGAATATGATCCTAACCGTTCTTCTCGCATTGCTCTTTTGAACTATGCAGACGGTGAAAAACGCTATATTATCGCACCGAACGGCTTGAAAATCGGCGATACTGTAGTAAGCGGTCCTGAATCCGATATTAAAACAGGCAACTGCCTGCCGCTGAAAAACATTCCTGTTGGTACTTTAGTACACAACATTGAACTCAAAATCGGCAAAGGCGCTCAGCTCGCTCGTTCCGCTGGTTCTGTTGCTCAGCTCATGGCTAAAGAAGGCGACTATGCATTGCTTCGTTTACCTTCTGGTGAAATCAGAAAAGTGCATGTAAACTGCCGGGCCACTGTTGGTCAGGTCGGCCATTTAGAACATGAAAACATTACGATTGGTAAAGCTGGTCGTTCTCGCTGGCTTGGGATTCGTCCTGCTAACCGCGGTGTTGCAATGAATCCTTGTGACCATCCACATGGTGGTGGTGAAGGTCGTTCGCCAGTCGGCCGCAAACATCCTGTTACTCCTTGGGGTAAACATGCGATGGGTGCTAAAACCCGCGTGAAGAAAGCTTCCGATAAGCTGATCGTGAAAAGACGTACGAAATAGATCGTAGAGAAGGGAGGCCAAAATAGGTGTCCAGATCCATTAAAAAAGGACCTTTTGTCCATGCCAGCTTGCTCAGCAAGATTAACGGCTTAAACGAAAAGAACGAAAAGAAAGTCATCAAAACCTGGTCGCGCGCTTCTACAATTCTGCCAAGCTTTGTAGGACATACCATTGCTGTACATGACGGTCGCAAACATGTGCCGGTTTATGTAACAGAAGATATGGTCGGCCATAAACTGGGTGAATTTGCACCGACTCGTACCTACAAAGGGCATGCAGGCAGCGAAAAATCATCCGGATTGAAGTAAGCCGAGAGGGGGATAAACTATGGAAGCCAAAGCAGTGGCGAAGCACATTCGAATTGCTCCTCGCAAAGTTCGCATCGTAATTGATTTAATTCGCGGTAAGAATGTTGGCGAAGCCTTCGCAATTTTGAAGCACGTGCCTAAAGTAGGATCCGAAGTGATCGAAAAAGTATTGAAATCAGCAGTTGCTAATGCTGAACACAATTGTGATATGAACGCTGACAATCTTTATGTAGCAGAAGCTTTTGTTGATCAAGGGCCAACACTAAAAAGAATCCATCCTCGTTCCAGAGGACAGGCGTTTAAAATTTTGAAACGTACGAGCCATGTTAGCATCGTCGTAAAAGAAAGATAAAAGGCGAAGGAGGGAAATAGAGTGGGTCAAAAAGTTAATCCGCATGGTCTTCGCCTTGGTATCATTAAAACGTGGGATGCGAAATGGTATGCCGGCAAAGACTTTGCAAAAAACTTACACGAAGATTTGAAAATTCGTAAATTCTTAAAACAGAAACTTTATGCTTCGGGAGTTGCTCTGATTGAAATCGAACGGGCGGCTAATCGGACGAAAGTTACGATTCATACAGCTAAACCGGGCATGGTAATTGGCCGCGGTGGCAGCGGAATTGAAGAAATCCGTAAAAATCTTGCAGCACTCACAGGCAAATCGATTGATGTAAATATTGCAGAAATCAAACATGCCGAATTAAGCGCAACGCTTGTTGCTGAAAATATTGCTTCCCAGCTTGAAAGACGTATTGCTTTCCGTCGGGCTATGAAACAGACCATCGGACGCACGATGCGTATGGGAGCAAAAGGTATTAAAGTTATGGTAGGCGGCCGTTTGGGCGGTGCAGAAATTGCCCGTAGTGAAAGCGTTCGTGAAGGAAGTATTCCTCTGCACACGCTTCGCGCCGACATTGATTATGGAACAGCTGAAGCTCATACTACTTATGGTCGTATCGGCGTAAAAGTCTGGATCTATAAAGGTGAAGTATTGCCTGAAGCAAAAAAGGCAGTCGCTACCGTTGAGGAAGGGAGCGAAAACTAATGCTGATCCCGAAAAGAGTGAAACATCGTAAACAGTTTCGCGGACGCATGAAAGGTCGCGCCAACAAAGGCAACACCGTAAGCCATGGCGAATTTGGCTTGGTTGCTTTAGAACCGTCCTGGATTACGAACCGTCAAATCGAAGCAGCCCGTATTGCTATGACTCGTTATATCAAACGTGGCGGTAAAGTTTGGATCAAAATATTCCCGGATAAACCCATCACGGCAAAACCGGCTGAAACCCGCATGGGTAGTGGTAAAGGTTCGCCTGAATACTGGGTAGCTGTTGTAAAACCGGGCCGCGTCATGTTCGAAATGGCTGGCGTACCGGAAGAAATTGCACGCGAAGCAATGCGTCTTGCGGCACATAAACTGCCGATCAAATCGAAATTTGTGACACGTGAAGAAACAGCAGCGCCGGAACAAGAAGTGGGTGGTGACGAATAATGAAGGTTAAAGACATCCGCGAATTCAGCGCAACTGAATTGGAACAAAAATTAGCTGGGCTTAAAGACGAACTTTTTAACCTCAGATTTCAGCACGCAACCGGTCAGCTCGAAAATCCGGTTCGCATTCGTGAAGTGAAAAAGACGATCGCCCGCATTAAAACAATTCAACGGGAACGTGAATTGAAAGCATAAAGCCTTAATTGATAGAACTCTTCAAGGAAGGGGGACGCTAGAACGTGTCTGAAATTAGAAACGATCGTAAAGTAAGAATTGGCAAGGTTGTCAGCGATAAAATGGATAAAACTGTTGTTGTTGCCGTAGAACGCCTTGTACAACATGCTCTTTATAAAAAATCGGTGAAACAAACCGTGAAATTTAAAGCCCATGACGAAAACAATGAAAGCCATATCGGCGACACTGTTAAGATTATGGAAACTCGTCCGTTATCAAAAGACAAACGCTGGAGAGTCGTGGAGATTCTGGAAAAAGCGAAATAATCTTATCTTAAAAGACTCGTCGATAAGGAGGGAAAACGATGATCCAACAACAAACCATTATGAACGTGGCTGATAACACTGGCGCGAAAAAACTGATGTGTATCCGCGTACTTGGCGGTTCTTACCGTAAATACGGCAACATCGGTGATGTGGTCGTCGCTGCTGTAAAAGATGCTGCTCCAGGCGGTGTTGTAAAAAAAGGCGACGTTGTAAAAGCTGTTATTGTTCGTTCGCGTAAAGGTCTGCGTCGTCCCGACGGATCTTATATCCGTTTTGATGAAAATGCAGCAGTCGTAATCAAAGATGATAAGAGCCCCCGCGGCACTCGTATCTTTGGACCAGTAGCCAGAGAACTTCGTGAAAAAGATTTCATGAAAATCATCTCGTTGGCACCGGAAGTTATCTAGTACTAGTATAGGAGGTGTCCTGTTTTGTCCGAGACTGTGAAATTGCACGTCAAAAAAGGCGATACTGTAAAAGTATTGTCTGGTAAAGATAAAGGCAAACAGGGGAAAGTCATTGAAGCGCAGCCGAAAAAAGGCAAAATCGTTGTTGAAGGCGTAAGCAAAGTAAAACGCCACACGAAACCAAGCGCTAAAATGCCCCAGGGCGGCATTCTGGTAAAAGAGGCTGCTATTCATTCAGCCAAAGTAATGCTCGTTTGCCCAGCTTGTAACGAACCAACTCGCATCAAAAAAACCGCTCTTTCTAGCGGCGTTTTTGCGCGTACTTGCAAAAAGTGCGGCGAGATTATTGATAAAGATAAATAAAGCGGAAAGGAGGTATTCGTAAATGGCCCGCTTAAAAGATAAGTTTGTGAGCGAAATCGCTAAGGAAATGATGACAAAGTTCGGTTATAAGAACGTCATGGAAATTCCTAAAGTTGAAAAAATCGTAATTAACATGGGTGTTGGTGAAGCTGTCGGTAATCCGAAAGTTCTCGACGCAGCTGTAGCTGACCTTACGCAGATCGCTGGTCAGAAACCGGTTGTAACTCGTGCAAAAAAATCAATCGCTGCTTTTAAAATTCGTCAGGGTATGCCGATCGGAACGAAAGTCACCCTGCGCGGCGACAGAATGTACGAATTCCTTGATAAATTAATCAATGTTTCATTACCTCGCGTACGTGACTTCCGCGGCATTAGCCCGAAAGCATTTGACGGTCGTGGCAACTATACGCTCGGCGTAAAAGAACAATTGATTTTCCCAGAAATTGATTATGATAAGATCGATAAAATCCGCGGAATGGATATCATTATCGTAACGACAGCAAAGACGGACGAAGAAGCCCGTGAATTGCTCCGTTTGATGGGGATGCCGTTCAGCGCATAAAGGAGGGACACTCGTGGCCAAAAAGGCATTGATTGAAAAATGGAAACGCGAACCGAAATTCAGCGTTCGTAAATACAATAGATGCAAAGTTTGCGGTCGTCCGCACGGCTATATCCGCAAATTTGAATTGTGCCGTATCTGCTTCAGAGAATTGAGCTACAAAGGTGCTATCCCTGGAGTAACTAAAGCAAGCTGGTAAGCCATTGAGAAAGGAGGAAATCTGAAATGGTAATGACTGATCCTATCGCCGATCTACTGACTCGCATCCGTAATGCTAACTCGGTATATCATGATAAAGTTGAAATTCCTGCGTCGAATATTAAACGCGCTGTTGCCGAAATTCTAAAATCTGAAGGTTTTATTAAAGATTTTGAGTGCATTTCTGACAACAAGCAGGGCGTCATTCGCGTTAGCTTAAAATATGGCCCGAATCGGGAAAAAGTTATTAACGGAATTAAACGTATTTCTAAACCCGGACTTCGCGTATATGTGAAGAGCACTCACCTGCCTCGCGTATTAGGTGGTCTCGGAATTGCAGTAATTTCCACATCTAAAGGAATTATGACTGATAAACAAGCACGTAAAGAAGGCCTTGGCGGCGAAGTTATCGCGTACGTCTGGTAATCATTTTTTGACTAGGAGGTGCAAATATGTCTAGAATTGGTCGCATGCCTATTACCATTCCTAGCGGTGTAACCGTAAAGATGGAAGGCAATGTGGTGTCGGTAAAAGGCCCGAAAGGGGAACTTACTCGTACATTCCATCCTGATATGGCTCTTAAGATGGAAGAAAACACCATTATTGTAGAGCGTCCCAGTGACAATAAAACGCATAGATCCTTGCACGGCTTAACCCGTACGCTGTTAAACAACATGGTTGTAGGCGTAACTGCAGGATTTACGAAGACATTAGAAATTGCCGGTGTCGGCTATAGAGCAGCAAAAGCAGGTAATAAATTGAACCTTACATTAGGTTTCTCTCATCCTGTTGCGGTAGAACCGCCTGCAGGAATTACGATTGATGTTCCTGCTCCGAATAAAATCATTGTATCTGGTATTGATAAAGAAGTTGTTGGCGCAATTGCTGCTAACATTCGTTCCTTCCGTGAACCTGAACCTTACAAAGGCAAAGGCATCAAATATGAAGGCGAAAGAATCCGTCGTAAGATCGGTAAAGCCGGCGGTAAAGGTAAGAAATAAACGCGAAAGGAGTGACTACCTTGTTTCGTAAACAGAACAGCAAGAATGATGCTCGTTTAAAACGTCATTACAGAATGCGTAAAAACGTTGTTGGTACTGCTGAAAAGCCGCGCCTCAATGTATTTCGCAGCTTGAACCATATTTATGCACAGATCATTAACGATGAAACTGGCGTAACACTCGTATCAGCCAGCACGGTTGATAAAGAACTCAGCGCTTCCATCGAAAAAAGCGGCAATGCAGCAGCAGCTAAGCTTGTCGGTGCTGCAGTAGCAAAACGCGCTTTGGCAGCAGGTATTACGAAAGTTGTTTTTGATCGTGGCGGTTATATTTATCATGGTCGTGTTGCAGCATTAGCTGAAGGCGCCCGTGAAGCTGGTTTAGAGTTTTAGAAGAAGGAGGGACACCAGTGGCTAGAATAGATTATGCAAGTCTTGATTTAAAAGAAAAAGTGGTTTTCATTAACCGTGTAGCCAAAGTCGTAAAAGGCGGTCGTCGTTTTTCGTTCAGTGCACTCGTTGTAGTGGGCGATGAAAACGGTCATGTTGGTATGGGCCTTGGTAAAGCTGGCGAAGTACCGGAAGCAATTCGTAAAGGTATCGAAGACGCTAAGAAAAATCTGATTCAGGTTCCTATGGTAAATACAACCATTCCTCACCAAATTATTGGTGAATTCGGCGCCGGTCGTGTTTTATTGAAACCTGCTTCCGAAGGTACTGGAGTTATTGCCGGAGGTCCTGTCCGTGCCGTTCTTGAACTTGCCGGTATTCGCGACATCCTGACAAAATCGCTTGGATCTTCCAATGCAAATAACATGGTTCGCGCTACGCTAAAAGGCTTAGAACAATTGAAACGGGCCGAACGAGTTGCAGAACTTCGTGGCAAAACAGTCCAGGAACTTTTGGGTTAAGGAGGAATTGAAAGTGGCAAACATTAGCGTGACTCTTACCCGAAGCCTGATTGGCCGACCAGAAGACCAAAGAGCTACTGCAAAAGCTTTGGGACTGACGAAAATGCATAAAACTGTAGTAAAACAAGATACTCCGGCGATCAGAGGCATGATTCGCAAAATCGAGCATCTCGTTACAGTAGAAGAAGTACAAGACTAAACGAGGAGGTGTTACTGATGAAATTACATGAATTATCTCCTGCACCGGGATCGAAAAAAACTCGTACTCGCGTAGGTCGTGGCTTAGGTAGCGGTCTTGGCAAAACGAGTGGTAAAGGTCATAAAGGTCAGAATTCTCGGAGCGGCGGCGGTGTTCGCAGCGGTTTTGAAGGCGGTCAGATGCCTCTTTATCGTAGATTACCGAAACGCGGTTTCACAAATATTCATGCGCTTAAATTCGTAGAAGTAAATGTAGCACAGCTAAATCGTTTTGAAGATGGCGCTGTTGTTGATTATGTTGCTTTAATCGAAGCTGGCGTAATTAAAAATGTGTTGGACGGAGTTCGTATCCTCGGCAATGGTGAATTGACGAAAGCGTTGACTGTTAAAGCTCATGGCTTTAGTAAATCCGCTGTTGAAAAAATTCAAACTGCCGGTGGTAAAGTTGAGGTGATCTAGGTGCTAGAGGCCTTGTCCAATATCGTCAAGATTACCGAACTCAGACAAAAAATCGTTTTTACGCTTCTCATGTTCTTGGTGTTTCGGGCAGGAACGCATATTCCCGTTCCCGGTGTGAATGCTTCAGTTATTGAACAGCTTTTCACTTCAGGAAACTTGTTCGGTTTATTGGACCTATTCTCAGGCGGCGCCTTGAGCAAATTCTCGATTTTTGCCATGAGTATTACTCCTTATATTAATGCTTCCATCATCATGCAGCTTTTAACTGTTGTTGTGCCCACTTTTGAACAGTGGTCAAAGGAAGGCGAAGAAGGACGGAAAAAGATTACACAAATCACCCGTTACGGGACGGTGGTTCTTGGATTTATCCAAGCAATCGGTATGGCTTTTGGCTTAAAGCAGGCTATAATTGATCCTGGTATCGGTTCCATTTTTCTGATTGCATTAACCCTTACAGCAGGCACTACATTTTTGATGTGGCTCGGTGAGCAAATCACTGAAAAAGGAATTGGCAACGGAATTTCGCTGATTATTTTTGCTGGTATCGTATCAAGACTTCCTGATGGTATTCAGACCATCTATCAATATCTCTCAGCAGGCAGTATCAGCTGGTTCAATGTATTGCTCTTCGCTGTTATTGCGATTGCTATGATTGTGTTTGTTATTTTGATTCAACAAGGCCAGCGTAAAATTCCCGTGCAGTATGCAAAACGGGTTGTAGGCCGCAAAATGTATGGTGGTCATTCCACTCACATTCCGCTGAAAGTAAATCAAGCGGGTGTTATTCCAATAATCTTTGCGTCATCCGTGCTCATGTTCCCGGTAACCATTGCCCAGTTTATTGATGTTCCCTGGGTAAAAACCGTGGCAGGATATTTTGCGTGGGGCACGCCGCTGCAAACTAGTTTGTATGCACTGCTCATTATTTTCTTCACGTATTTCTATACTGCGGTTACCATGAACATATCGGATATGGCAGAGAACATGAAAAAATACGGTGGTTTTATTCCAGGATTACGCCCGGGGAAACCGACCGCTGATTATTTAGACCGCGTGATGACCAGAATTACTCTTGCCGGTTCAATTTTCTTGGCACTCATTGCGATACTGCCGAATTTCCTCGTCGCAGCAACCAATATTCAAGGAGTATATTTTGGCGGCACTGCCCTACTCATCGTCGTCGGCGTTGCGCTGGATACGATGAAGCAAATCGAGTCGCTCGTACTCGCGCGGCACTATCAAGGCTTCATGAAGTAGGAGGGGACGCAAAATGTATATCTTGTTAATGGGACCGCCTGGCGCCGGAAAAGGCACGCAAGCGGCTAAATTAGTAGAAAATATGGGCCTTGCTCATATTTCTACAGGCGATATGTTTCGTCAAGCAGTAAAAGAAGGAACGCCGCTTGGGCTTCAAGCGAAAGAATGCATGGATTCAGGCAAACTTGTTCCCGATAGCGTGACGATTGGTATCGTAAAAGAGCGGCTTGCCAAAGACGATTGTAAAAAAGGATTCATTCTTGATGGATTCCCGCGGACAATCGAACAAGCAGAAGCTCTGGGTCAGATTTTAGAGGAACTCAAGATCGCCTTGACCCGCGTGGTAAATATTAATGTTCCTCATCAAGAACTGGTTGGAAGGGTTACAGGACGGCGGATTTGCAAGGCTTGCGGCGCCACGTTCCATGTAACATTCAATCCTTCCACAAAAGGAGAGCTTTGCGATCAATGCGGTGGCTCCTTATATCAGCGGGCTGACGACAGTGAAGCAACGGTAACGAACCGCTTAGCTGTGTATGATGCGCAGACGCAGCCGCTTATTTCCTACTACGCCAATAAAGGCTTGTACAGTGAAATTGACGGACGCCAAGAAATTGACAAAGTCTATGCAGATGTACTTGCTAGTTTGAAGGTTGATCAGGCATGATTATTCTTAAATCAGAACGGGAGATCGCTTTTATGCGGGAAGCCGGCCAGATTGTAGCAGGAACTCTTGCGGCGATGCGCAAAGCGGCTGGTGTCGGAATTACGACCCTGGAACTGGATCAAATTGCCGAAAAATATATTAGAAGCTGTGGCGCTCTGCCGGCCTTTAAAGGCTATCAAGGCTTTCCTGGCACGATTTGCGCTTCAGTAAACGAAGAAGTTGTACATGGAATTCCGGGATTAAAAAAGTTAAAAAATGGCGATACTGTAAGTATTGATGTCGGCGCAGTCATCAACGGTTATAACGGCGATGCTGCGATTACATTGCCGATTGGCGATGTAGACGAAGACGTACTGAAACTGCTTAAGGTTACGGAAGAGTCGCTCTATAAGGGGATTGAACAGGCTAACGTCGGCAATCGCCTGAGCGATATCTCCCATGCCGTTCAGCAGCATGCAGAAAGTCATGGCTATGGTGTGGTACGTGATTTGGTTGGGCATGGCATTGGTCGAAAGATGCATGAAGATCCTCAAATACCGAATTATGGTATTCCTGGTCGCGGCCCACGGCTGAAATCTGGTATGACGCTTGCGATAGAGCCAATGATTAATTTAGGCACTCATGAGGTAAAAACTCTTGGCGATGGTTGGACAGTGGTTACCAGTGACAGCAAGTGGTCAGCGCACTTCGAACATACGATTGTGCTGACTGATCAGGGACCAGAAATCTTGACAAAATTATAGGAGGCGGCTGTGACTAAAACTCCTATAATTGGTCAAATCGTCGTATCACAAGCGGGGCGTGATCAAGGCCAAATTTATCAGGTGGTAGCAATCACAAAAGAAGGTAAACTTCTTTTGGCTGACGGACGGAAACGCGGTCTTGATCATTTAAAACAAAAAAATCCCCGGCACGTAAGAATAGTTCATTCTATTGCCACTGGCGAAGCGACGCAAGGTTCCTTTTCGGACCTCACTGTCCGCAATGCCATTGCCACATTATTACCAGATAAGCTGTAAAGCGGACGAGGAGGAAGATCTCGTGTCCAAACAAGACGTTATAGAGGTAGAAGGCAAAGTTATCGAAGCATTGCCGAATGCTATGTTCCAGGTAGAACTAGAAAATGGCCATGTCGTACTTGCTCATGTTTCGGGAAAGATCCGTATGAATTTCATCCGGATTTTGCCGGGAGATAAAGTAACGGTTGAGCTTACGCCTTATGATTTGAAACGCGGCCGGATTACCTACCGTTTTAAATAAGTTGTAACTTGACTTTCGACGATAGAAGACGTAGCCACATGACGAAGGAGGTTACCATAGTGAAAGTTAGACCGTCGGTCAAACCGATTTGCGAGAAATGCAAAGTTATTAAACGTAAAGGCCATGTTATGGTAATTTGCGAAAATCCGAAGCATAAACAAAAACAAGGATAGGAGGTGCAATCTCTATGGCACGTATTGCCGGAGTAGACTTGCCGCGCGATAAGCGAGTAGAAATCGCGTTAACTTATATTTATGGTATTGGTCTTACACTCTCAAAAGAAATTTTAGCAGCTACTGGCATTAATCCTGACACGCGAGTTCGCGATCTGACAGAAGAAGAAGTATCGAAGATCAGAGAAGCGCTTGATAAAGGATATAAAGTAGAAGGCGACTTACGCCGTGAAGAATCATTAAATATTAAACGTTTGATTGAAATCGGTTCTTACCGTGGCAAACGTCATCGTATGGGTCTTCCTGTACGCGGTCAGAAAACGAAAACAAACGCAAGAACTCGTAAAGGCCCGAAACGCGCAGTGGGCATGAAAAAGAAGAAGTAAAGGAGGGATAACACCGTGGTTGCTAAAAAAGTAGTAAGAACGAAAAGAAGAGAACGTAAAAACGTAGAATACGGCATTGCCCATATTCGCTCGACTTTTAACAATACAATTGTTACAATTACTGATACGAAAGGCAACGCTCTTTCATGGGCTAGTGCTGGCGGTCTGGGCTTCCGTGGCTCCAGAAAAAGCACTCCTTTCGCTGCTCAGATGGCTGCTGAAACAGCTGCTAAAGCAGCAATGGAACATGGTCTTAAACATTGCGAAGTCTATGTAAAAGGACCAGGATCCGGTCGTGAAGCAGCAATTCGTTCGCTTCAGGCTGCTGGTATTGAAGTTTCCAGCATTAAAGACGTGACTCCCATTCCGCATAACGGCTGCCGTCCGCCAAAACGTCGGAGAGTTTAATTAATCATAGGAGGTGTTACATTTAAATGGCAAGATATACAGGACCTGTTTGTAGATTATGCCGCCGCGAAGGCGAAAAATTATACTTAAAAGGCGATCGTTGTTATAGCGATAAATGCGGTATAAGCAAGCATGCTTATGCCCCTGGCCAGCACGGTCAAGGTCAAGGCCGTAAAAAAGTCTCTGAATATGGTATCCAGCTCAGAGAAAAACAAAAAACACGCCGCGTGTATGGTTTATTGGAACGTCAATTCCGTTCCTATTTTGACAAAGCCGACCGTCAAAAAGGCAACACTGGTGAAAACTTATTGGTGCTCTTAGAAAGACGTCTCGACAATGTTGTATACCGTATGGGTATGGCAGTAGGCCGCGTACAGGCGCGTCAGCTTGTTCGTCATGGTCACTTTACTGTTAACGGCAAAAAAGTTGACATTCCTTCTTTCCTTGTGAAAGCAGGCGATGTAATCCAAGTAAACGAAAGCAGCAAAGAATCTCCGCTGATTAAAGAAATTGGCGAAGCTTTGGCTAGCAAAACTGTTCCTGCCTGGATTGAAGCAAATGCAGCTGATTTCAGTGGCAAAATTACGCGCTACCCCAACAGGGAAGAAATCGACATTCCTATCCAAGAGCATTTGATTGTTGAGTTGTACTCTAGATAATTTGCCCTCGTAGTGGAGATGGCGTAACTCTAAAGAAGTGCGCAAGGAGGAGGGTTTTTTCGGATGATCGAAATCGAAAAACCGAAGATCGATATTGTAGAAATCAGTGAAGACGGTCGTTATGGCAAATTTGTATGGGAACCTTTGGAAAGAGGCTATGGAATTACCATGGGCAACAGTTTGCGCCGGGTGCTTTTATCGTCTCTTCCCGGGGCCGCTGTTACATCGGTCAAAATCGAAAATGTGCTTCATGAATTTTCTACCATTCCCGGAGTTCGGGAAGATGTGACCGTTATCATTTTGAATTTAAAAGAGCTGTGCCTGAAAATGCACACAGACGAGCCTAAAATCTTACGATTGGAAGCAAACGGTGAAGGAGAAGTTCTTGCAAGCGCGATTCAAGCGGATCCCGATGTAGAAATTCTCAATCCTGATTTGCATTTGGCAACCCTTGATGCGGGCGGTTCTTTAGTCATGGAGCTCAATGTAGAACGCGGTCGCGGCTATACGAGAGCAGACAAAAATAAGAAACCGGATCATGTCATTGGTATTATTCCAGTCGACTCGATTTTTACCCCCATCCCCAAAGTAAACTATAGTGTTACTCCCACCCGCGTTGGCAATGTGACTGACTACGACAAATTGACCTTGGAAGTCTGGACTAATGGCAGCATGAGACCGGAAGAAGCTGTCAGTAAAGCTGCCGGAATTATGGTAGCTCATCTGAAGTTGTTCCAAAACATGGCCGGAGCTCCAGTCGATGAGGATCATGTCGAGGGAACATTTAGCGAACCACCGGAAGATACGACGCCGAAAACAATGGATATGACCATTGAAGACCTCGATCTTTCCGTTCGTTCCTACAACTGCCTGAAACGGGCTGGGATTAATACGATTGCTGAACTTGTTCAGAAAACGGAAGATGATATGATGAAAGTGAGAAATCTTGGCCGTAAATCCATGGAAGAGGTCAAGAAAAAACTCATTGAATTGGGTCTCTCACTGGCAGAAAGTGAAGAATAAGGAGGGAAGAAAATGGCCTACAGAAAGTTAGGACGTGATTCCAGTGCTCGCAAAGCACTATTTCGCAGTATCGTAACTTCCTTCTTTGCACAGGAACGCATTGAAACGACCGAAGCTAAAGCAAAAGAAATGAGCAAACTGGTTGACCAGATGATTACTTTAGCAAAACGCGGCGATTTACATGCTCGCCGTCAGGTTCTAGCGTTCATCATGGACGAAGAAGTGACAAAAAAATTATTTGATACGATTGCACCGAAATATGCCGATCGTCAAGGCGGTTATACTCGGATGTATAAGCTCGGACCTCGTCGCGGTGACGCAGCTCCGATGGCAATCATCGAATTAGTATAAAGCAGCAGAGGCGGCCGAGAGGTCGCCTTTCATTCTATTTATTTTGGGAGTAAGGCGGTTTCGAATCATGGGAGAGTTTATTGAAGTCATTCATTTGAGCCATACTTACGAGGATCAGAATCAGCAAGTTTATACGGCTCTTGATGATTTGACTCTATCGATCAAAGCGGGAAGTTTTGTTGCCATCATCGGTACCAATGGTTCCGGTAAATCAACCCTTGCCAAACATTTTAACGGGCTCTTACTACCGTCAAGCGGAGCGTGTTTGATCGACGGAGTGAGTACAGCAGAACCTGAGGCGCTTTGGCCGATCCGTCAGAAGGTTGGCATGGTTTTTCAGAATCCTGATAATCAGATCGTAGCTGCCGTCGTCGAAGAAGATGTAGCTTTTGGCCCTGAGAATCTTGGCGTTCCATCGCCAGAAATCAGACAGCGAGTCGATAAGGCTCTAGCTGATGTGGCGATGACTGATTATGCCCACCATGCGCCGCATCTCTTGTCTGGCGGACAGAAGCAGCGCGTCGCTATTGCGGGAGTTCTTGCGATGGAGCCAAAATGTATCGTTTTAGATGAACCAACAGCCATGCTTGATCCACTAGGCCGCCAAGAAGTCCTCAAAACGGTGAAAGAACTGCATCAAACGAAGCAGATGACCTGTATTTATATTACGCATTTTATGGAAGAAGCCATGGAGGCAGACCGTGTCATTGTTATGAAAGACGGCAAAATTGTCATGGATGGCGAACCTCATCAGGTATTTCATCAAGTGGCGCTGTTACAGGAAATGGGGCTTGATGTACCCATAGCGGCTCAAGTAGCCGAAGGTCTGCGGCAGAAGAAACATGCGATTCCGTCGCATATCATTAAAAGTGATGAACTTGCGGAGGCCCTATGTCCATCAACTTAACTAATATTACCTATACTTATATGGCCGGAACGCCCTTTGAACAGACGGCGCTGAAAAACGTGAATTTAACGATTGAAAAAGGCGAATTTATTGGAATCATTGGCCACACTGGTTCCGGTAAATCTACGCTGATTCAACATATGAATGGTTTATTAAAGCCGACAGGCGGTACCGTTACGCTTGACGGTATTGATATTCATCAAAAAAGCAAAGAAGCTAAAGCGGCAAAACGGCGGATTGGTATGGTCTTTCAGTATTCAGAGCATCAGTTATTTGAAGAGACTATTGCGGCTGATATTGCTTTTGGTCCTCGGAGTCAGGGACTCAGTGAGGATGAAGTAGACCAGCGTGTTCGTCAGGCTATGGAATTTGTTAACCTTGATTATGATACCTTTGCCAACAGATCGCCTTTCCAACTTAGCGGTGGTCAAATGCGGCGTGTATCGATTGCCGGTATTGTGGCCTTACAGCCTGATTATCTCATTCTTGACGAACCGTCAGCCGGTCTTGACCCTGGCGCTAGGCGGGAAGTTTTTGCAGAGATTGTTAAATACCATGAAACGATGCAAAGCACCATTATTCTTGTGTCACACAATATGGATGAAGTGGCTCAAGTAGCAAAACGTCTTATTGTGATGGATCAAGGGACGATTTTGATTGATGGGCCAACGCGGGACGTCTTTATCAAACATCAGGAAGAATTGAAAGCAGTTGGGGTTGATGTACCGCCCGTTACGGCACTTATGGGAACGCTAAAAAGTAAGGGCCTTTCGGTGGATACATCGCTGCTGCTCGTGGAAGAGGCCGTAGTCAGTGTGCATGAATCTCTCAGAAGGAGGGAACGCCATGCTGACTGATATTACGTTAGGTCAATATTTCCCAGGAAATTCCTTTTTACATCGTCTCGATCCACGAACAAAACTGCTGGGAACGCTAGTCTATATCATACTAGTGTTTACAGCCGATGCACCGATTGCCTACGGACTTCTGAGTGGTTTTGCTCTTATTGTTGCTTGGATTTCTGGTGTATCCTTTACGGTTCTAGTAAAATCGGTGAAACCTTTATGGATTATTATTCTACTCACTATGGCCGTTCATTTTTTCATGACGCCAGGACGGCAGATTTTCCAATACGCTTTTCTGACGATTACAGAAGAAGGCTTGCGTCAAGGGATTTTTATGGCGCTACGATTATTACTGCTCATTATTATGTCGTCGCTATTGACATTGACCACATCGCCGCTAGTGCTTACTGACGGCATTGAGCGACTGTTGCGTCCCTTTAAAGTCGTAGGCTTGCCAGCCCATGAATTGGCCATGATGATGACGATTGCGCTGCGCTTTATACCTACATTATTGGAAGAGACTGAGCGAATTATGAAAGCGCAAATGTCGAGAGGCGCTGAATTTGACTCAGGCAATTTAATCAAACGGGCGAAAAATCTTGTACCGCTGTTAGTACCACTCTTTGTGAGTGCCTTTCGACGGGCTGATGAACTGGCGACCGCCATGGAAGCTCGTTGCTATCGCGGTGGCGATCAACGGACTCGGCTAAAAGAATTGCATTTGACAGGGCGAGATTGGCTAGGTATGGTGGCGCTGCTACTCTTTAGCGGCCTCATCTTATCCCTGAAGCTGTTATAGGCGGGGAGGGCTTTATGCGTACGTTAAAACTAACCATCGCCTATGATGGTACAGCCTATCATGGATTTCAGCGGCAGCAAAATGCTGTGGCTGTGCAACAAGTGCTGGAAAAAAAGTTAGAGCCGCTGTTTGGCCATAGCCTCGTGCTTCATGGCGCTGGCAGAACTGATGCGGGCGTTCATGCTGCCGGACAGGTTGTAAGTTTCACAACAACGGGAACGATTCCCGCAGAAAAAATTTGTCGAGCTGCTTCTTCCTTATTGCCTGCTGATATTGTGGTAATCGCTGCCGAGGAAGTAGCTGACTCGTTTCACGCCAGAAAATCGGCTGTTGCAAAAACCTATTTGTATCGCCTATATCAAGGGGAGCTTGCCAATCCTTTTTGCCGCAACTATGCCTGGCATATTCGTCACCCTCTGGCAGTTGACGAAATGCGCGAGGCCCTGCGACGGATTGAAGGGACCCATGATTTTTCTTCGTTTCGGGCGACTGGCAGTGTCATGACCGATCCAGTCCGAACCATTTATGAAGCGAAGTGCATTGTCGAGAATGGTGGTTTTTTTACCCTTTCGTTTACGGGAAATGGTTTTTTATATCATATGGTGCGTAACTTGACAGGCACGCTCGTGAATGTGGGGCTGGGACGTTATCCGGGAGCCAAGATTACCGAAATTATGGCGGCAAAAGACCGCAAAGCCGCCGGAGTTACGGCGCCAGCGCAGGGATTATGCTTATTTCGAGTATATTATGATCAAAAGCAAAGTTTTTCCGAAAATAATTTATCTTTTCTTTCTGGGCCGCTTGACATTTAAGTTACAAAACAGTAAAATAATTTTATGAGATTTTTGCCATGTCTTCCATTAGCCCCGGAATTCAGGGAATAAAAAAAATTTCACAGCAATTTGTTTGTGAGGAGGGATACAGCATGAAAACAACTTTTATGGCCAATGCAGGCAATATTACCCGCAAATGGTATGTTGTTGACGCAGAAGGTAAAACTTTGGGACGTCTTGCTGCAGAAGTAGCAAAAGTATTGCGTGGTAAACATAAACCGACCTATACTCCCCATGTTGATACCGGCGATCATGTCATTATTATAAATGCAGAAAAAGTAGTATTGACTGGTAAGAAATTAATCCAGAAAACTTATTTCCGTCATTCCGGCTATGTAGGAGGTACAACCTTCGTAACAGCAGGAAGAATGCTTCAAAACCAACCGGCTAAAGTTTTAGAACATGCCATTAAAGGCATGTTGCCGAAAAACCGTTTGGGAAGCGACATGTATCGTAAATTGTACGTATATAGTGGATCTGAGCATCCTCATGCGGCTCAGCAGCCTGAAACTTTAGAATTCAACATTCGGTAAGAACTGGAAAGGAGGAACAAAAGAATGGCACTTGTAAGCTACTACGGCACAGGCCGCAGAAAAACCTCGGTTGCCAGAGTTCGTCTGGTTCCGGGAGAAGGAAATATTCTTGTGAACGAACGTCCGCTCAATGAATATTTCGGTCTTAAAACATTAGAACTCATCGTAAAACAGCCGTTAAATATTACTGATGTAATTGGTAAATATGATGTTCTGGCAAAAGTAGAAGGCGGCGGTATTTCCGGACAAGCTGGAGCGATCCGTCATGGTATTGCCCGCGCGCTCTTGAAAGTAGACGGTGAATTCCGTCCTGCTTTGAAAAAAGCTGGTCTTTTAACTCGCGATCCTCGCGAAAAAGAACGTCGGAAGTACGGTCTCAAAAAAGCCCGCAAAGCTTCTCAGTTCTCGAAACGTTAATATTTTCGAAACGACAAACCCGCGACAGCCAAGTGCTTCGCGGGTTTTTTTTATGAATCTGTCTTTTTACGTAAGACCGCCATTGTTGCGCAGAACCGTTACGGCCTGTTCTACCATAGCTTCCGGTACAAAAGTGACAAGCGTAAATGGATGACTTCCTGCTAAGTCATTGCCACTGCGGCTGAAGCCGCTTACTGAGGGATCAGCGCCAAGGAGAACTCGGCGGGACTGGTTAGATTGGTTAGATTGATTTTCTGAAAACAACGTTAGGCCTGTAAGTGTTTCTGCTGAGGCGATGGCGCTGTCAATTGTGTAATTTTCACTTTCGCCGAAGCGGCTGTTACGTTTTATGTGCGTATCATGAAGTCCTAGCTTACTCAAAGCGGCCACTGCCTGTTCCGCTCTTTGTTTGGATGGGAAGAAGGCGATGACAGTTTGTTCTTGTTTAGTCATAGCTTTTCACTCCTTAAAGATATTGTGCCAGTTTGGTTGTTGACATCTTTCTCGTTTCGTAGAATAATAAAAAGTCTAACAACAGAAAACTGGAACCTGTTAAAGGATGTGCATTTATGCGTAGAGTTATGAAAAAAACTGTGAATATTTTCATCATTTTTTCCTGTTTATTACTTGCAGCAATTTATGTTGCTTTAACGTATTTTCAAGGCGTACCTGTCTTAAATTATCATCAGATCAATGATCGCGACCATAATGCGCTTACTGTAAGCAGCAGTGAGTTTGAGGCACAGATGGCTTATTTGGCGGATCATGGTTATCAAACTATTACACCTGATGAACTGGCTGATTATTTGCAGCTTGGTAAGCCCTTACCGCGAAAATCCATACTGATTACCATGGATGACGGCTATGAAGATAATTATCAAGTAGCTTATCCTATTTTGCAAAGATATCAGGCGAAAGCAACCATTTTTATTATTACTGATTTTGTAGGACGTTATGACCGTTATTTGACGTGGGAACAGATTGCGCAGATGAGCGCCCACGATATTGATTTTGAGAGCCATACTTTGAGCCATGTGGATTTAGCAACCGTATCGCCGACAGAAGCTCAAAAGCAGCTTACGGCTTCCAAAGCGGCCCTAGAATGGCATTTAGGCCGCCCAGTTAACTATTTAGCATATCCTGGCGGCGAATATAGTCAGCAAATTATTGATATGACGAAAGCGGCAGGCTATCGCGCGGCTTTTACGGTACACTTTGGCCGTGACCGTATTCACTCCACTTTATATACGCTTAATCGGATTCCTATTTTTGGCGGCAATAACCATACCTTTTGGCATTTTTGGCTGAGACTGAAGTTTACCGAAGTATTTACAGCTTTGGGAAATTTCAAAGCATATTTGTTGCAAGAAGGCGATCAAAGAATCGCTGGATTAATCTATATTCCTTAAACTCTATTAACAGCAAGAAAGACTGCCTAGCAATATGATTGCGGGCAGTCTTTCTTGCTGTCTTATTTTTTTTGTAAGCCGTCTGTTGGTGCCAAGGAATCTTCGTAACAGAGCGCCAGCATATCAAATAAGATTTGGATCGATTTCGTATAGTTTTTGCCAGACACTCCGATGACAAATTGACAATCTGTGCTTTTGCAAAGCGATTCGCCACTGCAGTATTTCGTGAGCAGGGCACTTTCCATATGGCTTTCTTCACTGAGACAGTAGCCGGAAAGTTCCTGAGCTACTTCCTTGCCTGTGAGGGTACAACGACCAACTCGGTTCATAGTAATCGTTTCTCGCATATACAAAACCTCCCTAGAGGCAGGATACAGGAAAAATACTGCTATTTCTACCGTGATTTAGTTAATTTTTTCTTAATATTTGGTAAAGACGCTACATTATTCATGAGAAGAATTGAGATGTAGCGGTGCAGCAAGGGCCTCTTGGGCCATAGAAGGGCCGATATAGCCGTTTTTTGCCATAACATTTAATACGACAGCCTGGCGCTGTTTCGCTGCCGTAAAGTCCACGAAAGGCGAATAGAGTGACGGCGCGTTTGGCAGACCGGCCAATAAAGAGCTTTGGGCTAACGTCAAATCCGCTGGCGGCCGATCAAAATAGATTTTGGCGGCGCTTTTGATTCCATAAGCGCCAGAACCGAAGTAAATGGTGTTAGCATACATCTCCAATATTTCTTCTTTCGAATAACGCAGTTCCATATCAATAGCAAGAATAAATTCTTCGGCTTTTCGGCCAAAGTTTTTATCTTGATTTAAAAACAAGTTTTTTATCAATTGCTGCGTAATGGTACTACCACCTTCGGTATAATTTCCTGTCTGAATATTGACTAGGGTGGCGCGCAGAATTCCTTCAATGTCGAAGCCATAGTGCCGATAAAAACGATTGTCTTCCACGGCAATCAGAGCTTGCTGAAAAGACAGGGGCATTTCTTGGATCTTTATATAATTTTTCCGATCTAATTTTGCTTCGACAGCTTGTTTTAACGCGACAATGCGATACAGGCGATGATACAGACTGCTGCCTTGTTCGATTAGACGGCGGGATGAATCGGTATTTTCCTTCGTTTCTTCTGGCGATGCGGCCGAGGCGCCTATGCCGAACAGCGAGGCTGGATGAGATAAAGCACTCGGCAAGGTCGTTTTTTGCCACTGTTTTGGAATGAGGTTTGCGCCGCCAGCCCAGAAAAAAGCACCTAAAAAAGCAAAACATACGAGGAGTACAAACCGTTTTCTTGTCATAACTGCCTCCTTTCGGCTTGTCCTCTTTCTATTTTACATGAAGCGGAAGTCTTTGACCAGACTGAGACATAGCGGCCTCCTTTGCTGCATAGGGTGATACATAGGAGGGATCGCCATGATCGTATTGTTACGGCGGAAAAAGATTTTACAGATCACCTTATGCGGTGTATTGGCATTGGCTTTGCACTTTTTAGGAGTTTATCTAGCGTCAGATGAATTAGAGCAAGTTGATTTGACTAAACTCGCAGGTCATACTGTCATTATTGATCCTGGTCATGGCGGGATTGATAGCGGCGCCAGCGGTAACGGTATTGTAGAAAAAGAAATTAATCTAATTTTAGCGCAAGAAATGGCGCAAGTTTTGGCAAATTACGGCGCTGTTGTTACCCTAACCCGGGCGGAAGATGTAGATTACTATACGAAAGGGCGCGGCGGTAAGCGCCATGATTTGAAGGTTCGGATGAATATGATGGATCAAAGCGGCGCAGAACTTTTTATCAGTATTCATTTAAATGCTACGCCCTTTAAAGAGGCCGAAGGAGCGCAGGTTTTTTATGGCGGGACTCTGCCAGAAAGCAAAGAATTAGCCGAAAATTTACAGAAAGCTCTTAAAATATTCCCGCCAGGCAACCGGCGCGAAAGTAAGCAGGATTTAGATATTTTAGTGTTGAATGGAACTCACATACCTGGTGTTTTGGTAGAATGCGGTTATGTAACGAATCAGGCGGAAGCCCATAAATTGAAAATGCAGGAATATCAACAAAAACTAGTTTGGCAGATTGCCAAAGGATTGGCGTATCATTTTACGCGAAAAGAAGCAAGATAATTTAGCTATAGAAATATTTTTTCAAGAAAACTATTGCATTATTATACATGAGTGGCGTATAATTATCAAAACGAGATAATTCAGGTACAGTGAACTTTTAGGAGGAATAAGATGTTTACCGAAAAAGAAGGAACTATTACATATCCGACTGGCTTTACAGCATCTGGCGTCAAAGCTGGTGTAAAGCAAAGCGGTAAGGAAGATATCGCCGTTATTTATAGCTCCGTTCCTGCGCAAGCAGCAGCGGTATTTACACAAAATTTGATGGCTGCAGCGCCTGTCATTGTGTCGAAGGAAACACTAGCATCAGGAACGGCCCAGGCGATTGTCGTCAATTCCGGTTGCGCCAATGCCTGTTCTGGGGAACAGGGACTGGCTGATGCGAAAGAAATGGCGCAGCTTACTGCGGAAAAACTGGGAATTGCAGCGAGCGAAGTTTTTGTCGCTTCTACTGGCGTAATTGGCGTAGCCATGCCGATGGATAAAATTAGAACAGGAATTACGGCAGCTGTCGGCTCCTTAGCCGAAAACGGCGGTGAAAATGCTGTAAAAGCAATTATGACAACAGATACTTTTGCCAAATCAATCGTCTATGACCTGACTTTGGGTGGCAAAACGGTTAAAATTGCTGGGATAGCCAAAGGCGCTGGCATGATTCATCCTAATATGGCGACTATGCTTGGCTTTATTACGACCGATGCGGCCATTGCGGCACCTGTATTGCAAGCGGCTCTAAAAGCGGCTGTCCAAGTGTCCTTCAATATGGTTTCCGTGGATGGAGATACAAGTACCAATGATATGGTCATTCTTCTGGCTAACGGACTGGCGGAAAATGGGCTGATTGATAGCATAGATCATGCTGATTTTGCGGCATTCCAAGAAGCCTTAACAAGTCTTTGCACCTATTTGGCGAAACAAATTGCCCATGACGGGGAAGGCGCTACTAAATTTTTGGAACTTACCGTGAAAGGCGCCAAAGATTTTGCTGAAGGCAAACAAGTTGCTATGGCTGTGGCTAAATCGCCGCTTGTAAAAACAGCCTTTTTTGGCGAAGATCCGAACTGGGGACGGATTCTTTGCGCGGTAGGTTACTCCGGCGTACCGCTTGATCCTACGAAAGTATCGCTAGCCATTGGTGGCGTTCCCATTGTAAAAGCCGGCCTTGGCGCTGCCTATGATGAAAAAGCCTTGCGCGATATTATGGCGGAAAGTGATATTCAAGTGGAAATTGATTTGGCACAAGGTGATACAGCCGTTACCGTTTGGAGTTGTGATTTCTCTTATGAATATGTGAAAATTAACGGTGAATATCATACCTGATACAATCAGGCTAGGTTTTCTTATTACAAGGAATCAGGCACGCCTTTGGGTGTGCCTCTTCCGTTAGAAAAGGATGGGGAACGATGAATATTGACAACGCAGCTGCGAAAGCGGCCGTACTTATTGAGGCTCTGCCTTATATGCAGCAATTTTTTGGTAAAACCATTGTCATTAAATATGGCGGCAACGCTATGATCAACCCTGAGCTAAAACACAGCGTCATGCAAGATATTATTCTCATGAAATATGTGGGCATGCGTCCTGTTGTAGTTCATGGCGGCGGCCCGGAAATTACGGCAACTTTAACTCAGCTCGGTAAAAAAAGCGAATTTGTCAGCGGTCTTCGCGTGACTGACGCCGAAACAGTGGGCATTGCCGAAATGGTACTTGTCGGCAAAATCAATACAGAAATCGTTACAATGCTGAATCAGCAGGGCGCAAAAGCAGTAGGCTTAAGCGGTAAGGACGCTAAATTGATGGTTGCCGAAAAGCATTTGGCGGAAGTCCATGAAAATGGAAAAACCAGTCTTGTTGATATTGGTTTTGTCGGTAATGTCAAAAAAGTGAATCCAGAATTATTACATACGCTGTTAGATCAGAACTTTATTCCCGTTATTGCGCCGATTGCTGTGGGCGAAGATGGCGAGACTTATAATATTAATGCCGACTATGTAGCAGGCGAAATTGCTGGCGCCTTGAGGGCCGAAAAATTGATTCTGTTAACCGATGTAGAAGGTATTTACCGCGATTTTTCCGATAAGGATTCTTTAATTTCTACCTTGACGCGTCAGGAGGCGGAATCAATGGTTCGTAATCGCTCCATCGATGGCGGCATGATTCCGAAAGTAGAAACCTGCCTCAAGGCGCTCCGACAATGCGTGCCGAAAACGCATATTTTAGATGGTCGGGAAAAACATTCTATTTTGCTAGAAGTATTTACAAAAAATGGCGTAGGCACAGAAGTTGTGCAAGATGAAAGGGGACTTGACTTATGTCAAATACCAAGCAAGAAGTAATTACGAAAGATAAACAGTATTATATGCCTGTTTTCAATCGTTATCAGATGGTTATCTCCCATGGCGAAGGCCCTTATGTCTATGACAATGAAGGCAAAAAATATATCGACTTTCTCGGCGGTATTGCCGTAAATCTTCTAGGCCATGGTCACAAAGGGCTGGTAAAGGCTATTGCGGACCAAGCAGCTAAAGTGATTCATTGTTCTAATTTATATTACACGGCCGAACAAGCGCAGCTTGTGGAAGAGATTGCGAAACGGAGCGGTTTTGATAAAGTTTTCCTGGCCAACAGCGGCGCTGAAGCCAATGAAGGCGCTTTAAAGCTGGCTAGAAAATACGGTAAAACCATCAGCTCTGACAAATATGAAATTATTAGCGCCGAACATTCTTTTCATGGTCGGACGCTGGCAACGCTTACAGTAACTGGACAGCCTCATTATCAACACGGTTATGAGCCACTGCCTCAGGGTTTTGATTACGTTCCTTACAATGATCTTGCAGCGCTCGAAGCAAAAATTAGTGAAAAAACCTGTGCCGTTTTACTTGAGACCATTCAAGGCGAAGGCGGCGTACACGTACCAGCTCCCGGTTACTTGGAAGGTGTAAGAAAACTTTGCGATAAATACGGCGCCTTACTAATCTTCGATGAAATTCAATGCGGCATGGGCCGGACCGGCGAACTTTTTGCCTATCAGTATTACAAAGTACAGCCAGATATTGCGACTTTGGCAAAAGGGCTGGGCGGAGGCGTACCTATGGGCGCCTTTATGACGACAGATAAAATCGCTGCTGCGTTTACGGCGGGCGATCATGGTACGACTTTCGGCGGAAATCCTTTAGTTTGTGCTGCTAGTTTGGCTGTATTTAAAGCCATTGATGAAGAACATATTTTAGACAACGCCAAAAAAGTAGGCGCCTATATGAAAGCACAGCTCTTAGAACTCAAGAAAGCTTATCCGAAGTTGATCAAAGAAGTACGCGGCGAGGGCTTAATGCTGGGGGCTGAACTGACGAAACCAGGTAGAGAAATTGTAGAAGCTTGCCTTAATAAAGGCGTTATTATTAATTGTACAGCTGGAAATGTATTGCGTTTTGTACCACCTTTAATTATTACGGAAAGTCATGTTGATGAAGTTATGGCCGTTTTAAAAGAAGTGCTGCAAAGTGAACCGGCTTAAAATATTGGAGGAAAGAGTATGTCTTTAGGAGGAAAGGATTTACTTTCGCTGCATGATCTGACTGTAGCAGAGATGCAGGAAATTTTTGATCTTACAGCTAAATTGAAGCAAGAACAAAAAGCAAGGATTGCCCATCCCATTTTAAAGGGCAAGACACTTGCGATGATTTTTCAAAAATCTTCAACGAGAACGAGAGTCTCTTTTGAAGTGGGCATGTATCAGCTTGGCGGTAGCGCTCTCTTTTTAAGCGCTAAGGATTTGCAGATTGGCCGCGGTGAGCCTGTAAAAGATACAGCTCGCGTTTTATCGCGCTATGTTGATGGCATCATGGTTCGTACCTATTCCCATGAACGGGTACAAGAACTGGCTGAATACGCTTCGGTGCCAGTCATCAACGCTTTAACGGATCTGATGCATCCTTGCCAGGTACTTGCAGACTTATTTACAGCTATTGAGCATAAAGGGGATTTAAAAGGGAAAAAGCTTGCTTATATTGGCGATGGCAACAATATGGTCAACTCGCTGCTGCATGGCTGCGCCAAACTGGGTATGCATATTTCCGTCGCTTCCCCAAAAGGGTATGAGGCCGATCCTGTTTGCATTGAAGAAGCCAAAAGCGATGCCGCCATCAGCGGTAGTCAAATTGTCTTTACGCAAAGCCCGGCCGAAGCGGCCAAAGATGCTGATGTGATCTACACCGATGTATGGGCAAGTATGGGACAGGAAGCCGAACAAGAAAAGCGTGTAAAAGACTTTGCTGGCTTTATTGTGGATGAAAAGCTGCTTGCTGTTGCTAAGTCTGATGTGATTGTCATGCACTGTCTCCCAGCGCATCGCGGTGAGGAAATTAGCGAGGGGGTTATGGAAGGCCCGCATTCCGTAATTTTTGATGAAGCGGAAAATCGTCTGCATGTTCAAAAAGCAGTTATGGCCTTAACCATGGGTTTTGTGTCATAATAAGAGAGAAGTCTCGATAGAGGTTATTTTAAGGAGGACGTATTTCATGAGTGATGTAAAAAAAGTAGTATTAGCGTATTCCGGCGGTCTTGACACGTCGGTTATTATTCCCTGGCTGAAAGAAAACTACAATGGCTGCGAAGTTATTGCTGTTTGCGCTGACGTAGGACAAGGCGATGAACTCGATATTGTTCATGACAAAGCCTTAAAATCAGGCGCCAGCAAGGTCTATATTGAAGATTTGAAAAAACCGTTTGTGGAAGAATATATTTGGCCGACTTTAAAAGCCGGTGCCGTATACGAAGGAAAATATCTGCTTGGAACTTCTTTCGCTCGTCCGCTTATTGCGAAAGCTTTAGTGGAAATTGCTAAAAAAGAAGGCGCTGATGCAATTGCTCATGGCGCTACCGGCAAAGGCAACGATCAGGTGCGGTTTGAACTCAGCGTGAAAGCGCTGGCGCCGGAACTGAAAATCATTGCTCCTTGGCGGCTTTGGGACATTCGTTCCCGTGAAGATGCTATCGATTATGCAGAAAAACATAATATTCCCGTACCTGTTACGAAAAAACGCCCTTATAGCATGGACCGTAATATGTGGCATTTAAGCCATGAAGGCGCTGACCTAGAAGATCCTTGGAATGCACCGCAGAACGATTTATACATGATCTGCAAATCGCCGGAAGAAGCACCGGATCAAGCGGAATATGTAGAAATTGAATTTGACAAAGGCGTTCCTGTAACCTTAAATGGTGAAAAACTTGATGCCGTTGCTTTCATTGAAAAACTCAATGAAATTGGCGCTGAACACGGCATTGGTATTACTGATATGGTCGAAAATCGTCTTGTTGGTATGAAATCCCGCGGTGTCTATGAAACTCCTGCTGGCGCTATTTTGTTCTACGCTCATCATGAATTAGAGCTTCTTACGCTGGATCGCGCTACGCTTCATTACAAACAGCAGGTTGCGAATCGTTATGCTGAACTTGTTTATGACGGCATGTGGTTCTCACCGCTCAAAGAAGCACTCGATGCTTTCGTAGAATCAACACAGCAGACTGTAACAGGCTTGATCCGTTTGAAACTCTACAAAGGCAATATTATTAGCGCTGGTTCGAAATCGCCTTACTCACTCTATCATGAAGGCTTTGTTACTTTTGGCCGTGATGAAGTGTACAACCAGCAAGATGCCGAAGGCTTCATCAACCTCTTCGGACTTCCCTTAAAAGTCAGAGCGTTAATGCAAAAGGAGAGTAAGTAAGCATGAAGCTTTGGGGCGGTCGTTTTTCTAAAAATACGGACGTCTTGGTGGAGGAGTTTACCTCCTCCATTTCTTTTGACTGCCGTATGTATAAAGAAGATATTGCTGGTAGCATTGCTCATGCGACGATGCTGGCCAAATGCAAGATTTTAACTCAGGAAGAAGCCGATACGATTATTGGCGGTTTAAAAGAAATCCTTGCTGATATTGAAGCAGGGAATTTTTCCTTTGAAGTGAGTCTCGAAGATATTCATATGAATATTGAAAAGCGTCTCACTGACCGGATTGGACCTGTCGGCGGCAAGCTGCATACGGCAAGAAGCCGTAATGATCAGGTGGCCCTTGATACGCACCTCTATTTAAGAGGCCAGATTGAAGTAATCGGCAAGCTCATTGTTGATTTGCAGAAAGCTTTAGTCGAAGTGGCGGAAAAGAATAAAGATGTTATTATGCCTGGCTACACTCACTTGCAGCGGGCGCAGCCGATTCTGTTTGCTCATCACATGCTGGCTTATTTTTATATGCTTGTTCGCGATTTTGATCGTTTGACGATGGTCCATAAGCATACTGATATGATGCCGCTTGGCGCTGGCGCTCTGGCTGGTACGACTTTCCCGATTGATCGCCACTTTGTGGCTGAGCAGCTTGGGTTTGGCGCTGTCTATGATAACAGTATGGATGCCGTAAGCGATCGGGATTATATTCTTGAATTTTTAAGTTTTGCTTCGATTTTGATGATGCACTTGAGCCGGATTAGTGAAGAAATTATTCTCTGGTCTTCGGCAGAATTCCATTTCATTGAACTAGATGATGCACACTGCACCGGCAGCAGCATTATGCCACAAAAGAAAAACCCTGATGTGGCCGAACTGGTTCGTGGTAAAACAGGTCGCGTTTTTGGTCACTTAATGGCGATGCTGACTGTATCGAAAGGTCTGCCGCTTGCTTATAACAAAGATTTGCAAGAAGATAAAGAAGGCCTCTTTGACACGATTGATACAGTGAAATTCAGCTTGACTGTCTATGCTTCGATGCTGCGGGCGATGCGCTTGCAGAGTGATACAATGACCAATGCGCTCAAAACAGATTTTTCTAATGCGACTGACATGGCCGACTATCTCGTGCGCAAAGGTCTGCCCTTCCGCCAAGCTCATGAAGTAGTTGGTAAAAGTGTGGCTTATGCCATTGCCGAAAATAAAGTGCTTGCTGATATGACGCTAAAAGAATTTCAGCAATTTTGTCCTTTATTTGAGAGCGACATTGTCGATGCCATACAAATCGAACGCTGCGTAAGTGCTCGAAATTCCTTTGGCGGTACATCGTACTCTGAAGTAGAACAATCGTTTACTAGAGCGAAACACAACCTAGCCGTAGAAGAAGGCGAACTTGACAAGTATACAAAAAACGTTCTATAATTTGGGAAGCTAAAGAATATTTTTGTATTTTGTTGAGGAGGGTTTTTGTTATGCAGGAAATCAGTATGCAGTTGGTAAAAGAACGACAGCCATTGCCGGAGGCGGATAAACTCGGCTTTGGCAAAATTTTTACGGATCATATGTTCTGTATGGACTATGAAGCAGGGAAAGGCTGGATTAATCCCCGCATTGAGCCTTATCGCGAGTTTGATATTGCCCCGGCGGCTATGGTGCTTCATTATGGCCAGGCGATCTTCGAAGGCATTAAAGCATTTCGGACTGAAGATAATCGAATTGTCGTGTTCCGTCCGAAAGACTATTTAGCCCGTTTTAACCGTTCGGCTGATATTCTTTGCATTCCTCAAATGAATGTAGAAGAAGTTTATGCTGGATTGATGAAGCTACTAGAAGTGGAAAAAGAATGGGTTCCCAATAAAGTGGGTACTGCTCTTTATATTCGTCCTTTCGTCATTTCGAATGACTCTTACCTCGGTGTCGGCGTAGCCAAGACCTATAAATTGATGATCATTCTGTCACCAGTAGGCGCTTACTATGCTAATGGCTTTAAGCCTGTTAAGCTGAAGGTTGAAGATCATTTCGTCCGCGCTTGTCCTGGCGGCGTTGGTGAAGCTAAGACGCCAGCTAATTATGCGGCAAGTCTTCGAGCTGGTGAAGTAGCGGAAAAAGAAGGCTTTTCCCAGGTGCTTTGGCTAGATGCGGTGGAACGGAAAAATATCGAAGAAGTCGGCGCAATGAATATATTCTTTAAAATCAACGGTGAACTGATTACGCCTGCATTAACTGGCAGTATCCTCGGTGGTATGACGCGTAAAACGGTGCTTGAACTTGCACCGGAACTGGGTCTCAAAGCAACCGAACGGGTCATTTCTATTGATGAAGTATATGAAGCTTATGACAAAGGACAGCTAGAAGAAATTTTCGGAACGGGTACAGCAGCTGTCATTTCTCCTGTCGGTTCTTTAACCTGGAAAGGTAAAACGATTACCGTCAATAATAATGAAACAGGCCCGATTGCTCAGCAACTCTTTGATATGGTAACAGGTTTGCAATATGGCAAACGCCAGGATAAACATGGCTGGGTCGCAACTGTTACGACACTCTAAGATCTTTTCTTAGAGTGTATCGAAAGAATTATCAGACAAAGGTCCTTAAAGTGCCCTCTGCTAAAGCAGAGGGTGCTTTTTTTGCATTTCTGAAAAGGTTTTTGCGGCGATTGGGTAGAATAAAAATAAAGACTAACATTTGAGGTTGGGATCGTATGTTACTACAAATTCGCGGCATTTTAGCTACGATTACATTGCTTGATATAGTGGATATATTAATAGTTGCTTTCTTCTTGTATAAATTTTATTCTATGATGAAAGATACGCGGGCTGTTGCGTTACTTAAAGGCCTTATCGTTCTATTAGTTGCCACTCTTGTCAGCAAATGGCTGGGGCTGAATGTCATCAACTGGATATTACAGAAAACGATGACAGTGGTGCTTGTTGCCTTGCCTGTTGTGTTTCAGCCCGAACTTAGACGGGCCTTAGAACAACTAGGGCGGGGCGGGATATTTAAAAAGAACATTTTTCTAAATGCCGAAGAGACAGAATCCTTTCTCGATGAAATTACGAAAGCTACCGTGGTTTTATCACAAAATAAAATTGGCGCTTTAATTATTTTTGAACGAGAGACGGGTCTTACGGATTATATTGAAACAGGCATAAAAGTGGGCGGTCTCGTATCAAGTGAATTTTTAATCAATATTTTTATACCCAATACGCCAATGCATGATGGCGCTGTTATTATTCGCGGCGACAGGGTAATGGCGGCTGGTTGTTTATTGCCATTAACAGATGACCGAACATTAAATAAAGAGCTTGGTACAAGGCATCGGGCCGCTATTGGCATTAGCGAGCAGGCTGATTGCGTTGTAGTGGTGGTCAGTGAAGAAACAGGTACGATTTCGATTGCTAGAGGCGGTCAGCTTATTAGACATCTTGATCAGGAGTCTCTGAAGAATATGTTAAGGCCGATATTTGTGGGCAAAACCTTGTCACTAGGCGACCTCTTTAATAGGAGGGCCACATCATGAATGGATTAAAAGACAAGAATATTGCTGCTAAAATTTTCTGCCTCATCATGGCTGTAGTGCTCTGGCTTTATGTAATGAATGAACAAAACCCTTCGATTGAAGCAAGCTATACCATTCCACTCGAAGTAAAGAATTTGTCGGCAGGCTATACACTGATTGATGCGCCTGAATCGGTTCGCGTTAAAGTCAGAGGCGCCCGCAGTACTATTGCCGCCATATCGGCTAGCGATATTGGCGCTTATGTGGATCTTAAAGGCGTCACCGAAGGACGTCATACTATTAAAATTAATGCCGTTGTTCCCACTTCCTTGGAACTGGTAGAAGTTAATCCTGACAAGGTGCCGCTGCGTATTGATACCGCTATAAGCCGCAGCTTGCCTGTAGAGATTAAATATACGAGCAGTCTGCCGCCTGGTCTTACCTTGGGAAAAGTAACAGTAAATCCTGAAATCGTTACTGTAGAGGGACCGCGCAGCTTGCTTGATCAAATGGATCGTGCTATTATACAGATTGATCTGAGTAATCGCACCGTTGATTTTTCAGGAACCTTTAATGTGTTGATTGTTAATAAAGACGGACGGGAAGTCGAAGGGGCTGCGCCACATCCGGGGCAGGTTACTGTTGAGGCGCAACTGATTCAGGATAATAAAAAGACTGTCGATGTGAAACCGGCGTTTAGCGGTCAATTACCGGCAGGCTATGTATTTAAGCAGATTCAAGTGATTCCGGCCAAAGTAGAGTTGTCCGGTACGAAGAATCTCATTGATCCGATTGAATATGTGACGACAGAGCCGATTACGATCGGTACCGATACGAAAGAACAAACCCGTGAAGTCAAAGTGTGGGTGAAAGATGGAATTACAGCTACTCCCACGACGGTGACTGTGAAATTTACTGTGGCTTTAAACCACTAAAGGAGATTCTTTTTTTGCTTAAAATTAGTAATTTTCGAATAGCCCTTACAGATGACAGGCCGCTGAATGAGCAGGCAGCCAAACGTCTCAAACTTCCTGTAAAGGCCGTTCGCTCTGTGCAGATTTTGCGGCGGGCTGTAGACGCCAGACGCAAACAGAATATTACTTTCGTTCATACCTTATTAGTAGATACGACAATTGCACCAGGGCAGGTACTAGCGAAGCTGCGTCATGACAAAGATGTGACGATTCAAAACCCGCTTGTCGCAGAACAGGTGGTAAAAGGGACGCAACCGCTGAAGGAACGTCCGGTTATCGTTGGTTTTGGACCGGCTGGCATGCTGGCTGCTTATACATTGGCGAAAGAAGGCTATGCGCCGCTTGTCTTAGAACGCGGTGGCGATATGGATCGCCGTACGGCTGCTGTGGAGCGGTTTTGGGCGAAAGGGGAGTTTTCGCCAGAGTCGAATGTTCAGTTTGGTGAAGGCGGCGCGGGGACGTTTTCTGATGGCAAGCTCACTACGAGAGTCAGTGATAAGCGAATGAGCGAAGTACTGGAACTCTTTGTAGAGTGCGGTGCACCGCCTGATATTTGCTATACCCATAAACCTCATATTGGAACTGATATTTTAAAAAGAGTTGTCAAAAATTTGCGCCAAAAGATCATTGACTTAGGCGGGGAAGTGCGTTTTTTTAGCCAAGTTACGAATTTGGAAAAAGACGCTTTCGGCGCCGTTAAATCGGTTACGATTGGTCAGCATGAAAAAATTCCTGCGTCTGTTGTGTTGCTGGGAATTGGTCATAGCGCCCGCGATACTTACGAAATGCTCAGCACCTCTGTCGCCATGGAAGCGAAGCCTTTTGCCATTGGCTTGCGTATTGAGCATCCGCAAAGTTTGATTGATCAGGCGCAGTACGGCAGCTTTGCTGGTCATCCCAAACTCGGGGCAGCTGACTATGCGCTTGTTTATCATGATAAACAAGCGAGCCGTACGGCTTATTCGTTTTGCATGTGTCCTGGTGGCATTGTTGTGGCTGCTGCCTCAGAACTAGGCGGTGTTGTCACAAATGGTATGAGTCATCACGCTCGTGCGTCTGGCATTGCTAACAGCGCCCTTGTGGTCAATGTGGAACCGCGTGACTTCGGACCGGGAGTCTTAGCGGGTATTGCTTTTCAGCGTCGCTATGAACAACTAGCTTATGCTGTGGCTGGATCCAATTATCAGGCACCGGGTGAAAGCGTTGCTTCCTTCTTAGGTCTTGACGGCACGTCCTTTTCTTTGTCGCCTACGTATCGCCCTGGCGTTGTAGCGGCGCCATTAAGCGAGTGCCTACCAGCATTTGTAACTGATACGTTGCGAGCAGCCATTACCGATTTTGGCCGGAAGATCAAAGGTTTTGATGATGGCGGCGCCCAACTCACTGGTGTCGAAACGCGTACATCCGCTCCCGTCAGAATACGCCGTAGTGCGAATTTCCAATCAGAAAATACGCCTGGGTTATATCCGATTGGTGAAGGTGCTGGCTATGCAGGGGGAATTATGAGCGCTGCTTTAGACGGAATGAATGCGGCTTACGCCGTAATTGCCGCATATGAGCCCTGTAGCTAGGGTATCTTATTATAGAGATCCGGAAGGAGATTGACATTTTGGGAAAGTTATTTGGAACAGATGGAGTAAGAGGTCTTGCTAATGAACAGTTGACACCGGAGCTGGCTTTTGATTTAGGTCGAGCCGCTACGTATTATTTTGGGAAACACGGCGAGAAACAGCCGGTGATTTTAATTGGTCGTGACACGAGAATATCTGGTCAAATGCTCGAATCAGCTTTGGCGGCAGGCATTTGCAGCGCTGGCGGTAAAGCTTTGTTGGCCGGTGTGATTCCGACGCCCGCTATTGCTTTTTTAACGAAACAAATCGGCGCGCAGGCTGGTGTCGTGATTTCCGCCTCGCATAATCCCTATCCTGATAATGGGATTAAGTTTTTTGCTGGCACAGGCTTTAAGTTGCCTGATGCCGTAGAAAATGAATTAGAAGAATTGATCTTTGATCTTGGTTCCTTGGAACGGCCTATTGCCAACGGGGTAGGTACGATCGAATACCGTCATAATCTGATTGAAGACTACATCGCTCATGCGTTAACAACAATTGATGTATCTTTGGCAGGCCTTCATGTCGTACTTGATTGTGCCAATGGCGCGGCCTTTGAAGTATCGCCACGTATCTTGACGCTAGCTGGCGCAAAAGTGACTGTGCTTCATAATGAACCGAATGGTATCAATATTAATGATCATTGTGGTTCGACCCATCTACAGAGTCTGCAAGAAGCAGTTCGCATGCAACGCGCTGATGTGGGCATTGCTCATGATGGCGATGCGGATCGCTGTCTGGCTGTGGATGAACGCGGTGAAATTATTGATGGGGATCATATGATGGTTATCTGTGCGAATATGTTCCATCAGGCTGGGCGGTTACAGCAAGATACACTTGTTACAACTGTCATGAGTAATATTGGTTTGCATCAAGCCATGAAACGCTCGGGGATTGCCATAGAAATTACGCCGGTTGGTGACCGCTATGTGCTCGAACGGATGCTGGAAAAAGGCTTTAATTTCGGCGGTGAGCAATCAGGCCATATTATTTTTAGCGACTATGCTACGACAGGCGATGGCATGATTACGGCGTTGCAGCTTTTAGCAGCGAAAGTAAAAGCGAAGAAGCCTTTTTCAGAATTAAGTGCTTCCATGACCACTTTTCCCCAGCTGTTAGTGAACGTACGCGTGGCAAGCAAAGACGGTTGGGAAGAGAATAAAGCAATTGCTGCTGCGATTACTGCTGGCGAAGAGCTTTTAGGAGATAGCGGGCGGATTCTTGTTCGTCCTTCTGGTACAGAGCCCTTAATCCGTGTTATGGCGGAAGGACCGACTATGGCTAAACTAGAAAAAATTGTGACCGAAATTGCTGCTGTTGTTAAAGTAGAGCAGGGGCAGGCTGAGTAAAGGATTCCTAAAGGTTGACTAGAAGAATAAAGTAGTTTAAAATAGGAAAATAGTGCAAGGGAGCACCCAAGGTGCTCCCTTGCCTATATAATGTAGTGAAAGGTGGTGAAAGGGGAAAAGTTAAGAAAGATAAGGGTCAAGAGTGAAGTTAAAAATTAAAGCGCTGGTGCTTGCCTCGGAGCGGAAGAGAGAGCAAGCAGACGAGGAAGAGGTTTATCGAAAAGTCAGCGGATGCCTCTCGGCGACTGCCGTCGTTAGCAGTTTTCCCAAAACCTCCGGGTAACCGGACCGACAAAAGAAACTGCGGCAGATTCATTTATTATTATTTTAGGAGGAATAGCCTGTATGTGCGGAATCGTTGGCTATATTGGACCGAAAGAAGCGGCTCCATTTTTATTGCAAGGACTATCAAAATTAGAATATCGCGGTTATGATTCAGCTGGAATCGCTGTATTTGACGGCAATCACATTAATGTATTAAAAAGTGTAGGTCGTTTGGCCGCTTTAGAAAAGAAAGTAGAGCAGTCTATGCCTAAAGGGCATCTCGGCATTGGGCATACTCGTTGGGCTACCCATGGTCGTCCGTCTGATAGTAACTCGCATCCTCATACGGATTGCACCGGTGATTTCGTTGTTGTTCATAACGGCATTATCGAGAATTACCTAAATTTGAAAGAGCAGCTCGCAGCGAAAGGCCATGTGTTTTCGTCAGAGACTGATACAGAAGTCGTTGCTCATTTATTAGAAGAATATTATGAAGGCGATTTTGAAGCGGCTGTCAAAAAGGTATTGTCAGTCATTTCCGGGTCTTATTCGCTCGTATTCATGACGAAACATGATCCCGATAAAATTATTTGCACTAAGCAGGATAATCCGCTTGTTATCGGCCTGGGACAAGGCGAAAACTTTATTGCTTCTGACATTCCTGCCATTATCAATTACACGCGTCGCACTTATATCTTAAGCGACGGTGAAATGGCGATTGTATCGAAAGATTCTGTATGGGTGCAGAACCGTCAGGGCGTGCCGATTAATAAAAAAGTTTTCGAAGTCAATTGGGATGCGGAAGCAGCTGAAAAAGGCGGCTATGAGCATTTCATGATTAAAGAAATTTATGAACAGCCAAAAGTAATTCGTGAAACCATGACAAGTCGTTTGGCCAAAGATGATAGTCATATCATTTTTGAAGAACTGAAATGGACGAAAGATGACTTTGCTGGCGTGAAAAAGATTCTGATCACTGCCTGCGGTACGGCTTACCATGCTGGTGTCGTAGCGAAATATTATATTGAACAATTGGCGAGAATTCCCGTAGAAGTTGATATTGCTTCGGAATTCCGTTATCGGACGCCGCTCGTTGACGAATCGACGTTGGCGATTGTAATCAGCCAGTCTGGTGAAACAAGTGATACTTTGGCGGCGTTAAAAGAAGCGAAACGTCTTGGCGCTCGTACTTTGGCTGTTACCAATGTTGTTGGTTCTTCCATTGCCCGCGAAGCCGATCAAGTTGTTTATACTTGGGCCGGTCCGGAAATTGCCGTTGCTTCGACGAAAGCTTATACAACGCAGCTTGTCAGCCTCTTTATGTTAGCTCTGTATATGGCTGATCTCAAAGACAGCTTAAAGCCAGAACGAATGAAAGAACTGATTTCCGGTCTGCGTAATATTCCGGCGCAAGCCCATGAAATGCTAGAAGATGTAGAACCAATTAAGACTTTTGCTGAAAAATACGGTTTTAGTGAAGATGTATTCTTTATTGGCCGTTCGCTTGATTATGCCGTAGCTTTGGAAGGTTCTTTGAAACTGAAAGAAATTTCCTATATTCATGCTGAAGCCTATGCAGCTGGTGAATTGAAGCATGGTACGCTGGCCCTCATTATTGAAGGCGTGCCTGTTATCGCTATGGCTACGCAGATGGATGTCTATGAAAAGACTTTGAGCAATATTAAAGAAGTTAAAGCTCGTGACGCTGTAGTTATTGGCCTAGGCTTTATCGGTGATGAACAGCTTGGTAAATATGTGGATCATACGATTCTCATTCCGAAAACCGAAAAATACTTGGCGCCGATTCTTTCCGTCATTCCGCTCCAGTTGCTCGCTTACTATGCAGCAATTACGCGCGGTTGCGACGTTGATAAACCGAGAAATTTGGCAAAATCTGTAACTGTTGAATAGGACGGTTAGATAAAGAAAAAAGCTGTAGAAAAATAATAAAGTTATTAAATAAACAAAAAAGTTATTAAGTGAATACTAAAGTTATTAAATAAAGAACCATTTTACGGAAGTGTAAAATGGTTCTTTATAATTATTCCCATAAAAATTTAGCTTCTTTGAATTCATTACTATGTTCTGAAAGGTATTTTTTTGCAGCGTTTTCATTCTTGAAATATTTCATTGCGGAGAAGGATTCATTTCCTACTTCTTCAATAATTATTCTTAACCTATAATCTTCATCTTCATCTTGATTGAGATGTTCAAATGATTTTATTTTAATTGAATTAAAATAAGTTAAGCAAAATAACTCGAAATTTTCACCCCAAAACTCTATAGGGGCCTGCAATATACTGGCTACGGTGCCTATGGTTCCTATCGCACTCTTTATATTTTCAATATCTGGAGTAACTAATTCAAAACTATTTAATGTGCCTTTGATTTTAAAAGGCTGATTATCAACAAAAGATTTGCAAAGCATTTCTAATATTTCAGCATCTTTCATTTCGACGGGGAAGCGTGGTTCAAACTTTATATTAAGGATTTTTTCAAGTTTTAAAATTTTTTTCCAATAAATTAGTACATCTTCAAGGTCTTTATTTTCAGTATCATCAGATATGGTAATTTCTCCTGTAAATATTTCACCAAACAGTTTTATTGTATTTATTGTGAGTGACCGATCTAAAAGCGCCTTATAAATTGTTAATAAGCGAACTAATTCAGTGATAGTTTTAGCTCGATCTAGATAGACTATATAGGATATTTGGTATTTTTCTTTTTTTGTGAAAATAATTTTAAATTCAAGTAGAACAGTAGCATGCGAGTTTTTTAATTGAATTATTAAAGGTTTATTTTGGAGCATGTTAAATGTGGCAATTTCAAGATTAATATCATTTGTACAAGCGTTTATATCTAATGAAAATGAGAGGGGAATATTAGATTCTTTTGATTTCATCAGCGCACTACACCTCTTACCAATCTTCTCTAATTTTATCAAATACTAGAATTTTTGATATCAATATTAACTTTTCATTTCTTTCTGCATTAAACTGATCTCCCTGAATGAAATGGATAATTTCTTCCCTATCTTTTTGTGATGCAACAATAAGATATTTTATTTTATCTAAATTGAATGTTATTCCATATTTTGGACTTGATTCAATTATTGAATTGTAAGTTTGCTCTTTGTCAGGTGGTGTGAGCATTTTGTTCACTATTAGAGGAATATTGTCACCTAATTCATTAGGAATATATCTCCACTCTTTTTCGTCATGAAAGTTACAAGAAATAACGCCTTCTGTTCTTTCCATATCTCCTGACAAGGGCTTAATATACTTAAAAATATCAAGAAAAGGAATGCTGGTCATGTCTTTGCTGAAACTGCCATTATTAATATGTTGATCTAAATAATGACTTAAAATTTTACCAATGATTGAGTTTTCATTTACATACTGAACAGGCTGTAAACCTTCTGTGATTAGCCATTGTTTGTCAAATCCAATACCAAATTTTCCATATATACCCATATGGTTAACTAGTTTATTTAAATAGATATCACAAAAACATTTCATAGGAAAAGCCAATGGAGGAACCGTTTTATTTAGAAAAGTAAATTTTTCTGTGCAAAATCTTGGAGAAATTTTTTTGTGATGTAACATTGTAGTTAAATAATCCAATTTCTCCATAAAGTGAAACAATGTATTTGCGCTTTGTTTGAATTTTATATAAGGGGCCTTTGATTGGGGTTGAGAAGGGTTTTTTCCCGTTAAAATGAAGATATTTCCTGCGGTAGCGAAGCCTGACCTTTGTTTTGACATAAATTGATAGCACCTTCTATGTGTTTTATCAAGCTTATTTTATCATAGGAATATGCATGCCGTTATAAAAAACTTTAAATAAATTACGTAGTACAGAGAGCGGAGGCCTTATAAGTTCTGGTAAGAAAAATTTTACAAAATATTTTTATGATAGCACTAGGGTTTCTGTCAGCTATAGCGAAGCAGTAAGGTAATTATAAAATGTATTATTGGGTCAGATATTGTAGGGGGATTTTTTATGAAATTGTTATATTGTCCAAAATGTTACGATATCTTTAATTTAAGCAATATCGAGAAGGCTTGTAGCTGTGGAGCCACTAGCGGTTACTATTTAGAAAATAATCTAGATGCTGTTTATAAAGGGCTAGGAATCCCTTTAGGTATATCAAATACAAGCTTCATTCTAGCAATGGAAAAGCAAAGACATTTAAATTTATTATCTGAAATTCCTTTTGAAGGAGCAAAATTTGAGACATGGATTATTCCCAAAGACTGTAAAACATTTCGTAAAGAATTTGAATAGCCGACTATGAATATACCATGCTAGATTGTTAGTAGAAGAATTTATTGAGTGTCGTGAAAAAGAAGCAGGCCTCAAAAGTGAGCCTGCTTTTAAAATAATTATTAAAGTTGGAAATTATCGGACTACCTAATTAGGATATTTGCTATATTAGGAGGTGACTAAATGTGGCAAAGCGGAATAATGGATGGGATGAAAATAAGATTAAGCGATACATAACAGATGGTAGAGGAATAGGAGAAGGTAAAGAATATAAACCGTGGCTTACTATACAAGACGTTCCATCTGATGGCCGTGCTACGCGCTGTAGAGGATGGAAAACGGATCGGATACATCATTTGATGTCTGATCATGAAAAACGTTATTTTTATTTACTTGAGTGGGCGAAAGATGTTATTGATATTTTAGAGCAATTTCCTTTATCAAGAGAAATAACATATACGATTGCAGAGAACAAAGAAATTAGACATCCGCAGGATACGGTCAGTAAGACATTACTTGTTTTAACAACTGATTTTCTGATAAAAGTTAAACAAAACGGCAATATCAAGTATATAGCAAGAACCATTAAGCCAGCTGAATTCCTTGAGCAAAATAGAGTCATAGAAAAATTTGAAATTGAGCGTGCCTATTGGCAGGAAAAGGGCATTGACTGGAAAGTGGTTACGGATCAAGATATCCCAATTCCGTTTGCTGCAAATATAGAATGGATACATTCTGCCTATTGGTTGGACGCATTAGATGAGTATGCTGTTGATGACAGCAAAATTCTTATAAATATTTTATTGTCCGAGCTGTCAAAACCATTAAACTTGTCTATGATTCAGCTTGTATCCTCTCTCGATTCTACATATCATCTAGAAGCCGGTACCTTCTTATATATTTTAAGATATTGTTTAGCAAAAAGACTAATTTTATGTGATTTAACAAAAAAATTTGATTTGAGAAAAGCCGCTTCTGAATTTATCGTTAATAAGTTTGCAGGTGAGGAGTGTGGAATCGTATGATTGCCGTAAATGATATTATACAGTATCATCGTGCAGAAAATTACCTGGAACGAATTTTATGGATTGATGAAGATTGGCAATGGATTTTTCTAATTGATATTTCATCAGATAAAGCATTTCCCATTATGAAAAAGGGAGAAGAAGTCCTTAGGCTCATAGAGACTGGTTTGGCAGAAAAAGTAACGAATGATCCCTTATATAAATTTTTTGTTGAAAGTGAATTAACGGAAAAAGAGAAAAGTATTAGGGAAAAAGCATGGGATGTCATTTATCCTTTAATTCAGCCGAAAAATCAGCCAGACATCTATCAGAGAAATAAACGAGGCAGAATGGTAAAGACGGCTGCTGAAGTCCATCATATTAGCCTATTTATGGTCTATAAATATTTAAGGCGTTATTGGCAAAGAGGACAGAATAAAAATGCTCTAATCCCAGATTACGCGAATTCTGGTGGCTTTGGTAAGCCAAAGACTGTAGGAAAGTCGAAACGAGGAAGACCTAAAAAATACGCTAATGAGTTATCGGAAGGGATTAATATCACGGAATCTATAAAGCAGATTTTTAGTGTAGCCATTAGTGAGTTTTACTTAAAAAATAAAAAAGCATCTCTATATGATGCATATAAATTTATGCTGAAAAAATACTTTCATGAAGATGTTTATTATGAAAATGGCAAAAAGAAAACAATCTTGCTTTCTGAAGCAGAGCAACCTACTTTTATTCAATTTAAATATTGGCATAAAAAAATGAGAGATATAAGTGAAGAGATTATAGCCCGTAAAGGAAAAAGAAAGTATCAAAAAGATCATCGTGCATTACTTAAAACCTCTACGCAAGAAGTTTTGGGTCCTGGTGCACGTTATCAAATTGATGCAACAATTGGAGATATCTATCTTGTATCTCAGTTTAATCGGAACTGGATTATTGGGCGGCCTGTTATATATTTTGTGATTGATGTATTCAGTAGGATGATTACCGGAATGTATGTGGGTTTAGAAGGTCCTTCATGGCTTGGTTCTATGATGGCATTGGCGAATGCAGCTATCGATAAGGTTGCATTTTGCTATGAATTTGGCATTCCTATTACAAAAGAAGAATGGCCTTGCCAGCATATTCCAGATACTATTTTAGGTGATCGTGGTGAGATGGAAGGTTGTATGGTGAATACTCTTGTGAATTCTTTAAATGTCAATATTGAAAACGCAGCACCATATCGAGCTGACTGGAAAGGAATTGTAGAGCGGTATTTTCGCACAGTACAAGAACAGGTAAAACCTTTATTACCAGGATATATTGATATAGATTTTCGTCAAAGAGGCGGTATTGATTATCGTTTAGATGCGAAATTAGACATACGTCAATTTACTCAGATTATTATTGAATGTGTTTTATATCATAATAATCAGCATGTTTTAAAAAAATATGTATGGGACGAAGGCATGATTGAGGATGATATTGATTTAAGACCCATTAGTTTGTGGAATTGGGGAATTTCTAAACGCTCTGGACGATTGCGGAGTTTTCCTGAAGAAATTATAAAACTTAATTTATTGCCTAAAGATCAAGCTACTGTGACTCATAGAGGGATCAAATATAAGTCAATGTATTATAGTTGTGAAAAAGCATTAAAAGAAAAATGGTTTGATAAGGCGCGAAATCAAGGGAGTTGGAAAGTTGATTTTTCTTTTGATCCTCGTAATATGGATTATTTATATATTCGAGATGAACGAGGGCGGTCTTTTGAAAAATGTCAGTTATTGGATGGACAAGACAAATACTTAGATAAATCGCTTGCTGATATTCAGTATCTTATTGAATTTGAAAAACGCAAAGAGAAGAAAGAAGAATTTAAAGTTTTACAAGAACAGGTTGATTTAAACAGCAAAGTTGAGGAAATTGTAAGACAAGCAACAAGACAGACCGAAAGTGTATTGAATCGCAATGTTAGCCGAGCTCAAAAAGTAAAGGGAATTAAAGAGAACCGAAAAAAGGAAAGGGATGCGATCAGACAGGAAGAGGCTTTTGATTTAGCAGCTTATCAGCAGGAAGTAAAACAATTAGCTGATACTTCCTATCTTTCTGGGAATCTAGCAGAAACAGGAGATGAGTATCCTCGTAAAATTTCTTTATTGAGAAAAAAACAGCAGGAAAAACTGAAGAAAGGGGAGTGAGTATGGAAGTGGTTGGGCGAACTTGTGCAGTTCATGCAAACTATATAAAACAAGAAATTCCAGAGTATCGTGGGAATCCTCTAATAGAAGCTCTCCCGGAGATTTTATCAGAAGAAAAGGCTATTGAAAAGTTAGCGGTTTACCCTGATTATCATGAAGAAGAAAGATATTTGGAAGCACATTATCGATATCATTGTATTCAAAGACTTTTTCGATACTTTCAACCCTTGTCACAACATCTTGATTTAGAGCAGCGGTTTTCCCGAATTATTAGGCAGGGTTATTTAGGGCGTAATCCCGCAACGAAAGATTTTATTAAACAGTTACAACGAAGATTAGATGTTATTGAGCGGGATATTCGGACAACTGCGACCGCTTTTACTTTGATTGGAATCTCGGGAGTTGGTAAAACGACTGCTATTGAACGAATATTGTCGCTTTATCCGCAAGTTATTATTCATCAAACTCCTTTGAATTTATATCAAATAACGTGGCTCAAATTAGATTGTCCATATGATGGATCATTGAAAGGTTTATGTATTAGCTTTTTCTTGAAAGTTGACGAAGTTCTGGGAACATCGTACTTTAAAAAGTTTGGTGGTAATCGTCAGTCGATAGATTCCATGCTGGCTCACATGTCTCGTGTGGCCTCATTACATTGTATTGGTGTCTTAATTATTGATGAGATTCAGCATTTAAGTTTAGCTAAAAGTGGCGGTTCTGAACGTATGTTAAATTTCTTTGTTACTTTGGTTAATACGATCGGACTACCAGTGATTCTTATTGGCACGGTAAAAGCAATGTCTGTACTACAAGGAGCATTTCGGCAGGCTCGTCGCGGAACCGGTCAAGGAGATATGGTATGGAATAGCATTGAACATAACGAAAATTGGGATTTGATAATAGAAGGCATGTGGGAGTATCAGTGGACACGTAAGAAGATTGATTTAACGAGTGATATTAAGTCTCTGTTATATGAAGAAAGTCAAGGAATTATAGATATTGCTGTGAAGCTGTATATTCTTTCTCAAATTAGGGCTATTAGCGTAGGGACAGAGAAAATCAGTACATCTGTTATTCTGCAGGTCTCAAAAGATAGTTTACAATCTGTTCGTCCGATGTTACAAGCGCTTCGAAGTAAGGACATTTCGCAATTAGCTCGTTATGAAGATATTACTCCTTTAGATATTTCAGATCATATGCAAAAATATGCTGCTAAAATGAATCTATCGCAGATTATTTTTGAACAAAAGAAACAGGAAGAAGTAAAGCGAAAAGAGCAAAGTTCTGATTTAACGGAAAAACTTATCTTAGCCTTACTTCATTTAGATGTTGAAGCAGATCGTGCTCAAGCAATCGTTTATAAGATAGTAAAAGGTCGAGCAAAAGAAGGTTCGTATGAAGTATTTCTTAGAGCGGCTGTTGCTGAAGCATTAAGGTTTGATAATGACGAAAAAAGTAAGGTATTACAAGCGAGCTCTGAAAAGACAATGTTAAAGGAAATATCAAACAAGAAAGACCCTTGTGATTTACGGGATATTGTAGCAAAAGGAAGAAAAAAGCGGAATTCAGCTTATGAAGCACTAAAAGAAAGCGGGCATATTATATCTCCTCTCGAAGAATTTTGTTTCTAAAGGAGTAGAGGCTTTATGATGGTGTTTTTTCCACATCCCTATCCGGATGAAATTTTATATAGTGTATTTGCCCGATATCACCAACAATCTGGAAATATTGCAGATAAAATTACGATGGAAGAATTGTTTGGAGCGAAGACGGCTACAGCAATACTTGAATTTCCAAGTCGTTTACAAAGCTTAATAAATAGATTGCCCTTAGGGGCAAAATATTCTTTTGATGGATTGGTTAAAAATCATACTTTATTACCGCTTTATGCACCTTTTATTCCCAAAACTCGTTTAAGTCGAGTACTCTCAAAGATGCGTAGTGATAAAGATGATGGAATTCATCAACTAATAGGAACTTTAGCAAGTTCTGTTCCTATGGATAAATCACTCCGATTTTGTCCCCAATGTTTGCAAGAAGAAGAAGCGAAAAATGGAGAAGGGTATTGGCATAGAACACATCAAGTTTTCGGGGTTTTTGTTTGTAAAGATCATAAATGCTTTTTATATGAAAGCTTTATTCGGCGATCTGACAAGAATAAGCATTCTTTCATTGTGATTTCTTCTAAAAGCTGCAAAACTATTGAATTCGAAAGATATAGTAGTTTTGTTATTAAAAAATTGCTTGCCATAGCAGAGGCGGTTTATTGGATGCTTGCTAATATGCCAATACAAAGTTTTTGTTTGAGCTTACATGAAAAGTATTTTTCTTTATTAGCAAGAAAGAAATTAGTAAAAGGTCGTAGGTTTATTGATCAAAAAAGTCTATATGAGCAATTTTTCAGCTATTATGGACAAGACGTATTACGGCTCATGCAATCAGAAGTCGATTATGAAAATCCGAATTGTTGGCTAAAAGCTATTACTCGAAAACATCGAAAATCTTTTCATCCTATTCGTCATATTTTGTTTATCTTATTCTTAACCGATACTGTAAAAGAGTTTTTTGCAAAAAACGTCATCGAATATCCCTTTGGTAAAGGGCCTTGGCCCTGTTTAAATGCTGCAGCAGTTCATTTTCATAAAAATATCGTCCAAAATATGAAGATTACGATGGATCATAAAACCAAGCAACCTGTTGCCACTTTTTCTTGTGAATGTGGTTTTATTTATTCTAGGCGTGGTCCTGACCAATCGCTAAAAGATCGTTTACGTATTGGTCGTATTAAAGAGTTTGGTTTGGTGTGGAAAGAAAAACTAAAATATTTTGTAGAGATTGAGAAACTTACAATGCGTCAAACGGCTCGTTATTTACAGGTTGATACCATGACGGTAAAAAAATATGCTTCTCTTTTAGGATTTAAATCAGGATGGAAAGAGAACAAACCATATTTTAATGCAAAAAGCAATAAGGATGACTCGGAAATAAGGTATCAAGAATTTCAAAATATATGGTTACAGCTAAAAGATCAGTTTCCTAACGAAACAATAACTCAACTTAGAAATAGAAATAAAAAACTGTATATGTGGCTTTATCGCCATTCAAATCAATGGCTTCAAGAGAATTCCTTGTATTTGGGAAAGAGAGAAGAAAAAGCAACGCGAGTTAATTGGATAAAGCGTGACATTGATTTTTTAGAAAAGGTAAATAACGCTACTGAGCGGTTGTTCACAGAAGGAAAAAAGCCGATCCGCATTACGATGAGTCAGATTGGAAAACGGATTGGAGCATTAGCTTTATTAGAAAAGCACTTAGATAAAATGCCACAGACAAAGCAATATTTAGAAGAAAATATTGAGACTCTTGAATCATTTCAAATGAGAAGAATATCTTGGGCGGTTCAACAACTTGCACAAGAGGGGAATGAAATAAAGCCATGGAAAGTAATGAAAAAAGCTGGCTTAAAATATAAGACAAGTCTTTTGGAAGCATATATTGATGATCAAATAGCCAAAGTTGGGAGAAAAATTGATGCTGAAACTTAATCCCTGGCCCTTTATCAAAGATGAATCAGTGATGCTTTATTGGCTCTGCGCGCCGTATAGGAATAAAGAAAATTTATGGATAATACCAACCGTATTTCAAAATGTGAGAAATAAAACTTTTACCACGGTAGAGTATGCCTGGGGAACTATCCCTTTGCTGCGATTAGGACGAACCTATAAAAATAAACTTTTACAAGCGGCGACTATCGCCAATTTCAGATCAAGTTTAAATATATCAAAAGATGCTGGGAAAGTTGTGACAGCTTGGGAAATACCGAAAGATTTATGGTCTTTTCATAGAAATGGAAGATGGGGAAATCAAAAGATATATCAAGTGAGATTTGATGAAATCACTTACTATATCCCTTGTATTGAATTGATTCGCGCGTATTTTGCGCCGAATGTTGCACTAGCTAACCAACTTTTGCAACCAAATGGGCTTGATTTTTGGGTTGTGAGAGAAAAGATAATGGGAGAGACTTTAAAAATTGACTTTAACGAAGATATGCCGCAAAGCATGTTAAATAGTTCTATGGTTCAATACTTTTCTTGGCTTTACTATAATAGTAAGAATAAAAATGCATGGGAGTCTATCTATAACTCTTTGTGTAATATTGCGCTGCAAAATGATGCCACTTTTTTAGCAAAATCAGTTGGTAGTGGGTATCCATTACATTTTGATCCGAATTTATTAGGGGAATGCTCGTTTCAATACAAAGGACATTTGATAGGAAAAAATTGTTTGGTTTTGGAGGTTACAAGCCCGGAGTTGAAAGAAATACCATTTAGAGAGATTTTATATACTCATCCGAAGCTGGTATCTTATGAAAAAACGCTTGATCAAAACAAAGTAGAATCTGCCAAGAAGCAGATACAATCAGTCAGTGAAGATCATGAGTTAGGCGACCCAGGATTAGCGGCTAGGCCTAGTTTGAATACAGAGAAATTAGAGCATTATAGCGTTACATATAATTTTCAAGAGATGAGTAAGGTGAGAGGAATAAGACACCCTTTACAGGCTAAAAAATATGAGCAAGCAGAGAAACCATACGTTTTATCAAAAACTATAACTACACAAGACCAACATGCCGAAGGAAAGATACGCCCTATTGAAATAGAAGGGGCAGTGATTAAGTATGCAAAATCAATTAAAGGTTTAGAAGAATTTTTTCAGGGCGTTGAGATTTTGCAAGAAATTATGCCGGGGTTGGTTATTTCTATTGAAATTATTGAACTAAATAAGGGGAAAATATCTATTCTGCCTGATGGAACAAAGCGAAAATGCGCTATTGTTACAATGCATAGAGAAGGTAAGTGGTGCGGTACTTTGATTGAAGTTGCTAGGCCAGATGGATGGAAGATTGCAACTGTATTCATTCAGGCATGTCAAAAATTCTCTAATATAAAAGAGCATGAAGTTATAGAAAATATAATTAATTCTCTAGAAAAGCATTGGAATAAACAATATATTTACCCTTTAATAAAAAATAGATATATTGTTACTTTTATTAGACATTTAACAAAGAGTAGCCCTAGGATAATGGGAGGAAAAATAAAGGGATTTATTATAAGATTATCTAAATGATTACTTTATAAAGAATTCGTTATTTAAATTACTGATAACTTTAGAAAGGGTATATTGTAAAAAAGTCTCGCAAAGCAGTATCTCGAGCATAATGTGTTTCTGAAAGTGGTGATAGTTTTGATTTCATTTATACATCTGTCTGATATTCACTTTAGAAGTTTTAGTGGAGATAAATATGATTTAGATAATGACTTACGCGAAGAATTATTAAATGACATAGAAAATAATGCAAAAACAATTTTACAAGATGTTAAAGGTGTTCTCATTTGTGGGGACATTGCATTTAGTGGAAAAAAACATGAATATGAAGTAGCAACAGAATTTCTTGATAAATTATGTTCTTATTTACAAATACCTAAAGAGAGTATATTTTGTGTTCCAGGAAATCATGATGTTGACCAAGATATACCTAAAGAGTTTTATATTATAAAAATGTTACAAGATCAACTGGATAAATGTGAAGGAAATGACGAGTTTGATGAATTATTAGCTAGAATAAGTAGAGATACTAAAAATGGTGATATCCTTTATTCCGCCATAGAATGTTACAATAATGATTTTGCCGCAAAGTATGGATGTTCGATTAGTACTAACAATCCGCATTGGGTTGGAGAATTTGAATTGAACGATATTTATAAGTTACATATAATAGGGATGAATTCAACGATAATTTCTAATGCTGATGATCATAAAGCAAGTAAACAAGATCGGTTGATGTGTATAAGTCAGTGTCAGATTCCTAGTAGGAAAGAAAATACGGTTTTCCTGTCATTATGCCATCATCCACCTGAATGTTGGAAGGACGATGATTTTAAGATTAGTAAAAAATTAAATTCTAGAATTCATGTGCAATTATATGGACATAAGCATATGCAGGTCATTAAGAAAATAGATCAAACAGTGATTCTTGGTAGCGGGGCTACACATCCTTCTCGAAAAGAAAAAGATTGGATTCCTCGATATAACTGGATATGCTTAGAGATTGTAAATAATGAAAAACTATCTCTTAAAATTTTTCCGCGAGTTTTAGATCAAATTAATGATAGGTTTATTCCTGATAATGAGTTGTGTGATGGAAATTTATTTATAGAATATAACATTTTGTTAAAATCAGAGAAAAAGACTGAAGTGAACAATAAACAAAGTAGTAATAGCGAATTTGCTTTTGTAATTAATGAATCGATCACTGATTATAATTATAAAACTTTAATCTTTGATTTTATTAATCTCCCCTATATTACTAGAGATGAAATTTTGATTAAGTTAGGCTTGAAGAATGAAAACGACACAGGGGTAAAACATGAAAAACTCATACGTCAAATTATCAAAAGAGCTGAAGAAAAAGACTGTGTTAATCAACTTTGGAATGAAATTCAAAAATGTAAAAGTTAGGGGTTAATAATATGCATGAAAATTTTAAAGAATGGTATACGGAAATATGTATTGATTTAAAAGAAGGGCAAATAGAAAAAAGAGAAAAGGCAATAAAGGTAATTTGTGAATCAGTAACTATAAATGAGGTTATTGGTTTAGTAGGTCTTTTCTTTAAATTTCTAAGACAAGATAGTTTAATAGATAAATTTGTTGATGAATTTAAAAAAATAGACATTTCATTTTCCAAGAAAAATGAGGAGGAAATTGCTGTATTAGCAGGAGCTACGTTATTGGAGATTGCTGAACAGGATAGAGACCTTTATAGTTTAGTCGAATTTTTAGTTTTGTCTACTGAATTTGGCGGACGTATGTCAGCAAATGAAGATATACTAAATGAAATAAAGAAAGTTTTTATACACGATTCATTAAAAATTCGTGAAAATACAGATGAAAAATTTCACATTCCCGATAGTAAAACATTAACGAATTTAGCAAATATGGGATTTACGCCGGAATATATTCAGTCTTTTGAGAAATACACCAAGGCCGTAGATAAATGTTTTAATTACTTAGAGAGAAAACAAAAAGTTAATCTTGAAGATTCCCAGTTTTTGTGGTGGCTAGTTTCAGGATGGAGTAATGACTTAAATTGCTCTTACAAAGATATAGGTAGAGATAAAGCTTGTCTTTTTATAGGAAAAGAAGCGGCTGAATTAGTTTCAGTTTTTCCGGGACCATACTCAATAAAAGGTGTTATAAGTAAACTTTTAGAAGGTTGCAAAAAAGAAAGGAATAAATCTAAGCTATTATTTAGCGATATTATTTCTAATATAGGAAACGAATGGAAAGAGAATTTTTCTAAAATATATAACAAACCTAATTTGTTCCCTTTCTTACCAATTACAGCCGCGATTATACGTTCAGAAAATACTGTAGCAAAGGAAGAATGGTTTCCTAAATTTGTTCGGGAGATGCCAGGTATCAAAGAAGACATAGAAAAAACACCAATTGAATATTCAATGCAATTATATATGGAAGTAATGACGATGAGATGTTTTATGAGTATACAAGATAAGTGAGGGCGTTTAAATGAATGAAAATGATGTTAATACTACCTCCTTAAACGAGAATGAGCAAAAGGTAATTAATTTACCATCAGGGATTGAACTAATTGGGCAACAATGTTATGAAATATCAGCTGCTGAGCCATCAATTTTTATTGTTTTAGCTGGACCTACAGGGGCGGGGAAAACTACATTAATAACATCTTTATATCAATATTTTTTAGCACAGATTCCTGAAGAATATTATTTTGCAGGATCTAAAACTTTGCTGGCATTTGAGCAAAGAGCTTTTTTATCACGCACTACATCTCAACAAGATAATCCCAGAATGGTAAGAACTCCTAGAGGTTTAGTGGATTCGATACTACATATACGTATTTGGGATTCCAAATGTAATATGCATAAAAATATTTTAATGAGTGATTTTTCGGGTGAGGATTACAATAATGTTTCAGGCGATATAATTACAGCAAAAGAGGAATTTCCCATCATATATTCTGCAAAGTTTCTTGTTGTTATTCTTGATGGAGAAAAGATAATTAGTAAACTTAAACATGCAGAAGTACAAAAAGCAGTTAACCTTTTACGTACTTTTTATGATGCAAAATTAATACAACCCAAGGCTAAAATTATTATTGTCATCAGTAAATATGATCTTGTTTTTGAAAAAATTCAAGAAGATCCTAATCTTGATGTTTTTTTAAAAGATATTCCGAATAAGATAAATTGTCAAATTGGATTAGATCCTAGTAAAACCTTTTTTCAATGCGTAGCCGCAATGCCTGAGCGGTCTGAAAATATTGAAATTGCATATGGAATCGTTGATCTTCTAAACTTAATACTAACCCCTTATAAGACTGAAAACATGGATGTATTTACACAACGTCTTACCAATTCCTATTCGTCTCAATTTAATTTATATCAGAAGAGGGTAATAAAGTGAAAAACAGATCATGTTTTATTATGGGACTCCCTGAAGCCGGCAAAACTACATATCTTGCCGCTCTATGGTATTTATTGAGTTTAAAAGATAAAACGACTTCTTTGCGGTTAAAAAATTTGACAGGTAATCAAAGCTATATGAGTAAGCTGTCGGAAACGTGGCTTTCTGGGATAAAAGTGTCTAGAACGAGAACGACGGATGAAGAAAAAGAAATATCTTTGTTATTAGAAGATTGTAATCAAAAAGAGATTGAAGTTACTTTTCCTGACTTATCAGGGGAATCATTTCAAAAAATGTATATTGATAGAGAAATTGATAAAGAATTAGCAGCTTATATTCAAAAATGTGACTCTGTATTACTATTTATAAATCCTGAAAAAATAAATGATCCTAACTTAATAGCTGCCATAGATTATGATTATAGGAATAGTGGTACTGATAAAATTAGTGAAACCATTTATAAGCAGCGCAATGCTGTACAAGATGATCCTACTGAAGTTCAGCTACTAGAGCTTTTACAATTCGTAAGTTTTATTAAAGATATAAGATCAATTTGTTTAGGTGTTATTATTTCTGCGTGGGATTGTATAGAAACACGATATGATAGCCCTGAATTTTTTGTGCGATCTCAATTACCTCTACTTTGGCAGTTTTTGAAGGCTAATCAATCAATGTTTAATTCTTTTTACTATGGAGTAAGTGCACAAGGAGGCCCCTTGGAAACAGAAGCAGATTCTGATAAGCAGGCAAGTTTCTACAACCAAAGGGAAAGAATTACGGTATTGGATAATTACGGAAATATAGATAACGATATAACATTACCATTGTTGGAAGTGTTAAATGGAATGAAGGTGAGATAAATGATAGAAATTAATCAAGCTCTTTTTGGATACTCTAATGGACATCATTTATTGTCGTCCTCCCGTACAATTTCCCGTACGTCTTTAAAAATATTAGAACCTTTGACTGATTTATCAGGAATTGAAGTACAACCGGGGTTTGAAAAGTATATTACAGGATATCCTTTACTTGAAGATAAATGTTATTCGTTTAATATGACTTGGTATGCTAGTGAAATGAAGAGACCAGGATGCGTATGGACTCATACTCTTTTGGTAGATTTTGCGGATTTGTTTTTTTGGAGTAAGATTAAAAATTTTCAGTCTTTGTTTATTAGACCCGAATTGACCACTGAGCTAGACTTGTCCCCATATTCGAGTCCTATATGTCTAAATAATGAAAAAATGTACTCTATGGAGACAGTTCCCAATAGGGGATTTTCCAGTTTTGGATTTATAGTTCAAAATTTATTAGAAGTTTCTGATCCTATAATTATGGAAGAAGATAGTTCTTTTAAAAACAATGTTTCTATGGAAAATTTCTGGTTACGATTACCTAGTATATTAGGGCGAGAATTTTCATTTTGCACAGGATCTTTGTCAAATCGAATTGTAGAAAAAAAATCACTAGATATACAGATTGTGCCCAGTGCCTTATTTAAAAATATTGCTCGATCTAGAATAAACCTTTATTCAATTTCGAGCAATGAAACAAGTTTAGAAATACCCAAATGGACATCTTTATTCATCGAACAGTATTTAAATAATAATGATGTTGGATTAGAAAAGTTTATGTTGCATTTTTCAGCTGAATATTTTCATAGAAATTATTTTAAGCTTTTTACAAAGCTTTATTTATTTATATTAAGTGAAGAAAAATTTAATACAAATGAACTTTTTTGTTATATCCTAGATTCTTTTAGAAAAAATGAAATAGTTTATATAAATAATCAAATATTGACTTATTTATTCAACTATAAATTAGAAATATTGCCAATGGTTTTTAAAGACTTATCTATAATTGATAATAGTGAATTTATTTTTCAGTTTGATTTTGATAATATAAAACACTTATTAGAAAAAGTATTTAATAAAGACAAATTGATGATTCATGAAATCTTTGATTTTCTAATTCAAAATAATATAAATTTTTTTGGTGAAAAGCTAATTGACTTTATAGCAAGAATGACTAATTTTGAGACATTACAATATGTTACAGGTAATCGTTTTACTGGAGTTAGTGTTTTGGTCAAAATAAATAACGAAAGTGCATTATGTAGAGAAATTTGGCACCAACCAATTGGCACACAGTTAGAAGTATTAAAATGTTTGAAGGAAACTTCAGCCAATCATGAGCAAGGTAATGTCGAAAAGATCATATCGGTGATTTTGGAATCAAGTCAAGAAAATATAGCGAATGAATTATATGATACGTTTGGAAGCAATTGTATGACCGTATTCCTATCATGGGCTGAAAATAGCTGTGATATTTCTAAAATTAGTAGATGGGCAGAATTATGCAAGTATGATATCAATATAATTCAAGAAAAAATATTATATGTAAAAAGTAAGGTATTAATGGAAAATATTATAAGAAATTTGGATCCCTATAGCAAATCAATTCTAGCTATCAATAAAGAGATATGGATAAAAATATATGATGATTTTTGTTCAGATCAGAAAAATGAAAAATTTAATAATATGTTTGCTCAGTTTCTGCTTCCTATTATCGTTGCTACGAAAGAAAAATATCCTGATAATATTGCATATTTTGCTTTTAAAAGAGTGCATGGTTTATTAGAGAAAAATAGTCTTGATTATAAACAATGGGAAAAAATAGCTGAATTTCTCCCAACTATTCCTTGGTATAATAGTTGGGATAAGTGCAAAAGGCTACGTCAAGCTGCTGAAAAGATGATGTATAACTTTAATTTAATGGAGTAATAATTTTTGAAATTTTGATTTTAAATTTAGGTAGTGATGAATGTGTTAATAAATTATTTGCTTGCAGGTTTATATGGTGATCTGGCTAGTCCATATATTTTTGAAGATATTTGTGCACTCTTAATTTTAGAAGAAACTAAACTGATAAATTCTCAAAATGTAGTATTTGCAAATAAAAATGATAGGCTATTAACACAAGTAAATGACACCCGCTTATATTCGGATTTTATAAAAATAGGAGCGAAGAGTTATCATATTCAGACGCGACGTGGAGACGGCGGACTAGATATTATTATTGAAAGAGAACATATCTGGTATGTTTTTCAGTGTAAGTTTTACCTGAATGACAAAATTGATAAAGCGGATAGATCTTTGCTGATACAAAAATCGTTGGATACAGCATTAGTAACTGCAAGAAAGCATGGTAAAGTTATTGAAAAATGGTTTTTGTGCACTGCTAAAGACCTAGCTCAGGAAGAAAAAAAGTGGTGGGAAAACTTTAAACAAAAAAATAAGTCCTTAAAAATCAGTATTGAAGTTATACTAAATAAAGATATTGAGTGCTATCTTTTGAAAAATAGGCATATTTTTAATCATTATTTTACAAGTCAATTTTTATGTAATATTTATACGGAAGCGCAAATACGAAGGAGTCTAAAGAATCTTCTTTATAAACTCAATCTAGATTTAAACGTAAATATCGCACCTTCTGAAGGGCGGTTACGAAAGTTGGGTGACATTAATGACTATGAACCTTTAATTTATCATATAAAAGGAATGAAAGAGCTGTTTTACAAGGTAGAAAACGTTTTTCAAGAATTTGATTATGAGTATATGAATATGAAGGAGGATTATGGATATTATCTTGAAAATAAGAGAACTACAGAGGAAGAATCATATTTAAGAACATTAAACAGAGATATAATAAAAATACAGAACTTAATTAGAAGGAATGAAGTTAAAGACTTTCTTGACCTTCTTGAATTAGCATTAAAAGACTTTAAATCATATTATATAGGTGAATGATAAGGGCGCGTTCTCAAAATTAATGCTAAACAATTGACGTAATTTGGGAAATAAACTATTTTTTATACAAAATATGCCTAAAATAGAGACATATTCCCCAATTATAATTTTAAATTAAGATATGTTGCCAAATCTTTGAAAAGATTTTCTTCTAGCTCTTTTGTATTTTTATATGTCAAGATATTTACTCCATTTAATGGGTCAAATATTGTAGTGCCATCTTTAATAAGCAGTCTTTCTAAGAGCTGTATGGTATTTTCTTTAGTAAAATACATTCCTTCAAAAAAATCTAATGTTGGCATTTTTACTCCACCTTTTTAATTTAATAACTTTATTATTATAAAGAAAAAAATTATAATATTGAATTTAATAACCTTTTTAATATAACCTGATGTTAAAAAGGCTATTTTTCTTTAATTAAATTGTATTTTTAATTAATAACTTTAATAAAAAATAACAAAAGCTTGTATATAAAAATAAAGTTATTAAATGAAAACCGACTTTATGGAAGAGTAAGAATCCATAAAGTCGGTTTTTTGTCGTTATCTAAAGACAAGGGTATTAATACTATGATGAGAAATAGTGGTATAAAAGATGACCGCAATAATGATAGGTACGCTAATCGAAGGCCAGGAGTATTCCTGGTCTTTTGCCTTTCTATCCAACTTTTAGGACTTACTATAGCTTCGCCCACTGAGGTCAGTGCATAGAATGGAGTAAACTTGAATAAAGGGCGTGATATAGTGGTCACGAGTCCTGATCTATATGATTTACCCTATGTAGCGAGGCAGGGGGTAAAATATTTTGAACTTGTTGCCCAACCGGTAGAACAAGAATTGCTGCCTGGGTTTTTTATTCGAGGCTGGGGCTATAATGGGAGTATTCCAGGGCCGACCATTCACGTATACCCAGGAGATTACGTGAATATCAGAGTATATAATGCTTTACCGGAAGCGACTAGCGTTCACTGGCATGGTTTAGATGTGCCTAATAATATGGACGGCGTGTCGGAAGTTGAGTCGACGCCACTCATTAAACCAAACAGTTATTTTGATTATCATTTTCAAATTAATAATTCGCCGGGAACACATATGTATCATACGCATCATCGCGTCGCAAGGCAGGGCATGATGGGTCTGGCAGGGGGCCTCGTAATATTAGACCCTGATGACCGACGGACGAAGTACGATTACTTTATTATGTTGCAAGAGTTTGCCGTAAAAGGTTTACCGATGGGGATCCTAAAATCAGGCAGCTATGAAGTGAATCCGATGAGTGACGATTTGCAATTTTTTACTATGAATGGGCGTTGTTTTCCGGCAACGACACCACTCGAAGTAGCGTGTGGCGAACGAGTTCGCATTCGTTTTGCCAATCCAGCCATGATGGAACATCCGATTCATTTACATGGTCATCAGTTTATCGTGACTGCCGCTGATGGCAATCCAATTGGAGAATGCGCCAGAATGAAAAAAAATACCATTGCTGTAGCTTCAGGAGAAACTTGGGATATTGAATTTATGACGAATAACCCTGGCAATTGGCCCCTTCATTGTCATATTCCGCATCATACCGCTAATAATATGACCAAAGAATTAGGTGGTATGTTTACCGTTGTACAATATCGCTAAAAATCCTATAAATCCTATAAATCCAGAAAAGCTGCCAGAGTCGGCAGCTTTTTTTAATAAATTGGTTTATTCTCTTACCGTATAACCTGCATCTTCTAGGATATGGAGGCGGCTCATCCGGTGGTGGAGGTGCTGATCGGAAATGGTAGTTTACCAAATGTTTAGAAACAATGTTGAGCAAAGTAAAAAAGCAGAAGTTCTTCAATAGTTCTTCATAGCTTCTTCATAAAGGCTTGGTATGATAAAAGCAATCCAAGTGCAGTAGCAAGCAGAAAGAGGGATGCATCATGGAACCGAATAAACAATTAGATATGTCAGAAGAAGTGAAAGAAACTTATACGCCAGGGCAACAAGCGGTTTTGAAAATATTGCAATGGGGAGCATGGACACTCGCGTTTGCAGCAATGCTGTATGTTATGCACGCATAGCCAAGGAGGAATCTAAGATGGGATGGTGTAAACAATCTCAGCCTAGCAACACTACTCAAGGGCAGCAACAAGACTGCGGCAATAACCTAAAACATATGCTCATGATGTTTGTCTGCTGCTTAGCACCCATAGGAGCAGTTCTATTATTAAAGTTAAGCGGTTATGAAGGGACGGCCAGTTACCTAGTATTTCTTTTATGCCCATTGATGCATTTATTCATGATGAAGGGAATGGGGCATAAAAAGCAAGAACAGGTAGATGATCCAAAGGCGGCAAAATAAAGAGGTCATGCCCCATATACACGGAGTACTGCTGTTAAGGTAAAGCGTATCCTTAAACGATGTGAACTGGTATTTGCTATGAGTGAGTGGGAGTTTTGTATAAAAGAAAAAATAAGTCAAATAAAAATAGGAGTGAAAAAAATGATGAAAAATAAAATGGCAAGCTTGATGATTGGCGGATTGATTACGGTATCGGTATTAGGCGTGACTTTCGGGATCAATTCGATTGGCAATACAGCGCAAAAGGCGGAAGCCAGAACCGAATCGAGTATGATGATGCAAAGCGGGGCCATGAGTCCAGATATGATGAATTCACCGGATATGCAAAAGCAGTGCGGTGAAATGATGGCAAGCCCGGAAATGCAACAAACGATGAAAGACATGATGAAACAGCCTCAAATGCAAACTATGATGAAACAAATGATGGCAAGTGATCCAGAATTTAAACAGATGATGTCTGATTTAGTGAATAACGCAACTGATGAAATAAAAGTAGATGGTACGCAAGCGTCATCGACAAATCAAATGCCTGCAACAATGGATCACAATGCGCATCATGCAGCGCAGTAGTGCCCCTCCATCTCTGGGGAAGCGCTAGTTTCTCCAGGGTTTATATAAAAGGGTTGCCTAGTGTCGTGTGATGCTAGGCAACCTTTATACTCGTTGCTTAGATTTGAGCCTTTTAGTATACCTTTTTGGGAAAATAAAGAAACTAAAATTTTGTTGAAATAACATGTTTATTGTTATACTTAAAGATAAGTGCGATTACCAAATAAAAAGGAGTGATACACATGATGTATGGCAGCATGATGGGGGGATTTGGATTCGTTTTTATGGTGATTTATCTGGCAATAGTGATATATTTCTTTTATTTGTTGACTAGCATTACCAAGTCAGTAAAGCGGATTGCAGATAAACTGGATAGAATGCCTGTAACATCTTTCAATAGTGAAGAGGAAAAGTCAAAAATAGAGTAAAAGTAGTAAGCAAATCGTAGGTAGGGGAGGAGGACAGGAAAGTGAGAGGCTGGATGAATTGGAGAAAACAGGTTGTTACGACAGCACTGACAGTATTCATAGCGACAGCTACGGCACAAGCGGCTGACGTAAGACTAGAACTCAAAGAAGCCAATTGGGAACTAAGACCGGGACTGTCTACACGGGTATGGAGCTATAACGGCAGTGTGCCGGGAACGCCGATTATAGTACAGGAAGGAGAACGGATCGTCGTGGAAGGTGTAAATCACCTTCCAGTTGTCACGAATATTCATTGGCATGGGCTATTGGTGCCAAATGATCAAGACGGACCCAGCCGGGTCATTAAGCCAGACGAGCCCTTCCGTTATGAGTTCACCGCGAATGAGTCAGGTACATATTGGTATCACTCGCATTATCGCTCGGTAGTGACTCAAGTAGATATGGGGCTGTATGCACCCTTTATTGTGAAGACAGCAGCGGATCGTAAATATAGCGGTGACCATATCTTGGTTTTGGACGATTGGTATCTAGATGCGAATGGCAAGCGCTTAGATGGTACCGCGCGGGGCGACATGGAACGGTATGGCAATATAGAGACCGTGAATGGCAAGACCGGGGATGCGATTCCTCCCTTAGTCTTTCGTCAGGGAGAACTCCATAAATTACGGCTCATTAATGCATCAACAGCTGCCTATCATACCCTGCAACTGCCAGGGCATCGTTTTAGAGTGACCCATACGGATGGACATCCTTTAGTGGATCCTTACATGACAGATACCGTCACGCTAGCCCCTGGTGAGCGGATAGACGTGGAAGTGGCAGCGGTAGGCATAGCTGGTCAGCAATATCGCTTGATTAGTGAACGACCCGAACTAGGCATGATTGTGCCGATTGTCTACGAAGGGAAGGCGGTAGCACCAGTAATATCTCCCTTTGTGCCGCCTGTATCGCGAGCGTTTGCTGGTATACAGGATAAATCGCCTGACTTTACACTGGAATTAGGTTCAAGGATGGATATGGCTAGCATGACAGGTGGCAGTATGGCTGGAATGCAGCATGCGGGCCATGCTATGGCGATGTCTATGCCCCAAGATGGGGCGAGTAAGATGCAGTGGACCATCAACGGAAAAGTGTTTCCCAATACAGATCTAATAAAGGTAACGGTGGGCCAAGTCGTCAAAGTGCGATTTTGGAATAAAGACACCCAGGGAATGCACTTGATGGATCACCCTATCCATGTTCACGGCGCCTATTTCCAAATCGTGTCACAGAATGGACAGGTGCCAGACCGAGAAATGTGGAAGGATACGGTGAATGTCCCAGCTGGACAGTATGTAGATGTGGCTTTTGTCATGAAAGAGGCAGGAAATTGGATGCTCCATTGTCATATCTTAGACCATGAAGATGGTGGAATGATGACAGAAGTTGTGGCGCAGCCTGCTAGCGAACCATAAACGAGGCAGTAAGTCCTCCTCCAGCAGATACGCAGCAAGATGGTAATAACGAACATGCAGGACACCATAGCTCAAATAAGTAACGAAACGTATACGAGAGCAGCCCTTTTCTTTAAGGGGCTGCTCTCTTTTGTCATAGCATTTTTTATAAATTTTAAGAGTGAATTTAGTTAGAAAAATTCGAGCGGAGGCAGAAGATCACTGGCACCTAATAGGAAGATTGTACCTACTGCAATACTATATAAAGATGTAGCAATAGCTAATCCCTTATAAACTTTGGGGTTCCTAGTTGCTTGTCCGTAGCCATTTAGCAAAAATAAAACCATTATAATTTGACAGGAGAATAAACCTGATATAAAGGCAAACACGGCTGTTAGTCCAAGTGCAAGTGTTCCTGCACCAGCAGCGGTGGTAAATAATAAAATTTGCGAGGCGGTTTCTCCTCCGATACCATGGATGATCCCGACACCGCAAGCACTACCAGGTCCTAGAGCAATTGGTTGCATGTCTCTTTCAGTAGCTTTTCCGGTTATTTTAACCTTTAGACAGTAGTAGACTTTTTGTAGGACATTAAATAATAGCTGCCATCTATTAATGAAAATAGATTCTTTTCTATTTTGAATAAGAATCACAATCAGCCATAATCCCAAAGTAATTAATGTTACTCCAACAACTCGTTCCATTACTGTATCTATCCATGATGGAACTGATTGGCCTAATACGATGGCAGCTCCACCAAAAAACAAATTCACTAAAGCATGACCAATTATGTAGTATAACGACAAAAGAAATCCCTTTTTTTTAGATTTCTCCGCACCAACAAAGTCGGTAATAGCAGCAATGTGATCCCAATCAATCGCGTGTCTTGCTCCGAGAACAAAACCCAGCGAGATAATTGCAAGGACTTCCAAATTCATTCAATGTAACCTCCCGATTTTTTCGAGCGAGTGATAGTAAAAAAAACACTCTTGCTATAAGGAAAGAGTGTCAACTTGCTGAATAGAAAAAATTGCAAATCGCCTCCCCATCGCTCGTGGGTAAAACGGTGACTATAAAATAGGCAGTTCTTCTGACTTCGGTTCATCGCATCCTACGCCTTCCCAGAAGTCTTCTTCCAGTGGCTAAATTATTGTAGAATAGCTCCCCATTACAGCGGCGGGACCGTGTTGGCATTGCACCAATCTTCCCTATTAAGCCCGAGTGGGCACCTATTAAGACGATATGGAATTCTGTTACAGAATAAACCAAACCATTAGCGATGTCAACAAAGAACTGCGAAAAGCGCAAATTATTCAACAGTTTGATCTTAGCACCGGCCGTATACAAAAGAATATCAAAATAAAGAGAAAACATGGCAAGTGTAGTGGACGAAAGGAAACTAGTTTGGTTATTTTGATTTTCAAATAGCACGAGAAGTTCACAATACATTCATAAGAAATTCATAATTGATAGATATAATAGGGGCAGTAAGAATGCGGATAACGAGTGAATCAAAAGTCATTGTTTATTAATCAGTCACGTGGAGGGAAGTTTTTTTATGAAAAAGTTTGAAATAACGATGATAAGCATTGAATGCTACGAATGAGGAGGTTTGTTAATTGATTAATATATTTAAAAGACGGGGTAGTTTTTTGGTAATTAGTTTTGCAACCTTACTTCTGCTTGGTATGTCTACGATGAATACTTTTGCTGCAACTAGTGTGGAGCAACCAAAGCATGAGATGGGGAACATGACGCAAGATTCGATGAGCGGTCATGATATGAACTCCATGACGCATGATTCACAAGGTGGTCATAATATGGCGAATATGGCGCCCAAGAGCGGTCATGAAATGAACTCTATGACGCATGAGTCACAAGGTAGTCACAATATGGGGACTATGTCACCCAATGACCATAGTGGTCATGATATGAATTCTATGACATCTGATTCACAAAATAGCCATGATATGAACAACATGAATCATGATGGACACGGCAAAAAGGAGGCTGAAAACGACAATCCTTGGCCTGTTCTCTATGGATTTGGTGGAGCTATTTCAGCAGTTATCCTAGTTGCTGGAATCATGAAATATACTAAGCTGAAAGGCCAGGGAGTGTGAGATAGATGGAGACGAAAATACCTGAAGCCAAAGGCAATAACTTGTTAAAAGCCATATTAAAAAGCAAATGGTACCCAGGAATTTTTCAAATTCCTGTTGTGATTATTTTTGCTTTTATCACGTATGAATTGTTTTTTGGCCCTGTCAGCGCCCATGAAAATTTTGGCACTGCATTAACCTGGGTACTGTGGTGGCCACTGATTCCGCTGATTTTTCTTTTGATGGGACGATTCTGGTGTGCTATTTGTCCTTTTGCCACAGTCAGTGATTTTGTGCAAAAGATTGTAGGGAATAATCGGCCTGTTCCCCAGTTTCTTAAGAAATATGGGATCTGGATTATTGATGTTTTTTTTATCATGATTACCTGGGGTGATCATGTTTATGGAATTGTAGAGTCGCCACGCGGCTCAGGGTTTATGATGCTGATTATTGCGCTAGGAGCCATTACGGCAGGGGCCTTTTTTGAACGCCGGGCTTGGTGTCGCAATTTATGCTTCTTAGGCGGGGTCGCCGGTAACTATTCCCGGACAGGGGCGTTAGAACTGAGAGGAACGCCGGAAAAATGCAGTAAGTGTACGGTAGCCGCTTGTTATAAGGGCGGTGAAAAGGCACCAGGATGTCCGATGTTTGAGTTTCCGAAAACCATGGATAACAGCGCTCGCTGCAATCTATGCGGTTATTGTGTAAAGAACTGCCCCAATGATTCTATTACCATTTCTGTTCGTCCGCCTTCTCGTGAACTTTGGTTTATTAAGAAGCCCAAATTTGAAGAGTCTGTTTTGGCTACCGTCATTATGGGAATCGTGTTTGTCCAAAATATTACCATGCTGGAGATTTGGACTAAGGCCCAAAGTTTTCTAGAAAATATTTTAGGCACGCAGGAGTATGCTATCACATTTACGGTTATCTTTCTCATTGCTATGGCCATTCCAGTGTCTTTATTGTATATTAGCAGTTGGGTGGCTGGAAAAAGTAATGGAGAGTCAGCTCATTTAAACTTTGCTCGCTTTGGATATGCTTTGATTCCGCTGGATTTATCAGCCCATTTGGCTCATAATTTATTCCATCTATTAGCTGAAGGAAAATCTATTTTATTTACCGGTATGTCAGTAATCGGAATGAACGTATCTGAACAATCAACCGCGCTGGTGAGTGTGGGTACTATTCAAATGTTACAATATGCCTTGCTAGTTATTGGTGCTCTAGGCTCAATATATACAGCATATCGAATTGCTAAATCACAATATTCGTCAGAAAAAGTTACTGGATCTGCTTTGCCCTTTACTATACTGATCATCGTTTTGACAGTAGCAAATATTTACTTCTTTATGCTGCCTATGATGCATCGTATGTAATGCCTTGCTAGCCACAAAATGATGATAGTGAGTTAAGACAATAGTTACTAATATATTAAAAAGGCTAAGAAAAATCGCTTGCTGCGAATTCTTCTTAGCCTTTTATTTTATTGATTTAGCAATGAGTTTCCCAGTTTGAGGGATTGTTCAGCCAGATTGTTCGTATAGTTACCTAGAAATTGAATCGCTTGCTTCTTGTCTTGTCCATAAATTTGCAGAGCTTCTTTTTCTAGGTCATCTTGAGCTGTGAATTCTTTTTTTTCAAAGAAATCAATTTGTCTATGAATATTGCCGATTACATTTTGATAGCGAACATCTGCATAGCGTGATAGGTCTCTAAAGGTCCAATAGGCGGAGTCGGGGGAATATTGGTTTGTTCCAGTTTGGAAAGCGGCAGGAATCTCAGAATTGCCGAAATACCATGGAGTAAATACGCTGGTGCAAGGCGTCGCCATAGCTCGCCAAGTTACGGCGCCTATTTCTGACGGTAGCCACGGTCGTGATTGGCAGACTAAACTTATTTCAGTATTGATACTGCATAGGGTTCTTTCATCTGTCTGGTGCGGAGAACCTTTTTTGTACCCATTCGTTAAATCATAAGGTGTTCCCTCATAATGGTCACGCAATATCCTGATTATATCAATCGGGGTAATGGTTGCAATCTGTTCTTTCAGTAATTCTTCGGCCCGCCATTGGCGGCGGGTATTATAGGGATCATTTAGTTTTTCTGGCGCAGCATATACTTTGGCAAAGTTAAAAGGCTCTTTTCCATCATACCAACCCATTTTTTTGGCATAATCCACTACATCACTTGAGTACATAAAATTATCAGGATTGGCAAAGTCAATTTGGCCAATTCGAAAGATATTAGCTCTAACTCCAAAGGAATCATTGGGAACCCGTTGCGCAACCCACTGTCCTTCTAGAGTAACTTCAACCCACCAGCCCTCGTTACCATCTGTGACCGCAAAGATCGCGCCAGAATCACTACCCAGTTTATAAGTATGTACTAGGTCACCAATGACTTCGACTGCTTCACGCGCGGTTTTGGCGCGTTCCAGGGCGAGCTGGGTGAGCTCTGTCCAGATAATTCGTCCAGTAGTTGGTAATTCGGTTGGTGCATCTCGACGATAAGACATATTATTGGCTACTGCTACCTGATGTTCGTTAACTCCGCTCGTTATATCCCCAGGAGAATAGGCCTTGTCAAAAATCTTCGTAGCAGAGTACCCATAAGTCTCGGCTACTTGGGGGATTTTTGCTCCCCAGAAGGTGGTTATTATATCGCCTGATTCATGTTTGGCATGCGAAATATACACGTAATGTTGTGCACAATAATTTGTTAAATCTTCGTTATGAGCTAGAAGCGTCGATCCATCTTTAGTCGCTTGTTTGCCAATAATGATGGAGGAACAACGTTCGACGACTGCCGTTGGACGTACTTGACTGTCTGCCGCCCAAGCCTGCTGCACGGATGTTCCTAGGGTAATGAAGCAGGTTATTACAATCGAGAAAACAGACAGGAAAGTACGATAATAGCTAGTTGCTGTTTTCAAATTATCACCTCTTAAGTTCATTAATCAAGGCTTGTAATTTCATCAGGATTGTAGGGGGAAGTAATTGGCTTAGTCATAATTATGCCAACCTGAGTTAGAACTTCGTTACTGAAAGAATCATAATCGTGCCAGCGGGATAGAAATTCTGCTGTTGGAATGTAAGTGTAGTGTCCCAGCGTAGAAGGATCCATAAAATAAAAATATTTGTCATCATAGCCAATCGCAACAACGTAATGACCATCTTCATTTTTGGTAGGTGCATAATTGGATTTTGAATCGTCCCAAGCTTGAATTACTACAAGTACCGGTTGCTTTTTGTCAATATATCCTTTGAGTTCTTCTAAACTCATATTTGTCCGAGTGGTAACGTTAAATCCTAGTGATTTTGCATAATTTATCATATTTATATAACTAGTGCCATTATCAGGATCTGGTTTGACTGCATCGGATAGTACGTCTAGTCGCTTATCAAAACCGTAATAGCCGAGTATGGATTGCAGTGCAGTTACGCCGCAGGTGTAATCAGTATTTTGCCTTGTCAGTGGTACTTGAATGAAGTTTTTGACCATAGAGACAGAGTGTTCGGTCTTTGCGGCAGCATAGGTGTTGCCAAAGCAACCAAGCGTTAAAGTCAGCATTAGTAATCCGGCGAAAAAATATCGCATTTTCATAGAAGCCTCCTTTTATACGATTTTTGTGTCTAGGATCTTACTGCTTGTAGTTTTCCTCAATGTAGAAGCTGTTTCCTGCTCGCAAGGTTCTTCTCAAGCGCAGAAACTTACTAGAAAATATTTAATGTCTGATTACTTAACTTTTTTTATGAAGCGAGAAAATTACTTTTTTCATCTGGATGAGGGGGAGTATGTTAATTGTCAACGATAGAATGTTATTTTATTCCGTTCTTGTTTGCTGATGTAAAGAGCGTTATCAGCTAATTCAACGAGTTGCCGTTTCGAGGTGCTATCCGTTGGAAATGACGCGATTCCAATACTTACAGTACAGCCACTTAAGAGGCTTTCTGCATCGTATCTTATTTTTTCTGCAATGCTGCTAATCTCTTCATAGTCTTTTTCTTCGAAGATAATGGCAAACTCGTCGCCGCCAAACCGAAATACATGCCATTTATCTACGGCAAAATATAGAATACTAATAAATGTTTTAAGTATTTCGTCGCCGGCGCTATGTCCTTGAGTATCGTTGATATTTTTAAAATGATCTAGATCTACTAAGGCAACGCTGAAACAACTCAAATTTTCCGCTTTATAATTTTTTTCTAATTCAGCTAATTTTTTATAAAAGGATCGCCGATTATACGCACCTGTTAATAAGTCTGTTTCAGCTGCTTCTTTTAACTCTTCATGGTTGATCTTTAAAATATTGACGGTGCTATTATAAATATCACCTATTTCATAGAGTTCTTTCGGCAGGCGATTGGTATTCAGTAATTCATATTTCCCTTTTTTCAATGTTTTAAAGGCTTGCATTAGTTCTTCAAAAGGTCGTAGACTGCGTCTGACAGAATACACCCCAACTAAGGTGATTAAGCCAATTCCTAAAATCGATAATATGGTAATTTCAAATACAATAATATTTCTTGCTGCTTTAATTTCACTAGTCGATGTGTTTACTGTAACCAGCCAATTTAAACCAGGAACTTTATGATAACCAGTATACTGTTCAGAATTTGTAAAATCAGTTAGTACTGCCACACCGGTATCACCTGTCAGGTTTTCAAAGCAATGTGTTTTTTGGCCAATACGTTCTTTATTTTGATGATAGACAACATAGCCTTGGCTATCAATAATAGAAATATAGCCATTTTCTCCAAAGGATTTATTATCGAACATCGAAGCTAAGGCGTTACCGTGTAATTCGATATAGGCAATCACAGCGCCGTCAATTGCATGGTTGGTTTTTATGGGAACAGCGATGGCAATGACTTTTTTTCCTGAGGCCGAGGTAAAAACATTGGTAATCCATTTATTCCCTTGCATTGCTTGCAGATAATATTCTTTAGAGGATAAATTGGATAAAATAGGACTTTTCTTATTATCGCTTATTTTTATGATATCGCCTTGCTTATTAAGAATGACTAACCGGTTGATTTCAGGGAGCATTTTGTTTATTTCATCCAATAAAGTCTGATCTTCCTGAATGTTTTTATTGGAAGCAATGACTTCAAGGGCATTTTGCACTTTCGTAAAATAGGCTGAGATTTGATCGCTTACATATGCGGAAGCTTGTTGATTCAGATTTAATAAAGTAGAGTCTGTTTCAGTGACAAAATATTTATCAAAAACTAGAATTTGGATAAATCCGCCTAGGACAACAAATAAAATAAATAAAGCTGTAATTTTATAGAAAAAGCGCATTTAATCAATCCTGCCTTAAGATATATTTAAGCTTTATTATAACAAACTTACCTTTGCTGAGCTATCATTGACCGAGAAGGCGAGCAAAAGGTGTGAAAAGTCGAAAGAACGTATAAAGTAGTTCTTTTTGTAGGATTTAAGGATCGGTTTGGCGAATCTATCATTTATCATTGCAATTTTATAGACAAAAGGAGTAGCTATTATGATCTCAAGAACTTGGCATGGTATAGTTCCTTTAACAATGAAAGAGTGGTTTGAATCCTACGAGTATGAAACTGGTGTAAAAGATGCGCTCGCAACAAAAGGAAACTGCGGCGCTTACTTAAAAGTAGTTGAGCAAGGAGACTATGCGCATTTCTTTCTCTGCACAAAATGGTGGTCAATGGAAAGTATGCTTGCTTTTGCTGGAAATGATCCAAGACGTGCAGTCGATTATCCCGAAGATGAAAAATATAGATTGATTTCCGATCCGATTGTGGTGATTCAAGAAGTTACTGATGTCGGAAATCCTTTCGAAGATTAACTACAAGGGCAATGAAAATACAATTGCATATAAGGTAGTATAGCAACACCTCTTGTTATTCGTTACCATAAGATATATTGGAAACGATTACAGGAGGTGTTTTTTTTTGAAACCGAAATTTTTTGATGATGACTATCCTTGTTTCCCCATGGAGGAAGAAAAAGATCCTTGTGATTGTCCCAATCATCCGGATCTTTATTTGTTGCGTGATGCAGCGGCTGATGAGCGCGGCGCTATTGCCGATTATTTAGAATGTGCTTTCGAAAATCCTTGTTTTGCCGATCTGTTTTTAGATGCAGCTGAAGATGAAATGCAGCATTATGTGGAAATCATGCGTTTGATTTCTCTGCTCGACTCGGTTCAATATGACATGCTTAAAAAAGATTTAAAGTTTTTAACAACGAAGCGGCTTGCGACGAAACCGAAGACTTGGAAAAAGTATCAAGTTGAGGAGGCGGAAGACGCTCAGGTAGAACTTCCCAAAAAGAAGGATCTTTGTTTAATTCGCTGTCTTACAAAAGCAATTCAAGATGAACTTCATGCGATCAATAAGTATCAGCGATATATGAATAAAGCGGAAGAATCCATCGTGAAAGAGCTTTTTTGCGACCTAATGAATGAAGAAAAAGAGCATGTGGCCGAATTCACGGCAGCCCTGTTTTCGGTAACGCGGGAGCCTTTAGAAGAAAAAGATTGATCATTTTTCAGATAAAGTGATGTACGAAGCCTGACGGTTTACCTCTGGTCATGAGGTACTTTGTCTGGCTTTTTATTTGTGAAAGAGCCGGAAATACAATTGAATCAATTTGCATATGTTATTTTTGCATTAGATTAATAACAATAATGCATTGGTAACATAAAATAGAATAAACTATACTACTGTTATAAGTTCTAGTCTCTATGCAACCAAATGGAGCAAATGATGATTTTACTTGTATTAAAAAGTTGGATTATCGGTAATTTTGCAGATTTTTTATGAACTGCAAGAAAATATTTTGAACAATTTGACTAATTTGTGGAATTTTAACAATGCAAGTTAGATCCCAAATATGCAATTTTATGTATGAGTTTTGTTATTTCATGTTCAAAATAATTTTATTGATTTTAAAATTAGCTATAATTCAGGTAAAATCTAAAAATTTTGGGGGCAGAGAGCTAGTATGGCTACAATTCAAGAAAAAATTCAAGATTTAAAAAAACGCCAGGAAAAAATTCTGCTAGGCGGCGGTAAAAAATCCATTGAAAAACAGCATGCCAAAGGAAAGTTGACTTCAAGAGAAAGAATCAATCTTCTCTTAGATCCCGGTTCTTTTGTGGAGCTTGATCAATTTGTAACGCATCGTTGCGTAAACTTTGATATGGCTGGCAAAGCAGCTCCTGGTGAAGGCGTAACGACTGGCTATGGTACAGTGGATGGTCGTCTCGTTTATGTATTTGCACAAGATTTCACGGTTATTGGCGGTGCTCTCGGCGAAATGCATGCAGCAAAAATTGCTAAAGTGCAAAGCCTTGCTCTGAAAATGGGCGCACCAATCATCGGTCTTGCTGATTCCGGCGGTGCTAGAATTCAGGAAGCTGTTGACGCTCTGTCCGGTTATGGCCGCATTTTCTTCAACAACACCATGGCTTCCGGCGTAATCCCGCAGATTTCTGTAATCATGGGACCAAGTGCGGGCGGCGCAGTATATTCTCCGGCATTAACTGACTTTATCTTCATGGTTAAAAATACAAGCCAGATGTTCTTAACAGGCCCTGCTGTTATTAAATCCGTTACGGCGGAAGAAGTTACAGCAGAAGCTCTGGGCGGCGCTATGACTCATAATCAGACTTCTGGCGTAGCGCAGTTTGCTGCAGAAAACGACGAAGACGCTCTTAATCAAGTTCGTTATCTCTTAAGCTTCTTGCCAAACAACAACATGGAAGAAGCTCCGATCGTAGAAACTGGTGATGATCCGGCTCGTGTCGATTCAGCCCTTGATTCTTTGTTGCCGGACAACCCGAATATGCCTTATAACATGTACGATGTCATTAAATCGATTGTGGATAATGGCGAATATTTCGACGTAGCAACGCATTTTGCGAAAAATATGATCACTTGCTATGCTCGCATTGACGGTCAATCTGTTGGTATTGTCGCCAACCAGCCAGCTGTTATGGCAGGCTGCCTTGATATCAATGCTTCTGATAAAGCAGCTCGCTTTGTTCGGACTTGTGACGCTTTCAATATTCCAGTTGTAACAATTGTCGACGTTCCTGGCTTCTTGCCTGGTACGCAGCAGGAGTACGGCGGTGTTATCCGTCATGGCGCTAAAATGCTTTATGCTTACTCCGAAGCGACTGTACCTAAGATTACGGTTATTACCCGTAAAGCGTATGGCGGATCTTATATTGCTATGTGCTCGAAAGAGTTGGGCGCTGATCAAGTTCTTGCTTGGCCTTCCGCTGAAATTGCGGTTATGGGACCTGCTGGTGCAGCAAATATTATCTTCCGTGGCGATGCTAATATCAAAGAAAAGACGGAAGAATATATCAGAGATTTTGCAAATCCCTACTATGCAGCAGAACGCGGCTATGTGGATATTGTCATTGAGCCAAGTCAGACAAGACCGGCTGTTGCCAATGCCTTAAACATGCTGGCGATGAAACGGGAAGATCGCCCGAAGAAAAAACACGGCAATATTCCTTTATAAGTTTCAGTTATTTTTACTGGGATAATAACGAGCTTGGCGAGATTTTTAGCTGAGATCTTCTGCCAAGCTTGTTGTTATATATAAATTAATTATCGCTAGAAAGGAGAATATACATGACAGTACCTGATACAGTTGAAGGTTCCATCTTACTTAGCGTCATTGACTTCATTTTGAGCTTCGTTATTATTTGGGGTATCGGCCTTGTGTTATACTTGTTTCCTATCCTAAATAAATTTGGCGCAATCAATGAAGAAAAGTTAAAAGGCGGTCACTAAGAATTATATTATTTAATAGGAGGTAAATACGTACATGTTTGAACAAATTGGATCACTGATGCTGGACATGGTCAATCAGACCGGTTTAATGCATCTATGGTATGGCAACATTATTATGATGATTGTCGGCATTGTTTTCGTTTTCTTAGCAATTGTGAAAAAATACGAACCATTACTCTTAATCGGTATCGGCTTTGCTTGTATCGTAACAAACGCTCCAGGATCTGGGTTAGCGGACCCAGGCGGATTATTCTGGTATGCTTACCAAGGTGTTGCTCTTATTATTATTCCTCCATTGATTTTCCTTGGCGTTGGCGCAATGACTGACTTTGGACCGATGATTTCGAATCCAAGTGTTATTATTTTGGGAGCTGCAGCTCATTTAGGTATCTTTATTGCATTAATTGGCGCTAAAATGCTGGGCTTCTCCTTGGCAGAAGCTGGTGCAATCGGTATTATCGGCGGCGCTGACGGCCCAATGGCTATCTTCGTTACGATGAAACTTGCTCCGCATTTGTTACCACAGATTTCCGTAGCAGCTTATTCCTACATGGCGCTGATGCCACTTATTCAGCCGCCAATCATGAAACTCTTCACAACGAAAAAAGAACGTATGGTTATCATGACGCAGGTTCGTCCTGTAAGCCGTTTAGAAAAAATCGTATTCCCAATGGTAATCGCGGTTATTGTTGACTTGTTACTCCCTCCAGTTGCTCCGCTCATTACGATGCTAATGCTTGGCAATTTGCTTCGTGAATGCGGCGTGGTTGATCGTTTGGCTCAAACAGCAGCAAATGATTTGATCAATATCATCATTATTACGTTGACGGTTGCTATCGGTTCCACCATGAATGCTGATACTTTCTTGACTTTCGAAACGATTGAAATTATCGTTCTTGGTTTGATTGCTTTTGCTGGCGGTACTTTCTCCGGTATTATTGGCGGACGTATCATGTACAGAGTTTCCGGCGGCAAAATCAATCCGTTGATCGGTTCAGCTGGTATTGCTTCGGTACCTATCGCAGCGCGTGTTGCTCACGTAGTTGCTTTAAAAGAAAATCCATACAACTTCTTGATTATGCATGCTATGGGACCAAACCTTGCTGGTGTATTTGGTACGGCTATTTCCGGTGGTATCATGCTGGCGCTCCTAGGCGTTCACTAATTAAAGGAGGAAATACCTCATGTTGACATTTTTTATAGCCTTGATTGTGATTCTTATCGTTTGCTATATTTGGAAAGTAACATCAGAAGCGCAAGAAAAAAAGGAAGAGCAGAATCAGCCGACTACTCCTGCAGCTATGGCGGCAACGCCTGCAACTCCAGCAGTTGCTACGGCTTCTGTACAGCAAGAAGATGATAGTGAGCTGGTTGCCGTGATTACGGCAGCGATTGCCGCTATTTCTGGTAGCGCTTCTGTAACTATCGTAAGTATTCGGCGTGGCAGCGATGCGTGGGTAACCGCTGGCCGCCAGGATGTTATGAACGGTTTTTGAGCAGTAAACAATGATTGTATGACACCAAAGGGGGATTTATCATGAAAAACTATTCAATTACAGTAAATGGTCAGACCTATGAAGTTGCTGTAGAAGAAATCGGCGGCGTGGCAGCACCTGCCGCTCCTAAAGCAGCAGCTCCTGTAGCAGCACCGAAAGCAGCTCCTGCTCCTGTAGCAGCAGCTCCTGCACCAGCACCGAAAGCAGCTCCAAAGGCTGGCGGCCCTGGCACGAAAGTTGCTTCGCCTATGCCTGGTAAAATTATTAGTGTTAAAGTCAATGTTGGCGATGCTGTAAAAAATGGTCAGGAACTGATCGTTATGGAAGCTATGAAAATGCATAATCCTGTTCTTTCCAGCGCTGATGGCGTGGTAAAAGAAATTCTAGTCAAAGCTGGCGATCCTGTACAGGCTGGTACTCCGCTTGTTGTAGTCGGCTAAGCATATAATATAGGCAAAAGAAACAGGCTAGGTTCTGCGGAATCTAGCCTGTTTTGCGATAGTTTCCTCTAGTAATAAAAAGGACGCTGTGCCTATTTTTATCAATTTGACAAAAATGGGTAATGTTGTTATTATAAAATAAAGAATTTATTAATTAATTAAATAATTTTTAGGATAGGTGCCGCAAGGCTTAATAGGGAAGACCGGTGAAATACCGGCGCGGTCCCGCCACTGTAATGGGGAGCAATCTCAAGATATGCCACTGGAACATATTGTTCTGGGAAGGTTTGAGGGCGCGATGATCCAGAGCCAGGAGAACTGCCTGTTCAATAATCACCATTTTTACCTACGAACGATAGGGAGGGGATTTTGCTACAATAACTTAGCTTCTTTTTTTGCTATGGCTATGACTTGAGCGCTTACACTTCCTAATCTCATTAGGAAGTGTTTTATTTTTTCTCACCCACGAGTGATGGGGAGGTGATTGCGCTCTGTTCTTGCCCTAAGCAGTATAGAGGATTTTGCGCTAGCTCCTGCCCTTTTGGCAGGAGCTTTTTTATTGCGGCGGCATGAGTATATTAAACAATTTAGTACAGGGGGAGTTTAAAGGGTGGAAGAAAAGCAAATTTTAGTACGACCAGTTTTAGCGGAAGAAATTTTAAAGGTACAGAGCTTTTTGGAAAGTCAGCTAGTAGAACTGTTTTGTCATAAGGGGAAACGTGTAAATATGACTGATGTAGCAGCTTTGCAGCGCACTTATATTCAACCTGAAGATTGTAATTTATGGGGAGCTTTTTTGTCGACAGGAGAATTGATTGGCACCGGGGCTGCGTGTAGGTATAATGATCGAATTGCCTTATTGAAAAATTTGTATCATTTACCGACAACTGCTGAGTTTGGTCGTTGCTATGTATCACAAAATTTTCGACGCCAAGGGATTGGTGCGCAATTGGTACAGACTATGTCATCTTTTGCAAGTGACCAAAACTATACAAAAGTTTACCTTCATACACATCATTTTTTGCCAGGCGGTTTTGCTTTTTGGAAAAAACAGGGGTTCAAGATTATCTTAGAAGAAGATGGGCCTGAACAGATTGTACATATGGAAAAAGGATTGGCATAATCTTGAAATGATACTTGAGGAGGATTTTCGTTTGAAGCAAAAGATATTAGGAATTACAACTTTCACTTTATTATTGGCTATGAACCAAGCGGCGGCTGCTGCCCAACCAGATGGTGTGCAATTTGACGGAAGTCTAGTGGTGCATGCTCGTTCTCAGCATGATGAAAATCCAGGGAATCGGAGTCGCACTGGCATAAAAACAACTTTGACCTTAAATGCGACTCTTCCGGTTGCAGAAAATGTATCGGCCTATACACGGTTTACTTATCAGAGATTAAATAATAATTATGGCGTCTTTTCAGCTGACTATTTTTGCAATACGAAGCAAGAGAATAGTGCTTTAGATGCTTTCGGTATCAAATATCAAAATGCTGGTTATAAATATGTGCTCGGGTTGCAAGGCCTTACTTTAGGAGGCGGTCTTGTTTATGACAATACGTATATTGGCCGTCATGCTTTACCTTATGCTATGTCTGTTTCGAAACAAGTTGGTGCAGTGAATCTGAATTTTATTGGTGCAAAGACGAACTATCAAGGCAATCTTTCGAATGATAAATTTTATGTATTGCAAGGAACCTATGCGCCAGATGAACAATCTTCTCTTGGGGTGATGTTGGCAAGAACTTCCTATGGGAGTGATACGCGATCACGCTATGCTTTCGCAGATAGTACGGTTAATTATGTGAGCGTTTATGGCAGTAGAGCTGTGAATGATAAAGTGGGAATTTCGGCAGAACTTTTAAAATCAAGTGCTAAGGCTGAAAATCAGGCAATGCAAATGTCCTTAAAATACACAGTTGATACTAAAAATACCTTGACTGCCAGCTATTATTACGTGGAAGATCAGGCGGTTATGACGGATTATAATGCTACAGAAATGAGCGCCTATCCTAATAGCAATGCCCAGGGTTATTCGATTGCCTGGATTCATAAATTCGATAAGAATATTTCGCTGAAGATTGGCGATTATGATTATAAAAAAATTAAAGCGGTGAATCATTCCGGGGCGTCTACTGACAGAAACCGCTTTACGACTACGTTAACCGTAAAATTTTAAAGTGGGGGTCTTGGCTAAAATATCATTATGAAGGAGTAATGAAAAAATGAAGTGCGCTAAAACAAGTATGGGCCTTATGTTATTGACATCATTGACGATAGGGGGTATCGTGCAAGCCGCACCGACTGAAGAATTTATGTTAGACGATGTGACTGTTACAGCTACTCGTATTACAGAAAAAGTGAAAAATGTGCCAGCCAATGTCACGATTATTACGGCAGAAGATTTAAAAAAACGTAATGTTTTCAGTGTGCGTGAAGCGTTGCAAAATGAAGTAGGGTTATATATGTCACCGACAGCCGAAGTGAAAGACGGTTTATCAGTACGCGGATTTGGCAGTAAAAACATTCTTGTTCTATATAATGGACAGCCAGTAAATACGTCTTTTGATGGGAGTGTTGCTTGGGATTCCTTTCCAGTCAGTGATGTGGCAAGAATTGAAATTGTACGCGGCGCGAGTTCTTCTTTATATGGCGGTCATGCTGTAGCTGGTGTTATTAATATTATTACTAAAAAATCAAAACTACCTGTTGGCGAATCTAAGACAGAAGTGAATTTGTCCTCAGGCAGTCAGAATACCGAACAGAAAAGCATACGAGTAGAAGGGCGGATGAGCGAACAATTTTCTTTTAATGCTGGTTATGAAAAAAATTCTACTGACGGTTATCGCGGGTATTATTATACGGTAGACGGAAAAACGACAGGTACAGCGGCGACAACACTACAAGTACCGCAATTGAGCAACGGAAGCTATTTAATCGGTGGACGTGGAACTAAGAGTAAATTGAGTGAAAAGTATTATGTCGATTTTGATTATGATCTTACACCAGATCAAGTGATGTCCTATTCTTATTTACATAATAATTATCGTTATTCTTATAATGATCCGTTTACTTATGCCTATGATCGCAATGGAAATCCGTTATTTAACGGTACGTTTTTGACGCAAAATCGTCAATATATTACGCTGAAACCTTATTATTATTTGGGCTATAATGGCGAGCGGGAACAGGATATTCATAAGATTAGCTATGAAGATCGTAAGAACAGCATAAAAGTAGGTTTTGGTTTATCTGATGTGACAAAAGAAGGCTATAGCTCAGCAAGCTCGGCAGCGAATTCAATCGCCTGGTCAGGCGCCGGTACTCTGGCGAAATATCCTAGTAAAAACTATACCGCCGATGTTCAAAAGACTTGGATTTTCGATCGCCATACCATTGTTGCCGGAGCAAATTGGCTGAAAGAAAAAATGACCTATAGTGCTTATAATTTGAGTAATTGGCGTGATTGGGGTACTGTTGGGACGCTGAATAGTCAAAATGAGGGTTCGACCGATTCTTTATCTGCTTTTGTTCAGGATGAGTATGCTTTGTCGGATCAGTGGAATTTGTATACAGGTGTGCGAATGGATCATTACCAAAAGAATGGCGGTTACTCTTATATTGCTGGTAGTACTAAAATTGATTATCCGTCAAAAAGCTTTGATGAATTAAGCCCTAAAGTCGCGTTAGAGTATGCGGCCAATGACCGAACGATGTATTATGTCAGCTATGGACATTCCTTTAATCCGCCGACGATTTATCAATTGTATCGTCGCGCTGGCGATTCCATGTCGAGTGTGCAGGCTAACCCTGATTTAAGACCAGAAACTTCAAATACCTTCGAAATCGGCATGAAACAAAGTCTAGATCCTAATACGTCACTTGATATCACGTTGTTTCATGTACGGACGCAAGATAAAATTGCCTTGGATACAAGAAATGCTGTAAAAGCTTATTATAATATGGACAGCGGTATGGCCAAGGGGATTGAGCTTTCTTTGAAGCATAAAATGGACCCCAATTGGTCTTCTTATTTTAATTATACTTTTGAAAGCGGTGAAAATACGACTAGCGGCCAAACTACACGCAACTGGGATATTCCGAAACATTTGATTCATGCTGGCGTAGAATATTCTAAGGATAAATTAGTTTGGGTGACTGATATGCAATATGTAAGCGCGCGGCAGAAACCGGATGCCGATACTGGTGAATATGGCGCTGAAGACGGATTTTTCCTGGTAAATACTTCGTGGAATTACAAAATAGATAAACAGTGGTCAATGCAACTGAGTATTCAGAACTTATTGGATCGCAAATTTTATGCTTCGGAAGCTGCTAATGGCAGAACCTATGGTGTTAGCATGAAATATTCTTTTTAGGTTGATGTGGTATGTCTATGCAAATGATTTATTATATTCATCGCTATCTGAGCTTATTTTGTGCAATCTTCTTTTTTTTGCTCTGTCTGACAGGCTTGCCGCTATTATTTAAAGAAGAGATTCTTGAGTGGAATCAGATAAATCCTATTGTTAATAGCGCTGAAGCTGACCAAGCGGTACTATGGGATGGGTTAGGAGCAGGGATCGAAGCGATTCAATCCCGATACCCACACCAAGCGATAAAAAATGTTTCTGTAAAAGAAGATCAAGGAATGCTCAGTTTTCGTATGGCAGACAGTGAGAGCAAGGGTGGCGACGAATTTTTATATAATGTGCGAACGCAAGACGTGATTGTGCGTGGCGATCACACTTTGAAATATCAATTTATCCCCCAGTTTTTACACATTATTGACGACTTACATGTGCGCTTAGGTATGGGGACGTTAGGGAGAAAATTTTTAGGCTTTATTTGTGCTGTTAGCGCTTTGTCAATTTTTACAGGTTTTAGACTATATGGTCCGTTCTGGGAAAAAACGACAATCGTGGGCGTACGAAACTCTTATCAATATTGGAGTCGACTACACAATCTTACTGGCGTTATTGTAGGAATCTGGGGGTTGATATTAAGTATAAGTGGTATCGGTCTTGTCCTATTTTCTATGGCGTACAATACCTATATTTCTGCGGCAAAAACAGAAGCAAAGCAATTTTTTTCAGGTTATGAGCAAACACATGTCCAACAATCGCCGATGCAAGCCTTAGCTATTGTAAGAAAGAATTTTCCTGATTATGTAGTCGTTTCATTACGGATGCCCGAGGCGAAATCGGTGATATATAGTTTTTATATAAAACCAGTTGTCCAGACGCCTTATCGCACGGGACAAACTGTTTTTGTTTCAGCTTATGGCACTAACGATTTGTCGACACCAGGATTTTATGTTAAACCTTTAGCCTGGTATATGGCAATCAGAGCATTTGTTTTGAACTTACATTTTCATAATCATCAGGGATTTTTGCTTAAGGTGATTTGGACCAGCTACATTTTATTAACAATGTTTTTAATTGTTACTGGGCTTGGCTTAGCTTTGAGGCGACAGCAAAAGAAGTTTTTTGCCATACACCCTGTAATCAGTGTGCGGGCTGGTAAAAGTAGGATTGTGCCCAACTATTTCATGCTTAGTGTAGTGTTTTTAAGTGTATTCGGTTTTATTGCGCCGCTTTATGGTGGGATGGACGATATTGCGGCAGTCGCATTGTTGGTTCCGCTTGTGCTTTTGGGGACGATATGGTATAAAGACAGATAATGTTTCTATACCACCATGTAGCGAAAGAAGGCTGATGATTTATGAAGGGATATGTCCAAATTTATACGGGAGATGGTAAAGGAAAAACAACCGCGGCAATTGGTTTAACCATTCGTGCTTTAGGCGCGGGAAAACGCGTACTTTTCTTGCAGTTTATGAAATCAAAAAGTTATAGTGAGCATCTCGTATTGAAAAACCTATCACCGAATTTGACGGTTGAAACAATAGGAAAACCTTTCTTTATTGCGAAGGAGGGAAGCTTAAGTCCGGAAGAATTAGCCCAATGGAGTGATGAAGTCGTTGTTTTTCCGCAGGGAAAGCCGCCCGAGGAATATAAAGCGCTTGCAGAACAAGGCGTGAAACGAGCCGAGGTAGCAGTAAGCAGCGGTGAATTTGATATGGTGATACTTGATGAACTTGTTGTGGCTAATTATTTCGAATTAGTGAGCGATCAACAGCTACAGTCAATATTAGCGAAACGATTAGAAACAGTCGAACTAATTCTTACGGGGCGAAAAGCTTCCAAGGCGCTTATGGAACAAGCCGATCTTGTGACAGAAATGACAGAAGTTAAGCATTATTATCAGCAAGGCGTTGAAGCTCGAAAAGGTATTGAAAATTAGCATAAGGGGAGACGAAGTATGGCAGCTGTAAAGTGCGCAAAATGTGGCAAGGTGTTTAATACGGAGGGGGCAATACTGAAACCGACAGGTGATGGTGCCTATGCAGAATGTTGTCCGCAATGTGGCAGCACGAATGTATATGGTGTTGATGATTTTCGAAATAACGACGATCGATTGTGGAAATGTTTTTAGGGCAGGATACTTTCCCAATGGAATTGATTGAGTATTGCGATTTGACAAAACTGGTTTTAAATGGTACCGTAAGGACGTAGATTTTATAGCAAAACTGAATAACGATAGAACAGGTGCCTGTAAAGGCTTAATAGGGAAGACCGGTGAAAAACCGGCGCGGTCCCGCCACTGTAATGGGGAGCAAACTCATGATATGCCACTGGGGTGAAAACCTTGGGAAGGTTTGAGCAAGCGATGATCCAGAGCCAGGAGAACTGCCTGTTTAATGATCACCGTTTTGACCTGCGAGCGATGGGGAGGCGATTGTAAGGACTTTTTATTTGTTTATTTATAGAAAAGTTGACTTATAGGCCTTTTATTTAAAGGGCCTATTTTTTATTGCAGAAATAGAAGAATCATATTCTTCTGTTCCCTACTAACAAGAAGGAAGGGCTTTTTATGCAACATAATGGTATGATTACGATCGCATTGCTTCTATTGGTTATATTGCTCACTATAGTTGGTTGTGGTAGTAATACAAGTAAAGTAGATATGACTAATCAGGCTTTTTTCTCAGTAACTGATGCAACAGGAAAGCAGATTATTGTTGAAAAGAAGCCGGAACGTATTGTTGTTTTATCTACCTCGATTTTAGATCTTTTATATGCAGTAGATGGAAAAGCGATTGGACGTCCTAGTTCTAAGAATGCCATTCTTCCGACAGGGGCTGAAAAGGCGGAAGAGATTGGTTACGTTTATAATGTTAACATGGAAAAAGTGATGGGCTTAAAGCCTGATGTTGTTATTGCTGTACAGGGGATGCACGAAAAACTTGTGCCAATGCTGGAGAGTAATCATATTCCTGTTCTAATATTAAAATACCGTACACTTGAGGATACTTATAATACGCTGCGAATCCTAGCTAAACTAAGCGGTACGCAAGAAAAAGGCGAAGCTGTTATAAGCGCTATGCAGGCGAAAATTCAATCTATAGTGCAAGATTTTTCTAAGGATAAGCCAAGAAAAGTCGTCATTTTACATGCGACAGCAAAAGATGTGACAGTTGAGCTTCCCCAAACAACAGCGGGGAGTGTGGCAAAGCTCTTAGGAATGGTGAATATTGCCACAGGAGAGCAGGCCATTAATGCGGAGAATGATATGACTCCTTTTAGTCTGGAAAAAATTGTACAGGAAGATCCTGATGATATTTTTGTCGTAACTATGGGAAAAATTGATGAAATTAAAGATCATATGAATCAAGAAATGGCTAGTAGTCCAGCTTGGAGCAGTCTGCGGGCTGTAAAGAATCAGCGAGTGCATTATCTGCCGCAGGATCTTTTCTTATTGAATCCGGGAATCAAAATGCCAGAAGCTGTGGATTACATGGCTAAAGAGGTACGATAATTCTAAAATTATGAGATGACTTATGAGGGAGAAGTTATGCGAGGGTTCTATCAATTGCATCGGTGGGTTAGCGTAGTTTGCACAATTTTTTTTCTGTTACTTTGCATAACCGGAATTCCGCTTATTTTTAAAGATGAAGTTCAGCAATGGAATCAGTTGGAACAGCGGGATGTGCCAACTCCACTTACCTATGATCAGATTTGGGATAGTATGCCAGTTGGTCACGATAAGCTTAAAAATACATATCCGCAAAAAGTAATTAAGAGTATTACAGCCCAACCCGAGAAGGGACGATTGCTTTTTCGGGTGCAAGATCAAGCGGATCATCGCCAAGTAGCGGCAAGGATGAGCATGGGGGGCGAACAGCTTGCCTATGAAGCAGCAGTAGACCAATTATATAGAGCAAATGGCGGGAACGATAAATATCCAGCTATAAAGAATTTTATGCACTGGATGCATATTTTACATTTGCGTTTGGCTTTAGGCAGCGGCGGAATGCTTCTGTTAGGAATAATATGCGCTCTAAGTTTAGCGGCTATTCTTTCCGGTATGTGGCTATATGGCCCGTTTTCTCGTAATACCTTGTTTGGTATGTGCCGCAGAGAACCTAAGCGTCGGTTTTACCTTGACTGGCATCGCTACACAGGAGTGCTGACTTTTATGTGGGCTTCCGTTATGTGTATTAGTGGAATTGCCATTGTATGGTTTTCTTTTGCCTATAACAGCTATATAGCTACTGTTACCAGTGAGGCGGCGCAAAAAATATCTATTAAGACAGAGTTATCACAGCCGCGGTCTTTGCGAGATGCAATGCTATATATGGAACAGACTTTTCCGAATGATTATATTTTGTCAGTTGATTTGCCACAGGAACATAGTAAAGTTGCCGCCTACACCTTTTATATTACAGAAAAGCAAGAACATCCGGCGGAACACATGGGACAGCTTGTGTTTTTATCGGCATTTACAGCAACTTCTTCAGAATCATATACGAAACCTTTGCCAGGATATTTTTCCGTTTTTCCTTTTCTGATGGATTTGCATCTCCATAATCACGAGTCGCTGTTGTTAAAATGTCTATGGGAATTATTTAGTATATTGACGATCATGATGACTCTTACTGGAATTTATGGCTGGTTACTTCGCTTTGGCAATAAGCAGTATAAACATAGCGTAACTACTTCCGATTCTATTTCTTATGGAAAAAAATCTTCGGTTTGGATCATGCCTGCGTGGATTGCTGTATTGAGTTTGCTTGGTCTTGTTGCTCCCTTATACGGAATATCTGGCCAAATGATCGGTTCAGTAGCTTTGATCATACCGTTCGGATTGTTTGTGTATTTTAGGCATCGTCATTCCTAATTGTTTTGTATAAATTTTTTAATATTGACAATCAATTTAGAATGTTGCGACTTGACAATGATGAATCAAAATGGTATTGTAATGGCAGAGATTTTTCTGAAAAGTACATAAAGAAAAGAACATAAAGAAAAGAACATAAAGAAAAGAACATAAAGAAAAGAACAGGTGCCTGCAAAGGCTTAATAGGGAAGACCGGTGAAAAACCGGCGCGGTCCCGCCACTGTAATGGAGAGCGACCTCAAGAAATGCCACTGGAACATTTTGTTCTGGGAAGGTTTGAGCAAGCGATGAACCAGAGCCAGGAGAACTGCCTGTTTGATAATCACCGTTTGACCTGCGAGCGATGGGGAGGGGATTTTGCATACGGGTAATCTATGTAGAGAGGACCCTTCGTGTATAATCACTTTACTTCCTAAGCTCATTAGGAAGTTTTTTTATTGTCAAAAAGTTTCCTGTCTTGGCAGGAAGTTAGGCATAGTTCCAAACCTTACTCTATTTTTTCACTACTCTATTTTTGTTTACCCCCCGCCTGGGGGCTTCTTTTTAGAATTCATTCCAAGATCAGCTTGGAAGTTCATTTAAATATAAAATTTCATAGATTAAGAAGAGATAGGTGCCTGCAAAGGCTTAATAGGGAAGATCGGTGAAAAACCGGCGCGGTCCCGCCACTGTAATGGAGAGCGACCTCAAAAAATGCCACTGGAACATTTTGTTCTGGGAAGGTTTGAGCGAGCGATGAACCAGAGCCAGGAGAACTGCCTGTCTGACAATCACCGTTTGACCTGCGAGCGATGGGAAGGGGATTCAAGGAAGCCTATTTTGACTTTTTATTGTTTTTTATAGTGCTGCCTTAAATCTGGCGTTTTTTTCCTAGCGGAGAAGAACGCTTTTTATTTTATCTATTGTTATTTTCTAAGACGGTTTTACAAATGAAGAATAAATGTGGCGGAGACTGACTTTAGATACGCTTGTCTTGATAGACAGCGGGAAGCGAGTTCAAGCCCTTAATTTAGAGTTTATATCGCGAAAAAAGGGGGAATCTTGCTAGTTTGAGTTTGAGCGGTCTGTTTTTCTGATAACGGATCTAAGGAGTAAGAAGAGAAGGGAGCACATTATGTCAAATATGCAAGATCATAAAGCTGCAGCGGCTGAGCTGCCGAAAGTCACATTTGATGAATTTTCCGTTCCCACATATGATGAATGGAAAGAAGAAGCTACAGTTGCTCTAAAGGGTGGCGTTTTTGCAAAAAAAATGTTTACTAAAACTTACGAAGGCATTCAGTTGGAGCCGATTTATACAAGAGAGCAGGCGGAAAATCTATCTCAGCCTCGCTCTTATCCGGGACAGGGAAATTTTTTGCGCGGAACAAAAGCGAGCGGTTATATAAAAGATTCTTGGGAAATTTCACAAGCTGGTGATGCGGCAGAAGTGAAAAAATGCAATGAACAGATTCGCCAAGAGCTTGCTAAGGGAGGTACAGCAATCCAGGTAGCTGTCGATACAGCGACACTTCTTGGTATTGATTCTGATAAAGCGAAACTGAAACAGATCGGCGATTCTGGTGTGGCTTTAGCCACGTTGCAAGATATGCAGGAGCTATTTTTCGATATTTCGCTGGAAGAGCATGACTTGCAGCTGTATGCTGGTGCATCTAGCGCGATTTTGCTGGGGATGGTTTGCGCGTTACGAAAAAGTAACGGGCAGTCTTATAGAAATCTGAAAGGCTGCATCGGGGCCGATCCGTTGGGCGAATTGTTAAGTCAGGGCAATCTTATATGTTCACTAGATGAGATTTATGATGAAATGGCTCATAGTGTTGCGTGGGCGTCAAAGCATATGCCCAATATGAAAACGATTTTGATTCGCGGGGATGTATATCATAATGGCGGCGCGAATGCTATACAGGAACTGGCTTACGCTATGGCGACCGGAATTGCCTATATTCGAGCATTGCAACTTCGCGGCTTAACGATTCAAGAGATTGCTAGACAAATTCGTTTTTCCTTTGCCTTAGGATCTAATTTTTTTATGGAAATTGCTAAGCTACGAGCAGCGAGAATGATTTGGTCACAGATCGTAGCTGCTTTTGGCGGTGACTTGGAGTCGCAGAAAATTGATATTCATGCTCGTACTTCCTATTTCAATCGGACAATTTATGATCCTTATGTGAATCTATTAAGATCGACAACTCAAGCTTTTTCTGGCGTAGTTGGCGGTGCTGACAGCTTATATGTAAGTTGTTTTGATGAAGCGATTCGGCCTAGTGATACCTTTTCCCGACGGATTGCTCGTAATACACAGATTATGCTGAAAAATGAATTCGGTTTAAGAGAACCTGTCGATCCGGCTGGCGGCTCTTGGTATATTGAAACAATTACGAATCAGATTGCCGAACAAGCTTGGGAGAAACTTCAGGATATTGAAAAGCAGAGTGGCATTCTAGCGGCAATTAGTGAAGGAAATGTACAAGAAGCAATTTGCAGCATTCTGCAGCAACGCTTTAAAAACTTAGCAGTTCGTTCTGATGTGGCTGTTGGAACGAACATGTATCCGAATCTGACAGAAGAACCACTTCCAAAGCCAGAGCGACAAGAAAAGGTGTTGCAGGCGCTACGCAAAAGAGCAATCGAAGAGTACCGGGATGATGTAGACGAGGCGCAGTATCAAAGCTGCATTGACAAGTTGCTCGATAATGCCAGTGGCTCAGTTGGTGATCTGATTGAAGCAATTATCGAAGCGACTCAGGCCGGAGCGACGCTCGGTGATATTCGTCAGATTCTCAATGATGAGGACCCTGTGGATCTTGTTGTATTACCGCTGCGGGCGCGGCGCTGGACTGAACAATTTGAAATGCTGCGTAGCCGCACAGAGGTATATCGTGAAAAAACTGGCGATAATGTTAAGGTATTTCTGGCCAATATGGGGAAGATACCGCAGCATAAAGCCAGGGCTGATTTTACCACAGGCTTTATGGAAGTTGCTGGATTTACCGTTCTCAAAAACGACGGGTTTGCTACTGTCGAAGCGGCAGTTGAAAATGCCGTTCGATCGGAAGCCGATGCTATTGTGATTTGTTCTACTGATGCGACTTATCCTGAATTGGTACCGCCTTTAGCGAAGCTGCTTAAAGAAAAACTTCCCCAAATAAAATTATTCGTAGCGGGAGCACCTGCGAAAGAGTTTGAAACTACTTATCGCGATGCCGGTGTCGATGATTTTGTACATGTACGAGCGAATTGCTATCAGCTTCTGTCAGATTTGCAGCAGCGAAAGGGGATGAAATGATGTATAAAAATCCGGATTTTACGACTCTGTCGTTTCATGACCCTGCTCCTTCCAATGTAGCGGAGTGGCGTAAAAAAATCGAGCAAGAAACAGGTAAGTCTTTTGAAGAGCTTGTTACGCGTACGATGGAGCAAATTGATGTAAAAGCGTTGTATACGGAAGAAGATTATAAACAGGTGGCGCATTTGCCTTATACAGCTGGATTACCGCCTTTTTTGCGAGGTCCTTATCCTACGATGTATGTAACAAGACCTTGGACGGTCCGTCAGTATGCTGGTTTTTCTACGGCAGAAGAAAGTAATGCTTTTTATCGCCGTAATCTGGCAGCTGGGCAAAAAGGGCTGTCCATTGCCTTTGATCTTGCGACTCATCGCGGTTATGATTCAGATCATCCGCGGGTAGTAGGCGATGTGGGCAAGGCCGGCGTTGCCGTTGATTCGATTCTCGATATGGAGATACTCTTTTCGGGAATTCCCCTTGATAAAATGTCTGTGTCAATGACGATGAATGGCGCGGTCTTGCCTGTATTAGCTTTCTATATTTTAGCGGCGGAAGAACAGGGCGTTAAAAAAGAAGTTTTATCAGGGACAATTCAAAATGATATTCTAAAAGAATTTATGGTTCGTAATACTTACATTTATCCGCCGACAGCTTCCATGCGTATTATTGGCGACATTTTCGCATATACGTCACGGAATATGCCGAAATTCAATAGTATCAGTATTTCGGGCTATCACATGCAGGAAGCTGGCGCTACTGCTGATATTGAACTTGGCTATACGTTAGCTGACGGGTTGGAATATATTCGAACGGGGATTCAAGCTGGTCTAACTGTTGACGCTTTTGCGCCGCGATTGTCTTTCTTCTGGGCAATGGGAAAAAATTATTTTATGGAAGTCGCCAAAATGCGTGCTGGACGAATGCTTTGGGCTAAAATTGTCAATCAGTTTCAGCCGACAAAGGCAAAATCCATGGCCTTGCGGACGCATTCGCAAACATCTGGCTGGAGTCTTACCGAACAAGATCCTTTTAATAATGTAGCTCGTACTTGTATTGAAGCTATGGCGGCCGCTCTAGGGCATACCCAGTCGCTTCATACGAATGCACTAGATGAGGCAATTGCCTTGCCGACCGATTTTTCGGCTCGTATTGCTAGAAATACGCAGCTTTATATTCAAGATGAAACGAAGGTCTGCAAAGTGATTGATCCTTGGGGCGGCTCCTATTATGTAGAAGCCTTAACCGATGAATTGATTCGTCGTTCCTGGGCTCATATTCAGGAAGTGGAAGCTTTGGGCGGTATGGCGAAAGCGATTGATACGGGACTGCCTAAGATGAGAATTGAGGAAGCGGCGGCGCGGCGACAGGCGAGAATTGATTCTGCTAGGGAAATGATTGTAGGCGTCAATCGCTATCGGCTTGAAAAAGAAGATCCATTAGAAATTTTAGAAGTCGATAATACCGCCGTGCGGCAAGCTCAGATTCGTCGACTGGAAAAACTGAGATCCGGGCGCGATGAAGATAAGGTGACTTATTGGCTTGACGCTATTACGAAATCTACAGAAACCGGCGAAGGCAATTTGTTAGAACTTGCTGTAGAAGCAGCGAGAGCTAGAGCCAGTCTAGGCGAAATTTCCGCCGCTGTAGAAAAAGTATCGGGACGTCATAAAGCGATTATTCGTTCGATTTCCGGCGTATATAGCAGTGAATTTGACGATAATGATATAATTCGGGAAGTTCGTGAGTTGACTGATGAATTTGAAGACAAAGAAGGACGGCGGCCGCGTATCATGATTGCTAAGATGGGGCAGGACGGCCATGACCGAGGCGCCAAAGTGATTGCTACTGCTTTTGCGGATATGGGCTTTGACGTGGATATCGGACCTTTGTTCCAAACACCGGAAGAAACGGCTCAGGATGCTGTTGATAATGATGTTCATGTAGTCGGTTTTAGTTCATTGGCAGCGGGCCATAAGACGTTATTACCGCAGCTAGTAGAAGAATTAAAACAACGCGGTCGCGATGATATTATGGTTGTGATCGGTGGTGTAATTCCCGCTCAGGATTATGAATTTTTACGCCAGCACGGCGCTGCTGCTATCTTTGGACCAGGTACTGTTATCCCCGTTGCTGCTAAGAAGATTCTTGAGGCGTTGCTTCAACAATTGTCAGAGGTTAGCTGAGATGAGCTATTCAACGCATAAGCCGGAATGGGCGCCGGAAACGAAAAACAGCGCCTTTGCTTGTCAAGTTATGTCTGGCGTGGAAGGCGGTCATGACGGCATGACTGATAAGGATACGCCGCCACCGCGACAAACTCTAGTACGGAAACGGAAAAGTTTATCGCCTGATGAATATGTACGGGGCGTTTTGGCTGGAGATCGCATGATTTTAGCCAGAGCGATTACGCTAGTCGAAAGCAATGCGGTAGCTCATATGGAAACAGCTCAGCAAGTTTTAAAAGCTGTGCTGCCTTATACGGGAAAGTCTTTGCGGGTTGGCATTACCGGAGTTCCCGGCGCCGGGAAAAGTACGTTTATTGAAGCGCTTGGGAACCAACTGTGCGAGAAAAATCATAAGGTAGCTGTACTAGCCGTTGATCCAAGCAGCAGTATTACGAAAGGAAGTATTTTAGGCGATAAGACGCGCATGGAAACTTTATCGCGCAATTCACGGGCCTTTATTCGACCGTCGCCTGCTGGCGGGACTTTAGGCGGCGTAGCCCGCAAAAGCAGAGAAACGCTACTATTATGTGAAGCAGCTGGTTATGACGTGATTTTAGTGGAAACAGTCGGCGTGGGGCAAAGTGAGACAACAGTACGTTCGATGGTTGACTTTTTTCTTCTCGTCGTACTTACCGGCGCTGGCGACGAACTGCAAGGTATGAAAAAAGGCGTGATGGAGCTTGCCGATGCGATTTTAGTTAACAAGGCTGATGGTGATAACAAGCAGCGAGCGATGATTGCAAAAGAAGATTACGAACGAATGCTATACTATCTTAGACAGGCCACAGTGGGTTGGCAGACGCATGCCTATAGTTGTTCGTCTGTTGCAGGTACTGGTATTAGCGATTTTTGGGATGTCGTGAAAAAGTTTGAAGGGCTTACGAAAGAGTCAGGCGTTTTCGAACAGCGGCGTCAGCAACAGATTTTGTCATGGGTCTATAGCATGATCGATGAACATTTACACAATCTGTTTTTCCAAAATCCTCAAGTTGTACGTTGTCGGGACAAAGTCGAGCAAGCTGTTGTCAACGGTCAAATTTCGGCAACAATGGCTGTGCAAACTTTAATTGAAGCCTTTGCGCAAAGGAAAGTATAGTTTAAGTTGAAGATTGATACCTATATTTACTGTTCGACTGTGAGTGATGGGGAGAGGATTATGAAAGCGATCAAATTGGCAAGAACGATGCATCTTTCTCGGTAAATGCCTAGCCGACTTCTTTTATGATAGAACTCTCCCTGTCTAATTCTTTAGAAAGAGATTTCTTATTGATTTATTTTGGGAGATTTAATTGTTGGTTTTGTAGTCAGTTTTTCTCTTGTGAAATTTTTATGAGGTGATAGATATGAAAAAAAATAAATTTTTGGTTTGGGCAGCTTGTGCATGTTTACTTGCAGCTTCTTATGGCAGTGTGGCTTCAGCGCATGGTGTTTGGATTGGTGAACGTTTAGATCAAAAACAATTAATATTAGGAGAAGGTCCTGGCGATAATGCTTATAATCCAAACAATGTACAATCTGTGCAAGGATATACTGATACATTTCAAAAAACAACAGCGAAAGTAGTCGATGCTAAAAATCATGTTATTGTAGTTCCTAGTGATGATACAGCAGTTATCAGCGTAAATTTTGATTATGGATATTGGACAAAGGGGCAAGATGGTAAAGTGCATAATGCACCAATTTATCAAGTACCAGGAGCTGAGAAAGGCACACATGCTATCAAATATAATGTAACATATCTTCATGGAGTAAAGAATGTACAGGCCGTTCCAGATGTTCCATTGCAAATTATTCCGCAGGTTGATCCAACTACACTGCATAAAGGAGATGACTTGACAGTACTTGTCGTTAAAGATGGCAGACCTCTCGTCAATACAGAAATTATTCCAGATGTCATCAATAACCTTACTTATACAGTAAAAACAGATAGTGAAGGCAAAGCAACAATGAAAGTAGCGAATAATGGTGTGAATGTAGTTGGGGTTGAAATTGCTTTTCCAATTCCTGATAAAAATAATATGGCGACTCAAAATAAATATTTTTCTAGCTTAACTTTTACACTTTATCCCGAAGAATGATTTTTTAAAAATGAATATTCCTTATTTAATAGTAAAAACATGATTATAATTAATTGAATATTACGATTTGACAAAATAACTTTAAAGTGTTATTGTAAGTACGTGGAAATCAGAACAAACTGAATATCGATAGAATAGGTGCCGTAAGGCTTAATAGGGAAGTCCGGTGAAATACCGGCGCGGTCCCGCCACTGTAATGGGGAGCAAACTCAAGAAATGCCACTGGAACGAACGTTTTGGGAAGGTTTGAGCGAGCAATGATCCAGAGCCAGGAGAACTGCCTGTTTAATAATCACCATTTTTACCTACGAGCGATGGGGAGGGGATTGTAGCAGGTCTCTTGGCTGTTTACAAGCTGAGAATTGAACGTTTACTACTTCCTAATTCATTTAGGAAGTTTTTTTATTTTATGCAATTTTATATTTTAGGAGGAGTATTTGTGAAAAATTGGAAAAAAATGCTTGCGATCTCTTTGGCCTGTGCAACCTTTATGGGGGTAAATGCTGCCCCCACTTATGCTGCCTATGAACTAAATCCAGAAGTGAAGACGGCAACACCGGCGCTAAAACATGCGGCTCAAATTGGTGTAAATGTAGCGGAAAATCCGGCTATGCAGAATCTCGAAAATAAAGATGCAATTGTGGTGATGAGTTTTGGTACTACCTATGAAGAATCACGTAAGCTTACGATTGAACAAACTGTAGCTGATATTCAAGCGGCTCATCCTGGACAAAAGGTTGTTTTGGCTTTTACTTCTCACATTATTATTGATCGAATTCAGCAAAAAGAAGGCATCAAAATTCCTACTCCGGAAGAAGCTTTAGCCGAGCTGAAAGCGGAAGGCTATACTCGAGTTGCTCTTACTTCACTCGATGTAATTCCTGGCATGGAATATGCTTACGACAAAGCCATTTTTGATATTTATAAGAATCAGTTTAAGAAAATGACTCTGGGGACTTCTTTGATTTATTGGATGGGACAAGAAAAACAGCGTGATGATGTTACCGATGCGTTAAAAGCGATTCAAACTGAGTTTCCTAAGACAGGTAAAAATGATGCCATTTTATTGATGTATCATGGTACGCCTCACCCGGCTAACGCCTATTATTCAGTAATCCAAGCTCGTTTACAAGATATGGGACTCAATAATGTTTATACTTATACGGTAGAAGGCTGGCCTAATCTGGAAACCGTTATTCCTAAGTTGAAAGCAAATGGAGTCAAAAATGTTACATTGATTCCGATGATGATGGTTGCTGGGGATCATGCGAACAACGATATGGCTGGCGATGAACCAGATTCCCATAAATCCATTTTAAAGAAAGAGGGTTTCTTTGTAACGACTTACATTCATGGTCTCGGTGAGAATGAAAATGTACGGAAACTCTTTGTAGATCGTGCTAATGAAGCTTGGGATGCTTTGCAAAGCGCATCACAGCCTGAAAAAAAGCATATGACGAAAAAGTAATTTTAAATAGCATATAGAATCTAATCACCATTTTTGCCTACAAGAGTTAGGGAAGGGGATTAAAAGTTATTATTTTGTGATTCCAGAGCCTTTCTATTGCGGAAAGGCTCTTTATTTTGTTATGAAAGGAAGTTTTCATAGATGAAAACAGGAAAAAAACTTACTAGGAAAGCATTGCTTTATACCATAATCAGTAGCGCTATACTAGCGCAAACAACGGGATTTTCTTGGGCCGCTGAAGCGAATGATTATTCCTTGGATCAGGTAGAGGTGACAGCAAATCGCATGCCAGTAAAAGTGGCAGAAACCGCAGCAAATGTTTCTGTAATTACTCATGCCGACATAGAAAAAAATCATTATCGAGATTTAGGCGAAGCTTTGCAACAGGTTACAGGCGTGATTGTGACCAAACAAGGAAGTGCTGGTAGTGAGCAATATGTCAGTTTAAATGGTGATCCTCATGTCGTTATTATGATTGATGGGCGTCGGATGAATCTTAGAAAACTGCCGGGAGCTTTTGGGGGGAGAGCAACCTTTGACATGAGCTCTTTTCCTTCGCTGACGATGATTGATAAGATCGAAGTGGTAAAAGGGGCGGCTTCTGCTTTATACGGCTCTGATGCAACTGGCGGGGTCATTAATATTATTACCCGTAAAGGCAGTAAAAGTGAATCAACGCTTGATATCAATACAGGCTCATGGGGAACAAGAAATTATACTTATACCAATCAAGGTGCGGAGCAAGGCTGGAGTTGGTTTTTGACAGCAGGTAAGAGTAATCAGGATCACTTTGCCTATAAAGATTCCATAAGTGGGCAGACAAAAACGATGGAAAACAGTGCTTTTGACCAGAAAAATTTAACTTTCCGGCTTGATAAGGAACTTGATTCAGATCATTCTTTAACGCTTAATTTTGAGCATATGAATAATCATAAAGGACAGCCTTATATGGCAGCCGGACGGACTTTATGGGGAGCTTCACTGCATTATCCCTATGACTATTTGAATACAGTGACCAATAATTGGGCGATTACCTATAATACTAAAAAGGATCAGTTAGCCGATAGTTATGTTCGTATTTATCAAAATTATTACTCCTATAACATGAATCAATATGTTGGTAGTAAATGGTCTGCATCAAAATATAATAATAATCAACAGGGCCTGGAATGGAAAGACGGCTGGCAGCTTGGTGATAATCAGACTTTAGTCGGCGGCGCGGAGTGGATCAAAACAAAAGTGGATTATCCTGGTTACTTCACAAATAAGAGCATCGACAACAAGGCCGTTTATCTAGAAGATCGCGTGGCTTTATCGGATAAGTGGACTTTTACGCCAGGTGTGCGTTATGATCATCAAAATATGTTCGGTTCGAAAACTACGTCTCGCGCTGCTGTCAATTATGCCATGGATGCTGCGACCAATTTGTATTTGACTTGGGGTCAGGTCTTTAATGCACCGACAGTGGATGACTTATACTGGCCTGCAGGCGGCGGTGTGGCAGGCAATCCCAATTTGAGGCCAGAAACAGGCCATACCACAACAATTGGCGTGAATCATAAATTAAGTGATACGGCAGAAGTGAAAGCCAGTGTATTTAAAACACAATTAAATGATGCGATTAACTGGGCGCCTGATGCTAGCGGTGTTTATGTTCCTTCCAATGTAGACAAGCAGCGTAAACGTGGCCTAGAATTGGAATTTAGACAAAGCTTCTCACCAAACTGGAGTGTTATGACTGGCTATTCTTATGTGAAAGTGGAAAATAAATCAGGCGATTCTTATGTAAGTGATATAAAAAATCCTGCGCCAAATGGATATCGCATGGGAGTGACTTATACTGATCCGGTTTGGGCGGTTACGCTAAACGGAACCAGCGCTTCTGGTAGAAATACAACGGCCTTTACTTCAGCTCATTACTGGGTATGGGATGCGGCGGTAAATTATAAAGTAAATCAGGCGACAACTGCTTACGTTAAAGTGAATAACTTGACAAATAAAGCCTATGAAACGGTATATGCTTCTTCTGATCAAGGAGCGGGAGGATTCCCCATGCCGGGCAGAAACTATCAATTTGGTATCCAATATCGTTTTTAGGGCTCTTGTAGTTTAGGGAGATGAGTTTTTGAAAAAAGCAATCTTGCTTGTAAGCTGTGGAGCAACAAATCCAGCAAATTTGAATCAAGCCAAGCAAAATTTGGAAGCTGGATTACAGGAGACCTTTAGCGGCTATGCTGTTAGACGCGCATTCACTTCACGAAAAATAGTTCAGTTTTTGGCAGAGAAACAAGGGATTTATGTTGATACGGAACAAGCGGCCTTTGAACGGTTAATGCAAGAAGGCTATCGTCAGGTTGTTGTTCAACCGCTGCATATCGCTGTGGGGGAAGAGTACGAAAAGGTCAAATGGATTGTTTCGAAATATGTCCATAGCAAAACAAAAGATTTTGATGTTGTAACAATTGGGCGTCCGTTACTATATTTTGCTGGACACAATGAAAAGGCTGATGATTATTTGGCGGTTGCTCACGCTTGTGAGCAGAAGGTTTCGACTATGCGGTCTGATGAAGCGCTTGTATTAGTAGGAAAAGGTGGTATTCATCCAGCAAATACCGCTTATGCTATGCTGCAGCTTAAAATTGATTATGCTAAAATTCCACGGCTCTTTGTTTGTACGGAGTCAGGATTTCCGGAAGTAACTGCTTTAATTGAAAAATGTGAAGCGGCGAAAGTAAAAAAAGTTATAGTTTGGCCGCTCAGAATGGATCAACAAGCAGAACCCAGTGAAACGCTTGTGGCGCTTGTCAATAGTTTGGAAGCGAAAGAGATTGTAGTACAACTTGAGATGCAGGCCTTTCGTGAGAATGTAGCAATTCAACAATTGTATGTAGAGCACTTACAGGACGCGATTGCGTCGTCAGAACGCTTTCTTTTGCGTAAAAACAAAAGAATTTAGCTGCAGAAAGGAATTAGATTTTATGGATAGTTTAATGACAGGTTTGGCTTTTTTTCAAAAAGGCGGCTTCGCCATGTATTTGATTTTACTTTGTTCGTTCGTGGTTTTAGGTATTGCCATTGAACGGTTTACCTTCTATCGCAAAATGCAGCCTAAACAACGTGATTTTTCCGAGCAAGCAAAAGCGCTGATTGCTAAGGAGGATTGGTCGAAACTATTAACACTTTGCCAAAGTTCAGATGGAATTGTGGCGAGAGTGCTGGCTAAAATTGTTGTCTATCGTAAGGAACGGCTGGAGGTATATAAAGAGCTGATGGAAAGTGAAATCACTTTAGCTGTGGCAAAGCTTGGTGAAAATCTAAATCATCTCGAATCCATAGTAACAGTAGCGCCGCTATTGGGGTTGCTAGGAACCGTTCTTGGTATGATTCACTCGTTTAGTGTGTTGAATCTCAAAAGCGGACAGCCGCTAGCGATTACTGGCGGGGTTGGAGAAGCTTTAATCGCTACGGCGGCAGGGCTTTGTGTGGCGATTGTATCCATGTTTTGTTATAGCTACTTTTCCCATCGATTAGATCGTATTTTGACGGAATTTCAAGAGCTTAGCTTATTGCTGTTAGCAAAACGGACTGAGGGCGATTGTCATGAAAATTCATGAACTGCGGCGCAGGCGTTCACCTAAATTGATGATTATTCCGATGATTGACATTATTTTTTTCCTGCTGGTTTTTTTTATGATGAGTACGCTCTATATGGTAGATCAGCATACCATTTCGGTACGATTGCCACAGGCGCAGACGGCGAAATCCGATCGGCCTCATAGTGTAGCAGTTACGGTGACAGCTGATAATAAAATTCTTTTTGACAAAGAAGAAATACCTTTTTCGCTGCTAGGACAAAGAACGAGAGCGCTGCTTGCGGCCCAAGCGTCTGACGATCTAGTGATTATACTGCGATCCGATAAGTCTTTGGAATATGGTAAGGTTGTTGCTGTGCTTGATGAATTGAAAAGTGCCGGCGCACAACGGATTGCTATTGCTACAGATCGAAAGGGGGAATAACTGCTATGAGACAGAAGAAGCGCTGGCAAAAGGCTTTTGGTCTTTCGCTTATTATTCATGCTGTCATAGTACTGGGAATCGGTTATTTTTCTCCCTTGACGGAAGGCAAGGAACCGGAAGAAAGTTATGTAGAACTTGTTTTAACGGATGCTCCCTTTGAGCAGGAGTTTTATCCTGCTGCTTCTAATGCGGCCGCAGGCGATGTGCAGTCAGCGACTCAAGCGACGGTAACGACGACCGCGCTGCCAAACAACATAGCCTCTTCTGCGCCTGCCGCTAATGATGCACCTACTGTAGCGGCGACTGGTTCTCTATCCGTGTTATCAACTGAAGGAACTGTCGCCGGAGCGTCTGGCAGCAGTGGAAGTGGAGCTGGCGAAGTACAGAGTACGGTGAGTCAGGGAACTGGTAGTTCCGAAACAGCTAGTGCGAGCAGAGGAACTGGTAGCGGAGGCGGCTATAGTCGGCCAGGCGTTTTAGAAAGGGTTTTGCCGCGTTATCCCGAAAATCTAAGAAGACAAGGTGTGGAAGGAACTGTAATCTTAAGAATTAAGATTATGACTGACGGCTCGCCAGGCGATGTCACTGTGTCGGCATCAAGCGGCCATGAGGAGCTTGATGAAGCGGCGGTGGCCGCTGTATGGCGTTGGCGCTTTACTCCTTCCTATGATCGCGGCAGTGGTGAACCGGTTGTTTGTACGACATCGCTGCCTGTAAGATTTAGCCTCCATTAAAGCCGAAAGAAGGGGATTACGTTGCAGCGTGCTTTCTATTATATATTGCTGATTTGCTTAATTGTTTTATCTGTGGGCTGTGGCAAAGCGCCTGCCGTTGAATCGCAAAATACAGCGGGCTCTTATTCCATAACGGATAGTACTGGATATGTTCTAACTCTCCAGCATAAACCAAAGCGAATTGTTTCGCTTACCTTAGGCACCGATGAGATTTTAACGAGTCTTGTTAGCTCTGATAAAATTGCTGCTTTGACTTACTTGTCTGATGATCCTGAGATTTCCAATGTAAGCGGCGCAGCAAAAAATGTTTCCGTAAAAATTAAAGATGCTACGGCAGAAACGATCTTAGCGTTGCAGCCTGATTTAGTCATTATTGCGGACTGGATGCGTCCCGATTTGATTCAGACGATGCGGGAGCTTCATGTTCCGCTTTATGTGTATCATACGCCTGATTCTGTTGCTGAGGTAAAAGCCTCCATTCAAAATATTGCCGCAGCAGTGCAGGAACCGGAAAAAGGTCAGGAAATTACGGGGAAAATGGATCGGGATATAGAAAAAATTCAAGGAATTGTTGCTGCTATACCGGAAAATCAGCGGCAAGTCGTTATTTGGGGTTCAATTATGGGGACATCAGGCGGACAAGGGAGCTTATTTGATGATATGTGCCGCTTGGCTGGTGTTCAAAATGGTGCGACACGAATTGGTCTTGGTAAGAATGATTCTTTATCTAAGGAAAGTATGGTTAAAGCGAATCCTGACTTTATTTTGCTGCCTAACTGGAACTTTTCAGGAAAATGGGATGTGAATCAATATCGCTCTGAACTCGAGAATGATCCAGCGCTGCAACCCATTGCTGCGATTAAAAATCATCGGTTAGAACAGGTGCCAGATCGCTATTTATTTACTTCGTCACAGTATGTAATAGATGGAATTCGTGGCATTTTTAAAGCGGCTTATCCGGCTAAACAAGATTCGATTTAGCAGCACCAAGATGGTCAGGCGAAGGGAGAAACTATGAATCGGAGAAAAACTTGTTGTTTGTTTATTGGCCTTATCTTCTTATTAGGAATCGCTTTTATAATATCTTTAATAAGTGGACAAATTGATGTCTCTTTCGCCTCTTTGTTTCATTTGACAACCGAGCAAAGCTCCGTTTTATTTTATATTCGTTTGCCTCGAACTCTGCTGGCCGGTTTAGTTGGGGCTGCGTTAGCTGTATCCGGTGCAGTACTACAAGGTGTCTTTGGCAATCCCTTGGCAGATCCCGGTATGCTTGGCGTATCAGCAGGCGCTTCTTTAGGTGCTGTCATTGCGGTAGCCTTGGGACTGACTGGCGTAAGTTTATTTTACATGCCCTTATTCGCTTTGGCAGGAGCGCTCTTAACTGTCAGTATCATTGTATTTTTAGCTTTTCGTGAAGGTAGAACTTCCGTTATGGTGCTGCTCTTGTCGGGAGTTGCTGTAAGTATTTTTCTCAGCGCCTTTACCTCAGGCATTTTGACGTTTATGAACGAGTATCGGCTAAGAGAATTTCTTTTTTGGATGGTTGGCGGTTTGGATTATCGACGCTGGGAGCACGTCTATTTAGCGGTAGGACCGATTTTATTAGGAATCGGCGTCTTATGCCTGATGGCGCGACATTTAAATCTTTTGGTATTAGGTGATGATGAAGCCCGTTCTGTCGGCGTTTCTGTGGCGAAGCTGCGGCTTTTCTTTCTGTTTACTGCTGCGTTTACGACAGCGGCTGCTGTTTGTGTGAGCGGAAATATCGGGTTTGTCGGGCTGGTTGTGCCTCACATTATGCGTCTTTTATTGGGGGCGGAACATCGTGTTCTTCTACCGGCATCGGCGCTAGCGGGGGCCTTTTTCTTGATTTTTTGTGATACACTAGGGCGAGTTATCATTCCGCCGATAGAAATTCGTGTTGGCATTATGACCGCTCTCTTAGGCGCACCTTACTTTTTGTATCTTTTGCGTCAGACCCAAAAGAAAGGCGGGCTTTTATAATGAATCAAGGGGAAAGAGTTCTACAAGTCCGCGATGTATCGGTAGCGCTAGCGGGAAAAGCTATTTTATCAAAGATTTCTTTTGCCGTTTCACCAGGAGAATTTATTGCCATTGTTGGACCAAACGGCGCCGGAAAAAGTACTTTGCTTCGAACGCTTCGCCGATTTTACAAAATGCAAGCTGGCGAGATTCTGCTTTTCGACAGTGCAATTGAAAGTTTATCGGAAAAAAAACTTGCTGCTTCTATTGCCTATATGCAGCAAGAGCTCCATTTGGGCTTTGGTTTTACTGTAAAACAAATTGTTTTAACCGGACGGTATCCCTATCTCGCTTGGTGGCAGAACGAAGGCAAGCAAGATCATGAGATTGCCGAAAAATATATGGAGTTTATGGGCGTGAGGCAATTTTCCGATCAACCGATGCAATCCCTGTCAGGCGGAGAACGACAGCGCGTCTTATTTGCGAAAGCATTAGCTCAGGAAACTCCGTTAATTTTTCTTGATGAGCCGACAGCAAATCTGGATTTATTATATCAGGAAGAATTATTTCATTATTGTCAAAGGCTTTGCCAGCAAGGTAAGACGATTCTGCTTGTGGCGCATGATTTGAAGCTCGCGGCTAAGTATTGTTCGAGAATGCTGCTTATGGAAAAAGGCGAGATCATTGCTGATGGAGTTCCTGAGACGGTTATTAATGCACATAATCTAGAGGCTACTTACGGTATTCACTCTGCGGTGTTTAAAAATAAGATTACAGGTCATCTCGATATTCACACTTATGCGGCGCCAGCGAAGCGGAACAAAAAAACGGTTCATGTGATTGGCGGCGGCGGTGCTGCAGCGGAAATTATTCGAGCCTTATATGAAGCCGGTTTTTCTATTAGCAGCGGGGTTCTCCATGAGGGAGATACGGATGCCGAAGTATCACAAGCCTTTCACATTGATTGTCTTACTATACCGCCATTTTCCCCTATTGATTCAGAGATGGCTGAACAAAACAAACAAAAAGTTTTAGCAGCAGATGTGGTGATCTTGGCGGATATTTGCATTGGCAAGCAGAATCTAGAAAATCTAAAAGCTTGTTTTTGGGCGCAGGCACTGCTCATTGTCAATGATACGCCCATGGAAGAAAAGGATTATAGCGGCGGCGAAGGCAAGCAACTGTTTGATAAGCTGTGTGCGCGGCCAACGACCTTGCTATATCATAAAGCGGAATTGATTGCTTCGATTCGTGGGAAAGAAATTAATCACTTTTAGTTGGTGATCACAATAGTATGTAAAGGAGGTTCCTATTTAAAAAAGAAGGAGCAGTGTGATTATGAACTATAAACAAGAAAATATTATTGATTGTGTGGGAACGGTAAATATTGTGTTGACAGATCGAGTCGTATTACAGGGGCAGATTATAAAAAATCGTCATCACGATGAACCTGTGAATATCGAGGTCACGGTAGAAAATCAAAATGAATTTATTACGGTTGACTTAACTTGTGATGCCATGATTGTTCGCGATAATGCTGATTTGGAAATTATTACTCCGGTTTTGTATGCAGCGGGGGATCGGGTGCGAGTGAATATTTCTGAAATCGCTTCTATTGGCCCAAGTCACGGTTGTCCTGAGGACGTTGCCAGTGAGCCTGTTTGTGTGGGATAAATTATAAAAATTGTATTCGTGAAACTCTCCTGATTCGGTCTAAAAGCTGGAACAGGAGAGTTTTTTGAAAGTAAAATCAGTCTACTTTATTGATATTGAAAATCATTATCAATTATGTTATGCTTATTAAAGTGCATAAATTACTTTGGTTCACTACTTAAAAGTAATGAACTTTTGCGAAAGGAATGATTTTATTTGGCAACTTATAGAGAACCAAGATTTAAGCTTTGCCGTCGTTTTGGCGTAAATATTTTTGGGCATCCTAAGGCGCTCAATCGTCTTGAAACAGCAGGCAAGCGAAATAATAAAAAGCTTTCGAACTATGGAATGCAGTTATTAGAGAAACAAAAACTGAAAGCTTATTATGGCGTATTGGAAAAACAGTTTGTTCGATATGTGAAAAAAGCTATAAATGGTCGGGATATTAGTGGACACGCTTTATTAAAAGCATTGGAATGCCGCCTTGATAATCTGGTTTATCGTATTGGCTTTGCCAATTCTATACGCCAAGCTCGCCAGATGGTGAATCATGGTCATATTCGCGTTAATGGTAAAAAAGTTGATATTCCTTCTTATGCGGTGGCAGTTGGTGACGTTATCAGCTTACAGGAAAAGTCTCGTACTAACGAAATGTTTGTCAGCAATTTTCGCGATCTCCAATCCTTTAACTTGCCTTATATTGAGAAAAACATGAATGAATTTAGTGGAACACTGCTTCGCTTGCCTCAGCGGGAAGAATTGCCAATTGAGGTGGAAGAAATTCATATTATTGAATTGTATTCGCGCTGAGTATGGATAATTAGCCCTTGCGAGGTGGGAAGATGTGCAAATACAATAGTCCCTATTATTGGGAGGGGACTTTAGCCAGAAAAAAAGATGTATGGCAAAGCCATTTTGATGACAGCGCTGATCCGCGGCAAGTGTTATTTGTGAATACGACTTTGGTTGATTATCCGAGGAGTGTCTTAGACAATAACTGGGCGTGCTATCCTGACAGCAAATCATTACTAGGTTTTCTGCTATACATGTATTTACCAATGGCTTTTTATTTTATGATACATGAAGAAAATGAAAAGTTATTGATTCCCGTTGCTTCTACTCAGGAATTGTTAGATTCTATTGAAAAACTCTCAAGAGAAGATGCTGCGGCTATGAGTTCTATGGTAGAAGAGTTAGTTAGCTTCTGGGCACTAGATGAGGTCGATTGTCGTAAAGCGCTGCAATGTTTTTGCCAGCGCTTTAATGAAAGTTGGTACGGAGATAAGACAATTTTACATATTGGATTGTTTATGAATACGCAAGAAATTGCGCAGTCTATTTTAGCAGAACAAGAGTTTCCGGAAGTACTGGAAGAAGATATCGGTCTAACCCCTAAACAGCTAACCGAGCTATGTGAGAATTTTTATTCTGATATTTTCCTTCGTAAAACCTTTGTTAAAATTTTAAATAATAAAATTGGCTGCATCATTTAATTTTAAATGAAATAAGAAGAGACTTTACTAGATAAAGCGTAAACAAGCAGAATTTCGGTCAGAAATTTATTAATTGACCGGAATTCTGCTTGTTATTTTTAGAAAAGAATTTTAGCGGCTTCTGAAATCGTGAGCTAAGTGCTAAGCGAATTTATATTACATATTCTGCGGAGTTTTGTGATTTGAAATATTTATCACAAATTTTCATTGTATAATAATAATTAAGTAGAAGATTCGGTACATATGATGATGGGAGTCAGATTCAGCCTAAAAGTGCTGTTAGCAGCTCAGAGTCTATGCAGTAAAATAGGGAAGGCAAGGTGATACCTTTGAACGCATTACTCGTCGATGACCATGCATTGATGATGGAGGGAATGAAGCATTTTTTAACCTCTAACGGAATTAAAGTTGTAGAAACAGCCTGCAGTGGTGCTGAGGCCTTATTGCAGTATGAAATGCATCAGACGGAGATCGATATCGTGTTGATGGATATTCAAATGAAAGATTGTGACGGAATAGAGGCTACGAGCATGATTAAGAAGGAGTATCCTCAGGCTAAGATTGTTATGTTAACTGCTTTTGAGGATGAGGATAACCTTTTAGCAGCAGTCCAGGCAGGAGCTGAGGGGTATTTACTAAAAGATATGGAGCCTGAAAGTTTTCTGCAACAATTGTCAAGGCTGGCTGCAGGGGAAATGCCGCTAGCACCGCGCTTAGCCGAGCGGCTGCTTTATAAATTTAGTCATTATCAGGAAGCGTTTCGTGAAGACAGTAATGCATATGAAAAAGAAAAGTCAGCTGATGAACCGGTAACAGAAAAGCCAGCAAGAGAACTCTCAGAGCGGCAAAGAGAAGTATTGCAGTTGCTTACGCAAGGAATGACTTATCGGCAAATTGGCGATCGACTTGAGCTGAAGGAGGTTACGGTGAAATATCACGTTAGAGAAATTCTCAATAAGCTGCACTTACCGAACCGAGTTACACTGATTGCCTATACTTTGCGCGAAGGTATGATGGACGAGGGTTCTTTACCTTCCTAATTCGTTCGGTTTTTATTGGTGATGTATACTCCGGCAATGACGGCAATTCCGCCGACGATAACAAGGGGACTTATGGTTTCTTTTAGCAGCCAGACGCCTGCAGCCAAGGCAAATAAGGGGCTCGTATAGTAGAATGAAGCGGTACGAATTGCGCCGATTACTTCAATACCGTGATACCAGCTATAATAAGCGTAAACCGAGCAAAAGACTGCGAGATAGAGCAAAGCCGCGACGGTTTGCATACTGATATGAGCGATTTGATCGAATAAGGATATGGGGTTAAGGGGATTTGGAATACAAACAACTGGTAATAGCATGATGGCGCCAAAAATCGTGATATAAGCGACGGCGGTAAAGGGGGAATATTTTGTCATAATTCTCTTGCCATAGAGAGTAAAGATGGCCCAGACTGTTGCATTTAGTAGCATCAGTACATCGCCTAAAATTGTTTCGGAAGCAAATAATGTCAAGAAGTTTCCTTTGCTGATAACCAGGCTTACACCGAAAAAAGCAACGAGAATTCCGCCAACGGTATTACGATTGATTTGTTCTTGCTGTAAAATCCCGCTGGCTATAGTGGTCCATACCGGACTTGTTGCTAGTAGCAGTGAAGCATTAATGGATGTTGTATAAAGTAGACCTGTGTATTGAATATAAAAATAAGAGGTAATGGCCATAAATCCCATGACAATGAGTTGCGGGATATCTTTTTTGTGAACCCTTGCTTTTTTTAGCAGCAAAATCAAGGAGAATAAAATGGCTGCAACAAGAAATCGCAGGCCTGCTAAATTTAAGGGGGTTAATTCATAAAGCCCTATTTTGGATATGGCAAAAGATGTGCCCCATAAAAAGGCAACACTAATAAGCGATAAATAGATGCCTAGATTCTTATTTTTTAACATAATCTATCCTCCCAGTAGGTTCATAGGTAGTGCAAGTTTCTATAAAAGATGATATCATGAAAAAAATATCTTTGTGAAATTGAACCTTTTAATAGTGACAATTCATTTTTATGATAGGTGGCGTACTCTATGGAATTTCGGCAGTTATATGCGTTTTTAACAGTGGCTAAAACTGCTAATTTTTCTCATGCCGCTGAGGTATTGGGATATGCACAGTCGACTATTACTACGCAAATTCAGCTGTTAGAACGAGAATTAGATACTAAGCTGTTTGATCGCTTAGGAAAACAAGTGGTTCTAACAGACCAAGGCAATTGTTTTTACCCCTATGCACAGCAGGTAGTCTCTTTAGCGGCAGAGGCCAAGGCAGCGCTAGCAAGTTCTCGTGTAGTGAGCGGAAAAATTACGATAGGTGTGCCGGAATCACTTTGTGCGACCCGTTTGCCGAAAGTGTTGCAAGAGTATGGTCAGCGTTATCCGCAAGTAAAAATGGTATTGAAAATGGGATCTTATACAGATTTTACATATATGCTTAAAAATAATTTTATTGATATAGCGCTATTTTTTCAGCGGGAACAAACTCATCCGAGTTTGATAACTGATACATTGCTGCCTGAGCCGATTGTAGCTGTCGCAGCAAATCATCATTCTTTTGCTTCTCGGAAAGGGCTTATGGCAGTTGATTTGACTGGTCAAACCATTATATTAGCGGAACCTGGATGCAGTTACCGGATTATACTGGAAGAGATACTAGATCGAGAACAGATTGAGCCTGAAACCATATTAGAAATCGGCAGTGTGGCGGCGATGGCGCAATGTGCTGTTAGTGGTTTAGGAATTGCCTTCTTGCCTCGCGTAGCTGTCGAAACAGAATTAGCATCAGGAGCGTTAGTTGATTTACATTGGACTGGAGAAGAATTTGATACGGTCATTCAGGTTGCTTACCATAAGGATAAGTGGCTTTCGCCAGCACTTCAAGCTTTTTTAGGGGTTCTAGCCAAGAAAATAGTTGAAACTCTGTAAGCCGGTATTGCATCATTTGAAAAATATATAGCTGGTTTTAGGGGCTTTTTTAAAGGAGCAGAATTATGGAATCGTTTTATCTTGTATTAACGCAGTTAGAAATGTTTAGCGTTATGGTGACGTTAGGCATTATCGGCGTCAAGACAAAGGCATTAACGGAGCAATATCTGGGCGATTTATCAAAGCTGATTATGCGGCTGATTTTGCCTGTCATGATTTTTCATAAATCCATCAATGGAGCGACGCGCGCTGACATGTTTTCTTGTTTGGCGGAAGTGATTTTGGCGACCGTGTTTATGTATGTCCTGCTTTTATCCAACGGTGTTTTGTTAAAACGGCTATTTTCATTACACGGAAATTATGGACGGGTTTTTCAGGCTTCAGCTATGTTTGGCAATGTAGGCTTTATTGGAATTCCCTTGATTCTTGGCATTTTGCCGGAACGCGGCATGTTATATATGGCCTTGTTTAGTATTATTGATCAGCTGTTTCTATGGACGATTGGCTTTTATTTGACATTGCCAGAAAAGCGACTCGAACAAAGTTCCTTCGCAGCGAATCTGAAAAATATAGCAAATCCTGCTATGGTAGGAATCGTGTTGGCCATTTTGTTTATTCTCATGGATTGGAAGTTGCCTGTAACGCTAAATAAGGCGCTCGGCGTAGTGGGCGATGCTACAACGCCTTTATCGCTCATTTATATTGGCGGTACTTTTTGTTCTTGTAATGTGCGAAAATTTCTCGTGAAATTTGAATATTATGCCATTGTTGTCACAAAAATGATCGTACTTCCGCTCATTATTTTTTATGCTCTACGGGTTTTTCGAGTGCAGCCCGAAATTATTACTTTTATTACGACTCTAGCGGGCATGCCTTGTATGGCCGCTATTGCTATGTTTGCGCGAGTGAATCAGTCTGATGAAGCAGGGGCCGTAGGCGCTATTATGATTTCGACAATTCTTTGTTTGGTTACTTTACCTTTGGTATCTTATCTAACGAGTTTTTAGGAACAAAACATTTTCCACTGTTGAGAGAGTGTTTCGTTGTTTAGAAGGAGGGATGTACCATGACTTTATTCGATTTTGTACTGCGCATTGCTCTAGCATTCTTTTTAGGAGCTTTTATTGGTATGGAAAGACAGTGGCGGCAGCGAATGGCTGGGCTTAGAACCAATACGCTTGTAGCCACAGGATCAGCCTTATTTGTGATGCTGTCCGTGATGACCGTCAATGATTCCAGTCCTAGTCGAATTGCGGCGCAGGTCGTATCAGGGATTGGTTTTCTTGGCGCTGGCGTGATTATGCGCGATGGACTCAATATTCGCGGCTTAAATACGGCAGCTACCTTATGGTGTTCGGCAGCCATCGGCACAATGACTGGCGCTGGTTTTTTGCTGGAAGCAGTAGTTGGCGCTGGCTTTATTCTTCTGGCGAATACGCTGCTCAGGCCGTTAGCGCAACGTGTTAACAAAACGCCGCATAGCGAAACCGAGGAAGAACTGGAGTATCGCATTGATGTGACGTGTCGCCGGGAATTTGAAGCGCAAGTGAGGATTTTGCTGTTACAGGAGATTAATGAAGAAACTTTAATGCTTCATGCGTTGAAAAGCGAAAATGTAGATGACCAAGTACGTGTCGTCGTAACCGCTCACTTATTAAGTATGGTGGGTCGAACCGATCATGCTGTAGAGAAAATCGTCAGTCATATTTGTTTAGAGGCGGGTGTTACCGCCGTTTCCTGGAAGGTGATTGCCAATGAGCGAGTTTAATGGGTTTGCCTTCTTTCTTTTCCATTGCCAGAAGCCCGAGAGAGTCATATAATAGCAGATATGAGAAGAATAGCAGTTAGGGAGATGCTTTTATGGCGCAAGATATACCGGAAGGTCGTTTAGCAAAACGAAAATCAAAACGGAAACGAAACTGGTTGTTTGTGATTTCGTTTTTTCTTTTAGCTTTTGTTGTTGGCGTCGGCGCTGCTTATTTTTTGGCAGATGATACAGGTCAGTCTGTTATAACGCGAGTGGTGCCAGACTTAGGCACTGGAAAAGTCAATATTTTAGTGCTTGGTGTTGATGAACGTGATGATGATGTCGGACGTTCTGATACAGCCTTTGTCGTGACAATTGATAAGGATCAAAAGAAAGTTACCATGCTTTCCATTCCCCGTGATTCAAGAGTCAAAATTCCCGGACACGGCTGGGACAAAATGAATCATGCCTATGCGTTTGGCGGTGTGAAGCTTTCCAAAGCGGCTGTCGAAGGCTTACTAGGAATTCCAATTGATCATACGGTTACGATTAATTTTAATGGTTTTGTTCGTATGATTGATGCCATCGGCGGAGTTACGATTGATGTAGAAAAAGCAATGCACTATTCCGATCCCTATGATGACAACGGCGGGCTCTACATTAATTTACAGCCAGGCGTACAGCATTTGACTGGTAGGACAGCCATTGAGTATGTGCGGTATCGCGATGAAGAAGGCGATATTGGCCGGGTTGCCAGACAACAAAAGTTTTTAAAAGCGGTCATGCAGGAATTTACCAATCCTCAGATTATTACGCGGCTACCCGAACTTGTGAAAGAATTTTCTAAGGCAGTCCGCACGGATATGTCGCTAGGCGAAATGGTCAAGTTGGCTCCGATCGTGGATCAGGCCGCAAAATCTGGTTTGGAAACGGTCTGGGTAGAAGGAACGCCGCTATGGATACAAGATGTGAGCTACTGGCTGCCTGATATTAAAGGCCTTTGGACTAAAATCGCGCAGATTCAAGGAATTCCTATGGATGAAAAATATCGTCAGGCCATGGAAAAGGAAGCGGCTGAGTATAGCCAGTCCGTGCCCAAGGAAATCAAAGTGGCTGATACTCCGGCCGTTGTAAAAAGAAGCGTGCAACAACAGGCTACGGCAACAACCAAGAAAGCATCTGACGAAAAGGCTAAAGAGAAAGTCAGCGGGGCTAAGGTAGCATCAAGTAATTTGAATGGTAAAACTTCCGCTAGTCAGTCGCCGGAGACGAGTGAGACAGGAACGGGTGAGACCGGGACGAAAAGCGGCAGTGAAGAAAAAACTGCTAGTAAGTAACTTGAATAGCATAGCAAAGCCAGATGAACTGCTAGTAAGCAGTTTAAGGGCTGTTTCATTAAGCGAGTTTTTTGCTTAGTGAAACAGCCCTTTTTATGTTTTCTTTATGGGTTTACTGGGAAGTTTTAGCCCTTTTTTATATGGCCGATGCTAAGCTAAATACAAGGAATGAATCACTAAAAAATAGGTCGAGATAAGGAAGCAGATCTAAAGGAGGCAGTAATATGGGGGATTATTTATTGAGCGGGATTGTGACTATAGGATTGCTTGTTTATCTTGTATACGTCTTACTAAAACCGGAGGAATTTTAATATGAACAGCGATGTGCTTTTGTTTGCAAGCTATATAGTTGTACTGCTGTTACTAGCAGTGCCATTCAGTCTTTATATTACAAAAGTATTTACCGACAAGCCCACTTTTCTCGATTGGTTTTGCAGGCCAATAGAAAGGCTGATTTATAAAGCGGCGGCGATTGATCCGGCGCAGGAAATGAATTGGAAAGAATATGGCAAAGCGTTGCTATGGTTTCATTTACTTAGCTTTTTGGCTATTTTTATCACCGAATTAGTGCAAGAAGTTTTGCCGCTCAATCCGGCGCAGCAAAGTAACTTGTCGTGGGATTTGGCGCTAAATACGGCTGTTAGCTTTATTACGAATACGAACTGGCAAGCCTATGGCGGCGAGTCAACGATGAGCTATTTTACGCAGATGACAGCTTTGACGGCGCATAATTTCCTTTCTGCTGCTACGGGACTTGCTGTGGCCATGACACTGATTCGCGGCCTGATCCGCAAGACAACGGACAAGATCGGAAACTACTGGGTGGATATGGTTCGCGGCACTTTGTGGATTCTGTTGCCTGTATCCATTCTGTTATCGATTGTGTTTGTTCAACAAGGCGTGATTCAAAACTTTTCACCTTATGTGACGGTAACTACGGTCGAAGGCGGTGCGCAAACGATTGCCATGGGTCCTGTAGCATCGCAGGAGGCCATTAAACTGCTCGGGACAAACGGCGGTGGCTTTTTTAATGCTAACTCAGCTCATCCCTTTGAGAATCCCACAGCTCTTACTAATTTTCTGCAAATGCTGGCAATCTTTTTGATTCCCGCTAGCCTTGTCCTTGCTTTTGGCCGAATGGTCGGCGATTTTCGGCAAGGGAAAGCCATTTTAGCGGCGATGCTGCTGCTGTTTCTCTTATTTCTTGGTGTCCTCTATACGAGCGAGTTGTATGGCAATCCTAATATTGCTAATTTGGGCGTGGCCGCGCCAAACAATATGGAAGGTAAAGAAGTTCGCTTTGGTTTAGGCGGATCTGTTCTCTTTACGGCGATTACGACAGCCGCTTCGTGCGGAGCCGTGAATGCTATGCTGGATAGTTTTACGCCGCTTGGCGGTATGATTCCCATGATACAGCTTATGCTGGGCGAAGTGGTTTTAGGCGGTGTCGGCGCTGGGTTTTACGGTATCATGTCCTTTGTGATTCTCGCAGTATTTATCGTGGGGCTTATGGTTGGGCGGACGCCGGAATACCTCGGGAAAAAGATTGAAGCGCCTGAGATGAAGATGGCTGTGTTGGCTGTGCTGATTCCTTCCATTTGCATTTTGCTGGGCAGCGCCACTTCGTCAGTTCTGGATGTAGGAACTGGGGCCATTAATAATAACGGTCCCCATGGACTCAGCGAAATCCTTTATGCCTATGCCTCAGCATCAGCCAATAATGGCAGCGCCTTTGCCGGACTTAACGCCAATAGTCCCTTTTATAATTTAACGTTAGCGGCGGCTATGCTGCTAGGCCGTTTCGGCGTAATCTTTCCCATTCTGGCTATTTCTGGCAGTCTGGCTGCCAAGAAAGTATCGCCTGTAGGGCCAGGTACCTTTCAGACCCATGGCTGGCTTTTTGTACTACTCTTATTTGCCGTCATTTTGATTGTCGGCGCACTCACCTTTTTTCCGGCTTTAGCGTTAGGCCCAATTGTTGAGCATTTATTAATGCTGCAAGGGCAGCTATATTAAGGAGGCATTCCTATGGATAATAAATTAAAAGTCAATCAAGCCATGGTGTTTACCGCCATAGGGCAAGCCTTTGCCAAACTTGCCCCACGGTTGCAGGTGAAAAATCCTGTCATGTTTATCGTAATGATTGGCTCCCTAATGACGACAGCGATGCTGGGGCGCGATATACTCGGCGGTGGTCTTAATGATATTCGCTTTGAAGGGCAAATTGCTTTATGGCTTTGGTTTACCGTGCTTTTTGCCAACTTCGCCGAAGCGCTTGCCGAGGGCCGGGGGAAAGCTCAGGCGCAGGCGCTGCGGAAGACCAGGACTGATACGAAGGCTAAACGATTTTGCGGTGACAAGGTCGAACTTATTTCGGCGGCGCTACTACAAAAAGGCGATCTTGTACTTGTCGAACCAGGTGATATTATTCCTAGCGATGGGGAAGTCATTGAAGGAATTGCCTCTGTCGATGAAAGTGCTGTAACTGGCGAATCAGCGCCAGTCATTCGCGAATCAGGCGGCGATAAATCTTCAGTCACAGGCGGGACGAAATTGCTGTCAGACTGGCTCAAGATTCGTATTACAGCAAATCCCGGCGAAACCTTTCTCGATCGCATGATTGGTCTGGTGGAAGGGGCGAAGCGCCAGAAAACGCCCAATGAAATTGCCTTGACGATTTTGCTTGTGGGACTTTCTATCGTATTTTTGATTGCTGTAGCGACGATTGAACCCTTTGCCATCTACTCATCGACGACGATCTCTGTGATTGTATTGATTGCGCTACTAGTTTGCCTAATTCCGACGACCATTGGCGGGTTACTCAGTGCCATCGGCATCGCCGGTATGGATCGCTTGCTGCAACACAATGTGCTGGCCATGTCTGGTCGGGCCGTAGAGGCGGCGGGCGATATTGACGCCCTGCTTCTTGATAAAACCGGAACAATTACCCTGGGAAATCGTATGGCCGCCGAGTTTATTGCCGCGCCAGGCATTGAATCAGAAGAATTGGCTGATGCCGCGCAGTTATCTTCGTTGGCTGATGAGACGCCGGAAGGCCGCAGCATTGTTGTTCTGGCCAAGCAGCTTTATAACATTCGCGAACGGGATATGGAACAGCTGCAGGCTCTATTTATTACCTTTACAGCACAAACTCGCATGAGCGGGGTGGATTTTGGCGATGCGAAGATTCGTAAAGGGGCCATGGATGCGATTCGCCGTTATGTGGAAGGTCTTGGCGGCCTTTTTCCGGAGCAAGTCCAAGCGGATTGCGCCAGAGTTGCCAAAAGTGGCGGGACGCCCTTGGTGGTAGCGGAAAAGTCGCGTGTCCTTGGTACGATCTACTTAAAGGATGTTGTAAAAGGCGGCATGAAAGAGCGCTTTACTGAACTGCGGAAAATGGGCATTAAAACAGTAATGATTACAGGCGATAATCCTCTAACTGCTGCAGCCATTGCCGCCGAGGCGGGAGTCGATGATTTTCTGGCAGAAGCTACACCAGAAAATAAATTACAATTAATTCGTGAATATCAGGAAAAAGGAATGCTTGTCGCTATGACGGGCGATGGCACGAATGATGCCCCGGCTCTGGCGCAAGCTGATGTGGGAGTTGCCATGAACAGCGGAACCCAGGCGGCTAAGGAAGCAGGGAATATGGTTGACCTTGACAGCAATCCGACAAAACTCATTGAAGTGGTGGAAATCGGCAAGCAGCTCTTAATGACGCGCGGTGCGCTCACAACTTTCAGCATCGCTAATGACGTAGCAAAATATTTTGCTATTATTCCTGCTATGTTTATGAGCGCCTATCCTGTGCTTGGTATTTTAAATATTATGCAGCTTGCTACGCCGCAGAGCGCGATCTTGAGTGCTGTTATATTCAATGCCTTGATTATTGTGGTATTGATTCCGCTGGCCTTGCGGGGCGTAAAATATGAACCGTTAGGAGCTAGCGCGATACTCAAGAAAAACTTACTACTCTATGGCTTTGGCGGTTTGATTGTTCCCTTTGTGGGCATAAAGGCGATTGATATGCTGCTCGTTTTATTCGGTCTTGTCTAAAGGAGAAGGAGGTTATTTGTATGGTTAAGCAATTTGCGAACGCTTTGCTGCTGTTGATTGTGCTTACACTCATTACGGGAGTTGGCTATCCCTTGCTGATTACCGGGGCTGCACAGGCTTTATTTCCCACGCAAGCCAATGGTTCTTTCCTTGCCAAAGATGGTAAGCTGATCGGATCTTCTTTAATTGGTCAAAATTTTACTAAGCCCGAATATTTTCACGGTCGGCCATCGGCCGCCGGGGATGATGGCTATGATGCCGCCAATTCGTCGGCAAGCAATTTAGGGCCTACCAGTGGAAAATTAATCAAAGGAATTGCCGTAAAAGCCGCTGATTTTAGAACAGAGAATCACTTGGCTGATGATGTGAAAATTCCGGCTGATGCGGTTATGGCATCGGCAAGCGGTCTTGATCCTGATATTTCACTAGAAAACGCTTATTTGCAGGCAGCGCGTATTGCCGCGGCAAGAGGAATTTCTGAAGATACGGTGAAAAGTATTATAAATAAACAAATTGAAGCGCCTCATCTTGGCGGATTTAAAGTCAACAAGGTGAATGTATTGAATTTAAATGTAGCGCTTGACGGAGTCTCGTCAAACTATCCATAATAAACAGATGCTAGGCAGTTATCGAACTTTTCGGTAACTGCTCTTCCTATATATAAAAAAATTTATTTATATAGGTGAGGGAGGATTTTTGTGGGCAACCATTATGATATACGACGCGATCCCGAAGCGTTGTTAAAAAAAGCGAGTAAGGAAAAACGCGGCAAGCTTACTGTTTTCTTAGGGGCTGCTGCTGGGGTAGGTAAAACTTATGCGATGCTCGAAAGCGCTCAAGAACGGCTGCGTGAAGGGACTGATATCGTTATTGGCTGGATTGAAACCCATGGCCGCCAAGAAACGGAGGCCATGCTTTCTGGCTTGCCACGCCTTGAGCCGCAGTCAATAGAATATCGCGGTAAAATACTGCAAGAAATGAATCTTGATGCGATTTTACAGCGGAAACCGGAGCTTGTTTTAGTCGATGAACTGGCTCATACAAATGTGCCTGGCTCTCGTCATGTGCGTCGCTTTCAAGATGTGGAGGAATTGTTAGCTGCAGGCATTCATGTTTATACGACACTAAATATTCAACATATCGAAAGTTTAAATGATATTGTGGAACATATTACGGAAGTTAAAATCAGAGAGACTGTTCCTGATTCTATTTTGGAAAATGCTGATCAAGTTCAACTCATTGATATTCCGCCTGATGATTTGTTGAAGCGGCTCAAAGAAGGCAAGATTTATTTACCGGGACAGGCTGAAAGAGCGCTCCAGAGTTTTTTTCGTCCCGGCAATATTAATGCTCTCAGGGAAATGGCGCTGCGGTTTACGGCGCATCGCGTCGATCAGCAGCTGAGTGAGTATATGCAGGATCATGCGATCGAAGGTCCTTGGCCAGCAGGGGAAAAGGTGCTTGTCTGTGTCAGCGCCAGCCCTTTTTCGGCTCATTTGATCCGTGTGGCCAAACGCATGGCCGCAGCGATGAAATCAGATTGGTACGCGCTGCATATTGAGACAGCCCATAACCCGACACTAGGCGATCAAGATCGCGAGCGTCTGCGTCAAAACCTTCATTTAGCAGAAGAACTAGGCGGCAAAGTGATATCGGTATCGGGACGCGATATGGTGGAAACGATGCTTGCATTCGCCCATCAGGAAAATATTACTCATATTGTAATTGGCAAGCCTCTGAAAAATCGTTTTTGGGAATGGCTTCGCGGCGGTGCCGTTGTAGACCAGCTTATTCGCCAGAGTGCCGGCATTCAGATCCATGTGATTCAAGGCAAAAAATCGTTAGAGTATGTTCCTAAAGTGGAAACCTTGAAAAAGAAGCAAAGCTTTTCTTGGCGATACTATAGCGGCGGTATTCTCATGATGCTCATCAACACTGTATTTTGCTGGTTTATGCCGCAGCTCGATTTAGTGAATGTAGCGATGCTGTACTTGCTTCCTGTACTACTAAGCGCCGCTTGGTGGGGGCGAGGTCCATCATATTGTACGGCGGCCTGTACGGTTGTGGTTTTTGATTTTTTGTTTGTGCCGCCTATTTTCAGTTTTAATGTTCTTGATATTCGCTATATCTGGACTTTTATTATTTTCCTTTGTGTTGCTTTTATTGCTGGCGGACAGACGGAAAAACTTCGTAATGAAGCGCGTTTTGCCGAGCAACAGGAACGGCGGATTCGCGTACTCTATGAATTTAGTCGTGAAGTCGCTGCCTTAGTAGATCTAGAGGCGATTATTCGTCGCCTGGCCGTGACAGCCGCTGAAGCCTTGGAGCGAGGCGTTATTGTATTTTTGCCCAATGCGAAGGGACAGCTGGAAATTGTTTCACAGGCTGGGCTGAATGAAACCATAGAAAATATGTCCAGTGAAACAGGCGTGGCTCTGTGGGCCTTTGAGCATGGTCAATTGGCGGGAAGATCCACGGAAACGTTACCATCAGCTACATTTCTGTATTTGCCCCTACGGACACGCGGCCGCACTCTCGGCGTTCTAGGCATTCATGTGGTAGAAAAAAATATTACGCCAGAACAGCGGCGTTTGATCGACGCTTGGGGAGCGATGGCCGCTATCGCCATTGAACGGGTACAATTGGCAGCGGAAGAACAGAAAGCGGCGCTGCTAGCCGAATCGGAACGCTTGAGCATGGCTTTATTAAATTCTATTTCGCATGAGCTTAAAACTCCATTAGCTACTATTCTTGGCTCAGTCTCAACGCTGCTTGATCGAACCATTTCTCTCTCCGCTGAAATTCAAGAGGAATTACAAAATAATATTAAATCAGGCGCCATGCGGATGGAACGAATTATTAACAATTTACTCGATACGGCTCGGTTGGAAAGCGGTACAATGAAAGTAAAAAAAGATTGGTGCGATATACAGGATATTATCGGCGCTGCTTTGCAAAGACTAGATGAAAATTTGCAAGAACGAGAGATTGTGATTCAGCTTGAACCGGATATTCCGCTATTTCGCGGTGATAGTGTACTACTAGAACAAGTACTTGTTAACCTAGTTGATAATGCGAATAAATATTCACCGCTCAATGAGCCGATTGAAATTACCGCGGCAGTAGATGATAAAAAATTGCTGGTATCTGTGTCTGATAGCGGTAAGGGCATTGCTATCGAAGATTTAGAACACGTTTTTGCGAAGTTTTATCGCGGCAAGGCGCAAAAAAGTGTTGCCGGTACGGGACTTGGCCTTTCTATTTGCAAAGGCATTATCGAAGCCCATGGCGGCGAAATATGGGTTGTAAATCGCTTAGATAAGGGAAGTCGCTTCGTCTTCACCTTGTCGTTGGAGGGATAACATGGGACAGCAAACGAAAGTGTTGATTGTAGATGATGAGATTCAAATCCGAAGATTAATAAAAGTTTCTTTAGAAGGTCACTCCTACAGCGTTGTAGAAGCAGCCAATGGGAAAAGCGGCATTGACCAGGTTTTAGCCCACAAACCTGATTTGATTTTGCTCGATTTAGGTCTGCCTGATATGGATGGCAAGGCGGTGATCAAGACAATTCGGGAATGGTCAACAACTCCGATCATCATTTTATCGGCACGCGACCAGGAAACAGAAAAAGTGGAAGCCCTTGATCTTGGGGCCAATGATTATTTGACGAAGCCTTTTGGCGTGGGCGAACTTATGGCCAGAATTCGTGTTTCCTTGCGGGCGAACTCTGGCTCAGTGAATGAAGAGGTGCTTCACTGCGGCGATTTGAAGATCGATTTAGTGAAACATCAGGTTTTCGTAGCGGAAAACGAGATTAAGCTGACGCCAATTCAGTACGATTTATTGAAAGTCCTGGCGAAGAATGCTGGCAAGGTGTTGACGCATCGGCAGCTATTAAAAGCGGTGTGGGGCGTAGAAAGCGATGACATTCAGTATATTCGCGTCTATATTGGGCAATTGCGACAAAAGATTGAAACAGAGCCGTCTAGGCCGAAATATTTGATTACGGAATCGGGAATTGGCTATCGACTTATGTTTTCATAAGAGGTTTAGGATCTTTAGGATTTTTATGATTTCTTTATGTTTTCAATAGGAAGTTTTATCCCCTTTTTATATGGCGAGTGTTAGTCTTAAGACAAGAAGAGAAGTCGTAAACCAGTCACAAAATAGTCACTAGTTTATACGACATAACCTTGTAGTTAACACTCGTTTGAGGAGGGGATATTTATGAAAGCAAATGGCAGCAGTTTCATTAGCGAAGCCGTCAAATATCGTGATTTGGGCTATGTATTGGAAGGAATCTATGAATATAAAGATGGCTCAGGTTTTATGGTTTTCGATAATCCTGATGATACGGAAGATCAAAAAACGATAGATTTGCCTACGGAAGCTGACGTGCAATCCATGTCTCAAGAGTTGGATGAGGAGATTCAGAAAATCAATCTTTGAATAATAAATTAGGCAGCGCCGCTCTAGATATTTTCTTAGAGCGGCGCTGTTTTTTGATGGGGATGCATTTTGCGGCGCCATGTATAGTTTTATGCTAGTGATAGGACTTAGCCGATTTTTCGCGAAATAACAGATTGTTGCAGTTCTTTTGGTAGAAAGACGCAAAATAAAACTTGATTGAGGGATACATATGATACGTTTTGAATGTGACTATACGGAAGGCGCTCATGAGCGTATTATGCAGCGATTAATGGCAACAAATCAGGAACAAACGCCGGGCTATGGCGTCGATGAACATTGTGAGAGAGCAAGAGGGTATATTCGTAAGGCTTGCCAGGCCGAAAGGGCAGATGTGCATTTTCTAGTTGGCGGAACACAGACCAATACGACTGTCATTGCATCGATTCTGCGGCCCCATCAAGGGGCGGTAGCAGCCGAGACGGGTCATATTGCCGTACATGAGACAGGGGCCATTGAAGCGACTGGACACAAGGTGTTGACGCTGCCAAGTGATGATGGCAAGATTCAAGCGCAGCAAGTAAAAGAGCTTTATGAGGCGCATAAAAATGATGCTTCGTTCGAGCATATGGTGCAGCCTGGGCTTGTTTATATTTCCCATCCCACGGAAAATGGCACGACTTACACGAAGGCGGAGCTATGCGCTTTAAGTAAGGTTTGCCATGAATGCGGCCTACCGCTGTTTCTTGATGGCGCTAGGCTGGGGTATGGTTTAGCGGCTCCCGGCAGTGATTTGACTTTACCGGATATTGCTGCACTTTGTGATGTGTTTTATATTGGCGGTACGAAAGTCGGCGCTCTGTTTGGCGAGGCTGTTGTCATTACGAATGATGTACTCAAGCAGGATTTTCGCTATAGTATAAAACAGCGCGGCGGCATGCTCGCAAAAGGGCGACTGCTGGGAATTCAGTTTGAAACGTTGTTTGAAGATGGGCTTTACTGCGAGATTTCCCATCATGCTGTCGCTATGGCCATGCTAATTCGGCAAGCCTGCGAGCGCCAGGGCTTTGCCTTTCGCTATGACTCGATGACGAATCAGCAGTTTCCCATTTTGCCTAATACGCTGTTAGCCAAACTAGCGGATAAATACTCCTATTCCTTTTGGGAAAAAATTGATGAGACTCACAGTGCCGTGCGATTTTGTACCAGTTGGGCCACACAACAGTCTGATGTGGACAGTTTAATTCAAGATTTAAGTTGATTTTTACTTTCAGCTTTGGTTGGGCTCGTTGGAATGGTTCCTTTTTCCATCGATGCTAGCTGGGATGGCGTCTGTTGCCTCTACCAGTCCGGCTTTTTCTTCGTTGTCTGGCCAAACATCAAATGTTCTTGTTCCTGATACATCTTGCGGTGTATCGGAACTGCCGAATTTTAATACAGCTTGGAGGGCGTCCTCGCCGTCAAAACCTACGTTTTCATCGGAGTCATGATCTAAAAAAGTACGACCGAAAGGCGGCATGAGCAATTCTTCTTCTAATGGTCGGGGTGTCGTATCAATGACATCGATTTCGTGTTGGCAGCGAATACAGCGTGCGGCAGTTGGCAGGGCCTCTAGTCGCTCTGGTTCAATTTTTTCTTGGCAGCGTTCGCAAATTCCATAAGTTCCTTGCTCTAATCTTGCCAGGGCTGCTTCAATTTCACGGAGTTCTAGCGCTTCATTGTCTCTTAAAGCTAAATCTTTGCTGCGTTCGAATAGTTCATCGCCAATGTCGCCAGGATGGTTGTCATATAAGGAAAGCTCGCCAAGTGAATCTGCTAGTGTGTCGCCAAGGCCGGTTTCTTCCAGGCGGCTAGCAGTTTGTAGTAACGCTTCTTGGGATTTTAATAGTCTTTCTTTAATTAAAGCATGGTGATCCATAAAGTATCCTCCCTTTTTCAGCAGATTAAGGTCAAAGTGATCTTCTTTAGTTTTGAACTTTAGCTGACTTTTATGCTTGTATTTGGGCGTCTTAGAGTGTGAGGAAAGTCATAGTTTGGCGTCGCCGTTTTTGCTATGATGAATCTAATTAAAACTTTTTTCAAAAAGAAGGGAGAACTTACTATGAAGATTGCAATTATTGTAAGAGAAGAAACGCTGCAGCGGTGTACTGGCAGCGGTTGTATGAAGGCCTTCTTTCAGCGGCAGGATTCTTTTGCCCGCTATAAAGGGATGGAAGAAGTAGAACTTGTCGCTTTTACCCATAACGGCGGCGATATGGAAAAGAAAATTGCTTCCTTAAAGAAAAAAGAGGTTGATGTAGTACATCTTTCTTCTTGTGTGAGAGGCAAAGATCCTAACTATGAAGCGTGGGCTAATAGGCTAGCACAAGATTTTACTGTTGTCGGGTATACTCACGGTCAGGAAGTTGGCGAAACAAAGACTGCTTTGATTTTGGAACGTGGTGAAGTAAGATAGAATAGAAGAAATTAGCAGCTTGGCAGAATTTCTTCATGAGTTTTTCATAATTGCCTGCTATGATAAGAAGAATAAGAGAATTACAAACCTACCAGGAAATGATGCGGGGCAATAAGGAGGAATGATGCAAGTTGGCTTCCTATTCGGTTTTACTTGTTGATGATGATATAAAGCTCGTGCAGCTTTTGCAAACCTATTTTGATCGAGAAGGTTTTACTGTTTATAAGGCGGCTAACGGCCTTGATGCTTTAAATGCCGCCAGAGAAAAAAAGCCTGATATTATGATTCTTGATTTGATGCTGCCAGGTCTTGATGGTTGGGAAGTCTGTCGGAAGATCCGGCGGGAAAGCGATTTACCGATTCTCATGTTGACAGCTAGGGATGAAGAAAGTGATCGGCTAGTTGGATTGGAGATTGGCGCCGATGATTATGTGACGAAGCCCTTTAGTCCGAAAGAAGTCGTAGCTAGGGCAAAGGCCATTTTACGACGTTCTTATAAAGAAGTATCGGGTCGAGAAGCGATTCGACTTGGTCAATTGACCGTGGATCTTGTGGGCTATCAAGTAAAGAAAGGTGATCAGCTTATTGAGGTAACGCCGACAGAGTTTAAATTGCTGGAGCTTTTCGCTGCCAATCCTGGTAAAGTTTTTAGCCGCTTACAAATTGTTGAACAAATCCAGGGTTATAGTTTTGAAGGGTATGAACGGACGATTGACGCTCATATTAAGAATCTTCGCCGCAAGCTGGAGGAAAATCCCCGCGAACCGCAGTGGATTTTGACGGTGTATGGAGTTGGCTACAAATTTGCCAGTGGCAGCTATGAATAAGCTACAGAGCATAACCTACCGCATCACAGGCTTAACTTTTTTCATTGTGGCTGTAACGGTCTTAGTTCTAATTTATCTAGCTAATTATCAGATGACGCAATTGTTTCAGGAGTATTTAGTCGGGCAGCAACTGCAGATGAATCATGGCGGACCGATGCTTCATAGTATGAATGGTCAGTCGGGACAAGCTATCTTAATGGGTCCCTTAGAGGATGTTTTTTTATCATCGGTTCATCAATCGCTTGTTTGGGTGGGGTTGATTATTCTGCTTGTCGCGTTGGCTGTCAGCTATTTATTAGCCCGCAGTATTACGATTCCCTTGCGGAAACTCAGTCAGGCGGCCCAACAGATTGAGCAAGGCCATTTAGGCGAAACGGTTCAGGTTACAGCAAATGACGAGGTGGGTCATTTGGCTGTGATCTTTAATCGCATGTCGGAAACCCTTGCGGCAAACAATCAGTTAAGACGGCAACTGCTCGCTAATATTGCCCACGAACTGCGGACGCCACTGGCAATTATCCAGGGGAATCTGGAGGCCATGGTTGACGGAGTTATTGCACCGAACAAGGAACAATTGAGCTCGCTGCATGAAGAGGCTGTTCGTTTAAATCGCTTGATACGGGATTTGCGCGATTTATCTTTAGCAGAAGTTCGCCAATTGGTTTTGGAGAAAGAATCTATTGATTTGAGTCAGCTACTTACTAGAACTGTTTCGATGCTGCGACCGTTAGCGGAAGAAAAACACCTAAGTATTAATCTGATTTTGGCGGAAAACTTACCGCAGGTTACAGTGGATGTAGACCGGATGTGTCAGGTCTTCTATAATATTTTAGGAAATGCCATTCGGTATTCACCGTCAGACGGAGAAATTGAGGTGGCGGCTTCGCTTCAGGCAGAGAAAACAGCTTCGTGGCTAAAGGTTACGGTAAAAGATCATGGACCAGGCATTTCGCCGGAAGATCTGCCTCATGTATTTGATCACTTTTACCGCGGTGATAAATCGCGAGATCGTAAAAGTGGCGGTTCCGGTATTGGGCTGGCAATTGTAAAGCAGCTTGTGGAAAATCACGGCGGACAAGTGCGAGTGGAAAGTGTAGCCGGTGAAGGTAGTCTATTTCAAGTTTTGCTTCCTTGCGAAAAATAAAATCGCATGTAATTAAGCGGTTTCTTGTTGGCAAGACCGCTACAGGATTTTGCAAAATTTTAGGCGAATAGTAAATCTAGAAAGGAGTGATTTGATGCGTAATAAAGTATGGGGAACAGTTCTTTTGGCCGTAACTCTAGGCGTTTATGGAGTTTTTGGCGCTGGGGTAGCGGCGGCTTCCGGCGAAATCGCTAATTCGATGGTAGAAAGTTCTGTAATACCTTATCCAAGCGGCTTTGACACAACAAAGGAAGGTGCTTCTGCCTATCAGGGAATCGGGAATGTTAAAAATTCACCTTACTATACAAAGCTTGATTTCTACCATATGAAATCATCAGAAACTCTTACGATTTTAACAAATTATAAGACCTATCAGCAGACAACCGAAATTACTTGCGGTCCTGCGGCTGCGTTAACGGTGCTGTATCACTTTGACAATACCAGTTGGAATGAATTAGAGATTGCCAAAATTATGGGAACCAAGCCGGAAGTCGGCACAGATACGAAAGGCATGGTTACGTTTTTTAAGAAAATCGGCTGGGATGTAAAGTCAAGCCTGACAAGTGCTGGTAAGGATGGTACGACCTTTGCTTCACCAAAAGAATTTAAAGATTTTGTCGTGGGAAATTTAAAAGAAAATACGCCCGTGCTTGTAGAAAATATTGATTGGGGCGGTCATTGGCGCGCAATCATTGGCTATGACACTTTAGGAACCGACACGGTTGCTGATGATGTAGTCATATTGGCTGACTCATATGATACGGCCGATCATTGGCAGGATGGCTACGTTGTTATGCCAGCAGAAAAGTTCTTTTATATGTGGTTTGACGCTCATATGCTGCCCAAAGATCAGCAAAGGCAGCAGTGGCTTGTAGCTAAACCTTCCCAATTATGATTTTAATCGGATCTAAATCATTATATAGCAGAGAGACATCAGTGGCTGGGGAAATCCTCCAGCCACTGATCAATGCAATGCTGTAATGCGGCGAAGGATTCTGGGGTTTTACTGAATAAGCCTTTTTGAACAAGATAGTGCTCTAGTTTTTCGATGATGCCGAAACTGCGGTCGGTAAGGAGCCAATCTGGCGTTTTGGCAGGAAAGTCTTGCTTGCTAATGGCTTGATATTCTTTTAAGTCATTATTGTCCTGCGTGGAATGAAAAACAGTCAGTACTGGATAGTTTTGGGCGCGATAGGCAGGCAGAATATGAGTTTCGAAGACTTTTTTTCCAGCAGCGATGGTACGATAGGGACTTAGGTGGCTAATAGCTTGTTTGGTATACATATCAACAAAGGTGTGAAAATAGAGACGACCAAAGTTGCCAAGGCCGCGGCCGAACAGTCGTTTATACAGTAGTACTTCACCTGGTTTTTGGGAGCGTATATCTCGATCACGAAATTCCGGCCTTGTTCGTTCAATAAAGCGAAGCTGATTTTCTGTTAACTCTAGCCCGCCCTCTGTGGTCAGATGGATTAAGGTGGCGCAGACGGAGTCGCGGTCTTCTAAGGAACACTCTTGTTTCAGTTGTTTCAGCTTACTATGAGTTAAAGGGATACCCTGTTTTTCAAAATAATTTAGCAGACGAAAGTCGTTCCAAAATGGGTTGGCGAGGTAAAGGGAAGTAAGACGCCTGTGCAGGGGTGTAATCACAGGGAAAGCGGTCTCGGCGTTTGTTTCGACCGCCGAAACTGCTTGTTTAGACATTGCTAAGGCGTCTTCCATAAAGAGAAGGCCGAGTCCATTACCAGGGGCAGGGAGTAAGGCTAGTGCTGTAGCTGGATGCTTCATGAGAAATAGCCTCCTTTGGTGATGTGTTTTATATGGGCGGTATTAAAAAAGTGCCGACAGAATGTTTCTGTCGGCACTTCATTGTGCAATTATTTCTTTTTTATTATAAAATGCTTTTTCTCATGATGCAATATTTTTCTAGAATAACTGAAAATAACAAGATTAAAACCAACCTATTTCTTTTAGCGAAATTGTTTTAGTTAGTTTAAGTTAAAATTGATTTAAATGGATTGCCAAAGAAAAACAGGGGATTATCGGTTGTCGTCGAATAAAATCGTGATTGCGATGCTCTCTACTCACTATTTCTAGAAGTAAGAATAGTAGATTGGATTAGGGATGACCAGGAGGGAACGTATTGAGCGTTTTAGATTTACCGCAGGTCCGGTGTACATTTAGTAGAACATTGCCTAAGCATCAACTGCTTATTGTAGCTGGCGGGAGAAAGCCTGACAAGAATTGGTTGAAGCAAGTTGCGTCAAGGTTTTCGGTATGGGCTGTTGATAGCGGTGTTGATAGTTGTAGAAATAGCGGCGTTCAGCCAGAACGGTTGATTGGTGATGGCGATAGTGCGACAGAAGCAGGCTGGTGTTGGGCGACGAAGCTCGCTATACCAATCGAAGCTCATCCGCCGGAAAAAGATTTAACAGATTTGCAATTAGCCCTGCAGCGGGCGAAGCAGCTCAATAGTGGCTACGCAGTTTTGTTGACAGGCGGATGGGGCGGCCGCTTTGATCATGCCTTTAGCAATGTATATTCGTTGCAGGGGTTTAAAGAACAGGGGCTTTGCACGCTAGGAATCGCTGATGAGCGGGAAGTTTTGCTGCTGCTTGCTGGAGGAGAAACGGTATCTTTGGAGTTTGCTGAGAACCCATCCGTAATATCACTGCTGCCGTTAGCATCTATTTGCAAGGACGTTTCGATTGCTGGGGTTCATTGGCCGTTAACAGAGGTTCTCTTAAAAAATTCTCTGCCTTATGCGATTAGTAATCGCAGTCAAGCTAGGGACGACACGGAAAACCTAGTTGAAGTCAGTCTTGGCGAAGGCGCCTTAGGCGTCTATTTGAATTGGGAACGGAAAGAAGGAAAATATTAATATGCGAAAACCAATCATTACGGTCCGCATGATCGTTCATGTGGGGTTGATGGTAGCTCTGACTGTTATTTTACATATGTTCCGTCTGTATCATATGCCTCAAGGCGGCAGCATTACGTTAGGCGGCATGTTGCCACTGCTGTTTCTTGCCTATGCCTACGGACCGATAGGCGGTTACCTAGGCGGATTTGTTTACGGCCTGATTAATTTGCTGCAAGATCCCTATATACTCCATCCCATACAGGTTCTCTTTGATTATCCCTTACCTTATATGGCGCTAGGATTAGCAGGATATTTTAAAACGAAACCTTTGCTGGGAGCGGTAGTTGGTTGCAGTGGACGGTTGTTTTGTCATTTTATTTCAGGTGCTGTTTTCTTTGCTAGCTACGCACCGCCAGACATGTCACCTTACTGGTATTCTTTTGTGTTTAATGCCACTTACCTTGTACCAGAGCTCCTTATTTGCTTGCTATTCTTAATCGTTTTGCCGACGAAACGGCTCATTCATCAAATGACAGTGGGAAAATAAAATTTTATGGGGAATCTTTGCTAGAATAGCAGGATAGAATGTTTTTATAGCGAAGTGGAAGCTATAGAAAATGATTATCAAGGGGGCTTTTCTTATGCTTTTTCATTCATTTCAGCTAAAAAAAATGACTCTGGCAAACCGCATTGTGATGGCTCCTATGTGCCAATATTCAGCTTTGGCTGATGGTAAGGCGACAGATTGGCACTTTGTCCATTATACATCCCGGGCAGTTGGCGGAGCGGGACTGATTATCATAGAAGCGACAGGAGTGGAGCCGGGCGGTCGAATTTCTTCACAGGACTTAGGTCTATGGGATGATGAGCAAGTGACGAATTTGCGCCGAATTGTAACGGAAGTTCACAAATATAACAGTAAAATTGCTATTCAATTAAACCATGCGGGACGGAAAAGTCAAGTGGAGTCACTTCTGCCTGTAGCGCCGTCCGCAGTGCCCTTTGGGCCAGAAGATCGGATGCCACAGGCTTTGTCTAAAATGGAAATTCAGGTAATTACAATGAATTTTGCTCAAGCGGCGCGCCGGGCTGTGGCGGCGGGGTTTGATGCTATTGAAATTCACGGAGCTCACGGCTATCTTCTTAATCAGTTTCTTTCGCCATTAGCCAATCAACGAAACGATGAATATGGCGGATCGCCGGAAAATCGAGCTCGGTTTTTAGGCGAAGTCATTGAGGCTGTCCGTCGGGTGATTCCAGCTGAAATGCCGCTCATTGTGCGTGTATCAGCTCACGATTATGATACTGCAGGAAATACTCCAGAAGATATTGCTGTTATGCTGAATTTGGTGAAAGAAAAGGGAATTGATCTTATTGATGTGAGCTCTGGTGCTGTAACGCCCCTTGCGCCTAAAGCCTATCCTGGCTATCAAATCGGCTTTGCTATGACAATCAAAGAACTTACGGGACTTCCTGTTATTGGCGGTGGTCTTATTACCGAGGCGGTTCAAGCCGAACAGATCATTAAAGGGGGGATTGATCTGCTGTTTTTGGGACGGGAATTGCTTCGAAATCCCTACTGGCCGCTTGCTACCGCCCATGAACTGAGAGAAGACATTATTTGGCCAAAACCTTATGAACGGAGTCGTTACCGCTAAGTGAGCATAAGAAGAAGCACTGCTAGAATAAATTTTAGCAGTGCTTCTTTTACTGAGATTATAGCCATTTATATTACTGAACCTGGTACATATTGTGGCTATTCATATACTGAAATAAGCCTTCGCCATGTTCTTGTTCTTCTTTTTGAATATGATTTAAAGTCTGTCGAATTTGGGGATCAGTAAACTCAAAGATTGCTGTATTGTAAGCGCCGGAAACATATTTTTCGGTCATAAGCATATCAGAGCAAAGCGTTGCATCTTCTTTAGAGGCAGTAGCTGTGGTAGAAGTATTTTGTGATGTTGTGCTTGCCTTGGACGAAGTCATCGAAGCTTGACTGTTTGATGTTCCAGACTGACTGGATGAAGTAGCTTGACCGGATGATGCGGACGAGCTTTGATTCTGGGCGGAGCTACTTGCTGATGTTTGATTCATAGCGGGAGTCTGACCTTGTAAGAGGGAGTTAATAGTCTGTAAATGGGTTTGTTCTTTTTGAGCGAAAGACTGAAATAACTGCTGAAGCTGCGGGTCGGTTGCCTGATTGGCGTAAGCTTGATATTTTTTGATACAGACTTCTTCATGCGATTTTTGATCTTGCAGCAACTGTTTTTCTTTTTGACTCAATGGCATAGAATGGCCTCCTTTGATTTTTTCTTATTATTCCCGCCGGAAAGGAGATCATGCAGATTGTACCCTCTTTAGTGCAATGCTATAATGATAAACAAAACAAGCTTTTCAGGAGGTTTCTATGTCAATTGATCGGGTAAAAAATTATTTTAAACAATTTGGCATGACGGAACGCGTATTAGAGCTGGCTGAATCAAGTGCGACAGTCGAATTAGCAGCGCAGGCCTTGCATTGTGAGCCAGAGCGGATTGCCAAAACCCTGTCGTTTCGATCCGGCGAGAGTGTACTGCTTGTAGTTGCTGCTGGTGATGCTAAAATTGATAATCGTAAATATAAAGAATTTTTTGGAGAAAAAGCGAAAATGCTAGGTTTTGACGAAGTGGAACCATTAGTTGGTCACGCCGTCGGCGGTGTCTGCCCCTTTGGTATAAATACAGGCATTCCAGTATATATGGATGTATCTTTGAAGCGATTTACCACTGTATTTCCTGCTTGTGGCAGTGCCAATAGCGCCATTGAGCTAACAATTCCTGAACTAGAAAACTATGCAAAGTGCCAGGAATGGGTTGATGTGTGTAAAGGCTGGCAAGAATAGAAAAGTCAGGGAAGGAAAAAGATTATGCTAAATATAGGTTGTCATTTGTCAGCCGCTAAGGGATATTTTCATATGGGAAAAGAAGCTGTCGCCCTAGGCGGCAATACTTTTCAATTTTTTACCCGCAATCCCCGGGGCGGCAAGGCAAAAGAGATTAATGAAGCGGATGTTACCAAATTTCTAACTTTGGCTAAGGAGCAAGAATTTACGACCTTGTTGGCTCATGCGCCGTATACGCTCAATGCTTGTTCGGCCGATGAAAAAGTAAGGGATTTTGCCTTTCGGACCATGACGGATGATTTAAACCGCATGGAGTATACGCCCCATAATTATTATAATTTTCATCCCGGCAGTCATGTAGGACAAGGCATAGAAGCAGGTATTTCGCTGATTGCTGCGTTATTAAATAGGACAATGACAGAGACTATGACTACGACAGTGTTACTTGAAACGATGGCGGGAAAAGGCTCTGAAGTTGGCAGCACTTTTCAGGAATTACAAGCGATTATTGAATTGACGAAGCTACCTGGAAAACTAGGTGTTTGCCTTGATACCTGCCATGTCTATGATGCTGGTTATGATATTGTGAATGATCTTGATGGTGTACTCAGCGAATTCGATGCGGTGATTGGACTAGAAAAATTGAAAGCAATTCACTTAAATGACAGTAAAAATCCTTTTGCCAGTCATAAAGATCGCCATGAAAAAATCGGTGAAGGCGCATTAGGTCTGCCTGCCATTCAACGTATTATTAATCATCCTAAACTGAAGCATTTGCCATTTTTCCTGGAAACGCCGAATGATAATGAAGGGTATGCCGCTGAAATCGCTTTGTTGCGTTCGCTGTACGAGGTATAACGATGACGGAAAATTTACGGGAAAAACTTTTGTGCTTGGCGGAAAAGGACTACCAGAAATTTTCAGCTTCTTTGCTGCCTAACCTTGCAGCAGAAACGATTCTGGGAGTACGGTTGCCTAAGCTCCGACAGTTAGCCAAAGAAATTGCTCGCGGCGATTGGCGCTCCTTTTTGGCGCAAGCGCCGAGTGATTACTTTGAAGAAGTAATGATACAGGGAATGGTGATCGGTTATGCTCCCATGGAGTTGCCGGAAAGATTCGCTTATGTGACTGCTTTTGTACCGAAAATTCATAGCTGGTCTGTCTGTGATAGTTTCTGCGGCGGATTAAAATTTACTCACGACCATAAAGCGGCTGTCTGGACTTTTCTACAGCCTTACTTTTTTTCACAGCAAGAATATGAGGTGCGTTTTGCTGTCGTTATGATCTTAGAGTTTTATATTGAAGAAGCCTATTTGCCGCAGATTTTTTCGCTATTTGATCAAATCAGCCATGAGGGCTATTATGTAAAAATGGCGGTAGCTTGGGCGTTATCACTTTGTTATATTCATTTACCTGATGCAACAAATGAATATCTTCAAGCCAATCAGTTAGATGATTTTACCTATAATAAAGCACTGCAGAAAATTACTGAATCTTATCGTATTTCCCCGGAAACGAAAGCTGCGATTCGCGCCATGAAGCGACCTAGCGCTAAGTCCCAAAAACAACGCTGAGGACCAGCGCTAAAGGCGGAATTTGCGCTACGCTGCAGCATGAATCAATGAATTTGTTTAATAGTGAGAGGATTACTTTCTATGAATAACGTACGAAAAGTTGCTATTTTTCTATTCTTGATCGGTCTTGATAAAGGCCGCAAAATTATGGATTTGATGGATAGCGGTGAATTGAAACAAGTCCTTAGGGAAATGAAAACTGTCCAAGCAGTTTCTGAGACTGAGGGCGAATTTGTAAGACAATTATTTTTTGATTTAGGCTATGAAGCAAAAACATCGCCTGTGGATACGATGTTTTTCATTCGGCAGGTTTTTCATGAGGACCATTAGTAACAACTAAGCTATTAACAGTTTTAACAAACTAGGAAAAAGCGTAAAAGGGACTTGCAACTTTCGTTGCAGGTCCCTTTTACATAGCAAAGTTTAAGTCGGCGGTGGAAATTTTACGGCAATCATCGTTCCTTTACGACTTGTCGTGATTTCTAGTTTAGCGTGATGGCGGTCAGCAATTCGATAGCAGACAGATAAACCAAGGCCTGTTCCATTGTCCTTGGTGGTCACAAAGGGGGTTCCTAATTTTTCCATAACGTCTGGGGGAATACCGAGGCCGAAATCGCGAACAGATAAGCAGATACCGTCTGTTTCGGCCGTTGTTTTTATTAGAATGGGAGCGCCTGGCGGTGATGCTTCTAAAGCATTGCGGACAAGATTTAGGAGAACTTGGCGAATTGCTTTTTTATCAAGCAAAAGTGTCGGAAGCGATTCTAGCTCCAAATGAATCGTATGTTCTGAAAGATTCGCTTCGGCTTGCAATAACGGCAGGATTGCTTCGATATTTTCATTTAGATTGGTTATTTCAAGGGTAATTGCCTTGTTTTTAGCGAGCGATAAAAATTCGGTAATGATGGCATTGGCGCGGTCTAATTCTTCGATCATTGTTGCAAATTGTTCTTTATGCTGGGGATAAATATTTCGACTTGAAAAGTATTGCAAATAGCCCTTAATCGTCGTTAGCGGATTACGCAGTTCATGACCAATGCTTGCCGCCATCTCGCCGATGATATTTAGCCGATCTAAACGGATTAATTCTTTTTGTAACTGTTTTTCTTCTGTTAAGTCTCTGGCTACAACTAAGACTGTTTCTGTTTTGTAACCGCTGCCGCCTTCAGGAATAATTGATACAGCATAGTGGCTTTGCCCTTTCGATAAATTGAGTGAGGTTTCATACTGGATGGTTTGATTTGTCTTAAAGACAGTTTGGGCATGCTGTTGAAAGGTTGTAAATGTATCAGTAGGAATTCCTAAAACAGACCAAGCGTTTTCCGTAAGCTCAATCAGTGTCTTACCGGTTTCTTGTTCAAATAAAGGATTAACATATAAAAAGTCTAGGTTTTTATTCAATCGAATAATTAGAAAGGGGAGATTTTCCACTAAAGCTTGATAGTTAGTTTTTTGTTGTAATAGATCTTGATTGACTTTTAGCAAGTCTTGGGAATGATTTCGATCACGATCGCGTATCAAATAAATTTTTTCGATTAAATACGAGTTGGCAATAGAAATTAGCGGGAAAGCAGCTTGAATCACATAGTCAATGATCTTGAAACTCGGAATAGATCGGATATCAATAATAAAAATATAAGCAGCGATTAAAGAACAAAGCGTGGCGGCTACCCCCGCGCGAAATCCGCCGAAAAGAGCGGCTAAAAAAGCGGCAGGATAAAAAGTTACGTAAGGCAGAGTGGCGCCTAATTGCGCTAAGAATATTTTTCGAATCAGCAAAGAAAGGCCGACGACAAGCAAAATGAAGGGGATTTGCGTCCAGTTGCGGTGAGGCCAAGACGGTAGGATCATAGGAAGATCGCTCATTTCTAGAAATATCAAATTACTTAATGATACAGATTTCGATTTAGCTTAAAGTATTTCCTTGTTTACAGCAAAACAAAGTCGGCAATAATTTATGCAAAAAATTCAAACGAGTCAGCAGGAATTTCTTAAAAAAAATATAATTATCAAAATATATAATTAATTAAGTGAATTAACTTGCAGGGAGAAAGCTAACCAAGAAGGAGGTTTCCTTTATGAAAAGCGAGGAAGTAGAGGAGTTTCATGGCCCCATTGGTTATTTAGCAAGGACTGCTGAATTCGTTATGGTTGTTCTTACTATAACAATGGTTGCCCTAGTGTCCTATCAAGTGTTTCAACGTTATGTTTTAAAGTATACGCCGCCTTGGTCGGAAGAATTAGCTGTGTATCTAATGATTTGGTTTGGCATGATTGGAATTGCCGTAGGCGTCCGTCGCAATTCTCACATGGCTCTGCATTATTTTGCCGATTTATTTCCTCAGGTGTTGCAGCACCCTTTAGCTATCTTAAAATACATATTGATTTTAACGTATACAGGCATTTTATTTAATGAAGGACTTTCCATGGTGGAACTCACTTTGCAACAAACCTCGCCAGCGCTTCATATTCCTGTTGCTTACGTTTACGCGGCATTACCTGTGAGCTTTGCTTTAATTCTGATCTTTTCTCTGGAAAGACTCGTGCGATTGTTGCGGCAAGGCGGGGGGGAGTAAAGTGGATTTAGGAGTTGTAGTACTACTTGGATCATTTATTCTGTTAATGGTGCTTCGCATACCGATTGCTTTTAGTTTAGGAATTTCTTCGCTGATAACTTGTTTTTATTCCGATATTCCGCTTACACCGCTGGCGCAAAGAATGGTAGCCTCACTGGATTCGTTTCCGCTTATGACAATCCCCTTTTTTATCTTGGCTGGTCATATTATGTCACAAGGCGGGATCGCTCGACGCATTGTAGATTTTGCCAATGTTCTTGTAGGGCGCATGCGCGGCGGTTTAGCTATGGTTAATATTGTAGCAAGCATGTTTTTCGGCGGAACTACTGGATCTTCTGTAGCGGATGTAGCTTCTGTCGGTCCGGTATTAATTCCGATGATGGAACGAAAAGGCTATGGGAAGGATTTTGCTGTATCTGTTACCGTCTGTTCTTCGACGACAGGTATTATTTTGCCGCCAAGCCATAATGCGATCATTTTTGCCGTAGCGGCTGGCGGAACGGTATCAATTGGCGCCATGTTTTTGGCGGGTTATATTCCAGGATTGCTTATTGCGTTAGGTTTGATGGCGGTCAGCTATTTTCTTGCTGTAAAGCGCAATTATGCCAAAGAACCAGCGCGTAGTTTAAAAGAAACGTGGCTGGCTTTAAAAGACGGTTTTCTTAGTTTGACTGTAGCGATTATTATTGTTGGTGGCATTGTTTCAGGGATATTTACCGCGACAGAGTCTGGGGCCATTGCTTGTGTCTATGCGCTATTGCTTACGGTATTTTATTATAAAGAATTGAAATGGTCAGCTCTGCCAGAGATTTTAGAAAAGGTCGCTGTTACTTGTGGTATGGTATTTTTTCTGGTGGCTACCTCATCGGCCTTTGGCTGGATTATGGCTTATGAACATATTCCGCAAACGATTGCTAGCGGGATTGCTTCGGTTACGCGTGACCCTGCTTATGTTATTTTAATTATTAATCTCTTTGTATTGATTATTGGCTTTTTTATGGATATGGCGGCATCTATCTTGATTTTAACGCCTATTTTCCTGCCCATAGCTATAAGTATTGGTATGGACCCAGTTCATTTTGGCATTATGCTGTTATTAAACTTATCGATTGGTTTAGTTCACCCGCCAGTCGGTACAGCTCTTTTTGTGGGGTGTGCTATTGCGAAATGTACTTTGGAAAGTACAGTTAAGGCTATTTTATTATTTATTCCGGTTTTAATTATTGTTTTGCTGCTCGTAACCTATGTTCCGGCCGTGACTATGACTTTGCCGAAACTGTTTATGCCTTGAGGCGAGCTGGCGAAGCAGTCCAACTTAATTCAATATAAAGGAGGGAATAGACGTCACTGATGGTTTTGGGCTACTTACAAAAGGAGGGTGCATGATGAAACACTTAAAATGGATGACAGCAGGGATCCTGGGAGTTTTTGCAGCGACGGCATTGCTTGTTGGCTGCGGCTCCTCTTCACAAGCGCCAGTACAAAAGAAAGAGATTGTTTTCAAAGCAGCTGACAATCAGCCCGATGATTATCCTACCGTACTCGGTTTGAAAAAAATGGCCCAGCTTCTAGACGAAAGAACGCAGGGACGAATTAAAATGCAAGTTTATTCCGGTGGTCAATTAGGGGGCGAAAAAGAAACGATTGAAATGACCCAAATGGGGACCATCGCCATCAGTCGTGTTAATTCGGCGCCGCTAGCTAGTTTTTCACCGAATATGGGCGTTCTTTCCATGCCCTTTTTATTCCGTGATGCAACACATTTTTGGAAGGTATTAGATGGCGATATTGGCAAGAACATGTTGAAGGAAATGGAAAAGAGCAATCTCATCGGCTTGGCTTACTATGATTCTGGAGCGCGGAGTTTTTATACCAAGAATAAACCAATCAATTCACCAGCTGATGCGCAAGGGCAAAAAATTCGCGTTCAACAAAGTAAGATTTTTGTGGATATGGTCAATGCTTTAGGCGCTTCGGCAACCGCTATGGGCTATGGTGAAGTTTATAGTGGGTTACAAACAGGCATTATTGACGGTGCAGAAAATAATCCGCCGAGTCTTTGGTCAGCAAAACATTATGAAGTCTGTAAGTACTTTTCACTAGATGAACATGCTATGGTTCCAGAAGTTGTTATTATGAGTAAAAAGGTATGGGATACACTTTCGCCAGAAGATCAGAAAATTGTGATGCAGGCAGCCATTGATTCGGGTGTTTTCCAAAAGCAAGTATGGGCTGATTACACGACAAAATCGATTAATGAGTTGAAAAATAAAGGCGTTATTATATCAACCCCCGATAAAGCGCCTTTCCGCAAAGCAGTAGAACCAATGTATAATAATTATCCTGAATATAAAGACGTGATTGCTCAAATTCAGGCGGTACAGTAAATGGAGCTCCAGGAAGCAGCTTATAAGGCGTGTATTGCCGACAAGGATGTTGCTTTATTTACGTTAACGAATCAGCTGGGATTTGAAGCGCAAATTACAAATTATGGCGGTCGTCTGGTTTCATTAACAACACCAGATCGCCGGGGAAAGCTTGCAGATATTGTTCTCGGCTATGATTCACTAGACGATGTCTTTGCCGGACAGCCTTCTATGGGGGCGACAATTGGCCGCTTTGCAAATCGGATTGGTGCAGGTATGTTTTCCTTGCGAGGGAAAAGTTATCAACTGTCACTAAACGACGGAAAAAATCATTTGCATGGCGGGGTGGCCGGATCACGTTTTGTTGTTTTCACGGCAAAGCAACTAGCGGCAAATTGCTTGAGTCTAACTTATTCCTTTCAGGATGGCGAAGAAGGCTATCCCGGAACCTGTGATTTTAAAGTTCAGTATCGATTGACCGATCAAGGGGAACTGCGCCTTGACTATGAGGCCGTCACTGATCAGCCTACGATTGTTAATTTTACGAATCATACTTTTTGGAATCTAGCTGGCGAAGGGAATCCTTCTATTTTAGGACATCAACTTCTTATTAATGGTGATTTTATTACACCTGTAGGCAAAGATTTGATACCCACCGGCGAAATTCGTTCTGTTGCTGATACGCCCTTTGATTTTAGGGAGCTTAGGACCATTGGCGAACGAATTGACTGGCAGGATGAACAGTTAGCCTATGGCAAGGGGTATGATTTAAATTGGGTGCTGAATAAACCAGAGCCAGACGCCTTGACGTTGGCGGCGACGGTCTATGAACCAAAGTGCGGCAGGTTGATGAAAATTTTCACAACTGAACCGGGCTTGCAATTTTATTCTGGCAATTATTTAACGGGAACAGCGCCGCGTGACACGGGGAAAGGCGGTAAGGCTTATCTTTGTCGTAGTGCGCTGGCCCTAGAGACACAGCATTTTCCCGACTCACCTAATAAGGGACATTTCCCCAGTACCATTCTTTTGCCAGAACAAAAGTTTACCTCTACGACGGTATATCAATTTAGCTCTGATTAGAAAATACGTGATAAAAAGATCCTCCTGATGATAAATTTCGTCAGGAGGATCTTTTTAATATTTTCAGATTTTTTTTGTAATGCGGCAGGGACTTTATACCTAAATGTCGAAAAATGTTAAAATAGAATAAAATTTGAAAAGGACGGATTTTTTATTCAATTGAGAGGGGATGATTCGCATGAAAGGCTTGTTTAAACCTATTTTGTATATCTTAGATAAGAGCGCTTTTTCACGCAAATTTTTGCTTGTAGGACTTATTTTTCTGATTCCCCTGCTATTGGCGTTATATATGATCGTAAATCAGGTTCATGAACAAATTAATTTTTTAGCCAAGGAGCGCTTGGGAGTCGCTTATAGTCAATCCATTCGCGAACTGATTGATGATATACAGCAACATCGCGGCATGACCAATGCTTATTTAAGTGGTGACAAGTCTTTTGGTAATAAATTAATAGAAAAGCGCGAAAAGATTTCTGGAGATTTTCAAAAGATTACGCAGCTTCAAGTGAAAATGCCGCTTTCAGCACAAGCCGAAAAACAGCTGAATGCTAGTCTGAGTGAATGGGGTGAACTACAGAGCGGGGCGGGACGGTTTACCGCTTCTGATAGTTTTCGCCGCCACACCTTATTAATTGGGCAACTTCTGCTTCTCAATCGTTCCATTGGTGTTGAATCGAATTTAGCCATAGATCCTAAGCTGGACACAAACTATTTGATTAGTAATTTGAATGAGGTATTGCTTCCTACGATTGAGTTGATGGGGCAAGCGCGCGGTAAAGGAGCCGGGATTTTTGCCAAAAAGGCGATAACAGAGCAAGATCGACTTGATATCATGCTGCTTGCTAAAGAATTAGAAAGAAATTCACAAACTTTTGGGTTCGGTTTCCAGATCGTCTATCAGCAAAGCCTGGTTTTTTCACAAAACCTATCTGCTGGGAGTGAAGCTGTTTCCGGGCAAATGAATGGTCTTTTAACCACTTTAGATAAGGATATTTTGCGAGCTTCATCTATTTCGCAAGATTCTCAGACTTATTTTAAAACAACGACAGATATGATTCAAGGCGCCTACGTTTTTTATGATCAAGGGATGAAGCTGTTAGATGAAACTTTGCAGCAGCGGTTGTCACGGCAGGAAAATATAGAAAGAGTGATTGTAGTTTTCCTGATCATTCTATTAGGACTGCTGTTCTATGTTTTTTATGCGCTCCATTTATCTATTTCAGAAAATGTAAAAAAACTGAAAATCGCTACGGAAGCAGTGGCCAAAGGCGATTTGTGCGCTTCGATTACAATTGCTTCTCATGATGAAATGGCGGCTATTGGCGCTGATTTTAATAAGATGACAAATTCTTTATGTAGCTTAGTCAGTTTGCTACATTCTAACATTGACGATCTGGCTACTTCCTCGGAGGAAATGACGTCTAGTTCCGATCAGTCAGCTCAGGCCGCTGAACATATTGCCCAGAATATTATTAGGGTAGCCGATGGCGCGAAAGCACAGCTTGAGTGTATTAAGGCGAGTGAACAAATGGTCCAACAAATTACTCATAGCATGGAGGAAATTTCAAATCATATTTCATCGGTTGTGTCGACAGCAGAAAAAACGGTTGATACAGCGCAGATTGGCGGCAACGTTATTCAAAAGACCATAGAAAAAATGGATCATATCTTTCAGACGGTTAATCAATCGTCTGAGCTTGTTGAAGCTTTAAACAGCCGTTCTGAACAGATTGAAACGATTATTCATACTATTGCTGAAATTGCCAGCCAAACGAATCTGTTGGCTTTAAATGCTTCCATTGAAGCGGCAAGGGCTGGGGAGCATGGCCGCGGGTTTGCTGTTGTAGCCAGCGAAGTGGGGAAACTAGCTGATCAGTCGCAGGCGGCAGCGAAACAGATTGGAATGCTTATTGAGCAAATACAGGAAAATACTCGCTCCGTTGTGACGTTTATGCGTAACGGTACCGAAGAGGTATCGAACGGCGTAGCGATTGTGCAAGAAGCTGGGAGTGCCTTTCAAGATATTGTAGCGAAGGTTGAGCAGGTTTATCATAAAATTGGCGATATATCGCGTCCTATGGAGCGAGTCGTGCAGGACAGCCGGATGATTGTAGATGCCGTCTATCAATCCGATGCCTTAGGCCAGGATATCGCTGAAAAGACAGAGAGTATCTCCGCTGCCGCCCAGGAACAGTCGGCATCTATGGAGCAAATTGCTGTAGCGAGCCAAACTTTGGCTAAATTAGCTGAGACGACGCGGGAGACGGTAAGTAAATTTATAGTCTAATTCAAAAGAATTTCAAAGAAGTACCCCTTATAGTGTAGTTAAGGGAACGGACAGAATGTGTTTCGTTCTCCCACTAGCTTATACTATACAGGAGGCTTTACCGTGAAAAAAATATTAAGCGCAACGATTCTTTCTTTAGCCTTGGCAAGTACTGCTTTTGCGGCAGTACCAGATTCCAATTTAGCAAGTGGCCAGATATCGCTCGGATATTCCTATGAAAATCTGCAGACCGATATGAACGGGTTAGGAAATTTAGGCGCTTTTAAGGGCAATGCGTATCAAGCTGCTTACGGTTTAACTGATAAGGTTAGTTTGACCGGGGAATATCTCCGCTCGAATAGCCGTGATTTTAATGTTTACTCTAACGGAGTCTATAGTAGTTCTCTAACGGGACTTCATTTCAATTCGACGGCACTGGGCGTACAGTATCAATTGACAAAGCAGCTTGCTTTGGCTGCAGGCAGCTTTAAATCAGAGATCGCCTCTAATTATGGCTCGGCAGCAACAAATGAAGTGTTTGGCGGTATTGCCTACGAACAACCAATTACAGCACAGTTAACTAGTTATGCGTCTTATAAAAAATCCGAAAATATTGGTGATTTAAAGGCCGGCATTGTTTATGCTATGGACAGTCAGACGTCGCTAGAGGCAGGCTATCATGATTATCAGAATAAAGTAGCTGGCAATGTTAACACCAAGGGAATCAGTTTTGGCGTTAACCATAAATTTTAAAGCGATTTTTACAAAACGAAGGGCTGTTGCTTTCATGCAACAGCCCTTCGAATTTCTGGCATAGCGAATTGTTTATAGCTTTAAGGCTTTTTTTAGTTTTGGTGCTAAGAGTAAAGCAGCTAAAATGCCAACGCCAGAGGTAATTAAGGAACTTGGCGCATTGCCAAAGGCGATAGTGAGACTGCCTGTAACTTGCCACCAAGCTAGAATATAGCCGCCTAAGGTCCAGATTGCTGCGGCAATACAGCCTAGCAAAGCGCGCCACAGACTCGTGGGGCGTTGTTGGTTATGAAATTGGTTGTGCGATGATTCTGGCCACACTCCTCGGGCAATCCAGCCAGCTAGAAAACCAGCACCGCCTTTAATAATAAACGACCAGATCGTATAGGGTGAGAAACCAAGTAGCAGATCAAAAAAAGCGGAGCCGATTGCTCCGGCAAAACCAGCATAAACGCCGCCAAATAAAATGGCAATTGTGAATAGGCAGGCTGAGCCGAGATGAACCATACCGCCTGTTGGTAAAGGAATTTTGATCGTTGTGGCAATGACGCATAAGGCCGATAAAATACCAATAAAAATAAGATCTCTTGTTGTCATAGTTCGTGATGCTTTCATAGCGGGGAAGCCTCCTGAATGAAAAAAATTAATCTAAGAGTATTCATTGGTATTTATTGTACTCTCTTTCCCGCTTGATTGCCAGACTCTCTTCATAAAAAATGCTGTTTTTAAACAAACCCTATTTGGTTAGGGGTCAACTTGTAAACTACTGTTTAATGAAGCAATACTATTGGCTAATGTGATTAATTGTGCCAGATTCATGGCTGGATTCTTTGCCAACTCTTCGATCAGTTCTTCGAAAACGAACATGGTAAATAAGACTACGCCATTCCCGGCGGCAAGTGTTCCTTTGGCGGAAGTTGATGCAATTTCGTGGGCTTTTTTTTCTAGGGCTTCAACGGGAATAGTGGGCTGGCAGGTCGACAGGAGAGTGGGCATAGAGGCTGACCTCCTTTACGTTTGGTAGAAAGTCGCTGATTCTTGTTTTACTATATGCAGCTCAGTCCAAGGAACAGACATAAAAAAACGCTGGAAGAAAAAATTCCAAGCGTTTTCGAGTATTTATATTTGGTTTTATTCATCAGCGGGGGTACATTCCATTTTGCAAACTATATTAGGGTTTTTTTTAGCTTTACGAAACTCATAACGTCGTTTGCCTTCCTCAAAAGCAGCTTTTTCTTCCGGGGTATCGAGAATTAGTTCTGCAACTTGGCTGGGGCGTCCTTTTTTATCAATGGCCACCATCGTGAAAAAGGCCGAGAGGGCCTTTTGGCGGCCTTCATGTTCTAAGTCTTCTACTTCTACATTTACAGCGACTTCCATAGAAGAGCGGCCCGCATAGACAACTTGAGCGGTACATATTACTAAATCGCCGATAAAAATAGGCAGATGAAATTCCAGTTCATCAACTCGGGCGGTAACGACATTGGTTCGGGCGAAGCGCCTAGCTGCGGCATAAGCCGTAGAGTCCATTAATTTAATGATTTCACCGCCATGAATATTGCCAGCTACATTGGCTTGGCTTGGCATCATAACTTCGCTAATGACTAGTTTAGAGTCAGCGGAAGATTTTTTCACAAGATTCCATCTCCTAGAAGTAGATTCATATAAGACAAAACAAATTATAAAATAATAATTCTTCCATTAGGGTAATTTTCCTGCATTCTTTTGTAAAGATTTCTTTAAAAAAGAGAGCCTGCAAACGAGTTGCAGGTTCTTTTTTTAGCGAGAGCCGAGATGCTTAACGCGGTCTTCTACTTCGGCTCGCTTCGCATTATTGAAACGGTCAAGTGTTCCGACAAGATAGCCGGTAATGCGGCGAATTCGTTCAAATGATACGCCGTCTTCATGACGATGGCATTTAGGGCATTCGTCGTTAATGATGCCATTATAGCCGCAAACGGGATCGCGGTCTACAGGATGATTGATAGAGCCATAGCCGACACCGCTTTCTTTCATGCAACGGATTACTGATTCAAAAGCTTCCAGATTTTTTGTTGGATCGCCATCTAATTCTACGTAAGTAATATGACCGCCATTCGTAAGATTATGGTATGGCGCTTCTAACTGGATCTTTTCGTAAGCGCTAATGGGATAATAAACAGGAATATGGAATCCATTCGTATAGTAGGGACGATCAGTTACGCCAGGAATAGAGCCAAACTTTTTCTGGTCGATATCAACAAAACGTCCAGAAAGTCCTTCTGCTGGGGTTGCGATCAGCGAGAAATTAAGCTTGTATTTTTGGGCAGCTTCGTCCATTTTCTGACGCATGTGGCCAATAATGTCGAGGCCAAGTTGCTGAGCTTGCTTAGATTCACCGTGATGCTTTCCAATTAGGGCTTTTAAACATTCTGCTAAACCGATAAAGCCAAGCGACAGAGTGCCGTGGCGGAGAATATCGCGAAGCGTGTCATCTGGCTGTAATTTCTCAGAGTCGATCCAGACGCCGTCACCCATCAGGAAGGGGAAGTTACGGACTTTTTTACGGCATTGAATTTCAAAGCGATCAAGGAGCTGCGTAGTACACATATGAATCAGTTCATCAAGGCGAGCGTAAAAATCCTGAATATTTCCTTGACTTAAAATACCAAGACGCGGCAGATTAATCGAAGTGAAGCTTAAATTGCCGCGACCGAATACGATTTCACGGCTGGGGTCATAAACGTTGCCAATCGTACGAGTACGGCAGCCCATATAGGCAATTTCTGTTTCGGGATGCCCTTCTTTATAGTACTGGAAGTTAAAGGGAGCATCAATGAAGGAAAAGTTAGGAAAGAGGCGTTTCGCGCTGACGCGACAGGCGAGCTTAAATAAATCGTAATTGGGGTCGCCAGGATTATAGTTAACGCCTTCTTTAATTTTGAAGATTTGAATCGGGAAGATCGGTGTTTCGCCATAGCCAAGACCAGCTTCCGTCGCCAGCATGATATTTTTCATAACCATGCGGCCTTCTGGGGAGGTATCTGTTCCATAGTTGATTGAACTAAAGGGAACTTGAGCGCCAGCACGGCTATGCATGGTGTTTAAATTGTGAATCAGCGCCTCCATGGCTTGATAGGTGCTGCGATCTGTTTCTTGAATTGCTTTTTTCATAGCAAACTTTTGGGCTTGGCTGAGTTTGTCACGATCAATAGTATTTTGTAATAGCCGAGCTTCTTCAGCTAAATAGTTATTTTGATTTGCCAGTTCCGGACGGAGCTGGAGATTTATCCACAAGTCTTTATGAGTTTGCATGATCGCTTCAGCGTCAGCTACAGTAAGATCGGTTGAGATTTCTAGCGCTTTTAAGAGATTTTCTAAGTATTTTCTGGCGAAAGTTTTGCGAATCCCGTCAGCTAAACCATAGTCAAAGTTAGGAATGCTTTGTCCGCCGTGCTGGTCGTTTTGATTCGACTGAATGGCAATGCAGGCAAGGGCTGAATAGCTGGCAATATCATTTGGTTCGCGTAAGTAACCATGGCCGGTGGAAAAACCGCCTTTGAATAGTCTTTGAATGTCGATTTGACAGCAAGTTGTTGTTAACGTATAAAAGTCAAAGTCATGAATGTGAATGTCGCCGCTACGATGGGCCTTGGAATGCTCCGGCTTTAAAATATACATTTCATTATAAATTTTTGTTCCTTCGGAGCCGTATTTGAGCATGGCGCCCATGGCCGTATCGCCATCGATGTTAGCATTGTCGCGCTTTAGATTGCTTTCTTTCGAATCAGTATGGGTAATTTCTTCATAGGTTTTCATTAAGCGCGTATTCATTTCACGGGCGCGGGTCCGTTCGGCCCGATATAAAATATAAGCTTTGGCTACTTTCGATAGATCTGCGTCAATTAATACTTGTTCGACTACGTCTTGAATTTCTTCGACTAAGGGAGGTGTTTTTTTTGTTGCTGATTGCTGTTCTACCTGTTCTGTTACTTTGATGGCTAAAGCCAGCGCTTCCTTCGAATCAGCAGCATTGACTGCTTGCATCGCCTTTACAATAGCATTTGTAATTTTTTCTAAGTTAAAAGGGACTTCTCGTCCGTCGCGTTTTACAATACTTGTTATCATCATTCATGTGGCTGCAGTTTTACCCAGCCCTTTCCCCCCTGCTTGTATAAAAATTTGCTAGAATTATGATAATACTATATCTTGTGTTTGTCAATGTGTGGAAAGCTATATATGGTGATGCTGTATTGCGCTAAAGTCGCGATAAGCGGGATTTTTGCTCATAAAAAGAGTTGCTTCTTGTCAGTTGAAAAAGTTTGTGATACGATCAAATAGGTTTTAGCGAAGCATAAGGCCAAAGTTTTGGTGATATCCGGCAGGAATCATACAATGCTTTTACAGGCTTTATATTATTGCGAAAACACAAGACCGCTTAGATCGTTGCAGACTGAGACGGGAGGTGAATGAGATTATTTTTCTATGCCTTCCTTTTCCTAAAAGGGGGCTTTTTTGCGTCATAAATGAAAAGTTTAATTCGAGGAGGAGCATAAATGTTGCTTACTATGATGAAAGGCAAGATTCATAGTGCTACGGTAACCGAAGCCAATTTGCACTATATGGGAAGTATTACGATTGATGAGACTTTATTAGAAGCGGCAGGCATTTTGGTCAATGAAAAAGTACAGATTGTGAACAATCATAATGGGGCGAGGTTAGAAACCTATGTCATTTGTGGTCCCAGAGATTCTGGCGTTATTTGTTTGAATGGTGCAGCGGCTCGCTTAGTTCAGCCTGGCGACAAGGTCATTATTATTGCTTATGGTCTAGCGGAGGAAAAGGAAGCTAAAGCTTTGCAGCCGCGGGTGGTCATGGTGGACGAGCAGAATCGGATCACGCAAGTACGCGGCTTGGAGCAGCCGGGCGAAACCGCTTAAAATCTTGCCAAATTTTCTCGTACCGCTATAATAGAGAAGAAGATTGCTTTTAGCTAGTAGAACAAGGCTTTGAGGGAGAGGACTTAGATATGAAACAAAAAGTAATTGTAGTAGCAACAGGCGGTACGATTGCTATGCGTTATGACCCTGTTAGACAGGGGGTTTTTCCCGCTGTGACCGGAGCAGAACTGATGGAAGCTGTGCCGCCGCTGCGTGCAGTTGGTCCAGTGGAGGTCGTGGAATTTTCTAATATACCAAGTCCCCATATGATACCAGCAAAAATGATGGAGCTAGCGACTAAAGTAGATGAACTTGCGTTACAAGACGATGTGGCTGGTATTGTTATTACTCATGGCACGGATACACTGGAAGAAACGGCTTACTTGCTGGAACTTGTACTAAAAACAGATAAGCCTGTTTGTTTTACAGCAGCCATGCGAAGCTCCGCGGAAGTGAGTCCTGACGGTCCAAAAAATATTTTATGTGCCGTAAAGGCAGCGTTTTCGAAACAGGCTTTCGGTGCGGGTGTTCTTGTAGTCATGAATGAAGAAATTCACTGTGCTCGTGAGGTGACAAAAACCCATTCAGCGAACCCTAAGACCTTTGCATCGCCCTTTTGGGGTCCTATCGGCTATGTGGATGAAGATCGTGTTATTTTTCGCCGCCAGTCGGTGAAGGAATTAAAAATTCAGCCAAAATCGCTGGAGGAATCCGTTTATTTAGTGAAGTTAGCAGCTGGGTCAGATGATTTCTTTTTCCATTGCCTTATCGAAAAACAGGCTAAGGGAATCGTAGTCGAAGGGCTGGGGCGCGGTAATGTTCCCCCGGCAGTGGTTCCGGGAATTCAGGCGGCGATTGCTGCGGGTATTCCTGTTGTTTTAACAAGTCGGGTAGAAGGCGGACGCGTCCTTGGTGTTTACGGCTATGAAGGCGGCGCTAAGCCGCTGACAGAGCTAGGCGTTATTTTAGGCGGTGATTTAAGCGGCCAGAAAGCCAGACTGAAGTTGATGTTGGCTTTGGGGGTTACGCAGGAACCGCAAAAAATTGCTGCATATTTTGATGCTATATAAGATAGTACAAGAATAATAAGCAGTTCTTAATTCCCATCTTTGGGAGTTTAGAACTGCTTTTTGTCGAAGTGGCAGGAAAAAGCGAAGAAAGGGAGAATTTTGCAAAAGAGATATTTCTTTTACGGAAGACAAAGATAGCTGAGGTGGCAAAATGAAGCGTATTATACTTGTACTAATGATGATTTTGACGGCCTATACGACGGTTTTTGCAGCCGGCGGAGCGCAGGCTGAACTTGATAAGCGAGATGCTAAAAAAACGGATAAACCAGTAGTGGTAGAACCAGCTACCCACTTTGCTAATATTGATGTGCAGGGAGAAACAAAATTTTATTTTGATACAAATACCATTCGCTATACGAAAGATCCCTATCGTGACGAATTACTTATTGATGTTTGGATTAAAACGCCTTTAAAACAAGGCTTTACCTTAAATCGCTATCTTCTTAGGATGCAGGAGCGAGAATATATGCTGACAAGCGGTCTTATTTATGCAAATGAAACGAAATTGCTGAGTCAGGAAAAGTATGCTTATCAACCAGAGCGGTGGAGTCCGGTTATACCGGGTTCGCCTCAGTCGATTTGGTATCAGTCAATTATTAACTATGCGAGTCAAAACGATAAGCAGTTAAAGAAGGACTTTGAGAAAAAGCGCGGTGAACTGTAAAGAAACACGCCCTATGATGAGACATTCATAGGGCGTGTTTCTTTTCGTAGATTTTTTGACCTTGGACCCAAACTTCTTTGAGCTGCAAGGTTTTATCGAGTCGTAAGAAGGTCGCTTCTTTACCACATTCGAGGCTGCCGAGACGATGGTCTAGCTTGAAGCGTTTCGCTGGATTGAGCGAGGCGAAACGGACTGCTTCGCTTAAGGAGTGTCCTAAAGTATTGACAAGGGTACGGACTCCTTGTAGTAGCGGATAAGCGCTACCAGCAATGGTTCCATCAGCAAGACGAGCCATACCGCCAGAGACAAAGGTTCTTTGGCCGCCTAGTTCGTATTCGCCGTCCGGCATAGCGACGGCGCGAGTTCCATCGGAAATAAGCGTAATCTTCTCTGGCGACTTTAATCGCAAGGCTGTTTCGATAACTGCCGGATGGACATGAACGCCATCGGCGATGATTTCCATTTCAATATCAGGATGAAGCAGAGTTGCCGTAATCGGTCCTGGCTGGCGATGGTGAATTCCCGGCATGGCATTAAAAGAATGAGTAAGACGGGAGAAGCCCCAGCAAGCAGCTTGTTGCATTTGATTGTAGTCGGCGCTGGTATGTCCTGCCGCGGCGATAATCTGATGGCGGCGACACAGCAACGCGAATTCTTTGCTGCCAGGCCGTTCTGGCGCTGCTGTGATCAGGCGGACTAGGCTGGGAAAGGTTTGCAAGATATTCGTGAGAAGCTGGCAATCCTCTGTGGCTGAAGGCGGCGTTATGTATTCAGGAATATGAGATCCCTTATAAGCGGTACTAAGTAAGGGGCCTTCTAAATGAACGCCAATCAGTTCGGCTGAGGCGGTTTCAGAAACGTTATTTGAATGTGAGGCAACCTGGACTGTATGTAAAGCCTGATATAATTGCTCTAACGGACTGGAGATCGTTGTAGCCAAAAAAGCGGTTGTTCCTACTGTAAGTAAAGCGTGGCGCAGTCCGTCAAGACTCTCTTTGGTGCCGTCCATGACATCAAAGCCGCCAGCGCCATGAACGTGCGTATCAATTAGACCGGGAATGATAAAATCGCCGTCAAAACAATGCAGCTTCGCATCGGATGGTGCTGATATTTTTTTTTCTATGGCCATAATTTGACTAGTATGAATCAGTAAAGAGCCATCGAACTCACGGTCTGGTAAAACGAGACGGCAGTCCGAAATTAGGTGTTTCACGATAAAGCCTCCTCCGGGGTGGTGGCGAGGAATACGGCTGTAAACAGAGGGGTTTGACCGGCTGTGGCAACTTCTTCGCTAGTCCGTTCGGTTATTTTCCATTGCGAGCTATTGGTGATTACCAGCGGGGTCACGAGCTTTTTACCTGTTTGCTTTAAACAAGTAAGATCAAGCTCAATTAAGGGGGTTCCTTGCGCTACTTCATCTCCCTGAGCTACGAGGGGGCGAAAGCCTTGGCCGTTTAAGGCTACTGTATCGATTCCGATGTGGAGCAAGCACTCCAGACCGGAAGGTGTGCGTAGACCGATAGCATGACCGCTGGGAAAGAGACTTACCACGGTTGCCGCAAAGGGAGCTACTAGCGTTTGTGATTTTGGTTCGATTGCTAAACCATCGCCTAACATTTTTTCGGCAAAAACTGGGTCTGGAACCGTATCTAACGCAGTAATAGCGCCGCTAAGTGGAGCGTAAACGATGATTGACCTTTCTTGTTGTTCTTTTTCAGTGGAGTTATCGGATTTAAAGGAAGAAAAAAGTTTTCCAAACATAGACGTTCCTCACTTTAGTATTTTTTCAGACTTTATTAGCTTCGAGCGATGCGGCGATAAAGCCTTTGTTTTTTTTGAGTAATTGGATTGCCGGTTCGCGATCGAGACCGGTAAGCACCATAAGAATGGCTAATTTAGCAGAGCCATGAGCCGCTTGTAAAGCCTTCTCAGCTTCAGACAGTGAGATATTGGCAGCTAAGGCTACAATTCGTTTGGCCCGTTCCTGCAGCTTATGATTGGTTGCCTGAAGGTCTACCATCAAATTACTGTATACCTTTCCTAGCGAAATCATGGTGGCGGTTGTAAGCATATTTAAGACAAGTTTTTGTGCTGTGCCTGCCTTCATACGGGTAGATCCCATGATGACTTCTGGTCCTGTTAGAACAGTTAGGCTGAGATCGGCGGCATAACCAATCTCTGAGCCTGGAGAGCAAGCGAGCGAAATGGTTTTGCAGCCTTGACTCTTGGCATATTTTAGACCGCCAAGGACATAAGGAGTGCGACCACTAGCCGCAATCCCTACGAGAATGTCTGGGGGCGCAAATTGTTTTTTTGTTAAATCTTCCGCCGCTAAGGTGAGGGAGTCTTCGGCGCCTTCTACGGCTTGTAAGATTGCGCTGGGGCCGCCAGCGATGAGTGCTACGACTTGACCTGGTGGTGTGCCATAGGTAGGCGGGCACTCTGAGGCGTCGAGGACGCCAAGTCGGCCGCTGGTGCCAGCGCCAATATAAAAAAGGCGTCCGCCTGCTCTGAGTGCGGCAGTAATCCAGTCCACAGCTTGAGCAATTTGCGGCAGAATGGCCGTGACAGCAGTCGGAACGGTTTGATCCTCCTGGTTAATCAAGGTAACGATTTCTAGTGTGGAAAGCGAATCAATCTGGATAGTTCGTTGATTGCGGGCTTCGGTAAGTAGATTTTCAAGCTTCATGGCATGATTCCTCCTGCTTTTGGTTCATTGCCTCGAACTGAAAAGCTCCGCCGGGTTTTAGGTAGGAGAGGAGAAATTGTTCTTTAGGAATAATTTGAGCGACAACATTGACGCGAGAATCTGCTGGTAAAGGCGAGCGTACAATCTGCAATTCGCCTTTATAACGAAGATAAGAATCGTTATCGATCGTTACAGAGCCAGTAAGACGTTGGCGTGGCTCGGTTGGGGGAATCGGACCTGATGCCAGGGAGCGCGCTTCTTGTGAACGGACAACGTTTTCGCCGGGATCGAAGCGGTTTTGATGCAATGAAAAAAGAATTTGGCGTTCGAGCGGTGAAAGGGTTGGCGCCGTAGTAATGCGGAAGGAAATGCTGTCAGCAGGGAGTGCGGCTACGGTGGTAAGTTCCGCTTCTGTTGCCAGTGGATCGCCAAAGAGTAAACCCGACACAAGTCCTGTTGCTAAGAATTCTTTAGCGGCGATTACTGGTTCTAGATTCCGATGTTTTTCTAAAGTTGGCAGACCGGCAGCGAGCGGTGGTCTGGGATGCGTTTTAGAAGGGATGAACGCAAAAACTAAAACGCCATAACGACGCAAAAGCTTGGAACGCTCCATAAATAAATCCATAGCAAGACCTGTTTCTGGTCGCGGATAATAATTATGGCAGGCTCGTACTTTCGAGAAATCTGTTTTGGCAGCGGTTAGTTTGATGAGAAAGTCTTCTGTGATGGTACTGGCATTTAGTTCAATTTCTAATTGATGTTTTCTGGTAAAAGCTGCGATTTGCTCTGGGGTAAAGCCATAGTCAAGGCGCAGTGTCGTAAGGCCAAGGTCAGTGAGCGCAGACAAATCTTCACAAGAAGCGCCAAACTCGGTTAAGACGCCTGCTGAAATGTCAGCTGTGATCTGATAGCCTAGCGAAGCAGCTTTTTGGATAAAGGCTTTTATCTCCTTTTGACTGCAGCCTGCTTTGGCTTCGGGAATATGCAAAGACGTAAAGAGGCGGCTATAGCCGCAGCATTTCGCTTGTTCCAGATAATTGTATAAGCGATCTGGTGGTTCATTTAGGCCTAGATAGGCGGAAATTCCTTTTTCCCACATAAGAGACTCCTTTAAATTGTTTTTACTTTTTCCTCATCGAATCCAGCTAGATACGTAAAAAGAAAGCCAAAAAAGTAGGCAAGTACTAAGCCGATTAAATAATACATCATGCTTTGGGGCTCGATGAGAAAAGTAAGCGGCAGGCCGGAAAGCCCGAGAGCAATCGATTGTACCTGCATAGCCGCTTGGAAGGCGCCACCGCAGCCTGCACCGAGACAAGCGGTGAAAAAGGGACGACCAAGCGGTAGGGTAACGCCGAAAATCAACGGTTCGCCAATACCGAGAACGCCTACAGGTAAAGCACCTTGAATGATTGTTTTCAATTTATCATTCTTAGTTTTTATATAAATGGCGCAAGCGGCACCGACCTGGCCAGCGCCAGCCATAGCGAGAATCGGCATGAGTGGATTCGCTTTCTGAACATTGAGAAACTCCATATGAATTGGTAGGAGTCCTTGGTGTAAGCCAGTCATGACTACAGGTAAAAAGGTTCCAGCTAAGGCAAAACCAGCAAAAGGGCCGCCTGACTGTAGAATTATTTTAAAAAATGCTATGATGCCATCAGAAAGCAGGCCCCCAATAGGCTGCAAGACATAAAAGACGGCAAAACTCGTAATGAGAAGTGATAAGAGCGGTGTTACTACAATATCTAGGGCGTGCGGAATATAGGGACGCAGCTTCTTTTCGGTAAACGCCATGAAGGCAGCAGCTAATAGTACGCCGATTAAACCGCCGCGACCAGGAACAAGAGCTTCACCATATACGGTGAGGGTGGCAATCGCTGGATTCATAATCAAAATACCGGCAAGGCCGCCTAGAGCGGGAGTTCCACCGAATTCCTTAGCAGTATTGATTCCGACAAAAATACCTAAATAGGAAAAGAGACCCCAACCGATTACGTTCAACATAGAAATAACAGAACTTTTCGGATCACAGCCTGCTTGGATAGCAATATTTGTAAGGCCAGCTACCATACCGGAAGCGACGATCGCCGGGATCAACGGCACAAAAATGCTGGCGATTTTTCGCAGGAATAGCTTAAAGGGAGTCTTATTTTTTGCAGTGATTTTTTCTTTTAAAGCTTGCGCCGTTAATGGCGGCTGTGATTTATCACTAGGCAGAGCTTCCATAGCGTGAGAAGTCTCACTTACTTCTGGCGGACTTTCCCTCTGAGCTGAATCAAGGATGGCTGTGGTGGCTGCCGCCACTTTATTGACAAAGCCTGGTCCCAAAATAATTTGCAACTGCTCCTCAGCGACGACTACGCCGAGTACCCCAGGTAGCGCTTTTATAGCGACAGCGTCACTTTTACTTTTATCATGCAGCGTGAGGCGTAGACGGGTCATGCAATGGGCAGCATTTGCTATATTCTCGGCACCGCCGGTCAAGGTTAGGATTTGCTGTGCTAATTCTTTTTCTTTGGTCATTGTTTCACTCTCCTGAGAGATCCTTTATAATTTATAATAGAAGAAAAAGTAGAGTAATTACGATTCAACATAGTAACAGAACTTTGGAATAAATAGAAGCAGGAGGGCTATATGGAAGCGAAAACAGTTCTCGCCGTGGATGGTGGTGGTACGAAACTAAGGGCGGTTTTGTCCGATCACGACGGCAAAATTTTAGCCTATGCCGAAGGCGACTCGGGGAATTATCATAGTATCGGCGCTGCTCAGGCGGCCGAGAATGTGAAAGGGCTGCTCAGACGATTATTAGTCAGCGGCGCAACAAAGCGAATCAGCTATAGCGCTTTAGCCTTAGCTGGTGTGGATACGCCCGAAGACTATGCAATCATGGAGCCGCTAGTTGCTGCTAGTCTGGCAGAGTTTCAGATGCCGCCAAGTTCTTTTGTTTTAGATAATGATGCGATACTTGCCCTTAAAGGGGCCAGCGGCAAACAACATGGTGTTTTACTCATTGCTGGTACGGGATCGATTGCCTGCGGCATTCATCAAGATGGACGAACTGTACGAGCGGGCGGCTGGGGCTATCGTGTGGGGGATGAAGGCAGCGGTTTTGCTATGGGTACAGCGGGGCTTGTCCATATTTTGCGTGCTGCTGACGGCCGTGAGCCCCGCTCAGCCATAAGCAACACTTTGTTGCAGCAATTAGGGTTAGTTGACGAAACTCATCTAGCCGCTTGGATTTACAGTGATCATTATTCCGTAGCGAAGGTAGCATCTTTGGCCCCTAGTATTTTGGATTTAGCTTATAAAAATGAGAAAAAAGCTTTAGTGATTGTTCAATCTGCAGCTAGGGAGTTACAACTGTTGGTTCAATCCGTTGTGACTAGATTGGAATTAGAGAGAGTAAGCTTTTCCTTGCTGTTAAAGGGTGGACTTATGGACAATTCTTTTTTTCAACAAATGGTACAGAAAGCCATTCTAGAACAATATCCGCAGGCGAAGCCGCGCGCCATACAGGAAGAACCGCTCGCTTTTATTTTAGCTTACGCCTTTGAACAGGCTTTTGGTTGTGTAAAAGCCGATCGGCGCCAGTTGGTCAGAAAATTAGACCAGAATATAAAAACATTTCGTTGTTAGTGTAACTCACTTTTTCCAAGATCACAATACAGCCTTTACAGGATTTTACGACATTTCCTTTAGCAGGGAGGAAATGTTGACAGGCTTGGGAATTTTGCGCTAGCATTTATAGTAAAAGCAATTATAAAATTTGTTTGCTGCAAGGCAGTTCGTACTGGAATAGGCAATGGATTGTTTGCAAACAACTTTATCAGAGAATAATACAAGAATATTAAGGATGGTGAAAGAGATGCGTAGTGCTGATAGATTTCAAATCATTAAAGATACAGGCATTGTCGTCGTTTTGCGCGGTCTTACGGAAACGGAAACGGTTCATACCGTGGAAGCTCTCTATAACGGAGGAATCCGGGCCATTGAAGTCACCTTCAATACGCCAGGGGCGGCTTCGATTATTGAAAAAATTAATAAAGAGTTTAAAGACCGTATCATTGTTGGCGCCGGTACCGTATTAAGTACGGAACAGGCCGCTATGGCTATGGCTAGCGGCGCTGAATTTGTCTTAGCGCCAAACGTGGATCTGGATGTGATCCGCTTGGTCAAGCAGTATGGCAAGCTGATGGTTCCCGGCGCTTTTACGCCGACAGAAGTTCTAGCGTGCTATAAGGCAGGCGCTGATATGGTTAAGGTATTTCCTGTTTCTTCGGTGGGGCCAAACTATATTAAAGATTTAAAAGGTCCTTATGATCATATGGATCTGATGCCTGTAGGCGGCGTTACGATCAAAAATGCGAAAGCTTTTATGGAAGCTGGGTCAGTAGCTGTTGGTGTTGGGAGCAGTTTGTCGCCGAAAGATTTGATTACTGCGGGAAAATACGACGAAATCACGCAAATTGCGAAAGCATTTATGGCGGAAGTTGCAGCCGGTAGAAAATAGTCATACAGATTTAATAGACGAAAAGCGCTAGGTTCTTAAAAAAGAGAGCCTGGCGCTTTTGGACAATCTTCCGAAGAAAATTAGGATTCTTTTGTCTGTAATTCTTCTAACGTGGGGCTGTCGGCAGCTACATAGTTTTTGCCCCAGTCGCAGAGACTTGTTAAAAGCGGCAACAGGGTTTTGCCTGCATCGGTAAGCGAGTATTCTACTTTAGGCGGTACCTGTGTATAGACAAGGCGGTTAACAAGACCGTCATGTTCTAATTCGCGAAGTTGCTGTGTTAGCATTTTCTGGGTAATTTGTGGTAAGGTTTTTCTAAGTTCGCTAAAGCGCAGGGAATCTTCGCCAAGATACCACATGATGAGAGACTTCCATTTGCCGCCAATCAAGGCTAGCGTCAATTCCATGGCACATTGATATTCTGTATCTTTAAATTTAATCACAGTTTTTCCTTCCTTTCTTAGTATCCGAAAAGTAACTATAATACGAAAAAGTGCGTACTTGTCATAAATGGTTAAATCAACTACTATTATAGCAAAGAAAACTATCTAGTACAGCTTATTTGTAGCTTACGATAAAAATGTTTGAAAGGATGTTGGTCTGTATGATGACAAAAGAAGAAATTTTAGCACCCCATCAGTTTCGCCATGCTTGTAAGGAATTTGATGCCGCGAAAAAAATTCCGGAAGAAGAATTTGCTGTTGTGTTAGAAACGGGGAGATTGTCGCCAAGCTCCTTTGGTTTTGAGCCTTGGAAGTTTGTGGTTGTGCAAAACCAAGTGCTGCGTGAAAAAATCAAAGCTTTTTCCTGGGGGGCCCAGGGACAGTTGCCAACAGCAAGTCACTATGTGTTGATTTTAGCCAGAAAGGCCCCCGATTTACTGGCAGGGTCTTCTTATACAAACTACATGATGACTGATATTCATCATTTATCGGAAGAAATGCTGAAACGGCGTGATGAAGTGTACCCGCGCTTTCAGCAGGAAGATTTTGAGCTATTAGAAAATGATCGATTATTATTTGAATGGGCCTGTCGGCAAAGCTATATTGCCATGGCTAATATGATGACTGTTGCCGCACAAATGAAAATTGATTCTTGTCCGATTGAAGGTTTTCAAAAAGACAAATTAGAGGCGCTACTTGCGGCAGAAGGTGTTTTGGATCAAGACCATTTTGGCCTTTCTTGTATGGTGGCCTTCGGGTATCGTAAAAAAGAGCCTCGCGTGAAGACTCGTCGCACAGCTGATGAGGTTATTACTTGGATTCGTTAAAGGAGCGGTATAAATGAAAGTTGTAGCATTTAATGGCAGTCCGAAAAAAGATGGCAATACGGCTCAGAGTCTGGCGCTTGTTGGTGAAGCCCTGACAGCGCAAGGCATTGACTTTGAACTCGTACATGTAGGAAATCAAGCAATTCGCGGCTGTATGGCTTGCGGCGTTTGTGCGCAAAAGCAAAATGAACGTTGTGTCATGGCTGGGGATAGCGTGAACGAGTGGATTCAATTAATGAAACAGGCTGATGGAATATTGCTAGGATCGCCAGTTCATTATGCGGGCATTGCCGGTACGATGAAGTCTTTTTTAGACCGGGCTTTTTATGTAGCCGGAGTCAATGGATCTATGTTGCGCCATAAAGTAGGTGCTGCTGTTGTGGCCGTGAGACGTTCCGGCGGCGTAGTAACCTTTGACGGATTAAATCACTATCTGAATTATTCTGAAATGCTTGTGCCTGGATCAAATTACTGGACGGTTGTTCATGGCACAGAGCCGGGAGAAGTACACCAAGACGGCGAGGGAAAGCAAATTTTGCGGGTTTTAGGCAAAAATATAGCTTGGCTGCTGCAAATTTTAGCAGCTGGGCGTGAAACGGTCGGCGACATTGCGCCAGAAGAAAAAGAGTTTACTCATTTTATTCGATAAACTAAGGCTATATATTTCTTTTAAAATCCTGTCATAACTTTTGCTGTTATGACAGGATTTTATTTTTTTTTCGTATATTTTATTTTAAAATTATTAAAATGATAAGAGGTTATTTCAAAATAGTGAAGAATAAAGGGGTATATAAAGAATATATTCAATATACTTATAAAAAGATTAAAAATAAAACTTAATGGTGTGCTAAGGCAATGGAGCCTTCTATACAATTTGGGTATAGAAGGCTTTTGTGTTTATGGGCTTATAAATTTGCCAGGCTGGTTTGAGAGTCTAAGAGGCAGATTTATTTGATAAATTTCCTATGTAATTATTTATTAGAGGAGGAGAAATATGAAAAAACTGATTTTATTAGTTCTGTTGTCCTGTTTTTTAGCTGGCTGTGGCGGCCAACAGGCAAACCAGGGAAAGATTCCTAAAGATACACTAGTCATCGGCATGGCGTCAGATTTGGCTACATTAGATCCTGCTGTATCGATGGATAATGCTTCCTGGAAAATTACTTATCCCAGCTATGACCGTTTAGTGCAGTATAAAACGGTTGACGGCAAGAGCAGTACCGAAGTAGAACCTATGGCGGCTGAATCGTGGACAGTCAGTCCTGATGGTAAGGAATGGGTCTTTAAACTGAGAAAAGATATGAAATTTCACGATGGTACGCCCGTAAACGCCCAAGCAGTCAAATTTAGTTTTGATAGAGTTATGAAAATTCATAAAGGACCGGCTGATTATTTTCCTACATTAAAATCGGTCGATGTTGTGGATGATTATACTGTTAAATTTATTATGGAAAAACCTTTTCCGCCGTTCCTCTATACACTGGCCACTAATGCCGCCAGTATTATCAATCCAGCTGTTATGAAACAGGAAAAAGACGGTGATATGGCGTCAAACTATTTGGCGAACCACACCATGGGAAGCGGTGCCTATGATTTAACGGAGTGGAATAACCAACAAAATATTAAACTGCAGGCAGTGAAAGATTATTGGGGCGGTACGCCAGCCTTGCAAACAATACTCGTTCAAGTCATTAAAGACGTCTCGACGCAGCGTTTGCAGCTAGAAAACGGCGATATTGATATTGCTGAAAATATTCCGGCAGAGCAGTTGGAGTCGCTAAAAGCGAACAACAATATTCAAGTCGGCGAATATCATAGCTTAAATGCGAACTTGATTTATCTGAACAATAAAAAAGCGCCTTTAGATAATGTGAAGGTTAGACAGGCGTTGAATTATGCTGTTGACTATAATGGCCTAATTCAAGGGGCGATCAAAGGCAAAGGCATTCAATTGAAGAGTCCAGTGCCGGAAGGTCTGTGGGGCCATGATGCTTCGCTGACAGGATATAGTACAAATCTTGATAAGGCAAAACAACTTCTGGCAGAGGCTGGATTTGCTCAGGGACTTACGTTAAAACTGCTTTATTCTGACTATAAGCCCTATTGGGAAAGCGAGGCGTTACTGCTTCAAGATAATTTCAGTAAAATTGGCGTCAAATTGGAACTGGAAAAGGTGGCTTGGCCAACTTTGCGTGAAAAAGTTGATCGGGCTGACTTTGATCTCTGTTTAGGCGTATGGAGTCCTGACTATGCTGATCCGCAGTTCTTTATGACCTATCTGTATGATTCAAGAATGCATGGCCTTTCTGGAAATCGTTCCTTTTACAAAAACGATAAAGTTGACAATTTGCTAAGACAGGCTGAAAAAATCAGCGATCAGCCAGAACGCATAAAACTTTACGGTGAAGCGCAAAAGCTTGTTTTAGATGATGCGCCCTATATCTTGGCGTTCCAAAGCGATGTCATGACAGCGATGCGTAAAGACGTACAAGGTTTTGTATTTAATCCAATGCTTGAAAGCATGTATAATTTTGCCACAATGAAAAAACAGTAAAACCTTTGCTGGTTAGGGGCTTATTATTGCCTCTAACCGCTCTTTTGGAGGAATCTTACGCATGTTTCTATTGCGATACTTTATACACCGCATTCCTCGCCTGATTGTTGTCTTTTTTGGCGTATCTATGGTCACCTTTGCCATATCTCACGTCATTCCTGGTGATCCGGCGCGAATGCTGGCAGGGCAGAAGGCCAGTCAGGAAACGGTCACTAAAATGCGGGCTGAACTTGGTTTGGATCAACCTATTTATGTGCAATATGGCCACTATGTAGCTGATTTAGTGCGAGGCGATATGGGAAAATCGATTCGCACGCAGCAAAGCGTCGCTTCGGAATTGAGAAAGTTTTTTCCGGCGACCCTGGAATTAACTTTAGTCAGTATGATTCTCACGTTAGTTTTCGGTATTTTACTTGGCGTTATGGCAGCTGTTAACAGAGACCGTTTTGGTGATCATTTGAGCCGTATTATATCGCTCATCGGCGTTTCTATGCCTTTATTCTGGTCAGGGCTGCTTGTACTAATTGTTTTTTATAAATGGTTAGGATTATTTCCGGCATCAGGCCGTTTGGATACCTTTTTAAGTCCGCCGCCGCCTGTCACGGGATTATATATCATTGATGGGCTGTTAGCCGGAAACATTCCTGTTGTCGCTAGCGCCATCGAACATTTAGTTTTACCAGCAAGTTGTCTTGCCTATGTTCAGCTTGCGGTAATTGCCAGACAGATCCGTTCTAGTATGATACAGGTACTTTCGCTTGACTATATTCGTACGGCCACAGCCTTTGGTCTCTCCAAACGAAAAATTATATATCAGTATGCTCTAAAGAATGCCTTATTGCCTACCGTTACGGTAGCTGGCTTAATTTTTGGCGAACTTCTCGGCGGCGCTATTATTACCGAAACGATTTTTTCCTGGCCAGGTATGGGGAAATATGTAGTCGACTCGATTGCTTTTCTCGATTTTCCGGCCATTATGGGTTTTACAATGATCGTTGCTTTAGGGTATGTATTGATTAACTTGCTGATTGATCTGGTTTATCGCTGGCTGGATCCGCAAATCCGGGAGGTCGAGTAAGTTTGGAAGCCGCAGTAAAAACTTTTGTAATTTTACGTCGTAATCCTCTGACCTTTATCGGGTGCTTCATCGTATTTATTATGGCCTTTATGGGGATCGCAGCACCGCTCTTAGCGCCTTATGATCCTGTAGCAATCGATATTATCCATAAATTACAGCCGCCTAGTCTGAGCCATCTTTTTGGCACGGATGAAGTGGGGCGCGATATTTTTAGTCGCGTAATTTTTGGCTGTCGTGTTTCCATTCAGGTAGGTCTTTATATTGTCATCATTGCCTCGGTGTTTGGTACGATTGTCGGCAGTATTTCTGGTTATCAGGGCGGTAAAACCGATCAAGTCATCATGACGGTAACAGATATTATCTTGTCGTTTCCCTCGCTGGTTTTGGCTATGGCTTTGGCTGCTGCGCTGGGACCTAGTTTATTTAATACCATGCTAGCTGTAGCGATCGTGAAAATTCCTTTGTATGTGCGCTTAGTACGCGGGCAGGTACTGTCCCTCAAGGAACAGCCTTATGTGAAGGCGGCGCGAACTTTTGGCGCAAATCGGTTTTGGATTTTATCGCGCCATATTGTACCGAATTGTCTGGCGCCTGTTTTAATTCAGGTTACTCTTGGCATTGGCGAAGCCATTTTGACAGCCTCTTCCCTTTCTTTTATTGGACTGGGGGCGCAGCCGCCTACGCCGGAATGGGGCGCTATGATCAGTACAGCTAGAATTTATGCCTTGGATCAGTGGTGGTATGTGGCTTTTCCCGGCATTGCAATCTTTATTACGGTAGTTGGGTTTAATCTATTAGGCGATGGAATTCGCGACTTATTAGACCCCCGTTCCAAAAATTAGACAGGGAGAGTAACAATGGCAGAAACGATATTAGAGCTTCGGAATGTGGTTGTTGATCTTCCCGTAGGCAAAGAAGTAAGGCGTATTTTGCATAGCATTAGTTTTACCGTGCAAAAAGGCGAAATTCTCGGCTTGGTAGGTGAGTCCGGTTCGGGAAAGTCGGTTACGGCTAGCGCCATTTTGCAACTTCTGCCTGGCGGGTCAAAAGCCATTCAATCAGGTACGATTTATTTCAAAGGACAGGATATTACGCAAAATAGTCCGGAAGCGATGCGGAATTTGCGCGGCAAAGAGATTGCCATGATCTTTCAGGAGCCTATGACGAGCCTCAATCCAGTATTTACGATCGGTCGCCAATTTACGGACATGCTGCGCACTCACCAGCCTTTGAGCGCAGCAGCAGCATTAAAGCATGCTGCTTTCATGTTGCAGTCTGTACAAATTCCTGAACCTGAGCGGATTTTGAAAAGCTATCCTTACGAATTAAGCGGCGGAATGCGGCAGCGGGTAATGATTGCCATGGCCCAGGCTTGCGCGCCAGCCTTACTTATTGCTGATGAACCGACAACAGCCCTTGATGTTACGATTCAAGCGCAAATCCTACGTCTTTTTCGCGCTGCTGCGGCGGAATCAGGCGCTTCGGCTATTTTTATTTCCCATGATTTAGGTGTTGTTTCCCAGCTATGTCAACGCGTTGCAGTCATGTATGCCGGTGAAATTGTTGAGGTGGGGCCAGTAGACGCTATTTTAAAAGCGCCGAAACATCCTTATACACAGGCGCTCCTTCATTCAATTCCTGATTTTCAAACCGAGCGCGGCGCGCTGCAAGCGATTCCGGGGAGCGTGCCTGATTTAAGATCGCCCCTAGCCGGCTGTCCCTTCACCCCTCGGTGTGAGCAGGCGCAGCCCTTGTGTCAAACAGCTAAGCCTGATTCGTGTCAAGTTGATGCAAGTCATCAGGTAAGTTGCTGGAACTATGCAAAGGAGGCGATCACTTATGGCAGCGCTGCTGGAGCTTGAAGCAGTAGAAAAACATTTTACGAAAAAATCTTTTTTAGGGCACAAGCAGACTGTCCGTGCGGTTGATGGTGTGAGTCTGAAGGTAGATAAAGGCGAGACTTTAGGAATTGTCGGAGAATCAGGCTGTGGCAAAAGTACTTTGGCTAGCTTAATGATCCGGTTGGAGGAAGTGACAAGCGGTCAGATCTTACTCGAAGGGACCGACTTGGGAAAACTGTCTGAAAAAGAGCTTAGACCGCTTCGCTCACGGATTCAAATTGTTTTTCAAGATCCTTATTCATCCTTTAATCCTCGGTTTACAGTCAGACAGATTTTGTCAGAGCCCATGCGGGTTCTTGGTAAATGGAGCCGTAGTGAGATGGAAGTAAAAGTAATTTCTTTACTGCAGAAGGTTGGTTTAGGTGCAGAGCATTTAGCGCGGTATCCTCATGAATTTAGCGGTGGACAGCGCCAGCGACTGTCGATTGCCCGAGCTTTGACTACCGAACCGGATATTTTGATATTAGATGAACCGACTTCGGCCCTTGATGTATCTGTTCAGGCGCAGGTCTTAAATTTACTGCTGCAGTTGCAGCAAGATCTTGGCCTTACTTATATTTTTATTTCTCATAATTTATCTGTCGTGAAATATGTAGCGAATCGCGTGGCTGTCATGTATCTTGGCAAGGTGGTAGAAATTGGCCAGCGCGACGAAGTACTCCTTGAACCGCAGCATCCTTATACCAAGGAACTGATTCAAGCTGTTCCGTCGATTGGCAAGCCGTTAAGTCAGTCAGGCATTGACTATGAACAGCGACAAGGGGCTCGTCAAAGGAATTGTGGCTGTGCTTATTTTTCACGTTGCTCGTTTGCCGTTGAGAGCTGTCAGCAAACGATTCCCCAGCTAGCAAAGTATCGCCAAGGCCATTGGGTTTCTTGTTTGGAGATGAAAAAATTTGAATAAATTACAAGCCAATTTATGTGCTTCTATCGAAAAAAGTGATTTTCCAGTTCGTCTTGTAGCTGTCTATTATCAGAAAAATCAGCAGCTTGCCGAAAAGATTGCAGATCTGCTACCTTACCCTACGATTGTAGTCGATGCTGTCAGGCAAGGCTTTACCGAAAAAATGCGTCATGACGTCAGCCATGCTATCGAGTTGTCCCATCCCGCTGAGCCAGACTATGAACTTTGTAAGTGGCAACGTGCCAGACTTTTATCTGCTGACTGCTTAGTTTTGAATCTCTATGATTGGCAGGAGTCGTATTTAGCAGATTCTTTTTGGGGGATTACTGATTATCGTGAGCTTGCCGGTTTTTTAGAAAACATTAAGCATGATTTAGAAAAAGTGAGCACTTTTCATATTACATCAGATATTGGTACTGATATTTCTTTTTCAGTGAAAAACCGTCGCTGGATTATGGCAAATGGTTTGTTTCGTCAAGATGAACTGTCGCAAATGCCTGACGGTGAAATTTATACCTGTCCCATTGAAGACACTTTCGAAGGGGTGCTGATGGTTGATGGAACGATTACGCGTTCGTGGGTTCCTAAAGAGCCGCAGCGTCTGGAATTTGCTGCGGGAAAGCTAGTCAAGGCGTCGCCTGATTTTGCCGAGTATATTCGTCCGCTGGGACCCGATATTTATTTGATTGGCGAGTTTGCTCTTGGGTTTAATCCTGCCCACAAAGCGATTGTCCATAATATATCGGTGGATGAAAAAGCAGCCGGAACGATTCACTTTGCCTTGGGGGATAGTTATCAAATCGGAAAAAATCATTGTTCTTGCCATGTGGATATGGTAATTCGCGAACCGAAAATCGTAACAGATCCTTTGATTTCCTTACCGTTTTTTGCAAAAAAATAAATTTAGAAAACTTTGTATTGTGTGGTGAATAGATGGAATTTGGTAAAAAGATTCGCCAGTTAAGAAAAAAACAAAAATTAAGTATTGAACAATTGGCGGCGAAAGCGGAATTGAGCAGCGGCTTAATCAGTCAGATGGAGCGAGATTTGACGACGCCGTCCGTCGGATCTTTGTGGAAGGTAGCAAAAGCTTTGTCTGTTCATATTAACTATTTTTTTGACGAATATGAACAGGAAAGTCCCATAGTGAGAAAAGCGGAGCGAAAAAAAATTATATTGCCTCATTCTAGTATTACTTATGAGCTATTAAGCCCTAGTTTGCAGAAAAAAATGGAATTCTTAATGATTACCATTGAGCCTGGACAAGAAAATTTTGAAGAGCAGATTTGTCATGATGGAGAAGAATGCGGTTATATGCTGCAGGGAACAATGAAAATTAAATGGGGCAGTCGTGAGTTTATTTTGGCGGAAGGGGATAGTATTTATCTTGACAGCGCAATGCCTCACCGATTTATTAACTGCGGAACTGTAACGGCTGTTTCGATTTGGGCGATGACACCGCCTAGCTTCTAAAGTCTGCTTAATTTAACCATGGCTAGTGCCGTGGTTTTTCTTTTAAATCAAATAGTATATACTATTTGACAAAATATAATTAATAGTATACTATTTAGAAGTCGCACATTTGCGACATTCTTTAAGCGTTAATCCATGGGTGTATTAGTCGGTTGGATTCAAATTTTTATTAGACTGCACCTATGTATACAATGTGCAAAATTCTTTTTTTTAGCAGTAAGACAAGTTTTTTTGTTTGTTCACAAAGCATAGACTAAAGATAAGAATTTTCGTATGACTACAATGAAGTAACTGTAAAGTCACTATAAAATGAGCTAGAAGGATGGGAGAGTTATGGAAAACCTGCATCAAGAAAAAGAGCGAATTATTGTATCAGCAAAAAAAGTTCATTGGAATCTTTCACCAGCAAAACTTGTTACTGAAGCGCTTAGCCGCGGTGAAGGCGCACTAACCTCTACAGGCGCTTTCCGGGTTCTTACAGGCAAACATACAGGACGCTCTCCTTACGATAAATATGTTGTAAAAAGCAAAAATGTTGCAACAGAATTAGACTGGGTGTGCAATCAGGCCATTAGTGAAGAAGCTTTTCAAGCCCTTTATCTGCGGATGGAAGCTTATCTTAAGAATCGTGAAATTTTTGTTTTTGACGGACTAGCTGGGGCCGAACAAGCAAGTCAGCTTAAGGTACGGTTTATTAATGAATTCGCTTGGCAGAATTTATTTGTCCATCAGCTCTTTATTCGTCCCGAAGAAACTGCTGCTGAGGCTGACAGTGATTTTACAGTTCTTTGCGCACCGGGATTTGCCGCGATACCGTCAGTTGACGGGACTCGTTCTGAAACGTTTATTATGATTCATTTTGAACGCAGACTTGTCTTAATTGGCGGAACAAGCTATGCTGGCGAGATGAAAAAGTCAATTTTCACTGTGATGAATTATTTGCTGCCGAAAGCAGGCATACTGTCGATGCATTGTTCGGCAAATGTAGGCGAATCGGGCGATACAGCTCTGTTTTTCGGACTGAGCGGTACAGGAAAGACAACTCTTTCCGCTGATCCAGCGCGACGGTTAATCGGCGATGATGAGCATGGCTGGAGCGAACAGGGGATTTTCAATGTTGAAGGCGGCTGTTATGCTAAATGTATTCATTTGAGTCAGGCCGGGGAGCCGCAGATCTGGTCGGCTATCAAATTCGGTACAGTACTTGAAAATGTAGCGATTGATGAAACGAACCGGACTGCTGACTATGACAGCGCTATTCATACAGAAAATACACGGGCAGCTTACCCGATTGATGCGATTCCCAATGCTCTTTTGGCTGGGCAGGGACGCCATCCGAAAACCGTCATTTTCTTGACGGCTGATGCTTTCGGTATTTTACCGCCTGTAGCTAAGCTGACGCCGGAACAGGCCATGTATCACTTTTTATCAGGCTATACAAGTAAGCTAGCCGGAACAGAAAAGGGCGTAACTGAGCCTGAAGCAACTTTTTCCGCTTGCTTTGGCGCACCTTTTCTCCCTCTGTCACCACTCGTTTATGCAAACCTTTTGAAAGAAAAGCTTACAGCTCATAACACGAACGTCTATCTGATTAACACCGGTTGGTCCGGCGGTCCGGCAGGAGTAGGCAAACGCATGAATCTTGCCTTTACGCGCGCTATGGTCACGGCCGCTCTCGATGGTTCTCTTGCACAGGCTGAGTATCGACAGGATCCTCTATTTCAACTGTTTGTACCGACAACTTGCCCGAATGTGCCTGACGCCGTATTGCAGCCACGTTCTACATGGCAAGATCCAGCCGAATATGATACGACGGCATTGCAATTGGCTAAACGCTTTATTCGGAATATGGAAAAGTTCGGCGATCAGATCCCTGAGGAAGTTTTACAAGCTGGTCCCGTAATCGATGGCGTAAAATAAAAAGCAAGGCTTTTTGGCGCAAGCAGCCAAGAAGCCTTGTTTTGTTTTCGCGGCCTTGCTACAATAAAAGGCAGAGTTATACAGGGCAGAGCAAACAAAAGAGGGGATTTTTTTGATTACAATTCATAAAGCAATTTTGCATATTTTAGATTTTCAGTCAGGTCTTACGGTCTTTTCCGAAGAAGAACTGGATCTGGGCAGTGACAGTATTTTTACATTTTTAACAAAACATTTGGAAAGGGCCAGCCAGGATCAACAAGCGCAACCAGGCGAGTTTTATCCGGAAAGTTCTTTCTTGATTCAAGTACAGGATTATTTTACGGAGCAACTTGATTTTGTAGAGTTTTCTCGCCATATTGCGGAACTGCTTTACAAAGCTTTATCTCAGTCTGACGCCCTTGTGTCTACTGATTTATTAGTATGCGATGCAGCACTTGATGATGCGCGTTTTTTGGCAATCTTACTCTGCAATAACCGCGTTGGTTTTACTCACCAAGTGAATCAGGCGGAGGGTAAAGTAAGAAATGAGATTATTCATCATTACGCTATCTTGCCGGGATTATCGCAAAAAATTGACGAATATGCTTTGATTTCTGTTGAACCCTTAGCAATTCGACTGGTTGAGAAAAAGCGATCCATGAACGGACAGGAAGCCTTAGCGCTGTCGGAACAAGTTCTTCAGTGCAGTACGAAAATTTCACCGCAGGAAACGGTTAAGCTTGTCAGTACGATTGCAAAAACAGTAGCGGAAAATCATGGTGAAAGCGCTGTCGCTGCTGTGTCTCGTGCTAAAAGCTTTATGGTGGAAAATACGGAGTTATCGGACTATCTTGACCCGAGCGATCTCAGCCGTGAAATTTTTCCCATGTCGCCGATGTTGCAGGCTGAATATTTAAAGGAAGTACAGGAAGCCGGGATTACTGAAAAAGTAAAACTTGATAAGGAGTTTACCGTAAAAAAAGGACGCAATCATAAAATTAAGACAGATACGGGGATTGAATTGTCCTTTCCTGTGGATTATTTTGACAGCAAAGAGTTTATTGAATTTATTAATAATCCTGACGGGACAATTTCGATTTCCCTTAAAAACATTGGTAAAATTGTAAATAAGTAGCATGAAAAAGGGGGGAGACTGTGAGACCGTCTTTTTTATCGGCTACAGAATTAGCGAAAATGGGAAAGTGTGAACAACAGCTCTATTATGATTGTTGTTATGGCGACGATCATAAATATACAAAAGAACAAATCCGCCGCGGCAATCAGGCTCATCAAGCTTTTGCTGACCGTATTACTGGCAGAAACAGTAGTTTTTTAGCTCGGCTATGGCGTGGTTTTTGCCGTTGGCTAGGGCTAGGGAATTCTTAGAACGAGGTTGATTTATGGATGGTCTAGGTTTAGTAATTGGTGCCGTGTTTCTCGCGGTCTGGTATTTTTGGCATAGGTCAGCGGCAAAGCTAGTGTTGTACCGCACCGAATGGTATATGGAAATCGTTGATCCAGTGCCGCTATGTGGTGCGCCCGATGTAGTATGGCGCTCTCGCAATAAGCTGATCGTCGGTGACTATAAAAGCCGCAGTTCTTGCAAGGTCTATGCTTCTGATAAAATTCAGTTGTCTGTGTATCGCTTTCTGCTCAAGAAAAATCAGAAGATGCCTGTAGCTGATTATGGTTTTATCCACTTTGCGAATGGTAGAAAAGAAACGGTAAAGCTTTATTCAGAAAAGGAAATTCTACAGCTTGTTAAGCGTTATAGTGCGATTCGGGCAGGAAAAATAAAACCAGAGAAAAAATGTGATGCTTTTTATTGTCGCTATTGTTCACATCAAGGGCGCTGTAAAAGGTGATAGGCTGTCTCACCATGAGACAGCCTATTTTTTCGGAAAGTAAATCGTGAAAGTGGTGCCATGGCCTATTTCACTGCTGATTTCAGCTGTAGCTCCATGACGGTCTAATATGGCTTTCGCAATGGCAAGTCCTAAGCCAGTGCCGCCGGAAGCAACTGAGCGGGTTCGGCTTTTATCGCCTTTATAAAATCGGTCCCAGATGTAGGGAAGATCAGCTGGGGCAATCCCGTGACCTTGATCAGATATTTTGAGACAGACTGTGTTGGCTGCGGTAAATACTTCTAGGGAGATTTCGCCTTCTGGCGGTGAGTATTTTACGGCATTATCCAAGAGAATCAAAATAAGCTGAGTCAAACGATCTCCTTCGGCTAAAATAAGCGGTAAATCCGGGGCGATGGTACTGATCAGTTTGACATTTTTTTGTGCGGCCTGTTGTTCCAGGAGAAACAGAACATTGACGGCGACTTCGCCGATATTTACTGGTTCTGGTGTCCAACTAAAGTCCTCTGATTGCAGGCGACTTAAATCAAGCAGCTCGGCGATTAACTTTTCGAGCCGAGTCGTCTCGCTGCGAATGAGTTGTTGGTAGCGGGTGATTAGCGATGGATCTGTTACTGTGCCATCAAGGAGCGCTTCATTATAACCGCGGATAATTGTCAAAGGCGTGCGTAGTTCATGAGAGATATTTGCCACAAAATCACGGCGGACTCGGTCCATTTTGGCCAGTTGATCTAAGGAGGCGCTGAGGGCTTGACTTAAAGAATTCAAGGATTTTCCTAGATCGCCTACTTCATCACGCGGCAGGTTGGTAATTTTAGAATTATAATTGCCTGCGGCCATGGCTGCTGCCGTAGATCGCATGGCTTTGAGCGGACGAATAATTTGTAGCGATAGAAAATTAGCCAACAGTAAAGCTAACAGGCAGGCCACGAGGGCTGTCAGCAGTAAATAAAGATAAATATGCTTTAAGAAAAAATCAATATCCGCAAGGGGCGTATGAATCAGGACAGTGCCGTTTACAGTTCCGTCACTTTTGATCAGGGGAATGCCTACCATGAGCATATTTTCTTCATAATAAGGATGATAATAGGAGACTGACCAAGTTTCACCGCTATGGTCTTGAATCAGCTTGATAATATTGTCCATTCCGGTGATATCTGACAGTGACAAAGGGGCGTCAGTGGATTTAAAGGCAGCGGGAGGTTCCGGTGTTGTCTGTGTCGGTAACTGTGGCGTCGGCGCTGGCGCTTGTGGCGGTAATGGCGGCTGTTGATTCAGCGGACCGCGGCGGTTGTGATGCTCCGCCATCATCGGCCCCATCATATCGGGCCGCATGGAAGGGTTCATGAAATGATGCATAGGGCTTTCGCGGATCGGACGGCGGTTGGGAGCTGGCGTATCAGGCGCTTGTTCTTCGGAAACGGTAATGAGTTTTAGGTCTTTATCAATAATCCAGACGCGAGAATCGAGAAAGCTGTCAATATGGTTGACAAAGAGGTAGAGCTGACGCTGCGTTAATTGTCCATCGTAATAGTCGTTAACAATTTGAACAAGTTCTTTGCCTTTTGTCATTAGTTCATGTTCTTTGCTTGTAATAAAATAAGTGCGGATTAACGGCGGTAAACCAACGGCGATACTAACAAGCAGCAGAAGGACGGCAGCAATGAAGGCGCCCATTAATTTGTGTTGTAGCGAAATTTTCATTGTTTTACCTCAAACTTATAGCCAATGCCCCAGACTGTTTTAATATCCCAGGGGAGATTGTCTTTGATCATAAGCTTTTTGCGGATGCGTTTTACATGGGTATCTACGGTACGGGTATCGCCGCAATAGGTATAGTCCCACACAATTTCTAAGAGTTGCTCGCGGGAAAAAACTTTTCCTTGATGTGAAGCAAGATGCCATAAAAGTTCCAATTCTTTATTGGCAAAAGCAATTTCTTCATCAAAGGCTGTTACCTTATGTTCCGCGAGATTTATGGTCAGATTTGGTAGGCTTAAAATTTCGCCGCTAGTAGGCGGCGGTGCTGCTGTCCGGCGGAGAACGGCTTTGACTCTTGCGACAATTTCACGTGGATTAAATGGTTTTGTTACATAATCATCAGCGCCGATGTCGAGACCTAAAATTCGATCTTCATCTTCCGTTTTTGAAGTGAGCAGAATAATCGGCGTATCGCTAATCTTACGGAGTTGTTGACAGACAGCCAGACCGTCAAGCACTGGCATCATAATATCTAAGATTACAATATGCGGCTGAATCTGTTGGAAAACAAGTAAGGCTTCAGCGCCGTCACTAGCTTCGGCCACTTTAAAACCTTCTTTAGTAAAGTAGAGAGACAGAAGCTCGCGGATCGACGGTTCATCGTCAACGAGAAGAATCGTAGGCTGCTGCATGGAAAATCACCGCCTGAAGATATATTTCTTTTAGCATAGCATACTTTTTTTCGTAAAGAAAACGGACCTCGTCATCCAAGAGGTCCGTTTTTGTAATCTCTGTTTGTAATGGCTGTGTTTATTGATTAGAGGCTGGCGGAGCGACTGGAGCGCAATTAGCGCCGTCCATCATGCCGTGGCCGCCCATGCCAGGTCCTCTCATACCGCCGTGATGACCAGGACCCATCATACCAGGTCCCATAGCGGACGGATCAAAGCCTTGCTTGCTCCAGCTATCGAGCCGCTGTACTTCAGCATCGGCTTGAGCTTGAGTGATCCAGCCCCAGCCTACTTGTTGCTGAATGAGTTCTTTGCGATTTTCAATCATTTTTTGATGAAAAGAGGTGAAGGCTTGTTTTTGTTCATCCGTCAGAGTATCACGGTGCGTAAAAAAGGGACACATGAAATTTCCCGGTCCAGGGCCTGGCTGATCTGTCGGTGCGGCAGCAAAAGCGGCGCCGGCGATGCCGAGAACAAAGAGACCGACGAAAGCATAGGTAGTTAATTTTTTCAAGAGAATCACTCCTTATGTTTAATTTTCCTTCTGCTTTTATTATAGAAAAACTTTACGGCAAAAGTATGGAGAAAGTGTGAACAAAATCGGAACTTTACGTTTTAAACGGATCAAACTTTTTTAGCCGTAGTGCATTTGTTACAACTGAGACTGAGCTACAAGCCATAGCAGCGCCTGCTAGTATGGGCGATAAGTAGCCAGCCGCCGCTATCGGGACGCCTAGCAGATTATAAAAGAGAGCCCAGAAGAGATTTTGTTTAATATTGCGCATCGTTCCCAGGCTGAGACGAATAGCGGCAGGCAAAGTGCGAAGATCACCATTCATTAATGTGATATCGGCTGCTTCAATTGCTACATCAGTTCCTGTTCCCATGGCAAAACCAATATCAGCAATAGCCAGGGCCGGAGCGTCATTGATGCCGTCGCCTACCATAGCGACAGTTTTTCCTGCTGACTTTAACTGGGCCACTGCCTGGGCCTTATGCTCAGGTAGTACTTCGGCTAGAATATGATCAGTCTCAATGCCGATTTCCTGACCAATGGCTGCTGCTGTTCGCTCGTTATCACCAGTAATCATCCATAAGGTAATTCCTAATTGTTTTAAAGCCGTGATCGCGGTCAAGGAATGTTCCTTGATCGTGTCAGCAACTGCAATGAGTCCCAAGAGTTCTGTTTCATCAGCAAGCAGCATTACCGTTTTACCAGAAGATTCAAGCCGGGTAATTTCGGTTGTAGCGGTTTCGTAGGAAATTTGACGCTCTGTTAATAATAAGCGATTTCCAACAAAATATTTTTTTTCGGCGAAAACTGCTTCAATGCCGCGACCTGGCAGAGCGGTGAATGTATCGACAGTCAGAGCGGGTGTTTGTTGTTCTTCACTATAGGCGACAATCGCTGCTGCGAGCGGGTGTTCTGAATTCCTTTCGGCGCTTGCTGCTAGCGCAAGTAACTCTTGAGGAGTTAGATTACTATAAGGGATCAGATCAGTCACCCGAGGTTTTCCCTCGGTAATCGTTCCCGTTTTATCGAGAATTAGATCGGTAATTTTGTGAGCTGTTTCTAAAGTAGCTGCGTTTTTAATCAGAATTCCTTTTTCCGCGCCTTTGCCTGTGCCGACCATAATTGATGTTGGTGTAGCAAGCCCTAAGGCACAGGGACAAGCTATGACGAGAACAGCGGTGAAATGAGTAAGGGCTTCCGTGAAGTTTCCTGGTAGCAGCCAAAAATACCATAAGGTAAAAGTGAGGCATGATAATGCCACAATGGCAGGCACAAAATAGGCTGAAATTGTGTCAGCAAAGCGTTGAATCGGCGCTTTTGATCCCTGCGCTTCTTCGACGATGCGGACGATTTGGGCCAGAACAGTATCTTTGCCGACTTTAGTAGCTTCTATTTCAAAAGCGCCCAGTTTATTTAAAGTGGCGCCAGTGACAAAATCGCCAGGGCCTTTGTCCACAGGCAGGCTTTCACCTGTCAGCATGGATTCATCAATGGCAGAGGTTCCTTTGAGAATCTTGCCGTCAACAGGGATTTTTTCGCCAGGACGAACTAATAGACGATCGCCGGGAAGGATGACTTCCACGGGAACCTCCTCTTCTTTGCCGTCTTGCAGGCGTCTCGCTGTTTTAGGTTGCAAGTTAATCAGACTTTTAATGGCTTCTGATGTACGCCCTTTCGCGCGCGCTTCGAGTCGTTTTCCTACCAATATAAGTGTAATTAAAATTGCCGATGTTTCGAAATAGAGGTCAGGTGAGCCGTTTAACACATTTGCTAAGCTGAAAAAATAGGCGGCTGAAGTTCCGAGCGCCACTAGGACATCCATGTTAGCGCCGCCACTCCTTAAGGCGCTAAAGGCGCCGCGGTAGAAGGGCCAGCCAGCAATAAACTGAACTGGTGTCGCTAAGGCGAGTTGAAAGTAAGGATTTTTTAAAAGATGGCCTAACGTACTTTCGATCGAAAGACTGTGCAGCAGCATCGCAAACAGTAAGGGGAAAGAGAGAACAGCTGCAAAGAGTAGGCGCAAGGTTTCTTTGCGGGTTTCTTGTCGGCGGATTGCTTCCGTTTCTTTAGCCGGAGCGGAGGGGTGGTTCAAATGAGAACCAAAACCGAGCTTTTCGATTTTCGCTTGGATGGTTTCCAAAGAAATTTGATTTTCATCATATTCGATCGTTGCTTTTTCAGCAACGAGATTGACTGTCGCCTGAGCAACGCCAGGCAGACGAGAAACTACTTTCTCAATGCGGGTGGAACAGGCGGCGCAGTGCATTCCCGTAATGGAAAGTTCTATTTTTTTTGCTGGTATTTCAGGCATGTTGCCACATCCTTTCAAAGAAAATTTACTGAGACATTTATTTTGTGAACTGTTTTATTACAGTCATAAGTTCATTGATGCTTTCCTCACCATGATCTTCTTGGATTGCTTTTACAACGCAACTTTTGGCATGACTGTCAAGAATCAGCAGCGATACTTTATTGAGAGCCGCTCTGGCAGCCATAAGCTGTTGCAAAACATCAATGCAGTAGCGTCCTTCATCAACCATTTTTTCAATCCCGTTAATTTGACCAGCTATTTTTTTTAAACGCGGTTTGATCGTTTGTTTCTCTAAATCTGTTAACATAGTTTAACGCTCCTCGACATTACTATACCCCGGTAGGGTATAGTAAGATTATACAATAAATAAGCTGCAATCACAATAGCTTTTGGTTAGCTTCTCCTTGCTTGAGCTAAGTATGTGTTTGTATCTAAAAATCATCTTTGGAGTAAAGCAGGAACTATAAAAATTTTGTCGAAAAAGATTCTCGGAAAGCTTCCCTTCGTTTTGCTAGATAAGAATTGTATGACAATTAGAAAATATTGACAGGTGAAGAAGAGTAGTGTATTATGAGAGGATGGTACGCAAAAAACAAATAGAGTACCGTGCGTTTATTTTTAACATAAAGGGGGGAGACAATGCGACAAAGAATCATGACAGCAGCCAGAGAGGCAATGGAACAACATGGTGTTAAGTTTACGATGCATGATCTTGCCAGACAGCTTGGTGTTAGCAAACGTTCACTTTATGAACATTTTGCTTCGAAGGAAGCGCTGATTGGTGCGATTGTCGATGAACATCTGAACGAAATTCGCCGTGCCCGTCGTGAAGTTGTAAGCAATCCCCATTTATCATTTGTTGAAAAACTGCGGCAAAGTCTGTTCATTGTGCCACAAGTTTGTACGGCCACCAAAGGGCGCGTCGCTTCGGATATTAAGCGGTTTATGCCACAGGAAAAAGAAAAAATTGATCGTTTTTTTGATGAAGAATGGATGACGCTAGAAGCCATGCTTAAAGAAGGCATTGACCAGGGGGAGTTTCGACCTGTCTATCTTCCTATTTTGCAGCGGATGATACGCGGCACTATGGAGGAAATTATTGAGTATCCTTTTTTAACGGAGCACAATATATCGCTAAAAGAAGCCACAGATTGTATCGGTGATATTCTTATGAACGGAGTCCTTTGCGCCGGGAAAGAATAAAGCCGTCACAAATAGAAGAGTAACAGTGTGAATGGGCATGTTTGCCTAAAAGGAGGAGAGATTACAGATGTGGATGGGAAAATCTTATGGCCGACTTAGTAAGCAAGTAATAGGCTTGGCCGCCATCGCTTCTTTGCTATTGGCAACCGGCTGCGGCAGTCAGCAAGCAGCAAGGCCGCCACAGGCTGTTGCCGTAAAGGCAATGCAGGTCCAGCAGAAAGATACGCCGATTTCTTATGAGTATATCGGTCAAGTGGAAGCAAAAGATCAGGTCGATATTCGGGCTAATGTAACAGGTCGTATCTTGGAAAAAATGGTCCAGGGCGGTGCAATGGTTTATAAGGGACAGCCTTTATTTCGAATTGACAGCCGTCAGTATGAAACAAATTTATTGAACAGTCAGGCACAGCTAGCTCAGTCGCAAGCAACGCTTAGTAATTCACGGCGTGATACAGCGCGTTATCGGACTCTGATTGAACAAAATGCTGTAGCGCAACAAGTTTATGATAATGCTGTAGCGGCAGAGCAGCAGAATGAGGCTCTTGTCGAAGCCAATAGCGCTAAAGTACAGCAGTCCCAAAATGATTTAAATGATACCATCGTCGTATCCCCGATTGATGGGAAAATTGATTTGACAGATTTGAGTGTTGGCAACTTTGTAACAGCTGGTTCGACGAGTTTAGGTACGATTTCATCGAGCGGCCCTGTAAAAGTTGTCTTTAAAATGAGTGAAAATGAGTACTTGCGATTTGCTCAGCAGGGAAAAAGCGATACGGCTAGTTCTTGGGCCCAACAGCTTCGTCTTGTTTTAAGTGATGGTACGGCTTACCCTTATATGGGACGAGTCGATCAGATTGATCGTGCCTTAACGCAGCAGACAGGTACACTTTCGATTAAGGCGACGTTTGATAATCCCCAGGGTTTATTAGTTCCTGGCATGTTTGCTCGGATTTTATCTACTGGTGAAACGCGTCAAGGCGCTATTTTGATTCCGAAACGGGCGATACAACAGATTTTAGGTAAGAACTTTGTGACTGTTGTCGTCGATGGCGATAAAGCGGAAAATCGACCAGTTACGCTAGGACCCGTTGTCGGGAATTTCCAGATTGTCGATAGCGGTTTGAATGCACAAGATATTGTGGTTGTAGAAGGTGCAAATAAAACGCAGCCAGGAGCTACGCTAAATATAGAAATGGTTGCTCCGGATGCTTTTAATGCACCGGATGCCAAGTAGGAGGGGGTTTCATGGCCAAGTTTTTTATTAATCGCCCAATATTTGCGATTGTTATCTCCATTATTATCGTATTGGCCGGGTCAATCTCCATGTATAGTCTGCCTGTAGGGCAGTATCCGCAAATTACGCCGCCGCAGGTTACTGTTAGCGGCAGTTACAATGGTGCAAACGCCCAAACGGTAGAGCAGTCAGTGGCTCAGGTTATTGAACAGCAGGTAAACGGCGTTGAAGGTGCTGTTTCACTGCAGTCTACCAGTACTGACAATGGTACATATACGCTCAATGTAAAGTTTGAGCTAGAAAAAGACGGCGATTTGGCAGCTATGCAGACGCAAAATCAGGTTGGCTGGGCTAACTCACAGTTGCCTAATGATGTTTTAAACGCCGGTCTTGTAACGAAAAAACAGGCGCCTGATACAGTTATGTATTTTTCTTTGTGGGCGCCTAATGGCGATTATGACAATGTCTTTTTGAAAAACTACGGCAGTATCAATATCGTCGACGCCTTGAAGCGTGTTAAAGGCGTCAGTAATGTTAACGAGTACGGTAGCGATTACGCTATGCGTATTTGGGTTCGTCCTGATAAACTAGCGCAGCTTGGTATTACCGTGAATGATATTGGAGCGGCGATTCAGGCGCAGAATGTGCAAGCGCCTGCTGGTAAAATTGGCCAAAGACCGACAGGTCCGAATCAGGACTTTCAATATACGGTCAATGTAAAAGGCCGCTTGGTAGATCCTGAAGAGTTTGCCAATATTGTTGTTCGAGCGCAGCCTGACGGATCCTTTGTGCGGATTGGCGATGTGGCCAGAGTCGAGCTGGGAGGCAAAGATTATTCCTTCAGCAGTGACCTGAAAGGACGCGATTCCGTTACTTTTGCTGTGCAGTTAACACCAGATGCGAATGCACTTGATACCGTTTCGGCAGCCAAACAAGTTATTGAAGAGGCTTCGAAGAAATTCCCTGCTGGTATGGAATATAAAATCGTTGTAGATAATACGCGATTTGTTCGCGAATCACTGCATGAAGTGGCGATCACCTTTGTGGAAGCGTTGCTGCTTGTTATGATTATTGTCTTCTTGTTCTTACAGACTTGGCGGGCTACATTGATACCGCTCTTGGCAGTACCGGTATCATTAATTGGTACATTTGCTTCTTTCGTGTTGCTCGGGTTTACCATTAACACACTAACGCTGTTTGCAATGGTTTTGGCTATCGGCCTTGTTGTCGATGATGCCATTGTTGTTGTGGAAGCAGTTGAGCACCATATGCGCAACTCGAAAATGTCGCCTTATGACGCTACAGTACAGGCGATGAGTGAAGTTTCCGGGCCAGTTGTAGCGATTGCAGCTGTACTAGCTTCCGTATTTATTCCTGTCGCTTTTTTCGGCGGCACCGTTGGTGTTCTTTACAAGCAGTTTGCTATTACGATTGCTGTTTCAATGGCGCTTTCTGCCATTGTGGCGCTGTCATTGACGCCTGCTTTATGTGTAATGTTATTAAAGCCTCATGTGGAAGAGGGCCATCCTGGCGTTTTAGGTCGTTTCTTTGCTGGGTTTAATCATGGCTTTGACCGTTTAGTCGAACGTTATTCGGCGGGCGTGCAAAAAGCGATTCGCCGTTCGGCCATTACGATCATTTGCTTGCTTGTTCTTGTGGTATTGTCTGGCGGTATCTTTAAGAATCTGCCATCTTCTTTTGTACCAAGTGAAGACCAGGGATTTATGTTTTCTGCTATCACTTTGCCAGAAGCAGCGAATCCCAATCGTACGCGTAAAGTGGCGGAAGATATTGCTGCGCAAATCCGCGAAATGCCAGGTGTTGAAACAACGCTGGCGATTACTGGGTATGACATTTTGGCTGGGGCGCCAAAACCAAATGCAGCTCTCTTAATTACAGCGTTAAAGCCTTGGTCAGATCGACCGACTGCGGCGCTCAGCGTTGATGCCAAAATTCGCGATGTATTCCGTCTGACAGCGAATATTCCTGAGGCAAGTGCGATCACCCTAAACGTACCGACACTGCCTGGGATTGGTTCTGTTGGTGGCGTAACCATGATGATTGAAGATAAAGGCGGCGGAACAGTTGCCGATATGGATGCTATTTCTAAGCAGTTTGTGGCTGCTGCCCGGAAACGTCCAGAATTTGCCATGATCAACTCGAGTTTCCAGGCGAATACACCGGGGTATCAATTTGAGGTAGACCGTGATAAAGCCGAGAAGCTCGGAGTTGCTTTGCCTGATGTTTATCAGGCGCTGCAAGCCTTTTTAGGTGGCTGGCAGGTCAATGATTTTAATGACTTCGGCCGTATCTATAAAGTAGTTATGCAGGCAGAACCGCAATTTCGTTCTGATGTAAATGATATGCGTTTCCTCTTTGTTCGCAGCAATTCTGGTACGATGGTTCCGTTGAATACGCTCATTAAGCCAGTGGAAACGTCGGCGCCTACTTCGTTAAAACGATTTAACGGTTTTAGAGCGATTCAGATTAATGCGAGCCCGGCGCAGGGGTATAGTAGCGGTCAGGCCATGGATGCTCTGGAATCTGTAGCAAAAGAAGTTTTGCCATCTACTTACGCCTATGAATGGGCCGATCAAAGCCGCGAAGAAAAACTTTCTGGCGGTCGAGCTCCCATTATCTTTGGTTTTGCTTTAGTTTTCGTATTTCTGTGCTTAGCGGCTCTCTACGAAAGCTGGCGGATTCCGTTTGCGGTCATCTTATCAGTTCCTACAGGCTTGTTCGGCGCGATGCTCTTAACTTATGCGCGCCATTTGGAACTGAATGTGTATATGCAAATTGGTCTTGTCGTGTTAATCGGTCTTGCCGCGAAAAATGCAATCTTGATTGTTGAGTTTGCCAAGATGCGGACAGATCATGGTATGGAGCCAGTGCAAGCCGCTATTGAGGCGGCGAAACTGCGGTTACGTCCGATCATTATGACTTCCTTTGCTTTTATTCTCGGTTCGATTCCGTTGGCAATTGCCGCTGGGGCTGGCTCAGCTGCTCGTATTGCTATGGGAACGGCTGTAGTCGGGGGTATGGTTACCGCAACAATGTTTGGGATTTTCATTGTTCCTGTGCTGTTTGTGGTCATTGAAAAATTTGGTTTGCGTAAGAAAAAGAATCTAGAACCGAAAACGTTGGCTCAGTAGAATTTTTACGATGCAGCGTTTCGTGAAGTAATTTCGATAGGCCGGGCAGTATTCTGCTTCGGCCTATCTTGCTAAATATAAGGAGGGGAAAGAATATGAAAGTTCTCGGTATTAATGGTAGCGCAAGAAGAAATGGTAATACGGCAATTTTGCTGAATAAAGTGTTTGCTGAGCTGCAGCAAGCGGGGATTGAAACAGAGATGCTTCAACTGGGCGGTGAAGGGATTCAAGGCTGTATGGCTTGTTATGGCTGCGTAAATTCGCGTGATCAAAAGTGTGTGATTACGGAGGATATAGTAAATATTTCCCTGCAAAAGATGATGGCTGCTGATGGTATTATTTTGGGATCGCCAACCTACTTTGCCGATGTTACCTCAGATATGAAGGCGTTTATTGATCGTGTGGGTTTTGTGAGTCGCGCTAATGGAGGTCTCTTGAAGCATAAGGCGGGAGCGGCAGTTGTAGCTGTAAGGCGTGGTGGCGCGCTGCATGCTTTTGATACGATGCAGCATTTCCTTCATATTTCGGAAATGTTTTTAGTAGGCGCCAATTATTGGAATTTTGCTTATGGTCGGGATATTGGAGAAGTGGAACAAGATCAAGAAGCCATGGAAAATATGAAAGTGCTTGGTCGCAACATGGCTTACTTAATGCAAAAATTAGCAAAGTAAAATTAAAAATAAAAATTAAAAATAAAAATTTAAAATACCTCTATACAAAATATGTTTTACAGAGTATAATCTATATGTTTGGCCTGTAATAAGTGATCCAGGGTATTTTAGTAAAGAGGTGACGCTTGAATGGCTCAAGAACAAAATTCGTTTCAAGTTGGTATTATCGGCGGCGGCCCTTCCGCGATTTTTGCCGCCTATGAAATGATTACAAAACAGCCGGATTTAAAGATTGTATTGATTGAAGAAGGCAATGATATTTATTCGCGACGCTGCCCTATTGCCGAGAAAAAAGTGGAAAGCTGTATTCGCTGTACGCCGTGCGGTATTATGCGCGGTTTTGGCGGAGCCGGTGCTTTCTCTGATGGTAAATATAATTTTACGACTCAGTTTGGCGGCTGGCTTCATGAATATTTACCAGAGAGTCAGGTTATGGATCTCATCGAATATGTCGACCAGATTAATTCCGGTTATGGCGCTCCAGCGGAAATGTTTAGTACGCAAAGCAGTTCCATTGGTCGCTTGGCTTTGCAGAAAGATCTGCATCTGCTGGAAGCGCGCGTGCGGCATTTGGGAACAGAGAATAACTTGAAGATTTTAGAAGGTATTTTTGATTTTCTTAAAGAAAAAATTACTATGCGGTTTAAGACGCGCGTTGAATCGATTCAACCCCAGGAAAAAGGCTTTAAACTTCTAGTGGGTGAAAAGCAGGAAGTAGTTTGCTGTGATTATTTGATTGCGGCTCCTGGTCGAGCTGGCTCGGAATGGTTTAGTCATCAGTGTCGCGAACTCAATTTATCGTTGCACAATAACCAAGTGGATGTAGGCGTTCGCGTCGAAATTCCCGCACAGGTATTTGAGCATATTACCGATGAGGTTTATGAAGCAAAGCTTGTCTATCGGACGAAGCAATATGGCGATCTTGTTCGTACTTTCTGCATGAATCCCAAAGGCTATGTCGTAGCAGAAAATACTGACGGGATTGTTACTGTGAACGGTCATAGCTTTCGCGATGAAAAACTGCACAGTAAAAACACGAACTTTGCTCTGCTTGTGAGCAATACTTTTACGAAACCTTTTAACGAGCCCTTGCAATATGGTAAAAGAATTGCGTCTTTTTCCAACATGCTGGGCGGCGGCGTGCTTGTGCAGCGCTTTGGCGATTTAATCAAAGGACGGCGTACCAATAGTCATCGTTTAGAAAAGAGCTTTGTAAAGCCTACTTTGCAGGCGACGCCAGGTGATTTGAGTCTTGTTTTGCCTAAACGTCATCTAGATAATATTATCGAAATGATTTATGCGCTGGACGAAATTGCACCAGGTATGGCGAATGATGATACGCTTTTATATGGTGTTGAAGTGAAGTTTTACAGCTCACGCCTTGCCTTGACAAAAGAGTTGGAAACAGAAATTCCCGACTTCTTTGCCATCGGCGATGGCGCCGGCGTAACGCGCGGACTTTCCCAAGCCAGCGCTAGCGGCGTTCATGTAGCTAGAGTGATTTTGGAGCGGCTAAAGGCCTAATTGGTTTTTCATTCGTGTGTACTTGATCTTTCTATATTGGCATTCCCTGCGGGGAGTGCCCTTTTTGTATGACGGTAAAAGTGCCCGGGCATAATGAAACAAGAAGTTTTCGATAAGGTGTTTCGAGGAGGGCCTATGGAACAAGAACGGTCTAAGCTGCTTGGTACTGAGGAAATCGGCAAGCTCTTATGGCAGTTTTCTCTACCGGCAATGGCCGGTATGATTATTAATGCATTATATAATGTGGTGGATAGTATCTTTGTGGGCAATGGCGTAGGCGAGATCGGTTTGACGGCTGTTACTATTGCCTTTCCTATTATGATTATCTTTATGGCGTTTGGCATGCTCGTCGGGGTGGGGGCTACCTCGCTTGTGTCGATTAAATTGGGAGAAGGAAAGCCTGCAGAAGCGGAAGCAATTATGGGAAACGCCTTATCAATGGCGTTGCTACTAGCAGTTATACTTACTCCGCTTACGCTTTTTTGGCTTGATCCCCTGTTGATTTTTGCTGGGGCTGGTCCTGATGTTCTGCCTTATGCTCGGGAATTTTCGCGGATTATTGTGAGCGGGACGATTTTTATGTTTTTAAGTTTTGGCTTAAATAATCTAATCAGAGCGGAAGGCCATCCGAAAATAGCCATGATGACCATGGTGATTTCAGCAAGTTTAAATATGATATTAAATCCTCTATTTATTTTTCAGTTTCACTGGGGAATCGCTGGTTCAGCTGCGGCCACGGTTTGTTCGCAATTTGTCGCTTCCCTGTGGGTTTTGGCTTATTTCTTCGGGGGAAAAAGTACTTTGAAATTTCGCTGGCATAATCTTATTTTGCGTAAATCAATTCTCTCTGGGATTTTCTCTATTGGACTGTCTCCTTTTTTGATGCAGATTGGCGCTAGTGCCATTACGCTGTTTTCCAATGCGGCATTGTTAGCCCATGGCGGTGATTTAGCTGTGGCAGCTATGGGGGTTATCAATCGAATCGTCCTGCTTATTTTGATGCCTGTATTTGGCATTCAGCAGGGCGTACAGCCTATTATTGGCTTTAATTACGGAGCAAAACAATATGAGCGGGTGACTGAAGCGCTGCATAAAGCCGTTTTTGCCGCTACGGCCCTTTGTATCGGCGGGTTTCTCATTGTACAGATATTCGATCGCGAGATTATTCGTCTATTTAATGACAATGAAGAGCTTATTGCCATTGGTTCCTGGGGAATTCGTCTATCTTTATCGATGTTGCCTGTAGTGGGGTTTCAAATCGTGGGCGCTAATTATTTTCAAGCTGTGGGACGGGCAAAATATGCCATTTTATTTAGTTTGTCGCGACAGGTAATTATTTTAATTCCACTGCTATTTATTCTGCCTTCATTTTGGGGGCTTACGGGCGTTTGGTTGGCCAGTCCTACGGCTGATTTCGCTTCCTCCTTGTTAACAGGCTTCTTTTTGTGGCGGGAGTTGAAAAAGTTAAGGCAGTTGCATCAAGCCTAGATTTTGGTTTTGTTTTTTCGCTTTTTGCTTTACTTTTATGGTTACAGCAGTTACAATAAAATGGTTAACGTAAATGTTTGTTTGCGTTAACCATTTTATTGTTTTATAAGTTAATTTGAAATTTGATTATGGTTAACGAACGAGGTGTGTTATGGAAGATACAATCATTGCTTTAGGGAAAAAAGTACTGTCGGGCCAATCAATCAGCCCGGAAGAAGCTCTTAGTCTTACGGAAATAACGGCAATTGATGTGCCGCTTTTAGCTGCCTATGCGAATAAGATTCGCGATCATTTTGCCGGAAACTCTGTAGAACTTTGTGGTGTTATTAATGCACGGTCTGGTCAGTGCAGCGAAGATTGTAAGTTTTGCTCTCAGTCAGTTTATTATGAGACAAATTCGCCTGTATATGAACTGTTAGACAAAGAAGAAATTGTAGCAAAGGCTTTAGAGATTGCTACTCACGGAGCGAAACGGACAAGCCTTGTAACAAGCGGCAAAGGAATGGAGAATGATCCTGATTTTCCCGCGTTAGTAACCTTGCTGAAAGAGACAGGCAGAGCGACAGGACTTGCTGTTTGTGCCAATTTAGGGACCTTAGGCGAAAACGAAGCTAAAGCGTTAAAAACAGCCGGAATTCGTCGTTATGCCCATAATATTGAAACAAGCGAGCGGTTTTATCCTTCTATCTGTACAACTCATCCTTATACTGAGAGAATTGCAACAATCAGGGCGGCGAAGGCCGCTGGTCTAGAACTTTGTACTGGCGGAATTATTGGCTTGGGGGAAAGTTGGGAAGATCGCATTGCTATGGCTTTTACCTTAAAAGAGCTTGATGTAGATTCTGTTCCGTTAAATATTTTAAATCCGATTCCTGGTACCGCTCTGGCCGATCAGGCGCCTCTTGCGCCGCTAGAAATTTTGCAAACCTTTGCGCTGTTTCGGTTTATTTTACCAGATAAAGTGATTCGTCCTGCCGGAGGACGCGAAGTCAATCTACGTGATTTGCAGGGAGCTTTGCTAATAGGCGGCGCTAATGGACTTATCATTGGCAATTATTTGACGTTCACTGGGCGGAATACGTCTATGGATTTACAGCTTGTAACTGATGCCGGTTTAACGGCGAAATAGAAGAATCGAGGAGGACATAATATGAGTTATGATTTGATTTTTTCATTAGGCAAGAAGGTATTAGACGGTGGCAGTTTAACCTTTGAAGAAGCGATGGCTTTAACGGAAATTGATCCAATTGATGTACCGATTTTGCTTGCTGTGGCGAATAAAGTACGAGAAAAGTTTACTGGTAATGCTGTTGATACTTGTCAGATCGTCAACGCTCGTTCGGGCGGCTGTAGTGAAGACTGTAAATTTTGTGCGCAGTCAGGCCATCATGAAGTAAAACTGGAAGTGTACCCACTGATGACGGAAGACGAGATTGTGGCAGCAGCGAAAAAAGCAGAAAATGCCGGAGCCTATCGGTTTTGCATTGTTACAGCAGGACGCGGCATGGAAAATGATGCTGATTTTGCTAAAATTCTGGGAGCGATTCGCCGGATTGGTCAAGAGACGAAGTTAAATCGTTGTTGTTCTTTAGGTACATTAGAGGAAGAGCATGTAGCTGCTTTAAAAGAAGCTGGCATTACACGTTACCATCATAATCTAGAGACAAGTGAAAATCATTTCTCCAGTATTTGCACAACTCATACTTTTGAAGAACGGATCGCCACTATAAAAAAAGTGAAGGCTGCCGGTCTTCAGGCTTGTTCTGGCGGCATTATCGGTCTTGGCGAGTCCTGGCGTGATCGCGTAGAAATGGCTTTTACGCTCCAAGAACTTGATGTAGATTCTGTGCCGATGAATGTGTTAAATCCTGTACCAGGTACGGCTCTTGATGGTCAGGCACAGCTGCCGCCTTTAGAAATTTTACAGACATTTGCTATTTTCCGCATGGTTTTGCCAGGGAAAATTTTGCGCTATGCTGGTGGTAAAGAACGCAATTTAGGCGATCTTGTGCCGTTGGGATTCCTTTCCGGTATTAACGGTATGTTGATCGGCGACTATTTGACGACAAAAGGCCGGGGAGCTTCGAAAGATATTCATACTGTTACTGAATTAGGTATGGATCCTTTGTGTGCAAAAGCGGAGTAATCGATTAAAAAAGTATACAAATATGCTTGACAAACTAACAAAACATTGTAATAATGTAAAAAAGCAATGAACAGGACATACAAGTTTAGTCAGGCGAATGCAGAGAGTCGGTGGTAGGTGCGAACCGGTAGAGTCGATTAAACTCATCTCACCTGGGAGCTCTTACTCTGAGCCATTTGATGAATGGTTAGGAGCTAGGCGATTTCGAGCGTTAATCGAGACCTATTTCTGTGAAGCAGAGATAAAAGTGAAACATAGGGTGGTACCGCGGATCACGCCCCTATTCGACTGATAAGTCGGATAGGGGCTTTTTGTGCTTTCATTTTTACTTTGCCAGAAAAAAATATAGTAGATGGGGAGAGCGGCATGAGAGAAAAACGCATTTATATTTTTGATACGACCCTCCGCGATGGCGAACAGACTCCAGGCGTATCGCTTGGCGCTGATGACAAACTGGAAATTGCCAAGGCACTAGCCAAGCTGAATGTAGACATCATCGAAGCCGGTTTTCCTGTTGTCTCGCCAGGCGATTTTGCTGGTGTAGAACAAATTGCCAAAACAATTAAGGGACCAGCGATTGCGGCTTTAGCAAGAGCCCATAAAAAGGATATCGAAGCAGCGTATCAGGCTTTGAAAGCAGCCGATTATCCGGTTATTCATACTTTTTTAGCGACAAGTGATATTCATTTGGAATATAAACTAAAAATGAGCCATGAGCAGGCTTTGCAGCAAGCAGTGGAAGCCGTAAAGTTTGCTCGGACACTCGTCAAGGATATTGAGTTTTCGGCGGAAGATGCGTCGCGTAGCAATTGGGATTATTTGAGCAAAGTCTATAGCGCGGTTATTGCCGCTGGAGCTACCGTTATTAATGTACCTGATACGGTGGGCTATATGGCGCCCAATGAATTTGCCGCTTTAATCCGGCATTTACAGCAGAATGTCGTGGGGATTGATCAGGTCAGGATTAGTGTGCATTGTCATAATGACTTAGGTATGGCAGTCGCGAATTCGCTAGCGGCAGTCGGCGCAGGGGCGACGCAGGTGGAAACGGCTGTAAATGGCTTGGGAGAAAGGGCTGGCAATGCTGCTTTAGAAGAAATCTTAATGGCCCTAGCAACTCGTAAAGATTATTTTGGGGCGTCTGCTAAGGCTGATACGAAACAGATTTACCGGACTTCGCGTCTTGTGGCGAATCTAAGTGGTGTAGCTGTACAGCCTAATAAAGCGATTGTCGGCGATAACGCCTTTGCTCATGAATCGGGGATTCACCAACATGGTGTTTTAAATAATGCTCTTACCTATGAAATTATGTCGCCGGAAACGGTGGGAATTAGTCGTAATGCACTCGTTCTCGGTAAGCATAGCGGCCGTCATGCTTTTGTCTCGCGCCTGCAAGAAATGGGCTACCAGCTTGAGGATGATAGGCTTGATGAACTGTTTGTGAAATTTAAAGATTTAGCCGATCGTAAAAAAACAATTTTTGATAAAGATATTGAAGCGTTACTTACGGAAAAAGTTTTGGAAGTAAAAGAGACGTACCGCTTATTGTCGCATCAGGTGATTAGCGGCAGTCAGGCGATGGCTACAGCTACGGTTCGGCTAGAGTCAGAAAATACAATGATTGAACAAGCTTGTTCGGGAACCGGACCGATTGATGCCCTTTTTAATGCGATTGCTGCTGGGATTGGCGAAGCGATTGTATTAAAAGATTACCAGTTGAAGGCCGTTACTTCTGGCGAGGACGCCTTAGGCGAGGCAACAGTACGAGTGGAGCGAGACGGTCGAAGTTTTAGTGGTCGCGGCTTAAGTACCGATGTCATCGAGGCTAGTGCTAAGGCCTATTTACAGGCTGTGAATAAACTTTGCTCTGCTTGCGGACAACATCAGGCAGTAGAAGCGGTAGGAGGAATGTAAATGCAACCCATGACAATGACAGAGAAGATTTTGGCAAAACATGCGGACAAAGAGTTTGTTCGCCCTGGTGAATTGATTGAGTGTAAAGTAGATCTTGTCTTAGGCAATGATATTACGGCGCCGCCAGCGATGGATGAATTTGAAAAAATCGGTAAGAGCGTGTTTGATAAAGATAAAATTGTCTTAGTTCCTGATCATTTTGTGCCGAATAAAGATATTAAATCGGCTGAAATGGTGCGTCGCGTTCGCGAATTTGCTAGAGAACACGAAATTACGCACTTCTTCGAGGTGGGCCGTATGGGCATTGAACATGTTTTACTGCCAGAAGCTGGCCTTACCTTGCCTGGTGAAGTGATTATCGGCGCCGATTCCCATACTTGTACCTATGGTGCGGTTGGCGCTTTCGCGACAGGCGTTGGCTCGACGGATATGGGAGCTAGCATGGCCACAGGCCAGACCTGGTTTAAAGTTCCTGCTTCGATTCAGGTCGAACTTACTGGCGCTTTACCCAGAAACGTAAGCGGGAAAGACGTGATCCTGACCTTGATTGGAATGATTGGTGTTGAAGGGGCCCGCTATCAATCATTGGAATTTACCGGTTCAGGGCTAGCATCATTGTCTATGGCTGACCGTTTTACCATTGCGAATATGGCGATTGAAGCAGGTGGTAAAAATGGAATTTTTCCGGTCGATGAAGTGACTAAGAGCTATTTAACCGGGCGGACAAATCGCGTATGGGAAGCGGTTACGGCTGATACTGACGCTGTTTATGAGCGAAAAATAACAATTCATTTGTCTGATTTAACGCCGGTTGTAGCATTGCCTCATTTGCCGGAAAATGTGAAAAAAGTTTCGGAAGTGGGCCAGATTGAGATTGATCAAGTAGTTATTGGTTCCTGTACGAACGGACGGATAGAAGATCTGGCTATTGCGGCGGAAATTATGGCGGGGAAAAATGTTCATCCTAAAGTCAGAGCTATTATTATTCCTGGCAGTCAAGCGGTTTACATGGAAGCCGTAAAAAAAGGCTATGTAGAAACCTTTATCAATGCTGGCGCTGTTGTAAGCACGCCAACTTGTGGACCTTGTCTCGGTGGCTATATGGGGATTTTGGCTAAAGGCGAAAAGGCTGTTTCCACAACGAACCGCAATTTTAAAGGCCGTATGGGTCATATTGATAGTGAAGTGTATTTGGCTGGGCCTGCTGTGGCTGCAGCCAGTGCGATACTGGGGAAAATTGCGGCACCAGAGGAGGTACAATAATGTTTACAGGAAAAGTTTGGCGTTATGGCGATAATGTAGATACAGACGTAATTATTCCGGCAAGATATCTCAATACGTTTGATCCAGCAGAACTGGCGAAGCATTGCATGGAAGATATTGATTCAACCTTTGCCCAGGAAGTAAAAGCAGGTGATATTATTGTAGCAAGCCGTAATTTTGGCTGTGGCTCGTCCCGTGAGCATGCACCCATTGCGATTAAAGGCAGCGGCGTTCCCTGTGTCATTGCGGAAAGTTTTGCCCGAATTTTTTTTCGAAATGCCATTAATATCGGCCTGCCTGTTCTGGAAATCGGCAGTGACGTTCATAAAATTAACGCAGGTGATACGCTGGAAGTGGATGTGACGGCAGGAATTATTAAAAATATAACTTCTGGTGATACGTATCAAGTGCAGCCTCTGCCCGCATTTATTCAAAAAATTACTGCCGCTGGCGGCCTGATTGAATATGTGAAAGGCGGGAACTGACTGTGAGCTATCAAATTACGGTAATTGGCGGCGATGGAATCGGTCCGGAAATTGTAGCGGCGGCAGAGCCGATTTTAGCGCAAGCTTTGGGAAAATGCCACAAGAATGTTACTTTTACTGCGGCGCTGGCTGGCGGTGCTGCCTTGGACGCTGCGGGGATTCCTTTACCTACGGCAACGATAGAAGCCTGCCGGAAAGCGGACGCCATTTTGCTTGGTGCGGTAGGCGGTCCTAAATGGGATCAGGTAGCGCCTACACTAAGGGCGGAAAAGGCGATTCTTGGATTGCGCCAAGAATTAAAGCTTTTTGCCAATCTGCGTCCGATCAGGGTGTCAAAGGCCTTAATGGAGCGGTCTCCCTTAAAGACGGAACTTGTTGATGGCGTTGATATTATGATTGTCCGAGAATTAAACGGCGGTATTTATTTTGGCGAACGTCAGGAAGGAAACGAAGCGGCAGGCTTGACTTCTGCTTATGATAAAGAAGAGTATACTGTGGCTGAAATCGAACGGATTGCTGCTGTAGCTGTAGCGGCGGCAAAACTTCGTAATCGCAGGATTACTTCTGTTGATAAAGCCAATGTACTCGCTACGTCGCGCCTGTGGCGTCGTACCATGGATCGCATTGCCGCCAAGGAGTCTGAGCTAGAGATTAAGCATCTTTATGTTGATAATTGCGCCATGCAGCTTATTTTAAATCCTAAGCAGTTTGACGTCATTGTAACAAGTAATCTTTTTGGCGATATTTTAAGCGATGAGGCGGCTGTTTTAACTGGTTCGATTGGTATGCTACCTTCGGCTAGTCTTGGTGAAGGCCCTGGTCTCTATGAACCGATCCATGGTTCGGCGCCTGATATTGCCGGACAAGATCTGGCGAATCCCCTTGGCACTATTTTGGCAGCGGCCATGCTTTTGCGTTATTCACTGAAAGAAGAGAACGCTGCAACTTTGATTGAACAGGCTGTTGACAATGTTTTGGCCCAAGGCTATCGGACCGGTGATTTGTATGAGATTGGCTTAACTAAGGTATCTACAAGCAAAATGGGCGAGCTAGTGGCGGCAGAACTGGCCAAATTGTAGTTTTTGGAATGAAAGTTGTTGTCTGTTATTTTACGTATTATAGAAAATTCCAGTAGAAAGCTGTTGACAGATTTTTATCAGAGTGATATGATCTTAACAACAAATTCATAAAAACTATGACTCTTATCGAGAGTGGTCGAGGGACTGGCCCTATGACGCCCGGCAACCTGCAGCAATGCGGTGGTGCTAAATCCAGCAAGACGTATTTGTCTTGAAAGATGAGAGGAAATGCGGGATATATATGAAACCCCTTTCCTCGGAAAGGGGTTTTTCGTTTTCCCCTCGTAAGAGTCGCTACAAGGTTGCTGTGAATGAACATTAGAAAGGGTGAGGACCATGAGTGAGGTGAAAGCCGGCGCTTGTGAAGGAAAAAGAATAGAACAGGCAAGACAGGAGAGTCTCGGTAACGAGCAGGATCATGAAATTACGATCGTGATTCGTAATGGAGTTGTAGTGAAGTTTGAACAAAGATGGGGCGTTTTATAAATCAATTACGAAAGAGGGTTCATAAAATGAAAAAATTTTCTTTGGCTGCTATTGCGTTAGTCCTAACTGCCTTTTTGCTAGGGGGCTGCGGTGGCGGCGATTCACAAAAACAAGCATCAAATTCAGGTAAAACAGTATTAAAAGTAGGGGCGACAGCCGTACCTCATGCCGAAATTCTGAATGCTATTAAACCGACCTTAGCCAAAGAAGGCATTGATTTGCAGGTTGTTGAATTCAGCGATTATGTACAGCCGAATATGGCTCTTGCTGATAAAGAATTAGATGCTAATTTCTTCCAACATATTCCTTATTTAGAAAAGTTCAGTGCGGAACATAATTTGAAATTGGGCTATACGGTGGCAGTTCATATTGAACCAATGGGCGTTTACTCCAAAAAGATCAAGAATCTTAGTGAACTCCAAAATGGAGCGCAAATAGGTATTCCCAATGATCCTACCAATGGCGGCCGGGCGCTGGCTTTACTAGAAAAAGCTGGATTGATTACTTTAAAAGAGGGCGTTGGGATTAAGGCAACCGTTGCTGATATTAAAGACAATCCGAAAAATTTGAAATTCCGCGAATTGGAAGCTCCTCAGTTGCCTCGTTCCCTTGATGATCTGGGGGCTGCGGTGATTACGACAAATTATGCTTTGGAAGCAAAACTGGTACCGACGAAAGATGCCTTATTTATTGAGTCGAAAGATTCGCCTTATGCCAATATCTTAGCAGTACGTAAAGGCGATGAAAACCGTCCGGAAATTCAAAAATTATCAAAAGTCCTAAACTCTGAGGAAGTTAAGAAGTTTATTGAAGAAAAATATAAAGGCGCAGTAGTTCCTGCTTTTTAAACAGCGGCTTTATTGAACCATAATCTATACATTAAAACAGGAAACTGTCTTTGGCGGCAGGAATCGATAAAAGATTCTTATGCGGCTAAAGACAGTTTTTTAGCTATTATTATTATTTTCAAATAATTTGTCGAATCATAGAATTATTTTTTGCTAAGAGAAGGGAATAGCAGGAAAGTGTCAGTTACATGTGGAAGTATTCCTAGTAAATTAGTATGAATTGAAGGTGATACTATGAATAATCCTTCACAAAATAAGCGGCCCCATGTGGTCATTATCGGTGCAGGTTTCGGCGGGATTAAAGCAGCGCAGTCTTTGGCGGATGCGCCAGTAGATGTTACTTTGATTGATCGTCATAACTACCATTTGTTTCAGCCTCTATTATATCAAGTAGCTACAGCTGGTTTGGCTCCTGACGATGTGGCAAAGCCTGTAAGGGCTATTTTACGGGGACAAAAGAATTTGATTTTCTGCATGGCTGAAGTGCAGGGGATTGACTGGGATCATAAAGTGGTAAAGACCGATTCTCGTGATTTTTCCTATGATTATTTGATTCTTGCGGTCGGCGGCGAGACCAATCATTTTGGCATGAAGAACGTGGCCGAGAAATCATTCGGTTTAAAAACAGTCAATGAAGCGATTGAAATTCGTAACCACATCTTGTCAATGTTTGAACTGGCTGAACATGAACAGGATTTGGAAAAACGGCGGGCCATGCTCACCTTTGCGATTGTTGGCGGCGGTCCTACTGGCGTGGAATGCGCTGGCGCTTTATCAGAGTTGGTACATCATGTACTTGTGAAAGAATACACCAATGTTAACTTCAAAGAGGTCCGCATTATGCTGATTCAAGCAGTAGACCATTTACTGCCAGGTATGCCTGCGGATTTAAGCGAGGTAACAGCAAAAATACTTTGGGATAAAAAAGTAGATGTTCGTTTTGCGGCACAGGTCATTGATGTAGAAGGCGATAAGATTCTGTTAAAAGGCGGCGAAGTGATTCCTAGCAGAACCTTGATTTGGGCGGCAGGCATTCGATCCGCAGCTCTGCTTGATCAACTAACGATTGAGCAAGGGGCGCAAAAGCGGGCTGTAGTTAATGAAAAACTACAGATACCAGGCCATGAAGAAGCTTTTGTGATTGGTGATGCGGCTGCGTTTATTCAAGATGGCGCACCTTTGCCGACAATTGCCACTGTGGCCATTCAGCAAGGCGTTGTTGTGGCGGCAAATATTAAAAATTTGTTGGCAGACCGAGAACTGGTAACTTTTCGTTATAAAGATCCTGGTACTATGGCTACGATTGGTCGCAATGCCGCTGTGGTCAAAATTGGCAACTTTAAAACATCAGGCTTCTTTGCTTGGTTTTTGTGGCTTTTTGTTCATATTATGGCGCTGATGGGCTTTCGAAATCGCGTTTTTGTTTTCTTTAAGTGGGCTTGGGATTATGTTTTTTATGACCGAGCTGTGCGGATTATTACGAAAACTTAATAAGTATAAGATAGCGGCAGGTGTACAGTAACGCCTGCCGCCATCTTTTCCGGCACATTCGATTTACTGCCTTGAATAGGATAAAGCAGGATTTTTTTAGGAGGAAGAAGCTGGTGATAAAGCAGCGAAGACTGAAGAATTTGCCAGGCCCTATTCGTTTGACAGCAATACATTCAGTTTCGACTTTGCAGCTCGGTATCGCCTTAGCAGGCAAGCAGATTCTTGTCATTGATGTCCGTACTAGAGAAGAGTATGATTCTTTTCATATAAAGGGAACAATTTCTTTGCCGCTGGCTGAACTGGCTGAACGGATGCAGGAAATTCCTGTCGATAAAATTGTTTATATTTTGTGCCAAAGCGGCGGTCGTAGTTTGCAGGCAGCTAAGTTTTTGTTATCGCAGGGGTATAAAACAATCTACTATGTTCGGGGCGGCTTGAAAAATTGTCACTACCTTTTTGACAGAACGCAGGAACTTTGCCTGGGTTAAGGCGAAATAAAGAGTATATCAGCCGTTTTTGTATTATATTAATAGTTAAAGCTGTATGGATCGAAGTGGTAAGGAGAGATACCTGTGAACATGAGTGAAGAAGATGATCTACATCATATACCTTTGAAAACTTTGAGCGAAGTTATTGCAATGACCTCGCAGGAAATGGCTGCCGCTTCGCCTTTCGTCGCCTGTCATATGAAGTATTTAATGAGCCAGGCTGAATCCATTGCCGATACCGCTCTTAAAAAACAGACTTTGCAGCTTTTGGAAAATCCTGCGCCAACTTTTATGGTAAAGTTGAGTCGAACTGTTGAACAAGCAAAAATTACGGATCGTCTAGTTTCGGCGGGACTCTATGACAAAAATTCCAGCGGAACAGGGAAAAATCTGCCGTTGTTTCCGCCAGCAAAGGATTATCGAGTTGCACCTCAGCCTTTTTACAGCGCACCCGGCAGCGGTTACTTTCGCCATCATGCCTATCCTGGCGGATTGGCTGTTCATACGTCAGTCAATTTACGCTCGGCTTTGGCTCTTTCGGCTATTTATGAAGAGAGTTATGCTGTATCGACGAATCAAGATATTTTGATTGCGGCGCAGATCGCCCATGATTGCCAAAAGCCTTGGGTATTGCAATGGCTGGAGAATGGACGGATTTTTCCTCAGGCTACACTAGCTTTTACAGGCAGTCATCATGTCTTTGGTCTAGCAGAAACGATGACGCGCAATTTTCCGCCGGAAGTGATTATTGCGCAGGCTTGCGCCCATAATCACTTGGCGGCAAAGGAAGCGGAGGCGCTTATTGTCGGTTGGCTGCGGGCAGCAGCGATTCTTGCTGGTAAAGATCCTGTAAAAGAAAAATATCTTGAGCCGAGCGGACGAATTCTGAATCGGCCCAGACGGCTAGAAAACTGCATGACTCATTTGGGAGATCATAATTGGGTGGTTAGTTTACCAGCCAGCCAGTGGAGCAGTCCGCTGTTAGAAAGACTAGCAGTGCAGGAATATCGTTTCAGCGACAGTGATCTAAAAGGTAGGCCTTTTTATCAATTAAGAAACTATATTTTTTCACAAGTGACAACTCTGTTGTTTTACGATACTTATGCGCAGGAAGGCATGAATGGCTTACGGCGCTTAGTACGACGTTTTGTAAAGCATGAATGAGAAAAGGCCCTCGTTTGCCGTAACGAATCCTGCGGCAGTTGAGGGCCTTTTCTCATTTGTTTTTTGTGAACTTATTTTAAAACGGCGCCCGTGTTCGCAGAGGTTACTAGGCGAGCATAGCGGCTTAGATAGCCTGTTTTTACTTTCGGTTCAGGTTTTTTCCAGTCAGCGCGGCGTTTTTCCAGTTCCTCTGGAGCAATTTTAAGATCCAGTTGACGATTGGGGATATCAATATGAATCGTATCGCCTTCTTGAATTAGTGCGATTGGGCCTCCCTCCATGGCTTCTGGCGAGATATGACCAATGCAAGCGCCTTGGGTCGCACCGCTGAAGCGCCCATCAGTGAGCAGGGCTACGTTTAAGCCCATACCGGTAATCACTGCTGTTGGATTTAGCATCTCCCGCATACCAGGGCCGCCTTTAGGACCTTCGTAGCGAATTACGACAACATTACCATCGGTAACTTTTCCGCCCATAATCGCTTCAATCGCGGCTTCTTCTGAATCATATACTTTGGCTGTACCAGTAAATACCAGCATAGACTCTTTTACGGCGCTTTCTTTTACGACAGCGCCGTCTGGTGCTAAATTGCCTTGTAAAATAGCAATCCCGCCGCGCTTACGGTAGGGAGCTTCGATGGAGTGGATGACATCAGGTCTGATAATAGCACTTTGGGCAATACGGTCGCCAATGGTGCCAGCGACAGTCTGACAGTCTTGGTGAATGACATCTGCTTTGGCAAGTTCACCAAGGACAGCGTTTATTCCACCAGCTTCATTCAAGTCGACCATATGATGGGCGCCGCTAGGACTTAATTTTGTAATATAAGGTGTTTTGGCGCTGATTTCATCAAACAATTCTAAGGGGAGCGTTAAACCTGCTTCATGGGCAATCGCGGTTAAATGTAACACCGTGTTAGAAGAGCCGCCAATACCCATATCGACAGCAATCGCATTTTCAAAGGCTTCTTTAGTGAGGATTTGTCGCGGCAGCACCTGTTCTTTTACTAAATCAAGAATGATATGCCCCGCTTGTTTGGCTAAAGCGCGGCGGGCGCCAAAATAAGCGGCGGGAATAGTGCCATTGCCGGGAAGACCCATGCCGAGAACTTCTGTTAAACAGTTCATGGTGTTTGCCGTAAAGAGACCGGCGCAGGAGCCACAGCCAGGACAAGCGGCTTTCTCAATATTTTGTAATTCTTCCTTGTCGATTTGGCCAGAGGCAAATTTACCTGCTGCTTCAAAGACCGTGCTGACACTAATATCGCGGCCTTCATAGCGACCAGGCAGCATGGGGCCGCCACTGACGACAATGGCTGGAATGTTGATGCGGGCTGCAGCCATAAGCATGCCAGGAACAATTTTATCGCAGTTGGGGATCAGTACTAGACCGTCAAATTTATGGCCGATTGCCATCGCTTCAATGCTGTCTGCTACAAGTTCCCGCGAGGCTAAAGGAAATTTCATTCCTTCATGGCCCATGGCAATCCCATCGCAGATTCCGATCGCCGGAAACTCTACTGGTGTACCGCCAGCCGCTAAAATACCATATTTTACAGCCTCCGTAATTGTATCAAGGTGCATATGCCCTGGGATAATCTCATTTTTGGCGTTTACAACACCAATTAATGGTTTTTTAAGATCATCATCGGTATATCCCATAGCATAAAAGAGTGAGCGGTGCGCAGCTCTCGTCGGACCAACTTTCACTTCATCACTTAACATAAGTAATCCTCCTTAACCAAACAATTCGATGTGTTGAAATAAAAAACAGTGTAAAGTTGTACATTTCGCTCTGGTGGCAGATATTCCTCTTTTGTTTATGAAAAAAGAAAAAGCTTTTATAAGCAGCAGGACTTAGCTGGAAAAATGACGAAATTTACTAGATTAAATTAATGCAAGGAAAGCGAGCAAATTATGTCTAAAGACACGAGTCTCAGGCAATTTATCCGATTCCATTCTGACCCGATGCTTGTAGTCGATTCAGAACAGAAAGTCTTTTTTATCAATAAAGCGGCTAAAAAAAGGTTGAATTTTTCGTCAGCCTTACAAGTAGGACAAGTTTTTCCTTATGAACTCAAGTCAGGAAATGTTGTGCCTGTAGACGCTGATCAACCGGGAAAGATTTTTTGGATGGAGCTTTCTGTTGCCCAAGCTTTATATGAAGAAAAGATGCTGTCCATAGTTACTTTTCGCGATGTGACAAAGCAGTATTTGCAACGTGAGAAAATTCTTCAATTGACTCGGGCCGTGGAACAGAGCCCGGTTACTGTTGTTATTACTGATAGAGAGGGAAATATTGAATATGTCAATCCGCGCTTTACGCAAATTACTGGCTACACTTTTGCGGAGGTTTACGGCAAAAACCCTCGTATCTTAAAGTCGGGGGAACAGCCAGCAGATTTCTATCAGGAACTTTGGAACACGTTGTTGTCTGAAAAGGAATGGCGCGGTGAATTTCAGAATAAGCGCAAAGATGGCAGCTTTTATTGGGAATATGCGCTCATTGTACCTATTCGCAATTCTTCTGGCACAGTTACCCATTATTTGGCGGTGAAGGAAGATGTTACGACACAGAAACGGCAGCAAGAGGAATTATATCTTGCTCACGAAGAGTTGGAACGGATTTTCAATTCAGCAGCTGACGCTATGTGCGTAGTTTCCTCGGATGCTACGATTTTGCGGATTAATAATGCTTTTATGGAATATTTTCAAATTACCAGGGAAGAGTCCGTTGGCAAAAAAGACTATGAAGTTTTTAACAACGCTTTTTGCTGGATGGATTCCTATAGACCTTTGCCAATGGCTGATGGCTCCTATCATAGCGAAAGAGATGTCGATATTCAGCGGCGCGATGGACAATGGCGATCTTTTATTGTTTCGACAACTCCTTTTTTTGATGCAACAGGCGAGCTTGCTGGTACGATTAAAAATTTTAAGGATATTACCGAACGCAAACGATCAGAAGAGTCTTTAAAAAAGGATTTTTTGTTGGCGAGTCGAATACAAAGAGAAAGTCTACCCGTTCCGATTCAAAATCATCGCGTCAGCATGGATATGATTTATGCGCCGTTAAATCATGTAAGTGGTGATTTTTTTGGCTATTCTTATGATCCGATAGATGATACGTTGAATGGCTGTGTGCTTGATGTAATGGGCCACGGTTTAGCGACGGCGCTGCAAACGATGGCAATTCGCGTTTTGTTTGAGCAGACTAGAGAAAGAAAAGGCTCGCTTGCCAGTAAGATGGCTTGGTTAAACCAGGCAATTACCCCTTACCTTGCGGAGGATACTTTTGCTGCAGCTATTATTTTTGAATTTGATTTTAAAGCGCAAAAACTGACCTATGTTTCTTGTGGTATTCATTATTTTCTCATGAAGCAACCAGGAAAAGCTGCTAAAATGCACCGCGTTTCCGGCGCTTTCTTAGGTCTCTTAGAAGATACGGTTTTTGAGGAAGAGCAGCAAAAGATTCAGGCAGGCGAACAATATTACTTTTTTACCGATGGGATTTACGATTTGTGGCAGGACGATTTATCGCAAGAAGCGACTTTTGCTGATGTGATGGCCCGACTGCAAAACCTGGCTTACTCAGAGGAACGGACTGATGATGCAACTGTTGTAGCGATCGAAGTGCTAAGTTGTGATGAGAAAAGCCGTTCTGAGAATTAAAGGAGGAGTAAAGATGGTACAAAATGTAACTGTAGTAAATAATGAAGTCCAAGTGAGTTTGTCTGGAAAAATTTATGTAGAGGAAGCCGCGACACTTAGACAGAATCTCATAGATTACATTGAAAAAGGCCATAAAGATTTTGTAATTAATATGGCTCAAGTTGATTATATTGACAGCTCTGGATTGGGTGTGTTAGTAGCAATTCAAAAACGGGCTCTGCAAAATGGCGGCGGCGTAGTAATTAAAGATCTACAGGGAATCGTCAAAGAATTATTTGAATTGACCCGCTTAACAAAAGTCTTTACGGTAATTTGATCAGGCTGTTAAAAGCAGCAATTTAATTTTAACTAGGAACTTGCTGTGTAGCCTGCAGCAAGTTTTTTTATTTTGGAGAAAACTATTGATGAGGTGATTGAAATGGCACAGGAAAATTATACGGATGAAGGGTTGGCTCTGATCCAGGAAACGCAGCAAATTACGGCATTAGCCCATCATCAGGAAGTGACGACAAGGCATTTGCTGTTAGCTTTGGTAAAAGCAGAACCGGAGTGGCTAGATTATGTTTTAAAAAGTTTGGCCGTTAAAAAGCGCGATCTTGTTCGCGGCGCAGAACGTCTTGTTGGACAAATTCCCGCTGTTCGTGGGGCGGAAAGCGCTTTACGGCTGGGGACTGACATGGTTCGCGTCAGCGCTAAGGCGCAGCAACTGGCCCAATCCTTTCATGAAGACCAGATAGCGCCGACACATTTGTTTTTAGCGTTACTCACAGAAGGTGAGCAGGAAGTCATTGCACTTTGTCGGTCGTTAGGACTTGACTATGGCCGCGTACAACAGCAGCTTGATCGCTATCAACAAGAACAAGGTGAAGGCAGTGGTGAATATAAACTGCTATTAAAATATGGGCGGGATTTGACGAAGCTAGCTAAAGACGGCAAAATTGATCCTGTGATTGGTCGTGATGAAGAAATTCGCCGCGTTATGGAAATTCTGTCGCGTCGCATGAAGAATAATCCAGTATTAATCGGTGAGCCTGGTGTTGGGAAGACCGCCATCGTTGAAGGGCTAGCGAGACGGATTGTAGCCGGAGATGTACCGGAGAATTTGAAAGACAAGCTCCTTTATTCGCTTGATTTAGGTTCCCTTGTTGCTGGCGCTAAGTATCGCGGTGAATTTGAGGAACGATTGAAGAAAGTTTTAAATGAAATTGTTCATTCCGAGGGACAGATTATTTTATTTATTGATGAGATGCACACGCTAATCGGCGCTGGCGCCGCGGAAGGCGCTATGGACGCCGGAAATTTATTAAAGCCGATGTTGGCTCGCGGTGAATTGCATTGTATTGGGGCGACAACGCTGAATGAATATAGACAGCATATTGAAAAGGATGCTGCTTTTGAACGACGGTTTCAGCCAGTTCTTGTTGCCGAGCCGTCGGTAGATGATACGATATCTATTTTGCGCGGTCTCAAAGAACGTTATGAAGTGCATCATGGCGTTAGAATTAAAGATGCTGCTCTAGTAGCGGCTGCGATGATGGCTGAGAGATATATTTCCGATCGCTTTTTACCGGATAAAGCTATTGATTTAGTCGATGAAGCAGCAGCGAAGCTGCGGACGGAAATTGACTCTATGCCAGCGGAGCTTGACGAAGTATCACGCCGAACATTGCAACTTCAGATTGAAGAGCAGGCACTGAAAAAAGAGACCGATCTTGCGTCAAAAGAGCGACTGGCAGTGATTCAAAAAGAATTGCAACAACTAGAAAGTGCATCAGCTAGCCTAAGAGAACAGTGGCAGAATGAAAAAAGCGGAATTGTGAAATTGCGTGCGATTAAGGCGGAAATTGATAAGGTTCGCACGGAGATGGAAGCGGCGGAACGGGCCTATGACTTAAATAAATTAGCCGAACTAAAATATGGGCGTCTGCCAGAGTTGGAAAAGAATCTTGTAAGGCAGGAAGAGGCTTTGCGCAGTGCTGCGGCGCAGTCGGTCCTCTTAAAGGAAGAAGTTGACGAAGACGATATTGCTAAAATAGTGAGTCGGTGGACGGGAATCCCCGTACAGCGCATGCTTACAGGCGACAGACAAAAATTGCTGCATCTTGCTGATATTATGCATGAACGGGTCATTGGACAGGAAGAAGCTGTGACAGCTGTAGCAGAATCGGTAATCAGAGCAAGAGCTGGACTGAAAGACCCAGGCAGACCGATTGGATCCTTTATTTTTCTAGGGCCCACCGGGGTTGGGAAAACAGAACTTGCTAAGACTTTGGCGGAAGTCCTCTTCGATGACGAGCGCAATTTAATCCGGTTAGATATGAGTGAATACATGGAGAAACATACGGTAGCTAGATTGATTGGGGCTCCTCCTGGCTATATCGGCTATGAAGAAGGCGGCCAACTGACGGAAGCAGTACGCCGTAAGCCTTACAGTGTTATTTTACTTGATGAAATTGAGAAAGCTCATTTTGATGTTTTTAATATTTTACTACAAATCTTGGATGACGGACGCTTGACAGACAGTAAGGGGCGTACTGTAGATTTTAAAAATACGATTATTATTATGACGTCAAACTTGGGATCGTCTGAAATTTTGGCGAAGGATTTTGATGAGGCGAAACAGGCCGTTGCGGCTTTATTGCAAAAATATTTCCGACCAGAATTTCTAAACCGAATTGATGATACGATTGTGTTTAAGGGATTGACCAAACCAGAAGTTGGTAAGATTGCTGGACTATTGCTGGAAAAACTCAAGGAGAGGTTGCAAGAGCAACGGCAGCTTGAGCTGAAATGGGATGACTCTGTGACAGCCTATTTAGCGGATCATGGCTATGATGCTCAATTTGGCGCTCGGCCGCTCCGCCGCTTTATTACGAAAACGGTAGAAACCAAGCTGAGTCAACTCCTGATTGCCGAAGACATTGCAGCCGAAAGCGCAATTTTTATGCATGCTGCTGCCACGATTGAATTTACTGTTACACCAAAAAATAAATAAAAAGATTTTGGTTTGATTAGACCAAGAGGCTGTTGCAAATAAGTTTATGCAACAGCCTCTTTTTGTAGCAAAGCATTTTTTTATGGCATAGTTTATTTTATCAAGGCAAGATGGCGCGACAAGGCGGTTCGTGCAAAGGAGATGAGCTTAATGTGCGGAATTACCGGTTGGGTCGATTGGCAGAGACCTGCTCCAGAGCAGGAAAGACTGCTATTAGCGATGATGGATACTTTGGCAGTGCGGGGACCTGATGCAGCAGGTTTTTATGTGAAAGGTCATGCGGCTTTGGGGCATCGGCGCTTAAGCGTCGTTGATTTGGTCGGTGGCGCCCAACCTATGATTTGTCGACGAGGCGAAGCGGAATATGCGATTACTTATAATGGTGAGCTCTATAATACGCTGGAAATAAAACGTGAACTTGAGGCGAAAGGCCATAGCTTTATGAGCCACAGTGATACAGAAGTGCTGCTCCATGCCTACATAGAATGGCGGGAGGGCTGTCTTGAAAAATTTAACGGCATTTTTGCTTTTGCTATTTGGGATGACCAAGCACAGGAATTATTTATTGCTCGTGATCGAATTGGCGTAAAACCTTTTTTTTATGCATTAAATGATAAGAGGCTGCTCTTTGCTTCAGAAGTCAAAGCACTTTTGCAGCATCCCGGCGTTGCGCCGCGCGTTGGTAAAGTGGGGCTTGCTGAAATTTTACTTATGGGGCCTGCTAGAACGCCAGGCCAAGGTATTTATGAAGGCATTAGCGAGTTGAAACCAGGATTTTGCGGGCGCTTTAGTCAAAACGGGTTAGAGGTGTATCCCTACTGGCAACTGATTTCGGCAAGACATGAAGATACTTTTGCCGAAACGACGGTAAAAGTACGGGAACTTGTCACCGATGCGGTAATTCGTCAGCTTGTTGCGGATGTTCCTGTTTGTGCTTTTTTATCAGGCGGTCTTGATTCTAGTGCGCTCACTGCGATTGCTGCGGAAAAGTATCGTCAAGAAAAGCGAGTTTTAGGTACCTATTCGGTCGATTATATTGATAACGAGCAGTTTTTTACCGCGAATGATTTTCAGCCTAACAGCGACGCTCCTTGGGTAGAAAAAATGCAACGCTTTGTACAGACAGATCACCACAAGGTTTTGCTTTCGAATGAAGAGTTAGCGAGTATGTTGGGGCCTGCCACAATAGCTCGGGATTTTCCGGGAATGGCTGATGTTGATACATCGCTGTATTTGTTTTGCCGTGAAATTAGAAAAGGGGCCACAGTAGCTTTGTCTGGTGAGTGCGCTGATGAAATTTTTGGGGGTTATCCTTGGTTTCAGCGGCCTGATATGATTGAAGCAGCTACATTTCCTTGGGCGAATCATCTTGACTATCGCGCTGCTTTTTTAAAACCGGAGATTCGCGACTACTTAGAACCGGAAAAATATGTGCAGAATCGCTATGAAGAAGCTTTGGCTGAAGTTTCCCCTTTGGCGGGCGAGGAACGCTATGGTGCTAGAATGCGGGAAATTTTCTATCTTAGCTTAACGCGGTTTATGCCTACCCTGCTTGATCGTAAAGATCGGATGAGTATGGCCTTTGGGTTAGAGGTGCGGGTTCCTTACTGTGATCATCGAATTGTTGAGTATGTCTGGAATGTTCCTTGGCAAATGAAATATCATCAAAAACGTGAGAAGGGACTGCTGCGACAGGCTTTGCAAGGGATTTTGCCTGATGATGTACTTTGGCGGCGTAAGAGTCCTTATCCCAAAACACATCATCCTGGCTACTACGAACTCGTTAAGAATCAACTGCTTTCGCTATTAAAAGATCCGCTTTGTCCGCTTCATCAATTGATTGATAGTGAAAAACTTTTTGCCTATGCTGCTCAAAATGAAACAGGTCCGGGCGTTCCCTGGTTTGGTCAATTGATGACAAAAGCGCAGTTGTTTGCTTATTTTTTACAAGTCTATACGTGGTTGACCCATTATCAGGTAAAAATTGTGTAAAGAAAGTAAGATCAAAGGAATTAATGCTAGGCAGCAAGACAGCTTTCCTGTATTATTAAGGATAATACAGGAAAGCTGTCGTTTTTTATTCGGTCCGATGGCGGCGGACGGGTATGCTTTAGATTTGAATTTTGGGGGATGGATTTAGCAATGATCCAAAAAGAAGAAGAGCTCCGTCTTTTATTAGCAGAGCTTAGCGGAACGGTCGCTGGCCCGGAATTGCTGCAGCAAATGCTTGACGCGATGAGCCAGGGCGTATTGTTGTTAAATAGTGAACGCAAGGTATTACTATATAATCGTCAATTCGTTCGCATGCTACGCTTTAAAGCGTCAGAGGTTTATATTGGACAGGAATATGAGAATTTATTGTCGCTCTGGTGTCGGCGTAGTAACCAACCGGAAGAATTGCTCCAGAAAAATCTTTTATCTATCAGTAAGAAAAAGTCATACGAAATAGAATACAGCTGGCAAGATTCGCTCGCTAAGCTGCGTTGGCTTTACGTGGAAAACCGTCCGCTTGCCAGTGGCGCTATTTTACGCACTTATACCGATATAACGAAAATGAAGCGGGATGAACAGATCCTCAAAGAAAGTGAAACAAGTTTTCGTAGTATCTTTGAAGTTGCGCCATTTCCTGTAGCTGTTATTAGTCAGTCAGGGAAAATCTTGCACGGTAATAAATGTTTTATGGAATTTTACGAGTTGCAGGAAGACGATTTAGAACAGCTCTATCCATTAGACTTTTTTTTGGACAGCTCGGTGCGGCGACGCCTGCTTCATAACCTTACGATGGAAGGGGCTGTCGATGGCTTTGAAGCCCAAATTCGCACTTTTCGTACACAACTGGTACGATGGGTAATGATTGCCGCAAGACCGCTTTCGGTATTAGGACAGTCTTGTTTACTTACCATGCAAATTGATTTAACAGAAAGAAAGCGTTTGGAAGAAGACTTACGGCGCTTAGCGACAAGTGACGGTTTGACCGGATTAAATAATCGTCGTTACTTTTTGGAAATTGCCGAACGGGCTTTTCAGCAGGCGAGCCGCTATCAAGAACAATTGGCAGTGCTTGTATTAGATATTGACCATTTTAAAGGCATCAATGATACCTATGGGCATCAATCCGGCGATATTGTTTTGCAAGAGCTGGCGCAGTGTTTAAGCCAAATTCTGCGCGAGGTAGATGTAATCGGTCGTATTGGCGGGGAAGAATTTGCTGTGTTGTTGCCGCAGACAGATAATAAAGGCGCACTCTCTCTAGCAGAAAGAATGCGCCAAGCTGTGGAAGACTACTGTTTTCATTTACCTGATGGGCAAATCATCAAAGTGACAATTAGTATTGGGTTTACACTTTTTTATATTAATGACAAGGATTTTGACCAGGTGTTGCGTCGGGCTGACGAAGGTCTCTATCTGGCGAAAAAATCAGGACGAAATCAAGTACAGCAAGGACCTGATCCTTGCGCTGCCAATTAAGCGAAGAGAACGAGCAACAGCATTTTAAAGTTTTTGTCAGCCTGCAGACCGTGTGGTGTATTCGCTGGCATTAAAATAGACTCACCGGCTTTTACTTGATGGGTTACGTCGCCAATTGTGATCGAGGCCTCTCCGTCTAATAAATAGACAAAAGCATCGCCTGGCGATGAATGCGTGCTAATGCTTTCTCCCTGTGAGAAAGCAAAAAGGGTCATTGTTAGAAACTCTTTTTGGACAAGTGTTAGACTGACAACGCGGCCAGCTTGGTATTCAACTAAGTCGGCAAAAGTGTTAATTTTACTTGCTTCTATGTTTTTAAAGAAACCTTGGTTCATGTGAATTCCTCCCATATGTTGATCTAAGATGATTGTAAAATATAAACTTCCCTTCGAATGTGATCCTTATCACAAAAGTGGGAAGTTTTTTTGTACCAGCAATTACCTATGACGGTTTTTCATTTTTTCTTTATAATAGGCTTAGTAAGTTAACATAATTATAAACTTACTGAAAGGATGATGTCTATTGCGTAAAAATGTATACTTAGGGTTGGTGGGGTTGCTGCTTGTTGTACTATTAGGAGGCTGTACACCTCAGATTTTAACGCCGCGGGTGCCGGGACTGGCGCCGGAAGATACGGTTAAGGCTTTTTTTAGTGCGGTTCAGGCAAATCATCTTGCTGATGCCAGCCAGTATGTTTCTCCTGAGTTTTTGCCCAAAGCAAATGATGGTGAAAATGGCAGTGAAATCATTGCTGATCTTAAGGGGCAGAAGCTGATTCATGTCAAAGAAGCGGCTAGTCAGGGAAACTACTGCGTTGTTGTTGCGACATTGCAAGGACAAGATAGTTTTACTGTAAAAGTAAAGCCAGTTGGTTTGGAAAAAATCAATGGCGAATGGTATCTTGTCGATATAAACAAAATCTATCAAAGTGCGAAATATGAATTACTCCTTAAAATGCTGTTTAGCTTGTAACAAAAAAGGTAGGAGCCTCTTTGCGAGGCGTCCTACCTTTTTTATGAAGTTTAATCAGCGGAACGGTTGCTCCAAAAACCGGCCAAAGCGGAACCGGTAAGATTATGCCATACGCTGAAAATCGCGCCGGGAATTGCTGCTGACGGGTCGAGATGAACTAGGGCCAAGGCTACAGCTAGTCCTGAGTTCTCCATGCCAATTTCAAAGGTGATGGCTCTTGATTTTTTTTCAGTAAGGCCAACTGTTTTGGAAGCGCCGTATCCTAAGGCTAAGCCAAAAGCGTTGTGCAGTGCTACAGCTAAAAAAGCAACACCAGCTACAGCGGCTAACTTCGTTGCGTTTAAGGCGATGACGATAGCAATGACTAATATAATGACAACAACAGAAACAACTGGGACGATTTTCATAATCTTATCAACAAAGGCGGAAGCCACCATACGAAGTCCTACGCCAATTGCTACAGGTACAAGAACAATTTTCAAAATATCAAGGAGTAGAGCTTCCGCTTTAATGGGAATCAAAGTTCCGGCTAGCATAAGAAAAATATAAGGAGTCAAAAAAGGAGCAAGAATGGTATTGACGCTGGATACCGTAACGGAAAGGGCCGTATCTCCCTTAGCCAAAAAGGTCATAACGTTAGAGGCAGTGCCGCTTGGACAGCAGCCAACCAGAATAATACCAGCAGCCAAGGCTGGCGGTAGATCTAACAGTTTACCGACAGCAAAGCCAACAAAAGGCATAATCAGATAACGAAAACCTACGCCATAAAGTACGTCTTTGGGGCGGGTCAATACGAGCTTGAAATCATCAATAGACATTGTAAGTCCCATACCAAGCATAATGACACCGAGCAGATAAGAAATGTAAGGAGCTAGGGGCTTTAGTGGATCAGGGGAGAAAAAAGCATAGAGAGAGAAAATGATGACCCAGAGTGGAAAAAGTTTTGTAATTAGTTTCGCAATCTTTTCTAATACAACCATATTAGCCTCCTTCATAAAGATATTTTAATTACAATTATACATCTAAAGAGCTTTTCCTCTTTCCGTTTTGATTGATTTTAAAATTATTATTTGGCAAAATTTCGGTAATGGACACAGAATGCCTTTCATTGCGCTATGAAAATCTTTATGCTACACTTTTCTTAAATAGAAGGCATAAGGAGAGACGTTTTGTGCGAGTAGGAATTCTTGTTGTTTTATTTACAGCAGTTTATATTTTTTCTCATTTGCCAGTATTTGCTTTCGGTTTTATCGACTGGTCCCTGTTAGCGATTATTTGGGGCGTTGCCTTGTTTTTTTATGCGTTGCAGCGGGGACTGAAAAATATGGCTCGACTGCTGGAGGCGAACCGTTGGTTGCTGGCTCTTTTGCGTCTGCTGGGATTTCGCGTAAATGGCGAAGGCCCAGTGATTGATATTTCCTATTATAAGAAGCCTTTAGCTTTGGGAAAAATGAAAGGATTTGCTGTAGCTGGCATAATTCTTATTGGGATCGGTGTAGTCAACCTATTTATTCTCCCCTTTCTTACAAGTAATCCCTTACTGTTTAATCAAGCTTACCGCAATCTGTTAGGACCTGTGACAGAAAGTTCCTTTACGGCTGATGTAGCGCCGATTGCTTTATCGCAGATTCGGATTGTTGATAGTGAGTCGGCCCGTAAACTAGCGGAAAAGAAAATTGGCGAAGTACCTGCTTTAGGCAGTGAAGTACAGTTAGGCGAATTAGTATTGCAAAAAATTCAAGACAAGCTGTACTATGCCGCACCGCTCGAACATCGCGGTTTTTTTCAGTGGTTGAGCAATCATCAACTTGGCAGTAAAGGCTATGTTCTGGTGTCGGCGACAAACCCTCAAGATGTGCGTCTAATACAAAATGTTGATGGCGATGAGGTTCATATTAAAGTGCAACCGCAGGGGTTTTTGTGGGATTATCTGCCGCGTTATCTTTATTTTCATGGTTTCTATAATGTAGGAATGACCGACTTTTCTTTTGAAATCGATGATAATTATCACCCATACTGGGTTGTTACGCTATATAAGAATAAAGTCGGATTTTCCGGTCCAGACGCAGTCGGGGTGGCTGTTGTCGATGCCGAAAGCGGTGAAATTTCTAGTTATTCTTTAGAAAATGCGCCGCAATGGATTGACCGTGTACAGCCAGGTAATTTAATCTATAAGCAGATTGCTGATTGGGGCGAGTATATTAATGGCTTTTGGAATGCTCTCTTTACGAAGGCGGGAACCTTAAAGCCAGCTGGTGACACAGTACATTTGATTTATGGCGAAGACGGCAGTGTGTATTGGTATACAGGCATCACTTCTTCCGGTAAGGATCAAAGCACCGTTGGTTTTGTTCTCGTGAATTCGCGGACGAAAGAAGCTAAATGGTATAAAGTTGCCGGCGCGACGGAGGAAGGGGCCAAGAAGTCGGCAGAGGGCCAGGTACAGGAAAAAGGGTATCGCTCAGCCAATCCGATTCTCTACAATATTTATGGCGTACCAACTTATATTGCTTCGCTAAAAGATAAAGAAGGGCTACTAAAGGCTGTTTCTTTTGTATCGGTAGAAAACTATAATCTTGTCGGGGTTGGACCTGATGTGGAAACCGGGCTTAGAAACTATCGCCAAATGCTCGCTAGCCAGGGGAATCAATTCATTCCTGGTAGTGAAAATCACGATATTTGGCTAAATGGAAAAGTATTGCGAGTAAACTCTGTTGTCAAAGGCGGCGAATCTTATACCTACTTTATGATAGAAGGCGACCCGCGCGTATTTGCTGGTACGGCTCAGATTTCCCCGCGCTTGCCGCTGTTGCAGGCCGGTGATACTGTGAAAGTTGGTTTTTTAGACAATCAAGAGTCTATGATTATGATACGAGAGTTTACTCCTTCCTTTTAAATTCTTTGCTGACGGAATTCTTGTATATTTTTTTAGAACATGTTATACTTTTGTAGTAAATTAATAGTTAAAATGTAAAATAAATAAGTATAAAGTCAATGATGACTTCCTTTGTTTGTACAGGGGAAGTCTTTTTAATCGGCGCAGCTAGGTGTAAGATCCGGTTTTGCCGAAATACTCAATTGATAATGATGGGGGAGCGGTGACACATGAAAGAAGAAGGTATTATTAAAACAGCAGATACGCTAGATAGGCTGATGACACTGGATATTAGCGCCAGAGGTATTATTGGCAAGCTGTATGAAGCGGCGCGAGAAAAAGCTGGAGAACCTTTGACATTAGCAGCTGCTAAATTCTTACAAACGCACGTTAAACCAAAGGATTTCGTTATGATTGCGACAGGATTTATTGATCAGCCTGTGGCAGCTCCTGGATTTGCTGAATCTGATGGACCTGCTGGCGCAGTTGCTCTAGCCAAGGCTGTTCGTACGGTTTTAAATGGGTTGCCAATTATTTTAGTTGACGAATGTTCAGTAGAGCAGGTTAAGCAGGTTGCTCAGGCGGCAGGCTTTCATTGTCTTGCACCAGAACAACTTGTGCATTCTGTAGAACGACAGAAACTGATGACTGTAGCTGTTTTGCCTTTCCCATTAGGGGAGGAAGCTGGTAAAGTAAAAGCAACAGAACTTTTGGATACTTACAAACCGGCAGCTTGTATTGCCATTGAACGTGGCGGGATGAATGAACAAGGCAAGGGTCATAACATGATTGGTTTTGATACTGGCTCTACCATGGCGTTTCTTGATCTTTTATTTGCCCAAGCGTATGACCGCTCTATTCCTACTATGGGGATTGGTGATGGCGGGAACGAGATCGGTATGGGAAATATTAAGGCGGCTGTACAGCAGCATGTCCCTTATGGCACGCAGTGCCAGTGCGGTTGCGGCGGCGGGATCGCGGCAGCTACGCCAGTGAGTCTCTTAGTTACTGCAGCAATTTCTAACTGGGGCGCCTATGCCATCTGCGATATGCTTTCTGTATTGGCTGACGCGCCAAAAGGACTGTGCCAACCGGAACAGGAACAGCGCGTCATTGAAGCAGGCGCCGCAGTAGGTTTGCATGATGCTATTTATGGATCGGTTGCCCCGAGCGTAGATGGTTGCTATGTAGATGTTCATCATGCGATTGTTCGGATGATGCAAGAAGTTGTAGCACAGGCACAGATGCGTTATTAATAGTTTCTCAACGTATGCAAGAGCGAATAAGGCTAAAGGAGCTTGATAATTATGGAAGATTATGCACAAATGAGTCCGCAAGCTGTCAGAGCACTGATTCGGAAAAATCAGCTAGTCATTCCCACTGCGGGAATGGCGAAGGGGTATAATCAGGCTAATTTGGCGATTTTGCCGAAAGAGCTGGCTTTTGACTTTTTACTATTTTGTCAGAGAAATCCCAAGCCCTGCCCAATTCTTGACGTGACGGAAGTGGGGTCTTCGATTCCTCGTTTGGTAGCGCCTGATGGTGACATTATGACCGATATTCCTAAGTATCGGGTCTATAAAAAAGGCCTTTTGGTTGATGAGCCGTTGGACCTCAAAGAATATTGGCGTGATGATCTTGTGGCTTTTCTGATCGGTTGCAGTTTTTCTTTTGAATCCGCCCTGCTTGATGCTGGCGTACCTGTACGCCATATTGAAGAAAATTGCAATGTACCTATGTACATTACCAATGTGGAATGTACGCCAGCTGGCGTTTTTTCTGGTCCGACAGTTATGTCGATGCGGCCAATTCCTGAATCACTTGTCGTTAAAGCTGTTCAAGTGACCTCTCGTTTTCCTTCCGTTCATGGCGCGCCGCTTCACATTGGTTCGCCTGAAAGCATTGGTATTAAAGATATTAACAAGCCTGATTTTGGCGATGCTGTTCCTATCAGGCCAGGTGAAGTTCCTGTATTTTGGGCTTGTGGTGTCACGCCGCAGGCAGTAGGGATGAAAGTCAAGCCAGATCTGATGATTACGCATGCTCCTGGTCATATGTTTATTACCAATAAAAAAGATGTTGATTATGCGGTTTTGTAAGAAAAATAAAATTTTTGTCAAATCCTACGAAAGTCCGAGGAAAATCCTATGAAAAGGCTCTGCGAAAAGCAGGCCTTTTTTTAGTGTTTAGCGAACCATATAGAAATGGCTTTTATTTTTAGGCAAGAACGGGATTATGTACCTTGGATGTGGAGGCTTATGAAGGAGGGAGATATTTTTGTCTTCAATGGAACAAAAAACGTTTCACTTTTGTCCCTTTTGCGGTGAAACGCTCAATATTTCCGCAACATGTCGATTTTGTCCCTACTGTGGAAAACGTCTAAAAGAAAAGGTACCCAAAACAAGAAAAAGAACAAAGGAAGATACAGGTGTCGCCGATAAGGCGGAAGCCCCGGTTATGCAAACGTCGCCTGCGACTGATATAGTTGAAGTGCTAGATACCTTAGCCATTTCGGCGAAGACAGCTAAAGTGGTAGAGGCTTCCGCAAATGTAGAGTCGGTTGATAAAGTAGTAGAGGCTCCCATAGTTGCAGAGAAGACAGCTAAAGCGGCAGAAGCTCCAGTAGCTGCAGCAAAGGTTGTTAAAGCGGTAGCGATTCCCCTAGTTGTAGAGAAGACGGCTAAAGCGGCAGAAGCTCCTGCAGTAACGACCGATATGCTTGCCAGAGCAAAGGGCAGCATCCAAGAACCTTCTAAGCGTGCTGAACTTGCCGCTGCTGTTCAACCTGTGGCTGATGAATGTACCCTTGTTTTGAAATATTGTCCCGATAAAGAGAAATTATTGCGTAAATTAGAGTTGTTGTTGCGACGCGACCGATTTGCTATACGTCTTGCTGTTGATATGGCTCCAGCTGTGCTGATGTATAAAAACAAACTGGAAGATGTATTACCTGTAGCTGACGCCTGTCGTGAAGTGGGGGCTTTAACTGCTGTAGTTATTGGTCCTTTTTCTTTGCAAAGCGATTTTCCCCAAGCGGCGCTTGCCTATTTAAGTGAAAAAGAACATGCTATGGTAAAAAAAGCGCCTGCTGCTTTATGGGCTGGCGAGCAAATTTCTCACTTTGCCGGTGCTGTGGATAGTAGTGGTGAGCAAGGAATTTTAGCTTTATCAGAACAAAACTTGATTTTCTTTGCCTTTCCTCAAAATGATTTTATATTGCGCATGATTGCTTTAGAAACTCTTGATACGGCGCAATTAGTAGAGCGACCTGAAGGGATGCGCCTTGTAATTCGTCAAAAACGTAAAAATACCGAAGAAGTATATGAACCAATCCATACGAAAGCTTTTCTTGCTTTAGACAAGGCACTACAGGCTATTTTGCAACGGGCTAATTATTTAAAATAAAAACAGGCTGCCCTAGATAGGTTTATCCTATTTTCGAGCAGCCTGTTTTATTATTATTCTCTCGGAGCGCCAAAAGTCAGATTCGGTTCGATGAAGTCAGGCGGTGCAATCGTTATGTATTCAGTTTGACCATTGTTGCGGACCTGAAAGCTTAATGTTCCATGTTTTTGTTTATCGGCATCGAGAACTACTACTTGAAAATTAATCAGTGCGCCTTTTTCTGTGGTAATTTCCACACGGCCTTTTCCTTTTCCTGGAGCTATAAGCGGCTGGGTCTGTTCTTGGCGCTTCGTATCGCCAATACCCCAAGTCAAGTTTACGGCGGCGGCTTTACCAAAATCACTACTATCCTTTGTTAAATAAGTTGTGTTCCAAAAAACATCAGCTTGGTCAACTTTTACATCAATGCGCATCGTGGCTGTTGGCGCTGCTTCGGCAAAGGTTGTTGTCGGTATAGACAGCAAGGCAAAGCAGGCGAGAAATACCGATAAAATAGTTTGAGTCAGTAACTTCATAGTAAACCTCCATCAAAATGATTTTATAGTTCTAGTAATTCGGGTCAAAACGAGGAAAACCCTTTTTATGGCTTGGCCGGAGCGGGGGACGCTGGAGCAGTTGCAGTTGCATCAGATGGCTCTACTGGCGAGTCTTTGTCGTCTAGAGGATATGTAAGCTCATAAAGAAAGGGATGCGGCACAGGACGATTTTTCGTTCGATCATAGGCAGGATAGAATTGCCACTGTTTTATGGCGGCTTTAGCCGCTTCATCAAGTTCTTTGATGCCTGATGAGGTTTGTATTGCTACGTAGGTCGGTTGACCTGTTTCAGAAATCATGATGATGAGTTTCATTTTAAAGGCGGGCAGTTCTGCAAGCTTTTTTTCGGGATAACGGGGATTTACAATTGTCTTGAGACGGGGAGGAGTGATTACCCGTTGCTCAATCGTGAGATCGCGAATTGGCGCCTTCGGCGGCGTTTTTTCAAACGCAACGGTAGCGGATTCTTGAGGTGGCTGCGGCAGTGGGGCGCTAGGCGCTTCTGGCAAGGGCTTTTCTGATTCTAATGGTGAGTCAGAAGCGTCATCAGGGGTGTCTGGTGGCGCGATATCCATTTCTAAGGCTGACTGTTTTGTTGTATCGACAATTTGTAGTTCCTGTTCCGCTGAATCATCAGGTAAAAAAAACAAGCAAAAGAGAATCAGGTGAAAAATGAGCGAGAAGAATAGAGCCTTATGCCAGGGCGATAAAGAATGGAGGAAATTTTTCATTTTTTTGCCTCGGTAGCAAAGGACACTTTTTTTACGCCGATCTGTTTGAGTTCGTCAAGCAGGGCGATAACGCGGCCGTACTCTACGGCTTGATCAGCTCGCAAAATAAAGGGGGCGTCAGGATGCAGCATTAATTCACGGCCAACCGCTTCCGACAAGGCTTTTTCAGCGATTTCTTGTTTATTAAGATGGATTTTTCCAGTGGCATCGATTACGATGATGACAGGCTGATCAGGTATTTGCTTGGCCGCTGTTGCTGCCGCTGGCAGCGTAATCGGGATCATTCTTTGCTCATTCATGTATAAGGTACTCATCATAAAGAAGACTAAGAGAAAGAAAATAATATCAATCATGGGGATGATCATGAGGCGCGGGCTTCGTTCAATTCGTAAATTACGCAGTTTCATGGAGATTCCCCTTATTGGCAGCACCCACAATGAGCGAAGCAATTTCTTCAGTATCAGTAATCAATTGATCAAGTTGCTGCGCAAAGAAACTATGAGCAATCAAAGCGATAATCGCAATACATAGACCTGTGGCTGTGGCGATCAACGCTTCGCCGACGCCGCCGCTGATGGCCGCTGTTTGGCCGCTTTGAATGGTAAGGACGCTGAAGGTATTAATCATGCCTGTTACTGTGCCGAGAAGCCCCAAGAGCGGCGACAAGGTAACGATCAGATCTAGGTAGTTTAGACGATTACGCAACTTAGCGGCCCAGTGCGCCGCGCTACTTTCTAAAGAATGTTCAAGACCTTCTGGTTTAGCGCCAACGGCAAGATAAGAAAGTCCTGCGGCTGCTACCAACGAAGGAACTCCCGGGAAAGCCTTACAGGTATCCTGCGCTCTTAGCCAATCACCTGCCGCTAAGAGCGGAGTGAGCACTTCGGTAAACTTCGGCATAGCTGTCTTGGCCTGGCGATAGAAAAACAGGCGTTCGATTACAATGGCTAGCAAGAAAACAGAACAAAAAAGCAGGGGAATCATAACGATTCCGCCTTTTTCCAACATGAGAAAAAATTGTTGCATGGGGTCACCTCATTACAGAATTTAGATTCGTTTATTTCCCATAGTTTCTGGATGGATTACAAAAATCCTGCTTTGATTCTATTCTGTTCAAGCTGCCATGATTAGGGTAAAATAGAAGAGAGTCCTTTTGCCAAATCATTTTGGCGAAAGCTTAGAGGAGAGTGTCAATGAATCGTTTTACAGAATGGGATTTACCGGCTTCGCTTGTCGAAGCCTTAACAGAGAAAGAAATTACGGAACCGACGGAAATTCAGCAAAAATTAATTCCGCTACTGTTGGCAGGGAACAATGCGATTGGTCAGGCGCCGACCGGAACGGGGAAAACGCTGGCTTATTTGCTGCCGCTTCTAGCAAGATTGGAGAGTTCTGATCAAAAGGATCAGGCTTTGATTGTAGCTCCGACCTATGAGTTAGCGTCGCAGATCCAGCAGGTGGCGCTTGAGCTGTTACAAAAATCCGGTTTAGCCATAAAGACTGCCTTATTAATTGGTAGTGGCAATAAGGCGCGGCAGATCGAAAAGCTTAAGGAAAAACCGCAGTTGTTAGTGGGGACAAGCGTCCGTTTGCTAGAATTGATTGCAGCACGAAAAATCCAAGGACAAAATATCAGAATGATCGTTTGTGACGAAGCGGATCGGCTGTTGAGTAAGGAGCAGCAAGATACTACCGAGAAAATTATTCGTTCGGCCTTGAAGGATTGTCAAGTTGTGTTCTGCTCGGCCACTTTTGCTGGTAAGAGTTTAGAGGCGGCGAAGCAGCTAAAAGAAGCAGTTGAAATTGTCCAGACGACAGAGAGACCAAGTCTGCCTCAGTCGATTGTTCATAAATATATGATTGTAGCGCAGCGCGATAAATTTTCGGCTTTACGGCGGTTGCTGCAAGAAGAGCAGCTCCAGCAAGCATTGGTATTTGCTGATAATCCGGTGTTATTACAGGAATTTACGGAAAAGTTGCAGTTCCATCAAGTGGCTGTTGCTGGTCTTTACGGCGCTAAGGATAAAGTGGCGCGCAAGCAGGCGGTGGCCGATTTCCGCAAGGGCAAACTCAAAGTTTTAGCTGCTTCTGATGTAGCGGCAAGGGGCCTTGATTTTCCCGCCGTCAGTCATGTATTTCAATTGGATTTTCCTGATACGCCTCACGTCTATTTACATCGGGCTGGACGCACAGGCAGGCAGGGACGAGTTGGCGTTGTTATTTCACTAGTTACGCCAGGCGAAGCAGAAAAGCTAAAAGAGACGGCTAAAAAACTACAAATTGAGCTTACAGAGAAAAAAGTGAAACAAGGGCGCCCCAAAGACGGCAAGAAAGGAGCAAAACATGGAAAAGTTTAAGCAATTAGGAATTGAAGAAGATTTACTCGTGTCGTTGGAACGTCAAAAAGTGACCGAGCCTACCCAAATTCAAAGCCAAGCGATTCCACCGCTATTGGCTGGTCGTGATGTGATTGCGCAGGCTCAGACTGGTACGGGAAAAACCTTTGCCTTTTTGCTACCGCTATTGCAGAAAGTCAATCCTCGTCTCGGTCACCCTCAGGCGCTTGTTTTGGCGCCGACGCGCGAGTTGGCTCTGCAGGTGAGCCGGGAAGCTCAAAAAATCGCTGAAAGCCGGGGCATCAAGGTTTTGTCCATTTACGGCGGCGTGGATACGCAAAAGCAAAAAAATCAATTGGCTGCAAAGGCACAGGTTCTTGTAGGAACGCCAGGCCGTATTTTAGACCATTGGCGGCGGGAACAAGTACAGTTGCGCGGTGTTCGCTATCTCGTACTTGATGAGGCGGATACGATGCTTAGCATGGGCTTTATGGAGGAAGTAGAGCTGATTTTCGCCGAGACATCTGAGAAAAAACAGACTTCGCTTTTTTCGGCTACTTTGCCGGATCTTGTCAGAGGGCTTGCTAAACAATATTTAAAGGATCCCTTATCAATTGTTGTAGCTACGCCGACCGTGACTTTACCGGAAATTGATCAGCAGCTTGTGCTAGTTAATAACGATAACAAAGGTGCGCTGGTTGCTTCGTTGCTGCAAAAACACCGTCCTTATCTGGCAATCGTCTTTTGTTTGACCAAGCAGCGTTCCCAAGAAGCGGCACTTTATTTGGCGTCAGTAGGGATTGAATGTGAGGAACTAAACGGTGACCTATCGCAAAATAAGCGAGAGCAAGTTATGAAGCGGTTCCGCGCCGCTAAATTTCAAGTGTTGGTAGCTACAGATTTAGCAGCTCGCGGTCTCGATGTAGAAGGTGTTACTCATGTCTACAACTACGATATTCCTCATGACAGCGATACGTATATTCATCGAATCGGTCGAACTGGCCGGGCTGGTGAGAAGGGGCTGGCCGTAACTTTTGCGACGGCGCGCGATCGACAGTATGTCGCCATGATTGAAAAAGCCATTGGGAAAAAACTGCCGGTCATTGATGCGAGCGGCGAGGTCAAAGTAAGCCGGCCGAAGCAATCGGCAGAAAGAAAAATAGGCAAAGTAAAAACGACACCAGCGAGTGAAGGCAAACAATTCTTTGCGCCGAAAGGTGCGGAAAAATATAAAAAGATAAAGAAAGAGCATGGCGGCAAGAATTCTCGTAGCCGTCGTAAGCCAAAAGAAACAACATCATCAGGCAAGTAAAAAAAGGAGGCTGAAGGAAATGGATCAAGCGGAAAAAATGCTGCAAGTAAAAACCTGGGCACTAGTTGGTGCAACGGATAATCAATCAAAATTTGGTTATAAGATCTTTAAATTCATGATTGATCGGGGGTTTACTGTATATCCGGTGAATCCCGGCGTAACGGAAGTGTATGGGCATAAATGCTATGGAACACTGGAGGAATTGCCAGTGAAACCAGAAGCTGTCGATTTTGTTGTGCCAGCTAGAGTCGGTGAGCAAGTCGTGCGCGATTGTGCAAAACTCGGCATTCAAAATGTTTGGCTACAGCCGGGAGCCGATGCTCCCTCGGTTGTAAAACTTGCCGAGGAGTTAGGTCTTACCGTCGTAACTGACTGCGTAATGGTTCGTTTCGGCGGGCCCCATTGATTAATCCAATATATAAATACAAATGTATTTTATAAATGGATTTAAATTTTATTCAAATATGAGACCGGTTAAGCGGAATTTTACCGTTGATTTATCAAGAATATTGATAAATCAACGGTTTTTTTCTGTATGTTAGCTATAAAAATACAATATACATACTTGAAAAGTTTACAATATTACACTATGATATAAGAAGCTTTTAAAATAAAGCAAACAGACATCCTTTAATAACGGAGAAAATCTGTTTTGCCGACAAAGGCTAAGCCCTTTGGGGGAGGATTATTTTATATTGATAAGAAAGGCAGGTTGAAGAATGTGAACAAGAAGGGCTTGCCACCTAAACAGGGGCTATATAATCCCGACTATGAACATGATGCTTGCGGGATTGGCGTAGTAGCAAATATAAAAGGAAAAAAATCAAATGCTATTTTGCATCAAGCATTGACGGTGCTTTGTAATATGGAGCATCGCGGCGGGCAGGGAGCCGATACGAATACAGGGGATGGTGCTGGCGTACTGTTGCAGATTCCCCATAAACTATTTCGGCATGAATGCAGCTTTTTAAATATTGAATTGCCGCCAAGTGGTTCTTATGGCGTAGGGATGCTGTTTTTGCCCCCTGAGGCGAATGCGAGAAAAATTTGCGAGGAAAAACTGGAGCAGATTATTGCTGACCAAGGACAAATCCTGCTAGGCTGGCGCACTGTTCCCTGCGATTCTTCGGTAATCGGCGAATCGGCCCGTCTAGTGCAACCGAGTATTCGCCAAGTTTTTATTGCACCAGATTTGCGTACGCTGGAAGCGATGAAACAAGACGAAAAAGCTTTTGAGAGAAAGCTCTATATTATTCGTAAGCGCGCTGAAAATGAAATTCGTCACAGCACTTTGGACGGCGCTGAATATTTTTATTTCTCCAGTCTGTCAGCTGCAACCATTGTTTATAAAGGCATGGTCACGCCGAAACAGCTTGATGAGTTTTTTATTGACTTGCAGCATCCGATGGTAGAAACAGCTGTAGCCATGGTTCATTCTCGCTTTAGTACGAATACGTTTCCTAGCTGGGAGCGCGCCCATCCTTATCGCTATATCATGCATAACGGCGAGATTAATACACGGCGAGGCAATTTAAACTGGATGCATGCCAGACAGGCGCTCTGCAAATCGCCGCTCTTTGGCGATGATATGAAGAAAATTTTGCCAGTGATTGATGAGTCGGGCAGCGACTCTGGTATGTTTGATAACTGTCTGGAATTCTTGACAATGGCTGGCCGTTCGCTGCCACACGCTGCGATGATGATGGTTCCCGAGCCGTGGGCGAAACATGAGAGCATGAGTGATGAGAAGAAAGCTTTTTTTGAATATCATGGCTGTATGATGGAGCCGTGGGATGGCCCGGCAGCCGTGGCTTTTACGGATGGCAAACTGGTTGGGGCGGTTTTAGATCGTAACGGATTGCGGCCTGCTAGATATTATGTTACGAAAGATGACATGATTGTTTTAGCTTCTGAGGTTGGCGTTGTACAGATTGCACCTGAGAAGATTGCTGTAAAAGAACGCCTGCGTCCGGGGAAAATGCTGCTTGTTGATCTTGAAGCAGGGCGGATCGTTGCGGATGAAGAGATTAAAAACCGCATTGTGAATGCTCATCCCTATCAGCAGTGGCTTGATGAAAATATGCTAAGTCTGGAAAATTTACCGGATGCGCCGCAGGAATCGACGATTGACTATCCGACATTAGTGTTGCAGCAGGCTTTTGGCTATACTTTTGAAGAGTTAGGCAAATTATTTCGGCCTTTGGCTAAAGACGGTATTGATCCAATTGGCGCGATGGGAACGGATACGCCTTTGGCTGTTTTATCAGAAAAGCCACAGCTTTTATATAACTACTTTAAGCAACTTTTTGCGCAAGTGACGAATCCGCCCATTGACGGTTTGCGCGAAGAGATAGTTACAGCTACTGGCACAGCGATTGGGCCAGAACATAATCTGATTGATCCTCAGCCGGAAAGCTGTCGTCAGATTCGTGTGGAAACTCCTATACTAACCAATCAGGAGCTCGGAAAAATTCGCTATATTAAAGAATCAGGTTTTGAAACCGTTACGATACCCATGGTTTTTCCGGTGAAAGAAGGCGGCGCTGGTTTACAGCGGGCCTTAGAAAAAATATGTTCCCTCTCTGATGATTATATTGAAGAAGGCAAAAATCTACTCATTCTTTCTGACCGTATGGTAGATGAAAATTATGCGCCTATTCCGGCGTTACTCGCCGTAGCCACACTGCAGCATCATATGGTACGGCAGGAAACACGGCTAAAGGCCAGTATGATCGTAGAAACAGGCGAACCGCGGGAGGTTCATCATTTTGCGCTGCTTCTGGGGTATGGCGCCAGTGGTGTGAATCCTTATCTTGCCTTTGATACGATTGAAGATCTAATCAACCGTAACTTCCTCTCCGGTATTTCCTTAGAAGATGCGATGCATAATTATTGCAAAGGAATTACGAAAGGGATTGTTAAAGTCTTATCGAAAATGGGCATATCCACAATCGCCAGCTATCGCGGCGCACAAATTTTTGAATCGATTGGTATCAGTCAGGCCGTGATTGATGAATACTTTACAGATACACCAAGCTCGCTTGGCGGTATTGGCCTAGACGAAATTGCCCAAGAAGCGGCTTTACGTCATGAACGGGCCTTTTCCACACAAAATGGCCGTGACGTTACCTTAGACAGCGGTTCGAACTATCAGTGGCGCTCGAATGGCGAAGAACATTTGTATAATCCGGAAACAATTACTCTGTTGCAGCAAGCCTGCCGCAAAGACGATTACAACCTCTTTAAGGAGTATGCTGCTAAGATTGATGAACATACGGCAGGGCTTACGCTGCGCGGTATGATGGCCTTTAAAAAAGTTAGAAAGGCAATTCCTTTAGCGGAAGTAGAGTCGGTAGAAAGTATTTGTAAGCGCTTTAAAACAGGCGCTATGAGTTATGGCTCTTTAAGTCAGGAAGCCCATGAATGTCTGGCGATCGCCATGAATCGCATCGGCGGCAAGAGCAATACGGGCGAAGGCGGTGAATCATCAGCGCGGTTTGTGCCTGATGCGAACGGCGATAGCCGTTGCAGCGCGATTAAACAAGTCGCTTCCGGTCGCTTTGGCGTAACAAGCCATTATCTAGCTCATGCTGACGAGATTCAGATTAAAATGGCGCAGGGGGCAAAACCGGGAGAAGGTGGCCAGCTGCCTGGCCGGAAAGTCTATCCCTGGATTGCGGAAGTGCGTGGCACAACGGCTGGCGTTGGACTAATTTCCCCGCCGCCGCATCATGATATTTATTCCATTGAAGATTTGGCAGAGCTCATTCATGATTTGAAAAATGCCAATCCGAAAGCAAGGATTAATGTAAAGCTAGTCGCAGAGTCAGGTGTTGGTACGATTGCCGCCGGTGTGGCAAAAGCCCGGGCTGATGTAGTTCTAATCAGCGGCTACGATGGCGGAACGGGTGCATCGCCGCGCACTAGCATTCGCCATACAGGCCTTCCTTGGGAAATCGGCCTTGCTGAGACGCACCAGACGCTATTATTAAATAATCTGCGTGATCGCATCACCGTGGAAACAGACGGTAAGCTTATGACTGGTCGCGATGTAGCTGTTGCCGCTCTCTTGGGCGCCGAGGAATTTGGTTTTGCCACAGCGCCGCTGGTGGTTATGGGCTGTGTAATGATGCGGGTTTGCAATCTTGATACTTGCCCAGTAGGAGTAGCGACGCAAAATCCTAAGCTGAGACAGAATTTTACGGGCAAGCCGGAGTATGTAGTCAGCTTCATGCGCTTTATCGCCAGCCAGCTTAGAGAAATCATGGCAGAGCTCGGTTTTAAAACGATAAATGATATGATTGGGCATACAGAAGTTTTAGAACAAAATCAAGCAATTGCCCATTGGAAGGCGAAAACCGTTGATCTTTCACCGCTCTTTTATCAGCCAGCCAATGAGAGCAACTCCACTTTGTATTGTTCGAAAGTCCAAGATCATAATTTGGAAAAAGCCATGGATCTTCGTTTGTTGAAGGAGCTCTGTGATCCGGCGATTGAAACAGGCGAGAAAGTGGCAGTTAGTCTGCCGATCAAAAATACTGATCGCGTTGTTGGTACGCTGCTAGGCAATGCTATTACCCAGCGTTACGGTGAACAAGGCTTGCCGGAAGACACGATCTATTTGAAATTTACTGGCTCAGCTGGCCAAAGCTTCGGCGCTTTTGCCCCCAAAGGCATGACGCTCGCCCTAGAAGGCGACTCCAATGACCATGTCGGCAAAGGTCTTTCTGGTGGGAAAATCATTGTTTATCCGCCGGCGAATGCTTCGTTTGCGGCAGAACAGAATATTATTATTGGCAATGTAGCTTTATATGGCGCTACCTCGGGTGAGGCCTATATTCGCGGTGTAGCGGGCGAACGTTTCTGTGTCAGAAATAGCGGCGTGAATGCTGTTGTTGAAGGCGTAGGCGAGCATGGTTGTGAGTATATGACAGGTGGTCGCGTGGTCATTTTAGGGAAAACCGGACGCAACTTTGCCGCAGGCATGTCGGGCGGAATCGCTTACGTCTATGATCCAGAAGGGACCTTCTCTATTGCCGTAAATCAAGAAATGGTGCTCTTAGAGCGGCTCGATGATGATGAAGAAGTACTGTTAGTGAAACAGCTTTTAGAAAATCATATTGCTTATACGAATAGCGAAGTGGCCAAACGGCTTATGACCAACTGGTATCAATCACAGCGCTATTTTGTCCGGGTGATTCCGAAAGACTATAAACGGATTCTCGAGGGGATTCGCCGTTTCCGCAAAAAGGGTATTTCCCCAGAGTCGGCGGTTATGCGGGCTTTTGAAGAAAATATACAAGATAAGTCAAGGGTCAGCGGTAACTAAGCCGATCTGATGAAGGGAGTGTCTTTGATGGGAAAGCCTACAGGCTTTATGGAATATAGCGCTTGTCTGCCGGCAGATCGACAGCCGCAGGAAAGAATCCGCGATTGGCGGGAATTTCATCTGGCGATGCAAGGCGAGGAACTGCAAGTTCAGGCCAGTCGCTGCATGGAGTGCGGAACACCCTTTTGCCATACAGGCATGATGATTGGCGGCATGGTTTCCGGTTGTCCGCTTCATAACCTTATGCCAGAATGGAATGATCTTGTCTACGCTGGTCTATGGCAGGAAGCTTTAAGTCGTCTTTTAAAAACTAATAATTTTCCTGAATTTACTGGCCGAGTCTGCCCCGCTCCCTGTGAGGGAGCCTGTACGGCCGGGCTGGCGGCCAAGCCTGTTACGATTCGTAATATTGAGAAAGAAATTATTGATCGAGCTTTTGAAAATCAGTGGCTTGTGCCCGAGCCGCCGACAAGTCGGACTGGTAAGAAAGTCGCTGTAGTCGGTTCTGGTCCAGCCGGTCTTGCCTGTGCTGCTCAGCTTAATAAAGCAGGTCATCTTGTGACGGTATTTGAACGGGCTGATCGGCCTGGCGGTCTTCTCGTTTACGGAATTCCCAATATGAAGCTTGATAAGGACGTTGTAAATCGGCGTGTTACCTTGCTGGAGGAAGAAGGAATTCAGTTTATTACGAATACCGAAGTTGGCAAAGATTATGAGGCTGAAAAGCTCTTAAAAGAGTTTGATGCTGTCGTTCTTTGCGGCGGTTCTACGGTGCCGCGTGACCTTCCTGTTCCCGGTCGCAATTTAGCAGGAATTTATTTCGCTGTTGATTTTTTAAAAGCAAATACAAAAAGTCTATTGGACTCTAAGTTACAGGACGGCTCTTATGTAAGCGCTGCCGGAGTTGATGTACTCGTTATTGGTGGTGGTGATACCGGTACCGATTGTGTGGGAACTGTTGTCCGTCATGGTTGTCGGACTGTGAGTCAGCTGGAAATTATGCCGCAGCTGCCATTAACACGCGGCAGTGAAAATCCTTGGCCGCAATTTCCTCGCGTTCACAAAATTGATTATGGTCAGGAAGAGGCGGCAGCACGGTTTGGCGCTGATCCTCGTAACTATTGTGTTACAACGAAGAAATTTGTCGGCGACAAAGCCGGGCGCGTAAAGGAAGTTCATACCGTGAAAGTGGAATGGCGAAAAAATGAGCAAGGGCAGTTTGGCTTTAGCGAGATTCCCGGCACCGAAAAAATCTGGCCAGCTCAGCTTGTCTTACTTGCCATGGGCTTTACCGGACCAGAGCAGGGGCTGCTCGAACAATTAAAAGTCAAACGGGATCAACGCTCTCTAGTAAAAGCGGAATTTGGTTCCTTTGCTACGAGTGTATCTGGTGTCTTTGCCGCTGGCGATATGCGGCGCGGTCAGAGCCTTGTGGTTTGGGCCATTCAAGAGGGTCGCAGTGCTGCTCGCGAATGTGACCGCTATTTGATGGGGAAAACCCAACTCAGTTAACGTTTTGAGAATTTAAGTGGAAACTTTATAAGTAGAAGAATTCAAATAAAAAGGTTGGCTAACTAGGTCTTTTCTTCCTAGTTTAAGCCAACCTTTTTGGTTATGAGAATTTAGTTTATGTTGTCAGGAATAAAGTCGCGTTGAATTATTGCAGTTTATTGCTCCATTCTTGGGTCGAAAGCACTTGAGAAAATCGCATAGCCTGGGTCACGAGAATGGCCCTGTGAAGTTCTTCCGCCGTAACCTGTCCCGCTGAATTTTTGATAGCCAAAGTGCCTGTTGCATCTGAGAGAAATTCTACGGCGAAACCAAGATGTAATGCCTGTCTGGCTGTTGTATCACAACACATTTGCGTCATATAGCCGGAGATGGTAACTGTATCGATATTTTGTTGGCGCAAAAAAGCTTCTAGATCGGTGCCTGTAAAACTACCAGGCAGAGTTTTATCAACAATCCGCATGTATTTTCGCTCTAAAACAGCTGTGTGAATTTCCCAATTGAAGCTGTTTTTTACAAAAGCCGTGGCATCCGCTTGGGGAGATCCGTGGCGAATTAAAATGACAGGAATGTTTTTTTCATTGGCTGTATCAATTGCTTTTAGGATCTGATCAAAACTGTTTTCGGGATAACTTATCGGCAGAGCTCCAGTAAAATATTCATTTTGTACATCAATTACGAGCAAGGCTCTGTTCATGACACTCATCCTTTCTGTTTATCAAAATGGAATTGTTTTATTGGAAGAAATCTTTGTTATAATTATAGCGATAAGCAAAGTTGCGCCGCACAATAAAATAGATCATTTTACTTTCAACAAGAAAGGAATCAATACAAAATGCTTGATCATACGGATTTGCAAATCCTAAACTTATTAAAAGAAAACAGTCGGATGCAATATCGTGATATTGGCGACTTGGTTCATCTTACAGGCCAAGCCGTTTCTAACCGTGTTGCTAGAATGGAAAAACTGGGAGTGATTAAAGGCTATTCCATTTTACTTGACGAGAAACTTTTAGGAAAATCGCTCTTAGCCTATATTACTGTCTTTATGAAAACAACGGAGCATGGTCTCTTTCAAAGCTTTTTACAAGAGCAGGAATTTGTCACCGAAGCCTGCCGCATTAGTGGCGAAGGTTGCTATATGCTACGGGTTGAGACGCAATCGGCGGAAGAGCTAGATCGCCTTTTAGATTCGCTGCTACCTTATGGGAATTATCGTATTAATCTTTCCATTAAGAAGATCAAATAACAAGATACCCAAGATCAAATAAAAAAACTGGGCGCAAAACAGCCCAGTTTTTTTGCGAAATTTTATTTTGTTTTTACCAAGGTCGCAGGGCCGAAGACATATGGCCGCACCATTCGGCTGTTTCTGAAATCACAGCTTCTAATAGAAATGTGTAAAGGCTGTGAGCTAGAGCATCAAGGCAGGCCTGTTCGGTTAAGGGGCCAAGGCGGCCATAAGCATCCCAGTCAGGTTCTGCAAAGCTTCCCTCTAAGGTAGTAGCAATCGTTACGGTAAGGGCTGGACAGATGACATGGTGTAAATCGTACGAAGCCTGAAGCTCTGGAGGGCACTGCCAGTGACCCATAAATAGAATGACTTTGGGGAGCAGTTCTTGTAAGCGGGAGATCGCCGTAGTTTCTTTCGTCCATTCTGGTGACTTCGGTAGTAGCAATAAATCCGGTCTTGCTTCAAGCTGCTCTGGCTGCGGGCAGAAAATAAATCCGTTATCAGTAAATGACGCAAGTACTTCAGGTGCGATTTCAGTGAGTGACACTACTTGAAATTGATGCATCTTTCCCACTCCATTTCTGCCGAATTTTTCTTAAGTGAGTAAATCCGGGAACAAGGAAGTCGTTACAAGCGCTAAAGTCAATCCAATCATAATGACGGTAGTTAGCCAGGCAATGCCGTTATACCAGCGGGAATTTACATGATCGCCCATGAGATCGCGGTTATTAATTAAGCGAAGCATGAAAAAGAGGACGAAGGGTAGCAGCATGCCGTTAATCACCTGAGACCAGAGCATGATTTGAATAAGCGGCGCGTTAGGTAGCAGAATGATCGCAGCGCCGATGACAATAAGAAAAGTATAAAGCCAGTAAAAGACAGGTGCTTCTTTCCAACTTTTATCGATCCCAGCCTCTAGGCCAAAGGCTTCGCAGATGTAATAGGCTGTGGCTAGGGGTAAGATCGAAGCAGAAAAAATAGAAGCATTTAAGAGGCCGAAGGCGAAGAGGGCTGAGGCCCATTTTCCAGCTAATGGTTCTAAGGCGACGGCAGCGTCTTGCGCTGTTTCGATCGAAATATGATTCGTAAACATGGTGGCGGCGCAGGCAACGACGATAAACAAAGCGATAAAATCAGTCATAAAGCAGCCCACAATAACATCAAGACGTGAGTAGCGGTATTCCTCAGCGGTAATCCCTTTTTCTACGACAGCTGATTGAATGTAGAATTGCATCCAAGGGGCAATGGTTGTGCCGATAAGGCCGATAATCATGGCTAAATATTCATTTTCAAATTCAAAATGCGGCGTTATGAGTTCGTGACCAACGATACCCCAGTCAGGACCGGCCATAAACCCAGAAGCTACATAAGTCAAATAGAGTGCCGAAGCTACCAAGAAAATTCGTTCTACTACTTTGTAGGAGCCGCGAACAACTGTCCACCAAATGAGAAAGGCACTAATCGGAACTGCAATATATTTACTAATACCGAAAATTTCTGTACTTGCTGCGATACCGGCAAATTCGGAGACTGTATTGCCAAGATCGGCTAGGAGCAGTCCCAGCATGACAAACAAGGTGATTTTTACGCCGTAGTTTTCTCTGATTAAATCGGCGAGACCTTTGCGGGTTACAGCTCCCATGCGCGCGCTCATTTCTTGAACGACAACGAGAGCGATTGTCATAGGGATGAAAATCCATAATAGTTTATAGCCAAAAGCGGCGCCAGCTACGGAATAAGTCGTAATACCGCCAGCATCATTATCGACATTGGCTGTAATAATACCTGGACCGACTACGGCAAGGAAGAGAAAAAGGCTGCGAAACACTTTATTATTTTTTATCAAATTCATTTCATCCACTCCTTGCGCGAGGCCAACATAAAGTTTGAAAAGGTGCGCAAATTACTGCGATCGGGAATAAACGTATAGAGGAGGTCATCGACGGTAATGATGCCGACAAGCTGTTGTTCTTTATTGATTACAGGCACGGAAACAACGCCGTATTTCATTACGATATCCAGGGCTTTGCGTGGATTATCGAGATCCATTACGGAACGAACCTTTACGTGCATGACATCACCTAATTTATCGTTGGGGGCGGCGATGATTAATTCTCTTAGCGATAAGACGCCAAGCAGATGCTGACTCTTATCAACCATATAGAGATAGGTAATAGTTTCTGCTTCGCGACCGATTTCGCGCAGTTGGCAAATTGCCTCTGAGGCTGTTAGTTCAGGCGAGAATGCAGGGAATTCTGTGGTCATCAAGGAACCGGCCGCTTCATCTGGATATTCCATGAGATCCCTTACATCTTCGGCATCTTCTGGTTCCATAAGCTTTAAAATTTCATCGGATTTTTCTGCCGGAAGTTCTCCTAAAATATCGGCTGCTTCATCAGCAGGCATTTCTTCTAGAATATCGGAAGCGCGGTGGACGTCAAGGCTTTCGATAATGTCTACCTGCGTAGCCAGATCGACCTCAGTGAGGACATCGGCGGCCTGCTCACTGCCTAATTTACGGACAAAATCAAGCTGTTCATGATGATCCAGATCTTCAATAATTTCGGCAATATCGGCAGGATGAATCGTAGCAAGTTCTTCAAAGGACTCACGCAGATGCAAATTGGCCAATCTGTTTTCAAGCGGTGTAATATGCTGCCAGCTTACGAAATGATTTGGCCGATTTTTTAATAAAAATTCCAGGCCAAGGCGACGGAATAAGCCGCGCAAGCCAATATCAATCGAAATAAGAACAAATTCTTTGTGATCGTCATGACGAACCCAGGACAGCTGAATATCGTTGACGCGTACAAGTTTAGCGCCGCTTAAATCAATAATTTGCTTATCTAAGAGCCATTTGCCAACGAAAATCTCTTGGTCGAGAATTGGACGGGTAATCATTTCTTCGGCTGTTACGTTTAACACAAATCCTTGGTCATCCCATTTGTCAATCTGAGAGACTTCCAAATGTTTTTGTAAGCCCTTAGTAAATTTTACACACGTGACAATCGGGGCAGCCCCATTCCAACTTACTACGAGATCAAGCACTTTTCCTATCTGTTTCTTGTTTACATCATAAATGGTTGTGCCGATAATTTGGCTGAAAAAAGCGTCGCGCAGAAGCGTTACTTGTGCCATGGCCATCCTCCTTTTGTCCTAGCGTCCCTTAGTATTGTACACATAAATTGCCTATAGGGCAAAGATTATCTTACTGTATACTATTATATTAAAGGACCCGCGCCATAAAAGCCACGAAAAATATTTTAACACTCTCTGCGATCTTTTTTAATAGATTATCCTAAGAGTAAGAAGGAGGAGAGAAAATGCAGTGTTTTTCGGCTTTGCTGCTGGCTATTTCATCAAATCTTGATAATTTAGGAGTAGGAATCGCCTATGGAATTCGGGGAGTGAAGCTTTTGTGGCCGTCCAATTTATTGATTGCCTGTCTGACTAGTGTAGGAACTTTTCTTTCCATGTCATTAGGCAGTTTGATATCGCAAGCTCTGCCGCTGATTATGGCAAAATATATTGGCGCTGTGCTGATGATTGTAGCGGGGGGGTGGGTCTTCTGGCTGGATCGATGTCAAAACCGTTCAGGTTTGTTTCGGTTTTCTCGGCTATCACTATTTTTAAAGGAACCCTTTCGCGCTGACATCGATCATTCTAAATCGATTAATTTAAAAGAGGCCACGCTGCTCGGCTTGGCCTTAATGCTTAATAATATTTCCAGCGGTATTGGTGCTGGTATGATGGCGATGCCGTTGTTACTTACGACAGGTCTTGTTTTTTGCTTCAGTCTATGTATGATGACAGGTGGCGTTGCTTTAGGAAAACATTTTGCATCGACGCGACTTGGCGACAAGGCCGGAGTATTAGGAGCTTTACTGCTCGTGTTTATTGGTTGCTATGAACTGTTTTTGAGTTGACAATATTATAAAAAATTAATAAATAATTACAATAAAAAAATCCCTGACTTGTCATAGACAAAATCAGGGAGCTTTTTATTGAATTAGTACTGTCTGCTGTTTTGATTGAAGCAATCGCGACAGAAAACAGGACGATCGTTGCTTGGTTTGAAAGGAACTTGTGTTTCAACACCACAAGCTGCGCAAGTTGCAGGGTGCATTTCACGACGCTGTGAGTTGTTGTTGTTGCGAGGGTTTTGTTGTTTACGTGCAGAACGGCAGCTAGGGCAACGGCCTGGTTCGTTCGTAAATCCTTTTTCTGCAAAGAAATCTTGTTCTGAAGCCGTGAAAACGAAATCAGCACCGCAATCGCGGCAAGTTAAAGTTTTGTCTTGAGCCATATTAAATAGCCTCCTCAAATCGATTACCCAAATAATTAATTTAGAATACTCATTGGGCTTCTCACTTATTGAGAAGGGACTAATGAAAACTCTTCGTTGTCTATAGTGGGTAATTATATTATAAATGTATTTCGAGAAATAGTCAAGAAATACATTTTGACTATTTCTCATTTGATTTATTTTTGTTTCGGTGAGAGGATCATGAGTAAGTCGCCTGTCTGGATAGACGCGCCATTTCCTGTAACAATTTCTTTTACAAAGCCATCACAAGGAGCCTGAATCGTCGTTTCCATCTTCATAGCTTCTGTAACCATAATCGGTTGATCTTTTTTGACGCGCGTTCCTACTTCGACAAGCGATTTGACAACAGAACCGGACATAGTAGCGGCAATGTGATTCGGATTGTCGCGGTCAGCTTTACGGTTGGTAATAGCTGAGGCCACAATACTGCGGTCTTGCAAAATAACTTGACGTGTGGAACCATTGAGTTCGAAATTGACAGCGCGTGTTCCGTCAGGTCGCGGCGCTCCAATTGACAAGAGCCGGATTACTAGGGTTTTACCTTGCTCAATTTCAACGCGGATTTCTTCGCGTGGCGTCATGCCGTAGAAGAAGGTTGGCGTATTGAGTAAAGAGATATCGCTATATTTTTTTACAGCTTCCTGATAGTCGAGGAATACTTTGGGATATAAGGCATAAGAAATGAGATCTTCGCAAGTAATGGGACGATGCAAGGAATTGTGAAGCATGTCTTTCAAATTGTCGAAATTAACAGGTTCAAGCAGTTCGCCGGGGCGTTCTGTTAAAGGTTTGCGGCCTCGGAGAATAATACGCTGCAGTTCTTTCGGGAAGCCTTGGTAAGGTTGACCAATCTGACCTTCAAAAAATTCAACGACAGAATCAGGGAAGTCGAGGCTTTCACCTTGTTCATAAATATCGTCTTCCGTTAATTCATTTTGCACCATATACAGGGCCATGTCGCCGACCACTTTGGAAGAAGGTGTTACTTTAATGATATCACCGAACATTAGATTTACCTGACGGTACATGGTTTTTACTTCTTCCCACCGTTCGGCCAAGCCTACAGCTTGAGCTTGCTGACGAAGATTGCTGTATTGGCCGCCAGGCATTTCGTGTTCGTAAATTTCGGCATTAGGAAACTTCATGGCAGCTTCAAAGTTACGATAATAGTGCCGCACATCTTCCCAATAGTGTGATAAGTCATTGAGACCGGTAATATTGACATCAGGCTGACGACTATGACCGGAAAGCGCATAATAGAGGCTATTGGCGCTTGGCTGGGAAGTCATGCCTGACATGGCGGCAAGTGACGTGTCAACAATATCAACGCCAGCGTCAATGGCGCGTGCTAGCGTATAAATACCATTACCGCTCGTATCGTGAGTATGTAAGTGGATCGGAATATCGACAGCTTCTTTTAGGGCGGAAACAAGGACGTAGGCCGCTTCCGGTTTTAAGAGGCCAGCCATATCTTTGATACCTAAGATGTGAGCGCCAGCCTTTTCCAGCTCCTTAGCCATGGTCACATAGTACTCAAGATTGTATTTCGGACGTGCTGGATCAAGAATATCACCAGTGTAGCAGAGGGCGGCTTCCGCCACTTTACCTGATTCACCTACGGCATCAATAGCTACTTGCATTCCTTTGAGCCAGTTGAGACTGTCAAAGATTCGGAAAACATCCATACCAGCATCGGCGGATTTTTTTACGAAACGCCGTACTACATTATCAGGATAATTCTTGTAACCTACCGCATTAGATGCTCTGAGCAGCATCTGGAAGAGAATGTTAGGACATTTTTGCCGTAGCAACTGAAGTCTTTCCCAGGGATCTTCTTTTAAAAAGCGCAGCGCTACATCAAAGGTGGCGCCGCCCCACATTTCGAGAGAAAAGAAGTTTTGCATAACCTGTGAGGTTGGTTCCATGATTTTAGCCATATCATAGGTGCGGACACGGGTAGCTAAGAGCGATTGGTGACCGTCACGCATGGTTGTATCTGTCAACAGAACGCGAGGCTGTTCTTTGATCCAGCGGCTAAGTCCCGCCGGACCTTCTTTATCGAGAATTTGTTTAGTACCGCTTAGATTTTTTTCGTATTGTACGGATGGATAGCGTGGCGTTAAGAAAGCGGGTTTTTCGCGATTGGCCATACCAGGATAGCCATTTACCGTAATATCACCGATGTAAGTCAAAATTTTAGTGCCGCGATCCTGGGGCGTAGGGAAGACAAAAAGTTCCGGTGATGTATCAATAAAAGAAGTATCGTAAGTGCCATGAAGAAATTTTTCGTGGTTTACTACATTATATAAGAATGCGATATTTGTTTTTATACCGCGAATTCTAAATTCGCCAAGCCCGCGCAGCATTTTGGAAATTGCACTACGATGGGTAAGACCCCAAGTGGATAATTTGACAAGCAAGGAATCATAATAGGGGGTAATGACGGCGCCTTGAAAAGCATTAGCTGCATCGAGACGAATGCCAAAACCGCCGCCGCTGCGGTATGCTGTTAGTTTTCCTGTATCGGGCATAAAGTTGTTAGCAGGATCTTCGGTTGTAATACGACACTGGATGGCATGGCCATGACAGCGGATTTCTTCTTGCTGGGGAATGCCAGTGATTTCATCATGGAGTGTATGACCGTCAGCAATAAGCAGTTGGGATTGAACAATGTCAATGCCAGTTACTTGCTCGGTAATAGTATGTTCTACTTGAACCCGAGGGTTTACTTCAATGAAGTAAAACTTATGGTCGGGTGTTACGAGAAATTCTACGGTACCGGCACTAACGTAGCCGACATTTTTCATGAGTTTGACAGCCGCGTTGCAAATTTCATGACGGAGTTCATTCGGTAAAGATAAAGCAGGGGCAATTTCAACGACTTTTTGATGACGGCGCTGTACGGAACAGTCTCGTTCAAAGAGGTGAACAAGATTGCCGGCATGGTCGCCAAGGACTTGTACTTCAATATGTTTTGGCTTTTCTAACAGTTTTTCTACGTAAACTTCATCGCTGCCGAACGAAGTTAGCGCTTCTGATTTAGCGCGATTATAAGATTCTTCAAGGGAAGCAGCGCTACGAACAAGACGCATACCGCGTCCGCCGCCGCCGAGATTGGCTTTAATAATAATAGGATAGCCGTATTTTGCGGCAAAATCTTTTACTTCTTCTAAACTACTTACAGGTCCGTCGCTGCCAGGGATGACGGGAAGACCAGCGGCAATTGCCTGTTTACGGGCATTAATTTTATCGCCGAACATAATAAGATGCTCTTCTTCCGGTCCGATGAAAATAAAACCTTCTTCTTTACAACGGCGGGCTAAGTTACTGTTTTCAGATAAAAAGCCATAGCCGGGATGAATGGCGTCAACGCCATGTTCTTTAGCAATTTTCAAAATGCCTTCTAAATCAAGATAGGCTTCTGTTGGTTTTTTATTGGCGCCTACCTGATAAGCTTCATCGGCTTTATAACGATGCAGCGATAAAATATCTTCTTTGGCGTAAATGGCAACAGTTCGAATGCCCAATTCATTGCAGGCGCGGAAAACACGGATGGCAATTTCACCGCGATTGGCAACAAGTACGGTTTTAATTTTTTTCATGAAAATTCCCCCCAAAAAAATTTCCCTGTTAGCAGTTGTCGCTAAGATGAGCGCAATTGTAAAGTAAACAGTATTTTTCATAAAATAAGAATAGTTTTAAAGCTAACTGTAACATTACCATAGTTTTTAAGGGAATACAAGGCGGCTAAAGTAAATATACTGCATCCTTGTACAATGTACAAAGATTAGTGTATACAAAATACAGTATAACTACTGAACTCGCTGCTTTCATTGACTTTATGGCGGCAAATCGCTACAATTACAGGTAACTAGAAGGAAAGCGGGCGATTAATATGGCTAAAATTATAAAGAATCGTAGCGATAAAGAAATGTTTGCCAATTGGCAAGAAGAATCAACTTTTGAAAATATGCTCGACGGACGCCAGGAAACAACGGTTGCAAAGAAAACCGCTAAAGTGGAAGATAAAGGCTGGCAAAGTTTTTTTACGGACGAATTTAAAGAATCAGTGGGAAAAGCTTTATTAGAATTGAAAGTAACGCTTTACAAACAAGGCGTTGTAGACTTTAAGCTCCAGACGGCAGTGAAGGACAATCAGATTATCTTAACGGCTGTTCCGAAAAAGAAACGCTAACAATATTTATTATTAGGTAATGATCTGGTATAATGATCACAGATATGGTAGGGATTAAAAATAGTTTCACCAAATGAACACAATTAAATTAAGGAAAGAAGTGAGACGATGATCGGTGTTAGTACTTTACTCTGTGATACGCAAAATTACGGCGATACTCTGCGTTATGCCAAAAGCTCTCATGGCCAGCGTCATGGTGCAGCTGCTGGCATGGGGCCAGTAATTGCCTGGAATATTACTCGTACCTGCAATTTGAAATGTCGTCACTGTTATTCCGATTCAGCGGCAAAACAGTATGAAGGGGAACTGAGTACGGCTGAGGCCTTAAAATTTATCGATGACTGTGCGGCTTTTAAGGTTCCTGTACTGTTATTATCAGGTGGCGAGCCTCTCATTCGTCCTGATGTCTTTACTTTAGTAGAACGGGCGACAAGTCATAATATTCGAGTCACCTTCTCAACGAATGGAACATTGATTGACGCTGCTATGGCGCAAAAAATCAAAAGCCTTGGCGTAGGCTATGTGGGAATTAGCCTTGATGGTTTAGGCGAGGCTAATGATAGTTTTCGCGGCAAAGACGGCGCTTTTACAGCAGCACTGACTGGAATTCGCCACTGTATGACTGCTGGTCAAAAAGTAGGGTTACGATTTACAATTAATCGCTATAATTACCAGGACCTAGAAAATATTTTTAAACTCATTGAAACGGAGCAGATTCCTCGTGTTTGTTTCTATCATTTAGTCTATTCGGGGCGAGGCTCCAGTATGATGCAGCACGATATTACGAAAGAAGAAGCGCGTGCAGCTATGGATTTGATCATGGCGAAAACGATAGAATTGGGAGACCGCTGCGAAATTCTCACAGTGGACAATCACGCTGACATTGTATATTTATACTTAAAACTCCAAAACAGTGATCCGGTAAGAGCGGCAAAAGTATGGGAACTTATGCAGCGAAACGGTGGCAATCGCTCCGGGATCGCTTTTGCCAATGTCGATCCCCTAGGCAATGTTCATTCGGATCAGTTTACGCAAAATCACACTTTTGGCAACGTGCGTGACCGTGCTTTTGGCGATATTTGGACCGATGTATCGCAACCAATTTTAGCGGGGCTGAAAGATCGAAAACCACTTTTGAAAGGACGTTGCGGTCAGTGTAAGTGGCTTTCTGTGTGTAACGGAAATTTTCGGGCGAGAGCTGAAGCTGTGACTGGGGACTTCTGGGAGTCCGATCCGGCTTGCTATTTGACGGATGAGGAAATCGGAATTTTATGATAGGAAGGACCGCGCTGATTTTAGCGCGGTCTTTTCATATAGAGAGGAGAGCTATCGATGGATGCCCATAAAGAACATCATTTTACGGCTTCCGATACGATTCGAGATATTGTAATTGGCATGTCTGACGGCTTGACTGTTCCCTTTGCCTTGGCAGCTGGTTTATCAGGCGCTATTGATTCTAATGGAATCGTGGTAACGGCTGGTCTTGCTGAAATTGCCGCAGGTGCTATATCTATGGGGCTTGGCGGTTTCTTAGCAGCACGTAGCGAGGCGGAGCACTATGAAAAAGAACGATTGCGCGAAGAAATGGAAACGAAATATCGCTTGGCTGATGAGGAGCAAGAAATTATTGATATTTTCGCTTCTTACGGCATAGCTCCGGCTGAATGTGCCAGCGTTGTAGCCGCTTTAAAACGAGATCCGCAAGCGATGGTTGATTTTATGATGAAATTTGAGCTGGGTCTGGAAGAGCCGGATCGCAAGCGCGCTTTCTATAGCGCTGTAACGATTGCCGGTGCTTATGCAGCCGGCGGGATTGTGCCGCTTTTGCCCTATATGTTGGTAGACGGTACTTCTCATGCGTTAGGGTTTTCTGTATTCGTTACTTTAGCTGCACTCTTTTTATTCGGTTATGGCAAAGGTTATTTTATTGGGGAACAGCCGTGGCGTAGCGCGCTGCAGACGACTTTAATCGGCGGTGCTGCTGCTAGTGCTGCTTTTTTCCTAGCCCGATTATTTTCTTGAACCGTCCTAGTACGGTCCCCAATTACAATTCGTGTATTTTAATGCGCAAAATTGAATAAAAATAAATAAAAATAAAAGTGTTGACAAACAAATGATATCACGTTAAACTAAACACAATTACAAAACAACGCAAAACTGTGATCAGGACGAGTAAGTATGTAAACAAAAGTGCAGCGAGTTGGTGACCGGGAGACCGGAGGTGCGATGACCAACCTTACGAGCATACTGAATGGACCTGTGAGTGCTCTCCGAACGTTTTAGGCAAGTAGGCAGAGACGGACGCCGCCGTTATCAGGCTAGAGTATCGGACGAGGAATCCCGTACTTGAAAAGAGGGAAAGCTTTTTCAGGCTTTCTAAATTAGGGTGGTACAGCGAACCATTTCGCCCCTTTAGCGGGTGAAGTGGTTTTTTTATATTTAAAAAGCAGAAAAACTGTGATCAGGACGAGTAAATATGTAAACGAAAGCGCAGCGAGTTGGTGACCGGGAGACCGGAGGTGTGATGACCAACCTTACGAGCATATTGAATGGACCTGTGAGTGCTCTCCGAACGTTTTAGGCAAGTAGGCAGAGACGGATGCCGCCGTTATCAGGCTAGAGTATCGGACGAGGAATCCCGTACTCGAAAGAGGGAAAACCTTCGCAGGTTTTCTGAATTAGGGTGGTACAGCGAACCATTTCGCCCCTTTAGCGGGTGAAGTGGTTTTTTTATTTGGGAAAAGGAGAGGATAGCAATGCTAAAAAAATTCTTACTGCAAGTTGTTTCTGGACGGAACTTATCAAAAGCAGAGGCTGATGAAGCCATGACTGTGATTATGTCAGGACAGGCCACTGAGGCTCAAATTGGCGCATTTTTAACAGCGCTGCGGCTAAAAGAAGAGACAAGTGAAGAAATAGCTGGATTTGCCGCCGGGATGCGTCGACAGGCTGAAGGGATTCAATGTACCTTACCGGATATGATTGATACCTGCGGTACTGGCGGTGACGGCACAGGCACTTTTAATGTTTCTACAACCGCGGCTTTTGTGCTAGCTGGCGGCGGCGTACCTGTTGCAAAGCATGGCAATCGCGGTATTTCGAGCTCCTGCGGCAGCGCAGATGTGCTTACGGAATTAGGCATTGCTGTAGATATGGCGCCAAAGCGGACCGAAGAAGCGATTCATTCGCTCCAGATTGGGTTCCTTTATGCTCCCGTTTTTCATAAAGCAATGAAATATGCGGCTGGTCCCCGGCGAGAGCTCGGTTTTCGAACGGTTTTCAATTTGCTCGGACCCTTAACGAATCCAGCTAAAGTAGAGCGTCAAATGATTGGTGTTTACGATAAAAAACTGACAGAGAAAGTGGCGCAAGCTCTGCTAGATTTAGGGACGAAGCAGGCTATGGTTGTGCATAGTTTTGATGGTATGGATGAAATATCGACGTCGGCTCCTACCTGTATTGCTGAAGTGAAGGCAGGGCAAGTTATCTCCTACACATTGCATCCCGAGGAGTACGGTTTTTATGGTCAAGGTCTTGAAAGTTATAAAGGCGGCACTGCGAAAGACAATGCCCAGATTGTACGACGCGTTTTACAAGGCGAAGCAGGACCTCACCGAGATATCGTTCTCTTAAATAGTGCCGCTGGCTTTGTCGTAGCTGGCAAGGCTGAAACAGTTAAAGAAGGCTTGGTCTTGGCGGCTTACAGCATTGATAGCGGCGCCGCTTTCACCAAGCTCGAGGAATTAGCCGCTTTTAGCCGGAGCGCGAAAGCGGCGGCAAGGGCGGTTGGGCAATGATTATTAAGATTTGCGGCATTCAAACAAGCGAAGCTGCTAAGGCGGCGGAAGCCTATGGCGCCGACTGGATTGGGTTTGTTTTTGCTAAGAGCCGTCGTCAGGTTTCGTTAGAACAGGCAGCTTTGATTAGTCAAGAGCTTCACACGGTGAAGAAAGTCGGCGTTTTTGTGAATGCGCCTCTTAACGTAGTAGACGCAGCCATTCGCTCTTGTTCTTTAGATTTCGTCCAGCTCCATGGTGACGAACCGGAAGAATATTGCCGCCAAGTTTCTGTGCCTGTGATTCGAGTCATGGCAGTTGGGGCTCAGGAGAAAGCGTCTTTGCCGCAAAACGCTGATTATCTGCTGTTTGATACGGCGAAGGCAGGAGAGCGCGGTGGAACTGGTGAGGTCTTTGATTGGAATAGTCATTATTCACTTAGACAAACCGCTTCGGTTCCCGTGCTTGTGGCAGGCGGTCTTAACGAACAGAATGTGGGTAAGGCAATTGCAAATTTTCGGCCTGATGGAGTGGATGTATCAGGCGGTGTAGAGACAGATGGCAGTAAGGATATTAGTAAAATTCACCGTTTTATTACAGCCGTCAGAAAGGTGGAAAGAATTTATGCTAAATAAGATTGTTGCCTTAAAGCGGCAAGAGGTTGAACAGACGAAAGTTAAAATGCCTATAGAAAATTATCAAAAAGTCCTTACAACAGGTGACCATGCTTTTGCTAAAGCTCTGGTAAAGACGCCTTGGGCGCTTATTGCCGAATGTAAGCTGGCTTCGCCGGCGAAAGGAAGGTTGTGTAAGGATTATTCGGTGCCAGAGTTAGCAAAAATCTATGAAACAAATGGCGCCTGTGCTTTGTCAGTTCATACTGACCAACATTTTCTTGGTAAGCTTTCTGATCTTGTTGCAGTGAAACAGGTGAGTTCACTACCAATTTTACGCAAAGAATTTATTATTGACGCCTACCAAATTTATGAAGCTAGAGCGCACGGCGCTGACTGCGTTTTGCTCATTGCGGCGATCCTGACAGATAAGGAACTGCAAAATTTTCTCGCAATTGCTAAGGAACTAGCCATGGATGCATTAGTGGAAGTCCATAGCCGAGAAGAGTTAGAACGGATCAATGTTCTGCCGGTTCAGCTTGTTGGTCTTAATAACCGTAATTTAAAGACCTTTGAAACAACGATTGAAACATCAGTAAAACTTCTGCCCCATTGTCGGGAAGGTCGCATTGTGATTAGCGAGAGCGGCGTAGGGAGCAGAGAAGATGCTTTGTTATTACAGCACGCTGGCGTCAAGGGGATTCTGGTTGGCGAAGGACTTGTTACGGCAGAATCTATTGCTGAGCAGACGCGGCAGTTCGCTTTATTAAAATAAACCTTTTTCAGTTGGAGTTTGAACTCGAACTGAATGGATACTAGGAGGAAGAAAAATGCCAAATAAACAGGGACGCTTTGGACGCTTTGGCGGACGGTTTGTACCGGAAACAGTAATGCCAGCTTTAATCGAGTTAGAAAAAAAATATGAAACGCTGAAAGAAGAACCTGAGTTTCAGGCCGAACTGGCTTTTTACTTAGATGAGTATGCTGGTAGGCCCACACGCCTTTATTACGCTGAAAAACTAACTAAGCATTATGGCCGGGCTCATATTTACTTAAAGCGCGAAGATCTTTTGCATACAGGCGCTCATAAAATTAATAATGCCATCGGGCAAGCTCTCTTAGCGAGAAGAATGGGTAAGAAACGAATTGTTGCTGAAACTGGCGCTGGTCAACACGGCGTAGCTTGTGCAACTGTTGCGGCTCTCTTTGGGATGGAATGTGTTGTGTTTATGGGAGCTGAAGATATGGAGCGGCAGGCATTAAATGTGTTTCGTATGCGTCTTCTAGGCAGTCGTGTTGAAGCGGTGACAAGCGGCAGTGGTACGCTGAAAGACGCTACCAGTGAAGCCATTCGCTACTGGGTTACCAATGTAGAGGATACGCACTATATTATTGGCTCGGTTGTAGGGCCCCATCCATATCCGATGATTGTGAGAGATTTTCAATCAGCCATTGGCGAGGAAGTGAAAGCAGAACAAGAGAAGCTGAAGGCGCCGCTGAAATATTTGGTAGCTTGCGTCGGCGGCGGCAGTAATGCTATGGGGCTGTTCTATCCTTATCATCAGGATAAAGCAGTTATCAAAATTGGCGTGGAAGCTGCTGGCAAAGGCTTGCATACAGGCGAACATGCCGCTTCCTTGACCCAGGGGCGTCCCGGCGTCCTTCATGGTGCTTACAGTTATTTGCTGCAAGATGAAGACGGCCAAGTGATACCGGCCTATTCGGTTTCAGCTGGACTTGATTATCCTGGCGTCGGACCGGAACACTCCTTTTTTCGCGATAGTAACATTGCCTCTTATCGCGCCGTGACAGATGAAGCCGCATTGGCAGCATTTCAGCGAATTGCCAAATTAGAAGGAATTATTCCGGCCTTGGAAAGCTCGCATGCATTGGCTTATTTAGAAGAACTCATGCCACAGACAAACAGCGATGAATCCGTAGTCCTGTGCCTTTCCGGGCGGGGCGATAAAGATGTTCAACATGTAGCTGGCTTATTGAAGGGGGTATTACCATGTCACGAATAGAGAAGCGTTTTTCTGCACTAAAAGAACAGGGCCGTAAAGGACTTGTTATTTATGTCAATAGCGGCTATCCCGATTATGAAATTACCTATGAAGCTGTCTTAGCTATGGCGGCAGCTGGCGCCGATGTGATAGAGTTGGGGCTTCCTTTTTCCGACCCTATGGCGGATGGGCCAGTGATTCAAAAAGCGGCTACCGAAGCGCTGGCGAAAGGCGCTACTACCGCAAATGCACTAGATTTAGCCAAGCGAATTCGGCAGCAATCTGATGTTCCTTTGGCGGTTATGACTTACGTGAATACTATTTTAAATCGAGGGGTAGAAAAATTTGTGCAGGATTTCGCTGCTGCCGGTATTGATGGTCTTATAGCGCCTGACGTGCCAGCGGAAGAAGCGGCGCTTTTGCAAGGGCCTTGTCAGAGTGCCGGGATGGATCTTATTTCTTTTGTAGCGCCTACGACAGACGCCGCTCGACTGCCCGGTCTATGCCGTCAAGCCTCAGGATTCATTTATTGTATTGCTACAACTGGTGTGACTGGCGTTCGCCAAACAGACTATAGCGCCATTGGTAAGGTGATTCAATCAGTACGCAGCCAGACGAAGCTGCCGCTTGCTATCGGCTTTGGAATTGGCAGTCCTGAGGCCGCTGTGGCGGCGGCACAACATGCTGATGCTGTAATTGTCGGCAGTGCTGTAGTAAAACTTTTAGCCCAAGAGGGGGTTGACGCTGCTGCTGCATTTGTGGCTTCAGTGCGACAAGCTCTTGATGAAGGCAGGTGCTAGACTGTGAACATTTATCCGGGAGAAAATGAATTTAGCCAGCTAGCGCAGGAGTTTACGCTGATTCCTGTGTATACGGAACTGGCGGCCGATCTTGATACGCCCATTTCTTTTTATTATAAGCTAGTAGGCGATCAAGCCGGGTTTATCTTAGAAAGCGTAGAGACAGGAAAGACTTTTGGCCGCTATTCCTTTATTGGCGCGGAACCTTTTGCAACTTTTACCTGCTATAAAACAAAGACAAACGTTGTCGAGAACGATCCTTGCCCGAAAGAATATATTCTACCAGGCACGCCGAAAGAGGTTTTACAATCCTACTTAAATAACTTCAAGGTCCCATCACTTCCCGGACTGCCGCCCTTTATGGGGGGAGCTGTAGGCTATTTTGCTTATGAATCAGTAGCTACCTTTGAACGCGTACGCGGACTTGAAGTTGATGATAATCAGATTCTTTCTCAGTTGTTATTTTGTCGAATTCTCGTTGTCATGGATCATTTAACGCACGTGGCTCGCCTTGTCTACTTAGCAACAATCAAGCCAGGCGAAGATTCTGCGATCGTTTATCAGAAAGCTTGCACCGAGCTTGAAGCAGTTAAAGCGAAGCTGCAGCAAAATACGAAATTGGTTGAATCGGAAAGCGAGGCGGAATTTCAAAACATCGTTGGGCAGCAGCCAGCGGTAGCGAATGATGATTACGGCAAAATCTATATGGACCTTGTTGAAAAAGCGAAAGAATATATCAAAGCAGGCGATATCTTTCAAGTCGTCTTATCACAGCCCTTTTGCCGTAAATTGAATCAGCCGCCTTTTGCCATATACCGCAGTTTGCGGCGGCTGAATCCGTCACCTTATCTCTTTTATATTAATTTTGGTCAGGAAAAAATAGTCGGAGCCTCGCCGGAAATGCTAGTCAAAGTAGAAAATAAGAAGGTTTATACTTGTCCGATTGCTGGTACGCGGCCGCGCCAAAAAGACGAAGCAGAAAATCAGCGGTTAGCTGACGAAATGGCCTGTGACGCAAAGGAAGTCGCTGAGCATGCCATGCTCGTCGATTTAGGCCGCAACGATATTGGTCGCGTCAGTATTCCTGGCACAGTCAAAGTCGATCAGCTTATGACAGTTGAACATTTCTCGCATGTTATGCATATGGTTTCTCACGTGTCCGGTACGATAAAAGAGGGACTTACAGCGCTAGATGTACTTGCCGCTTGTTTTCCCGCTGGAACTTTAAGTGGAGCGCCGAAGGTGCGTGCTATGGAGATTATTGCTGAGCTGGAACAAAACGTACGAGGTTTTTATGGTGGTGCTGTTGGTTATATTGATTATCGCGGCAATATGAATACATGTATTGCCATTCGGACTCTATTTATTGACGGCGACGCTGTGGCGATTCGGACCGGTGCTGGCATTGTAGCCGACTCTGTACCGGAAACGGAATATCAGGAAGTGCTCGCTAAGGGAAAAATACTTTTTCAGGTCATGGGGGAATGACGTATGATTCTACTCATTGATAATTACGATTCTTTTACTTACAATGTCTATCAGTATATTGCCGAACTAGGCGCCAATGTAGAGGTCGTCCGCAATGATGCGGCAACTCTAGACGAACTTAGCCAAAAAGATTATGAGGCTGTTATTATTTCTCCTGGTCCTGGCAGACCGGAGGATGCGGGAATTAGTGTAGAAGCGATCCGTTATTTTGCTGGTAAAAAGCCTGTTCTCGGTATTTGTTTAGGCCATCAGGCCATTGGTCAGGTTTTTGGGGCGAAGGTAGTGCGAGCACCGCTGCCGATTCATGGCAAGACTTCACAAGTGAGTCATAATGGTACGGGAATTTATGCTGGAATGGAACCGGGGTTTATCGCTGGGCGCTATCATTCCTTGATTGTTGATAAAGAAAATTTACCTGATTGTCTTGAAATTACGGCAGAGGCTGATGGGTTAATTATGGGATTGAAGCATAAGGAGTGGGATGTAGAAGGTTTGCAGTTTCACCCTGAATCAGTGCTCACGCCGCAGGGGAAAAAGTTATTAGAAAATTTTCTGGGAAAATTAAAATAAAACTAAGACAAAGAGCTTGCGTGTAACCTTGTAATGTGCTATAGTAAGGATCAAATCATAACGCTTCAAAAACGATGATAAGGAAAAGTAGATATAACCGCTTGGCTACAGAGAGCCGGGAAAGATGAGAACCCGGTCCGGTTGTTGTATTGAAGTTCCCCTTAGAGTTTCGTGCTGAAACCTGTAGAGGCTGTAGGCGGCGACGGCAACCTTCTCCGTTACCTAGGAAGGGGGATATCGGCTTATGGCCCGCATCCTGATGAGTGATTCGCTGCTATAGCGAATAAGCAAGGTGGTACCGCGAGAACAAGCTCTCGTCCTTAGTTGGACGAGGGCTTTTATTTTGTTTTAGGAGGAAATGAAGATGACGGTGATTGGTTATTTGGGACCGGAAGGAACTTATAGTGAGGAAAGTGTCAAGTGTCTTTATAGTGAACAGCACGGAGTCTTTAAACCTTACCCCACTATTGATGGCGTAATTCGGGCCTTGGCGGCCGGGGAAATTACGGAGTGTGTTGTACCGATTGAAAACTCCTTGGAAGGAGCCGTAAATGTAACACTTGATCTATTAGCTCATGAGGTGAATTTATCCATTATAGCCGAGCTGATTTTACCAATTCGTCATAACTTGCTGTTGCATCAAAATCATAAAACAAAGTCGGTAAAACGCATTTTATCTCATCCACAAGCTTTAGCGCAATGTCGGCAAACACTGTTTAAATTATACCCTGATGCCGTGTTTGAAGCTGTAGCAAGCTCCGCTGAAGCAGCTAGTATTGTCGCTCAAGGCGGGGAGGAGATTGCTGCTGTGGGAAGCCGCGCCGCTGCTGCGCGCTATGGCTTAGCAATTGCTGCCGCCGATGTACAAGATAGTGACAATAATTCAACTCGGTTTATTGCACTTAGGCAAAAGTCGGCCCAGCTTCTTACTACTGAGTCAGTTAAGACTTCGGTGATTTGCCAAATGAATGGCGAGAAACCAGGGAGTTTATGTGACATATTACAAGAGTTTTCGCGGCGACAAGTGAATTTGACCCGTATTGAATCAAGACCAGCCAGAACGGGGCTGGGAAATTATATTTTCTTTTTTGATTTAGCTGGCGCTAGCAATCAGCCAATTCTGGCCGAGGCACTTCGGGCTGTAGAAAAAAAATGCTTATGGTTTAAATTTCTCGGATCTTATGGCGTAAGACAAATCAGTTCTTGCTAGCAAGATGCAGTGAATTCAATCAAGACGAATCTATTTTAATAAATAAAGGAGCGATATATATGGGATCGAAAAATTATAAATTAGTAAGTCGCGAATACCAGTCGGAAAATACGGTGATTCAAGTTGGCAATATTATCATTGGTGGTGAAAATCCGGTAGTTATGGCCGGTCCCTGCGCGATTGAAAGTCGCGAACAGCTGTTAGAAGCGGCGCAAATCGTAAAAGCTGGCGGGGCGCAATTTTTACGAGGCGGTGCCTTTAAACCGCGTACATCGCCTTATGCATTTCAAGGACTGGAAAGTAAGGGACTGGAATTTTTGGCGGAGGCCCGTGAGCGTACTGGCTTAAAAATTGTTACAGAAGTTATGGATATTGAATCAGTTGCGATGATTTCAGAAGTAGCCGACGTTTTACAAGTTGGTGCAAGAAACATGCAAAATTTTGCTTTACTCAAAGCACTGGGACAAAGTAAGAAGCCGATTCTTTTAAAGCGCGGTATGGCGGCTACGATTGAAGAATGGTTGAGTGCAGCCGAATATATTGTGAGCGCCGGAAATTCGCAAGTCGTTCTGTGCGAACGAGGCATTCGTACCTTTGAAGAGTATACGCGTAATACCTTAGATCTCAGTGCGGTCAGTGCTGTTAAAATACTCAGTCATTTGCCTGTAATCGCTGATCCTAGTCATGGAACGGGAAAATGGAAGCTTGTACGATCCATGGCATTAGCATCTGTTGCGGCTGGCGCCGATGGTTTGATGATCGAAGTTCATCCGAACCCTGATGAAGCGCGCTGCGATGGTCCGCAATCATTGAATCCGGCAAACTACAACGCTCTAATGAAAGAAGTGGGCGGTCTTTCGGCTTTTTTACAGCAAAATCGGCAAATTGCACAAGGTTAAAGAAAAGTTATGTTGAAGTGTGGCAGGGATACAATCAAAAATGTCAAATCAATACATCAGGCCTAAATGAGAGTCATGTTTAGACTGTGATGAAATCGTTTCGTAAAACCAGGCCGGGACTGGACGGATAAATTATGATATTAGCATTTCGCAGAATTCTTGTGCTAGGTCTTTTTCTATTAGTTAGTTGTTCTTTTATGCCAGTTTCTGCCGATGCAGTAGCGGAGGAATCAACGGTCCTTATCTTAAACTCCTATTCGCGTGATTTTGCCTGGACGGATGATCAGACAGCTGGTATTTTGTCGGGGCTGAAAAGAGGCGACAAGGATGCGAATGTGCGTATGGAATATTTGGACTGGAAAAATAATCCGCGTGAAGATCGCTTGCCGCTTCTTTATGCTCTATTTAAGGAGAAATACAGCCGAACAAAAGTAAACCTTGTTTTTGCAACTGACGATGCCGCATTGAAATTTGCCTTGCGTTACCGCCAAGAGCTTTTTTCGAATGCGCCTATTGTATTTTCTGGCGTCTTTCCAGAATCAGCTCAGGCCATTATTGGGAAAACACGCAATATAACTGGCGTGTTTGAACAAATCGACGCGCAAGGAAATCTAGACCTAATGCTTACGTTAAATCCTTTTTTGCAGAAGCTCGTGTTACTTTCTGATCAAACCGAAACTGGTCTTGCGTCGAAACAAATTATAACGGAAGTGGCTCATAAAATACGGCCTGATTTAATTTTGGAAGATTTTAGTTCGCTCTCGGAAGCGGAAGTAGTTGAGCGATTGCGTACTCTGCCAGCTAATGCTGCCGTTCTTGTGACGAGCTATGTAAGTGATGGCGCTGGAATGATTCGTGCGCCGGAAAAATACGTTCGGCTTTATGCAGAGCAAAGTAACGCACCTTTATATGTGACTTATGACTTCAATATAGGAGACGGGGCTTTGGGCGGGAGCACTGTGAGTGGTAAGTTACAGGGAGAAGCCGCAGCGAAACTGGCTACTCGTATTTTACAAGGAGAAGATCCTGATACGATTTCTCCACTAGCTGTGGGAACAACTGTGACTATGGTAGACTATAATCAGCTTGTTCGGCATAATTTGAGCTTAGGACGAGTGCCACAAGGCAGTATTTTGCTGCATAATCCCCTAGCTGTTTATGAAGAAAATAAAACAATCGTATGGTCGCTAGCCATTATTTTCATATTTCTTATTGTGTATATTCTCGTTCTTAGTAGTAGTATTCGCCAACGGAAAGCGGCAGAACTTGACTTAAAGCAAAAAAATGAAGAATTAGGCGCTTTGTATGAGGAAATTTACGCATCACAAGATGAACTTCATTATCGTTATCAGCAGCTAGAGTCAGTTCAGGCTGCCTTGAAAAAGAGTGAAGAACGGTATAAGCTCTCGTTGGCAGGCGCCAATGACGGATTGTGGGATTGGGATTTAGTTACAGGTCAGATTTATCTTTCGAAGCGCGGTAGTAGAATTTTGGAGATCGAATGGCAAGAGGCCTACAGTGTTTCCGATCTTCCTACTGTCCTGCGGCAAGAAGAAACCCACGACAGTCTTTTGAACAAATTAGAGAATCTGATCGCTTTAGGTAAAACGCACTTTTCTTTTGAAAAAGAAATTTTCTTTAGCACTATGGCAAAATGGCTTTTGATTCGTGGCAAAGTCCTGCTAGATGAGGCGGGAACGCCGGTTCGGGCTGCTGGATCATTGACGGATGTAAGCGATCGAAAAAGAAATGAAGCTGTCATTCACTATATGGCGTTTCATGATAACTTGACGGAGTTAGCCAATCGTTCGGCCTTAAATGAAAAATTGGCAGCTTTGTTTGTGCATTGTCAGGCCGAGAGAAAGCGAGGCTGTCTTTTTTTCCTCGATATCGATAATTTTAAAACGGTAAATGATTTATTTGGTCATACCTTTGGCGATCAACTACTAATTGCTTTTGCGGATGTGCTAAAGCGAGAAAAGGAGGAGGCTTTTCTTGCCCGAATGGGCGGTGATGAGTTTGTCTTGCTTATGGAAGGCATGGAAGAACCGCAGCTTGCCGCCGATTTTGCCCAAGAGATTGCCGACCTATTTGCAGAACCTTTGCGTGTAGCCGATAAACAAATTCATTTAACAATTAGTATAGGAATTGCATTTTATCCTAGCAATGGTCAAAGTCAGGAGGCTTTGCTGAAAAATGCTGATTTAGCAATGTATCAGGCTAAAAATAAAGGGAAAAATCAATATGCTTTTTTTGATTATGCCATGGAAGCGGCGATTCAAAAGAAAGCGTTGCTGGAAACTGATTTACGGGCGGCTATCGCCAGCGGTGAAATTTTTGCCTGGTATCAGCCAATTTTTGATCTTAAGACCCAAAAAATTAACCGATTTGAGGCTTTGGCTCGTTGGCACAGTCCGCAGCATGGATTTGTAGCGCCTAATGACTTTATTCCTTTGGCGGAAGAAACAGGGCTTATTTTAGCGCTAGGCTATGAAATTTTGGGGCAGGCGTGTTCTTTCTTAAGGGACTTAATGCTGCAAGGTGAACAACAAGTTGTTGTGACAGTAAATATCTCCGCTGTTCAACTGATGCAGCCTGATTTTGTGGACTTAGTTCAGGAAGCAATTGATCTTTACTCAATTCCGCCAGAATTACTCGGACTTGAGATTACAGAGAGTATTTTGATGCAGTCTTTCGACGACAATGTGGCTAAATTGAAGAAATTAAAGGAAAAGGGTATTTTAATTTACTTAGATGATTTTGGTACAGGCTATTCGTCGTTGAAGTATCTTAAGGATTTACCAATAGATGTAGTTAAGATTGATAAATCCTTTGTGGATGGAATTATTGAGAATCAAGAGGATCGTGAGTTTACTCATATTATTATTCGTCTCGCTCACTTATTAAACATGAAGACGGTAGCTGAAGGTGTGGAAACTAAGGATCAGCTGGCTGTTTTAGCGCAGTATGAGTGTGATGCTGCGCAAGGATACTTATTTAGTAAGCCCTTGCCAGTAGGGGAGGCCCAGGCTTTTTTAACAAGGGGAAAAAGTTCCCAATAGGATCATGAAAAAGAGAGAAATCCGCCAATAAGGTCTGAGTGTTCAGGACCCTGTTAGCGGATTTTTCTTTAGAAAATTTTAATCTGATTTTATTTCCACATCGGCAAAAATATAGCCGTTTTTGCCGTGCTTCTTTATTTGGTACATAGCCTGATCGGCTTTGGTAATTAAGTCTTCTACGGTGGCGCCGTGGAGTGGATAGAGACTGATGCCAATACTTGCTGATAAGAAAAAGGATTGACCTTCTAATACAACCGGTTTTTCTAAGGCAATCAGAATGCGTTCAGCAATGGTGCCAGCATCAAGCCAAGTGGAGATCCCAGGTACGATGGCGGTAAACTCATCGCCGCCTAAACGCGCGATCGTATCTCTGGCCTTAAAGGATTGCCTTAATCTTGTCGCAATAATTTTTAAAACAAAATCACCAATAGAATGACCTAACGTATCATTAATTTGTTTAAAGCCGTCAAGATCGATAAACATTACAGCAAGAAGCTGATTGTTTTTTTGTACTTCTGTAAGCTCCTCTGCCAGTTTTTCGAGAAATTCCGTGCGATTCGGCAAGTCTGTTAAGGTATCATGTTTTGCTAAGTAGTTTATTTTTTGTTGCGCTTTATAATAGGTTGTCATATCAATTAAAGTAATAAGATACCCATCAATGGTAGGATCGTCAAGACGGCAGACTTTTGCATCAAGCGACTGTTCATTCTTGCCAACTTGCTTGGTTAATGAGGCAAAAAGACAAGTATCTTGTTGTGACGAAATATTTAATTCGGTTAGGTTGATCTGCAAGGTTTGCAAAAGTTCTGCTATATTGCAGTCAGGCTGGGCCCAGGCGAGCATTTCTTCACTAGCGGCGTTGCGGCGGATAATTTCCAGCTCAGAATCTACAAGGAGAATGCCGACAGGCGAACTGTCGATAATCTGATCCATTAAATGTTCTAATAGATTAGGATCATAGACGCGTTTTAGGCTGCCAACAGCGGCATAGTTTTGCAGAATAGCAAACCCCATCATAATAAAACCTGTCAAAACAAGTAATTGTCCTATCCACCAAGAAAGATTCCAGGGATATCCGATGAGAAAAGCAAAGGAAGATTGGGTAAAAATAAATTGAGCCCACAGGTGATACGTAAGCACAGTGGCTTTTTTCGGCATAAGATATAGTCTTATGGTAGCTGTAAATGAAATTACCAGAGCTAATAGTTCCAGACCTTGACGCAATAATGTAACAGAGAATGTGCAAGATGCAGCGAAGGTAAGGAGAATAGCTGTAAGTATGATTAGAACAATGCAGTGTTTTTTCCAGTGAAAGAGCGTTAGATTATTGCGGTCTTTTAAATAAAAAAGCCCTAAGAGTAAATAACAAGATAGAATAATTCGCGCAACTGGCGCAAAGATCAGAAAGGAAAAGGGAAATGGTTCAAGGAGCAATAGGGCGCCGCTATAAACGGTATAAAGCAGCGTAAAGCCGCCATAGGCAAGGGTTGTGCAAGCGAGAAAACGATTTTGACGCCTTAGGGCATTCTGGTAGGCTGTATAGGCAATAAAGCCAGCGAAAAGATCAACAAGAAGCACGCCAGCGATATGGGCATGTTGAATGGCAAAAAGGCTTTCCGAAAGAAAGCCAGTTTCATAAAGCATAAGAGTGCTGGGAAAAAGGAAAAGCCAGAAAAGAAAAAAATATTTATATAGGGCCATTGTGCAGCGAGTCCTTTACTGCCTCTACGGCATCTTTATTTGCAAAGAGAAAAGTAAAACTTTAAAAATAATTATACTGTACTAGGCGAATTATGTCTATGAGCAAGGAGGGCTAAAATAAACTCCTGCGGCTATTCTAAGCGGCAGGAGTTTAGCTTTTTATAGTTTCAACGGGTTAGGAGAAGGCGTAAGAGGTAATGTCTCGTACGCCGGTTCGACCTTGGTCGGTACAAAACTCATAACCGCAGGTTAAATAATCAAGTTTGTGATTTTGGTGTTCGCCGCTATCAATTAGATTCTGATAGAGTTGCACGGCACTTTTCATATTTTCTAGATAGATACAGGGACTTTGCTTCGGATTGTCTTTGTAGCTTACAAATACGTAACACTTGCTAATGGACATCGTAACCATCCCTCTCTAAATTTGTATTTAATTTAGATTATTCTAATTAGTTAAAGAAATTCCTGCTGTTAAAAAGAAAAAGACTTGACTGTTTTTACACAATCAAGTCTTTGTTAGACAATCCTATACTTATTTTACGGTTTTTGCCATAAGTTCAGCTAGTTTATTGGCAAATCCAATCGGATCTTCTGGGGATAGACCTTCAATCAAGAGAGCCTGATCATAGAGAAGTCGGCAATAATCAGCAAACTGCTCCGAAGAAGCATCTGTTTCGTAGAGATCTTTTAAAACGTTAAATAAAGCATGCTGCGGATTTAATTCTAAAATGCGGCTTGCTTTCATCATAGTCCGGTTCATTTCAGACAAGATATGTTCCATCGATAAGCTGATTCCTTGATCACTGCTGACAAGGCATACAGCACTTGATTTTAAGCGAGTGCTGATTTTTACTTCGGTGACTTTGTCACCGAGCTGGTCCTTAATCGCTTTAATAAACGCTTCATTTTCCTTCGCGAGCTCTTTCGTATCTTGTTGAGTTTCCGGTGAATCAATATCTGCTAAATCTAAGTCACCGCGACTTGCGGAATGAAAGTGTTTTTCTTTATATTCACGTAACGCTTCAATGGCAAATTCATCGACGCGATCAAAGAGATATAAGATTTCCAATCCCTTTTCTTTCAGCAGTTCTAGCTGAGGTAATTTGTCAATTGTATCATAATCTTTTCCTGTAGCGTAATAAATAGCTTTTTGTTTTTCTGGCATACGGCTAATATAATCAGCTAAAGTGGTGAGCTCATCTTTATTCTTGGAAGAAGGGAATAGCAAAAGATCTTGCAATTTTTCCCGGCTGGAAAAATCGGAATAAATACCGGCTTTTAAAGCAGTGCCGAATTCTTTCCAAAATTTCTCGTATTTAGGGCGATCATTATGTAGGAGGCGTTCTAATGATTTGAGTACGCTTTTCTCCAAATTTTTGCCAATCAATTTAAGCTGCTTGCTATGCTGTAATAATTCCCGGGAAATATTTAAGGAAAAGTCCGGTGAATCAACGAGACCGCAAACAAAGCGAAGGTAAGGCGGCAGCAAGTCTTTGCAGTTTTCCATAACAAAAACATGTTTAGAATACAAGGAGATTTTTGAAGCTGCGTCACGTTCATAAAAATCGAAAGGTGCATGAGCCGGGATAAAGAGCAAAGTGGTATATTCGACAGCTCCTTCGACACGAGAGTGAATGACTTCTAGCGGTTCTTCCCAATCATGGAACTGACTTTGATAGAATTTTTGATATTCTTCTTGGGTAACTTCACTTTTATTACGCGACCAAAGCGGTGTCATAGAATTTAAAGTCCGCACTTCTACTGATTCTGTTTCTGGGGCATCCTCAATAACTTTTCCTTCGTTATCAAGCGGTTTTTCTTTGTGGATGAAATTCATCTTTATAGGATAGCGAATATAATCGGAATATTTCTTGATGAGATTTTGCAGTGTATAGCGTTCTAGGAAATTTTCCTCGCCAGCTTCTTTGCCGCAGAAGGCGTCATGAAGCGTTAAAATAATGGTAGTGCCGCGAGTGTCTTTGTCAAATTCCTCGATCGTATAAGTTCCGTCGCCTGCTGATTCCCATTTTACACCCTTTTCTTGTCCGGGAGCTCGTGTCAGAAGCGTGACTTTTTGGGCAACCATAAAGGCGGAATAAAAGCCGACACCAAATTGGCCAATCAGCTCTGTATCAGAATTTGTGCCTGATTCTTTCATTTTAGCTAAAAAGGCCTTTGTACCTGATTGAGCAATTGTACCGATAGTGGCGATGACTTCGTCATAGGTCATGCCCATGCCATTGTCAGAAATCGTTAATGTTTTTGTACTTTCATCAGGGGATAGCAGAATTTCAAAGGTATCATTTCCTTCTAGTAAATTCTGATTGGTTAACGATGCAAACCGAACTTTATCAATGGCATCCGAGGCATTGGAGACCAATTCACGCAAAAAAATCTCTTTGTTTGTATAGATGGAATGGATCATTAAATCGAGAAGTTGTTTCGTTTCAGTTTGAAATTCGCGCGTTTCTTTTGCTTTAATTTCCTGTGTCACGGTAAAGCCTCCTAAAAGTATGGTGATTCTGTACTCTATTATTTTGCGAAATTCCCAACAAAATGGCAAGTAAAAATTTCCCATATCGGGAAATTTTCATTGACAGAGTTGTAGTTCCATGCTATTTTATATTAAAACAAATACGCTAAGTAGCTGATCAGAAATACTGAAGGCTCATTGTATCTTTTGAAAAATAAGGTGCAGTGGCCTTTTTTTGTTGTTTTATTTAAATGAACGGGGGGATTGTGATGAATACTCTATCTGATAAGCTGGCGAAGCTTGAAACAATGCTTCGTAGTTATGAAAGTGTAGTCATCGGTTTTTCTGGTGGGGTCGACAGTACTTTTTTAGCCGCCGCTGCTTATAAAATATTAGGTGAAAAAGCTCTTGCAGTTACTGCTTACTCAGCAACCTTGCCGCAAAGCGAAAAAACTGCTGCTATAGCGGTAGCCAAAGAAATTGGCATTCGTCACGAGTTGCTGCCAATCGATGAACTCGCTAGCCCTGACTTTAGAGAAAATGACGCAGATCGCTGCTATCATTGTAAAACACTGCGGTTTTCTGCGTTGGTATCCTGGGCTAGACAACATGAATTTCAATGGATACTCGAAGGATCAAATCAAGATGACCTCGGCGACTATCGACCAGGCATACAAGCTGTTTCAGAATTGGATCAAGTCGCATCGCCTCTGCTAGAAGCTGGTTTCACCAAAAAAGAAATTCGTCAACTTTCGAAAAAGTGGGGGCTGGCAACCTGGAATAAACCAAGCGCAGCCTGTTTGTCGTCTAGGGTGGCTTATGGCGAAGCGATAACTGCGGAAAAGCTTGGACAAATAGAGCAAGCTGAAGAGTATATCAGAAAGTTTTGTTCTGGTTCGATACGAGTGCGTCACCATGGGCAGGTAGCTCGCATTGAAGTCGAAGCGGAATGGATCCCCAGTTTATGTCAGGATAAAGTACGAGAGCAAATTGTAGTCGAGTTTAGGCGTCTTGGCTTTACTTTTATAACAATCGATCTTAACGGCTATCAAACAGGTAGTATGAATGCTTTGCTGCAACAGAATTGAGAAAATGATATAAATTACCGAATAAACTCTTATCTAGAGTGGTCGAGGGACTGGCCCGATGACGCCCGGCAACCGGCTTTTTAGCAAGGTGCCAATTCCAGCAGGAAATTTCCTGAACGATGAGAGAAGCGCAGAAACGTAAGAGCTTCTTTCAAATGGGCTCTTACGTTTTATTTTTTAGTCTAAGGGAGAGAAAACAGTATGCTAGAAAAACAAAATCAAATTTCGGTAAAGCAACTGGACCAGATTTTAGCTATTTTGCAACAAGTGTATCATGGACATCTTACGCTCACTTGGCAGAATTTCCGTTTGATTCAGATTGAACGCAATGAAAAAATTCGTCCTGATGAATCGTTAGGCTCATTTCGTAAAAATAGTGAACGTAGTAAGGAGTTTAAAGCGGTGCGCAAGGGGCTGGAAGAAGCCTGTGAAGGAATTGAGTATGGCCAGGTTACTATCGTAGTGAAAACAGGGAAAGTCGTCCAGATTGATCGGACTGAAAAACAACGTTTTACTGCTTTGGCAGGACTTGATGGCGATGGTATTTAGATTAAAACCACGGTATAATGAAACAAACTTGATTCATTATCGTAGAAAGAAAGGCGGCCACCATGATCTATGACATCGTAATTAGCGATGGTTTGCTTATTGATCCTGAAAGAGGGATGCGACGACGCGGCAATATAGGAATTTTCAACGGGAAAATTGCGGCAATTACATCAGAAGAATTACAAGGACGCGAGGTTCTCCCTGTGGCAGGGCGGATTGTTTCGCCAGGATTTATTGATATTCATGGGCATGTAGATCTTGACGATTATTGCGGTGAATTATCTTTGCGGCAAGGAATTACAACAACGATTGGCGGTAATTGTGGACTTGGCCCGCTTGATATAGAAGCGTTTTTTTCCGCGCAAGAAAAGCAGGGGTTTATTCTTCATCAAGCGGAAATGATTGGTCATTCGATTAGTTTGCGAAAAGCTGTCGGAGCATTGGATCCTTTGCAGCCAGCTACGGAAGAGCAGCTACAGCAAATGGAACTCTTTGTAGAACGAGCTTTTATTGAAGGGGCTTGCGGCTTGTCACTCGGGCTAGCCTATGCGCCGGGGACATCTGAGGCAGAAGTTATACGTTTGAGCCAAATTGCCGCTCGCTATGGGCGGGTTATATCAATTGACACAAGAATGATTACTGCCATTGATATGTTTTCTTTAGTGGAAGCGATCCAAATTGCACGGCAAACTGGAGCGAGAATTCAGGTGTCTCATTTAGTATATCAATATGGTACCGGTATGGTAGCAGAGGCATTGGCGCTTATTAACCAAGCGCGCGCTAGCGGGATTGACATTCGTTTTGACAGCGGTATGTATACACAGTGGGCGACGCACATTGGAGCTGTATTATTTAATGAAGAGTCCATGGCGTTAAATGGCTGGGGATTGGAAGATATTCTTGTAGTTACCGGAAAATATAACGGTCAACGATTGACGCCCGCTATTTATGAAGAATTGCGTAACGTAGATCCAGGGGCTTCTGTAGTTGTTCTTACAGGTATTGAAGAAGAAATTTATGAGGCTTTGCGTCATCCTTTTGCTATGCCATCCACCGATACTGGCCCTTATGCTAAAGGCGAGGGCCATCCCCAGATTGCCGGTAGCTTCCCGCGTTATTTGCGTAAGCTTGTGCGTGAAAATTACGAGTTGAGCTTACTTGAAGCGTTGCGCAAAGCCACGTATTTACCTGCTGAGACGTTGGGACTTACTTATAAAGGTAGGCTGCAGGAGGGCATGGATGCTGATATTACGATTTTTGATATTCGCACGATTTGCGATAAAGCTGATTTTGGAAGACCCGATGCCTGGCCGGAAGGGATTGATTATGTTTTGCTCGATGGACAGATTGTTTTTGCTGACGGCAAAATTCTAAGTCGTTGCGCCGGTAAAGCAGTACGTTCTCATTATCCTGTTTATGATTATCAAATATAATAGGACTTATGCAGCTGCACAATAAGGCAGCTGCATTTTTCTTGGGAAAATTCAGTTATTTGATTTGATAGACAGGAGAGTGGAAAAATATGTCGAATTAAAACGGAAAAAGAAGTATAGTGTTTTGCTTATAGATAAGGGAGGTTTGTAAGATGAACGCAAGTACTGTTTCTTGGCAGCGATGGCTATGGCAGAGAAGTACATTAGTCATTCTATTATTTGCGTTTCTCTTACTTTCCTTAGTTTGGGGCGGACTTTATTATAAAATACAAGCGGAACAGCAAATTGAGATTGAGCAGGCTATAAAAGAAACAAGCAATTTTGCCCGCGCCTTTGAGGAACATTCACTTCGGACGATTCGCAGTGCCGATCAAACAGTGCTGTTTTTAAAATATCAATATGAAACAGATGGGGCGATCATTAGCATTCCTCGTTATATTAATGAGGGTCGGTTGACCAATCAGCCCTTTGTATTATTGAGCATTGCTGGCGAGAATGGTGATTTATTATTAAGCAGCCAAGTGCCTTTTGTGCCCTCTAATTTAAAAGATCGGGAACATTTTTTTGTGCATCAAAAAGCAGATACGAATCAATTATTCATTAGCAAACCTGTTCTTGGCCGATCTTCCGGTAAATGGTCGATACAAATGACACGGCGTATTAATAAGCCCGATAAATCTTTTGGCGGGGTAGTTATCGTTTCCGTTGATTTAAATTACTTTACGAACTTTTACCGTCAGGTTCATTTAGGTGATAAATCATCGATTGCCCTTGTGGGTTTTGACGGGATTGTCAGAGCTAGGCAGGCTGGCGAAGATCATACTGCAGGGCAAGATTTAACGGGAAGTGCTTTGTTGCAACAAATTCAAACACAAGAGTCCGGGTCTTTTATTGGCGAAGGAGCCCTTGATCCTGTGAAGCGTATTTACAGTTATCATGTATTGCCAGATTATCCTTTGGCTGTTGTAGTGGGGATTGCCGAAGAGGAGGTTTTGGCAAGCTTACATGAAAGAATCATCGCTTACTATCAGGTCGTTGGCGCGCTTACTTTTATTCTTTTGTTGTTTATTTGTCTACTGCTCTTAGTGATACGGCGGCAAAAGCGGACAGAAATGTATTTGGCTGCCGCTCGTGACGAGCTAGAAGAGAAGGTGAAGGAGCGGACGAAACAGCTTTTTACTGTCAATGGACAACTTACGGGGAAAAACCAGGAATTGCTTGAAATCAACACCGAATTACAAAAGGAAGTCCATGATCGGGAAGCTGCCGAAGGCGAACTGAAAGTCAAAAATGTGGAACTGGAAAATGCCTACAGTGAATTGAAAAATGCGCAATCGCAAATTCTTCATCAGGAAAAAATGGCTTCGATAGGCCAGCTAGCAGCTGGAATTGCTCATGAAATTAATAATCCCTTAGGATTTGTACTTAGCAACTACGAAACCCTTGAAGAATATACAAAACGCCTTATTGAAATGATTGCTGCTTTAAAAAAGGTAGCAGAAGAAGCGGGAAATCAGGATCCTGAAAGACTGAAGCAGTCCTTACAAAACTTGAGCACCTTAATGAAAAAGAAGAAAATTGATTACATTTTAACAGATATTGAACCGGCTTTTTCGGAGAGCCTGGAAGGGCTTCAGCGGGTTGGCAGCATTGTTAAAGCCTTACGAGCCTTTTCACGTAGTGATCAAAGCGGTAGTTGGGAAGCTTATGACTTAAATGAAGGAATTCAAAGCTCGTTGGTTGTTTGCCGAAATGAATTCAAATATATTGCAGCAGTGGACCTCCAGTTAGGCGATATTCCGCTGATTCAAGCTGTGGGGGGGCAGATTAATCAAGTATTGCTAAATCTTCTGTTAAATGCTGCCCAAGCAATTACTATGAAAGAAGGGGAAAGCATACCCTGGGGGAAAATCGTAATCGAGACATATGTACGTGATTCCTTTGTTTGCTGTTCAATTTGTGATAATGGTAGCGGGATACCGGAGGAAATTGGACAAGATATTTTTAATCCATTTTTTACTACAAAGCCTGTTGGCAGCGGCACAGGGCTTGGGCTTAGTATTTCTTACGATATTATTGTGAATAAACATCATGGCAAAATTTCATTTACAAGTAAATTGAATGAAGGTACGCAATTTTTGCTGGAATTGCCGCTAAAACAAACGGAGCAAGAATAAGAATTAACATAAGAAAGTCGGTGATGACGATGAAAATGTTAGTTGTTGATGATGAACGCTTCAATCTTACCTTAGCTAAAGATTTAATTGAAGCGCATATTCCAGACAGTGATGTTCTAACTTGTAAACTTCCTGAAACTGTCATAGATTTGTTGCGGGACCAGGAAATTGATATTATTCTACTTGATATTGTTATGCCTAAGTTGAATGGTATGGAGCTTTTACAGCAAATTCGTCGTCATGATGAGTATAAGGATATTCAGATTATTATGTTTACCGGGTTAACCGATAAAGAAAGTTTTCGGACTTGTTTTGAATATGGGGCCAATGATTATATTGGAAAGCCAATTGACGTTATTGAATTTACTACAAGGATGCGAGCTGCCGTAGAGGCGCGGAAACGAATTCTTATGTTGCGAGATATGTTTGATCAAATGTCTCAGCAATATCAAGAGTTGCAAGCGGTAACCCAGAAACTGAAAGAAGCGCAGTTTCATTTGATTCAGTCAGAGAAGCTAGCTTCTTTGGGGGAAATTGCCGCGGGGGTGGCTCATGAAATCAATAATCCGATTGGATTTGTCAGCAGTAATCTAGAGATTATGGCAAAATATCTTACTCGTATTCAGGAAGTTATCGAACTTTATCGCTCCTTTGTTGATTTTGCTGCTGATGAGCAAAGTACTAAGGAGCAGTTGCTTGAGGTAATTCCGTCTTTGCGTGAAGGCGAGAAAAGTCATAAAATCACTCGAGTGCTAGCTGATTTTGGTCCGACGATTGCAGAATCGCAAGATGGTGTGAATCGTGTGGCTAAAATCGTTCGGAGTTTGCGGAATTTTGCTCGGACAGGCTTAGAAGATGAAATTGCCATGCATGATATGAATCAGATTGTAGAAGAAGCGCTGTTGATTACTAAAAATGAAGTGAAATATACTGCGGAAGTAGCGAAGAACATGCAAGATTTACCTGAAATAAAATGCGATAAAGGTCAGATTGCTCAGGTATTGATGAATATTCTTGTCAATGCGTCTCATGCGATCAAAAGTCAACACAAAGAGGGCATGGGAAAAATTACGGTGGAAACGTATGTAGAGGATGTTTTTGCCGTATGTAAAATTACTGATGATGGTCCTGGCATTCCACCGGAGTATTTGACTCGAATCTTTGATCCCTTTTTTACGACCAAAGAGGTGGGCAGTGGTACTGGTCTTGGCCTTAGTATTGCTTATGGCATTATTAATAAACATGGCGGACAATTTTTAGTGGAGAGCCAGATCGGCCATGGTGCTTCATTTTTTATAAAAATTCCCTATGGAGAAAGAAATATAGATGAAGTGGTTTCATAAGCGAGAAAAGGGAAAGAGGGGGACAAAAAGAAGATGGAAGATCGTATTTTATTTGTAGATGATGAAAAATCGATACTGAAAGCCATTGAGCGGCTCTTTTTTGATACAGATTACGAGTTGTTCGTAGCCGAAAGCGGCGAAGAAGGATTAGATATTTTAAAAGAAAATCCCATTGATATTGTTGTCTCCGACATGCGCATGCCAGGTATGGATGGACACCAGTTTTTGAAAAAAGTCAAAGCGCTCTATCCAGCTACCACAAGGTTAGTTTTAAGCGGTTATGCCGATGAAAAGGAAATTCTTGATAGTCTCATTGATGGATCAAATAGTTTATATTTGTTTAAACCGTGGAATGGAGAGGATTTGAAGAAGAAGATTGAGCAAATTTTTACAGCTCGTAAAATTTATCGTAATCCTATTTTGCTGAATCTTGTCAACGGATTGGAAAATCTCGCTGTTGTCACGGGAATTTATGATGCTGTAGGCGAGCTAATTGCCAAAGATGCCGAAGCAAGTGCGATTGCGAAAGTGATTGAAACAGATCCTGCCGTTACAGCAGCTATTTTACGAGTCGTAAATTCAGCGTTTTATAACGTAAAAACAGCTTCTGTTTTACAGGCCATTAACTATTTAGGTCTCTCTATTGTCAAATCAATTGTGCTTTCTTGCAGTCTCTTTAAACTCGTTGATTTATCAATACCGCCTTTTTCGGTAGAAGAATTGACAAGACATGCTAATCTGACCAATCGCTTTATGAGTAAAATCTATCGAGAATTACTCCAAAAGAAAATGCCTGACAACTTATCAACAGCTGGACTTTTACATAACTTAGGCCTCGTTTTATGCATCCATTATTTCGCGAATGACTACCAAGAAGTGTTGAAAGCCGCTTTACAAACAGATACGCTTGTTTTAACAGAACTTGAGAAAGAGCGTCTTGGTGTTACTCATGAAGAGATGGGCGGCTATTTGCTTGATTGGTGGGGAATTCCTTATCCTATTGTAGAGTGTGCTTTATTTCATCATCAGCCACTTCATAGTGCCGTTATCGATCGCGAAGCCGTAAGCGCCGTTCATTTGGCCAATTATTATGCTTGGAAACTAATTGCGCCATCAATGAAAACTCCTTTGGAGGAAGGCGTTTTTGACTTTTTGCAAATTGCTCAGTCTGACTGTGAAGCCGTTCTGTTGCGAGATTAAAGAGCAAGTATATTTGTAATAATACAATCCTATACTTGCTATCGATTCCTAATGGAAAATAAATTTTAATATCCTATTGGTTTCCCCGTATCTTTTTATTAGCTTTCTATGACTAAGAAGATAGAAAGAAAAGAGGGGGAACTTACTATGATGGAAAAACGATACTATGAATGGAGTCTTTTATTGCTCCGTCTTACTTTAGGCATTATTTTCTTAGCCCATGGCTGGCAGAAAATAAATGGGTTTGAGCAAGTCGCAAAATTTTTTGCTTCCCTAGGATTGCCAGGCTTTTTAATCTACTTTGTTGTGACGATAGAAACGCTTGGTGGGTTGTTCCTACTGCTGGGAATCTTCACGCGGCTGGCAGCTGCTGGCATTGCAGCGGTTATGGTTGGCGCTATCGCTACGGTGAAAGCGCAAGCTGGTTTGGTTGGCGGTTATGAATTTGAACTGACTTTGTTGATTGGTGCGGTTGCTTTGGCGCTTTCAGGCAGTGAATTGTTTTCGGTACAAACTCTATGGAAAAAAAATAGACAAAATTAAAGCTTTGCAATAAGGGCCGCAAGCGAGAAATTTTTCGCGCTTGTGGTCCTTAATTTTTTTCTGAGGAGAAAACAGGAAAATGACGGTTTTTTCGCAAAATTATATAAGATCAATAAAAACGAGTTTGTATTTACATTTTGCACGAACATCAGAGAGGGGCTAAAAAATGTTACATTTACGAAGAGCAGCATTAAGCGATAAAGAGTCTTGGCAGCAGGCTGGGATTGAAACAATTGCTTTTGATGATGCTAAAATGCGAACTAATACAAAAGAAAGACCCAATTGGGTTCATTTTGGCGGCGGTAATATTTTTCGCGCTTTTTTAGCTGCGATTCATCAAGACTTGTTAAATGACGGAAAGGTTGATACTGGAATTGTAGCTGTATCAACTTATGATTTGGAAATTATCGAAAAGGTTTATGAACCTTATGAGAATCTAAGCTTACTGGCGGTGATGCATGCTGATGGCAGTCTCGACAAGAAAGTGATTGCCAGTGTAGCCGAAGGCCTGTTAGGAGATTCATCTCGCCCAACTGATTGGCAGAGATTATGCGAGATTTTTCAAAATCCATCTTTACAAATGGTAAGTTTTACGATTACCGAAAAAGGGTATCAACTAACGGATTTATCGGGAAGTTATTTGCCGGAAGTTTTGCAAGATATGCAAAACGGACCTAAGGCGCCTGTTCATGTTATGGCCAAAGTGGCTGCCCTTGCTTTAGCGCGCTATAAACAAGGTGAGTTACCCCTTGCTTTTGTAAGTATGGATAACTGCTCGCATAACGGCGATAAATTAGCGGAAGCAGTATTAACATTTGCGCAGGCATGGGAAAAACAAGGATTTGTACCAAGTCAGTTTGTTACTTATTTGCAAAATCGCCAAAAGGTCGCTTTTCCCTGGACGATGATTGATAAAATTACGCCACGGCCTTCCGAAATAGTTCAGAAAAAGCTCCATGACTGCGGTTTTGGCGATACGGAACTGATTCGTACGAAGAAGAATACTTTTATTGCTCCCTTTGTAAATGCTGAAGGTCCACAATACTTAGTGATCGAAGATCATTTTCCCAATGGGCGCATGCCTTTAGAAGATGTCGGTGTTTTATTTACTGATCGACAGACTGTAGAGAAAGTTGAAAAAATGAAGGTTACAACTTGCCTTAATCCTCTGCATACGGCTCTCGCTGTTTTTGGCTGTTTGCTTGGTTATACTTTGATTGCCGATGAAATGAAAGATCCGGAGCTAAAGCAACTGGTTGAAAAAATAGGATATGATGAGGGCATGCCTGTAGTAGTAGATCCGGAAATTCTAAAGCCGCTGTCTTTTATTCAGGAAGTACTAGAGGTGCGTTTGCCGAATCCCTACATTCCTGATACACCACAGCGGATTGCTACAGATACTTCGCAAAAAGTTGGTGTGCGATTTGGTGAAACCATCAAAGCTTATCAAAAAAGTGATTCTTTACGGCCAGAAGACTTGCGGTTTATTCCTTTAGCTATTGCCGGTTGGTGCCGCTACTTGCTTGCTATTGATGACCAAGGGAAGCCTTTTGAGCTTAGCCCCGACCCCTTAGCGGAAAAATTGACTGCTTATTTGCAGCAAGTAAAGCTAGGAGATACTGACTGCTTAAAAATTCATGAAGCTCTTGCACCCATCTTAAGCAATGAAGACTTGTTTGGCATTAATCTATATGAGGCAGGTCTCGGCAATAAAATTGAAGAATATTTTGCTGCGATGATTGAAGGCAGCGGCGCGGTACGAAAAACGTTGCAACAGGAACTTGCGAAATAACCGGAAAGGAACTGTCATGAACGAACACGTATATTTAGCACTTGGGATGGAAAAAGCCAAAGATGCTAAGTGGCATGAAGCAAAGACAGCTTTTTCAAAAGCTATCGAAGAAAACCCTCAGTCCTATGAAGCTTATGATAAATTAGGCCTTGTTTTGAAGAACCTAAAATGCTACGAAGAAGCGGAGGAGTATTTTCTTACTGCGCTAAAACTGATGCCAAAGTATGCTCCAGCCTATAACAATTTAGGGATATTGAAGACAGAACAAGAGGATATAGAAGGGGCAAAAGCGGCTTTTCAAAGGGCAATCCAAATTCAAGACGATTATATAGACGCTCATTATAACTTAGGATTGCTGTATTATGGAATCGGCGAACTTGAGGAAGCGCTTGCCGTCTTTGACATTCTTTTGACCATGGCGCCGCAGTTGCATGAAATTCATACGTTAAAAGGCGCTGTATTGGAAAAGCTTGAACGTCTAGAAGAAGCGGAACGGGCTTTTCAAGAGTCTGATAAGCAAGATCCTAAACAAATTTTCAATCTGCTTTCTTTGGGCAATCTGCAGTATCGAGCCGGACAATGGGAAAAAGCCGAACTGAGTTTTTTTCGAGTGATTCAAATTGATCCTAACCATGCTGACGCGCATTTGAAAATGGCTTTAGCGGTAAAAGAGCAGAAGCGGCTATCTGAGGCCGAGGCCTTGCTTCGCCAGGCATTGCTTTTACAGCCTGAATTTCCTGAAGCTTGCAATGCTCTAGGAATTGTTTTAGCAGAAATGAAAAATTTAGGTGATGCAATTTCTTTTTTCTGTCAAGCAATTGAACAAAATAAAGAGTATGCTGAAGCCTATGGCAATTTAGGAATGGCTCTTAAGGAAACACATGGGCTTGCTGAGGCTGAAGCTTGTTTATTGCGGGCAATTGAGCTTCAGCCCGATTATTTGGAAGGATACAATAATCTGGGAATTGTTTTAAAAGACCAGAATCGAGTTGATGAGGCTAAGACATGCTTTTTGAAGGCTCTGTCATTAAACGAGAATTGTTCAGAAGTACATCATAATTTGGGAAATCTCTGTCGATATATGAATCAACTTGATGAAGCGGAGGCTTTCTATGAAAAAGCGATTACTTTGAACCCCGCTTGCTTGATTGCGAAATGCTCCTTAGCCATTATTTATTTGTTGCGAGGCGATTATGAACGTGGTTGGAAAAATTTTGAGATTCGTTATCTAATTGGCGAATCTTTTGATCCGAAATTACCCCGCTGGCATGGGGAGGACTTATCTGACAAAAGTATTTTAATTTATTTTGATCAGGGGTTTGGTGATACGCTGCAATTTATTCGTTTTGCCTATTTAGTGGCAGCTAAGGCCAAGCATACAACTGTATGGGTGCAAACACCTATCAAGCGTCTTTTAGCTGGGACGCAAGATCAGTTTACTATTTATGCTGGCAGTGACTATCCGCCGGGAAACTATGATTTTGCTTGTCCGTTGTTAAGTCTGCCCTATGAGTTCTCAATTCCTTTTGATCAAGTTAGTTTTAGATCACCCTATATTCAGTCTATGCCGTCTTTAAGGGAACAGTGGCGAATCCGCCTACAAAATGTTCTTCCGGTAGGAAAGCGGTTAAGGGTTGGTATTGTTTGGGCGGGAAACCCTAATCATGATAATGATCATAATCGTTCGATTCCTTTTTCTTTATTTAAAGATTTATTTACAGTTCCGTCAATTAATTGGGTTAGTTTGCAAGTCGGTTCAAAAGCAGCGGATATACAGGAAGCTCCCGTTGGAAGTATACTGAATCTAGCGGAAGAATTAAGTGATTTTGCGGAAACAGCTGCTGTGATTGACAACCTAGACCTAATTATTACTGTAGATTCTTCTGTATCACATTTGGCAGGCGCAATGGGAAAACCTACTTGGATTTTTATTCCCTTTTCGCCGGATTGGCGTTGGGCAATGGACCGAGAAGATACGCCGTGGTATCCTCATACTCGATTATTTCGACAAAAAACAGCCGGCGATTGGCCGACTGTAATAAAAACTGTAAAAAAAGCTTTGCTAGAGTTTAATTTAAGATAGTTTTTGCAGTTTTTCTGGAAAGGAATTGGCAAAGCAGATTGTAAATATTGTTCCGCTACTGGGGGCGCTGTCAACAGTTAAGGTAGCGCGATGTCGCTCTAAAATGCGATAGCAAATAGTAAGTCCAAGACCCGTGCCTGTCTCTTTGGTTGTCAAAAAAGGCGTTCCTAGTTTTGCTTGGATTGTTGGTGAGATCCCTGGACCGTTGTCTTTTATGGCAAGCAAGACTCCCTGGGCGGTTGATTTTGTTGCTATGACCAGTTGGCCGTGATTTTCTATCATTGCTTCAAGACCGTTGCGGACTAAATTTAGAATTAGTTGGCGAATGCTATTTGGATCAATAAGTAGATTGGGTGTTGGTGTGAGGTCTAGTTTAATTTGACAGTTATTGCGTAGTGCATCTGTTTCTAGTAGCGGATAAATCTCACAAACAATGTCATTTAGGTTTTTTTCTTTAAATTCTAATGGGCGATTTTTAGCAAGTGATAAAAATTCAGTGATAATACTATTGGCTCGATCAATTTCATCAATCATGAGACTAAAATTATCGTGATGTGCCGCCAATTCTTTCTTATGACTTAGAAACTGGAGCAATCCTCTTACTGTTGTCATGGGATTGCGAATTTCGTGGGCAATTCCGGCTGACATTTCGCCAACCATATTTAGACGATCTAGTTTACGCATCGATTCTTTTTGCTGTGTTAGATATTCGAATAGAGGCGCTAGATCAGGCCAACTAGTTGGACAGACTTCAGAAGAAGATGTGATTAGCGTTTTAGCTGTGTAATTTAGTTTGGCTTTGAAGTTCGTAAAAAAATGATGGGTGAGACTGATGCAAGCGATAACCAGGAAAACGTTTAAAAGGGTAATCAGTCGATGGAGCTGATGATCTGTATCTTCCTCAAGGGGAAGATTTGGTTCCGCTATCAGTAATAAAAAAAGCAGCAATACAATGGATAAGATATTTCCTTCCAGTCGTAAGATGAGATCGCCATTTTTCAAAGTTCAGCACCTCTATCATTCGTAGTTTCTAATGGATTGTACAAAATTTCACTTGCACCCTATAAATACCTATTCGTTCCTCAAAAGGAAAATCCTTCCTTTTGAAAGAAGGAGATTAAATCTTTTTGACTTAATTTGCTATTTCATTAAAAAAGGCTGTCTCTAGGAAGTTACAAAATCTTTTGTACTTCCTTAAAGACAGCCCTAAATTTATTGTTTGGGATATTTTGTATTCCAGCGTTTGCGAAACCAAATCCAGTCTGATGGATGGTTACGAATCGCTTCTTCAATCGCTTGCGTCATTTTTGCAGTGTTTTCATAAAGTTCTTGTGTTTCGTCATCGTATCGTTCATAAGGAAAAGCTGGTTTGATAACAATTTGATGGCCTCCCTCAGGACGATGAAAAATAAAGGCCGGCACAATAATAGAACCGAACTTGCGGGCAAATACTGCCGGACCTGCTGGCGTGGCTGATTTTCGATTAAAAAAGTCAACAAAAATGCCGTCAACACCACCGTCTTCATCTGCTAAAAACCCTAGGGCTTTTCCTTTTTTTAAGGCTCGCGCCGCTTTTACAAGCTCGGCGCCACTACGATTAAATACTTCCAGACCCATTTTTTCGCGATATTCATTGAGTAATCGCGTATAGTGAGGATTTGGTTGTGGCTTGGCGATCGTTGTAATCGGCAGTCCTGTGTTAGCTAGGACTGCGCCGAGCCACTCCCAATTCCCTATATGGGCGGTAAGAAGTACCACGCCGCGTCCTTGGTCAATGGCCCCCCTTAAATGCTCCAAACCTTCAATCGCAATATGTTTTTTGATTTTTTCTGGAGTAAGGGCAGGCGTATAGAGAACTTCCATCAAGGTTTGTCCTAAATTACCAAAAACTGTATGGATAATTTGTTTCGCCTCGGACAATGAAATTTGCAGACAGTCCATGCTTTGAGTGATGGCGCGGCGTCGTTGGCGCGCACCGACAAGATAGAAAAGGTAACCTAGACTTCGTCCAATACGGCAGACAAGCGAATAAGGTAGAAGGCAGACGAAAGCACTGATTGCCTTTAGTAGATTATATTGAAAATTTTTAAATAGCATATGTGTCTCTCCCCAGATAGACAATTAAAATAAATTTTTGACATTAGTTTAATTGTAGTTTATTTATAAATGTTTGTAAACAAAAGAGCTAAGCAACAAATATTGTCACATTTCTACTTGTTTCCGCTTTTGTTTTACGGTATAGTATAATTAAACAAAATAAATAAGTAGAACTTTAAAAGCTCTACTGATTGGCAAACCTTCCGAAAGGATGGGACGCAAAGCCATGGGTCTAATGATTTTATGTCGAAGACTGCCAGGTTGTATTCACGCAAAGTAAGAGCGGAATGAACAGGCAGTTTTTTTATTTTTCAAAGAGCAGGAGGATGGCGTTGAAATTATTATTTGTTACCCAAGACGAACTTTGGCTGCAACGATTGCGGGAGCAGTGCCAAAAAAGAGATTTTTGTTGCGATGTTTTTAAGGACGTCGCCGCGGCAATAAGTGCATATCGCCAACAGTCTGATGAATATAGTTTGGTTATAGTGGATTTTTCGGGGGATTTTGACGGATTTGACTTTACGCAAAAGCTTCGTGCTGTGTCGACTAAGCAAATTATTTTAGCTGTTAATAGCATGATCGAACCCAAGCTGTTGATGAAAGCAGCACTTAGCGGAATTTCTTTTTTCTTACCGAAGGCGGTTGAAATGGACGATTTTTTGGCTTTACTATGCCAAATTAGCGATCAGCTTAAGGCGCAAAAAAAAGAACAAGATGAAAAGGACGGGCTTGCGAAAGAATATATTCGCTTGCGTCGTGAATATGGCGAGATGCAGGTTCAAATTAAAAAATACGAGGCTTTGCTGGCAATGCAGCAATAATAGCGTTTGTATTCTAGAAAATAGTAAAGGGCTACCGCATATAAGAAAAGATTTCGAGCCTATGTTGAGGTTTGCGTAAACAAATCACAAGATAAGCTAGAGTTTTTCCTTGGTGCGGTAGTCTTTTTTTATAGAATCAGCCGCTCCATTTAATTATTCTAGAATTTTTTATATGTTTAGTGTATGATAGCAATAAGAAAAAATCGAATTTTATCTATAGGAAATTCGATTTTTTTTGTTAAGACTAGAGGATATTGTTGGTTATCCAAAGGTTTTTGCTTACTGCAAGCGAGAGAAATATAGAAGTGCAGAAGCTTATGGATGTGGAGGGGATTGGATTGCTTATTGATCAAAAAAGTAATTTTGAAGAACAGTCGTTAGATTTTCATGAAATTGACGCCGGTTTTACGACGAAAGAGGCAATTGCGGAAGCAAAACGTTGCCTTAATTGTGCGAAACCGTTTTGTCGTACAGGCTGTCCGATTGAGAATGAAATTCCTAGTTTTATCGCAGAGCTTGCTAAAGGGAATATTGGCGCTGCTAGTGAAGTAATTGCTAGACGCAGTAATCTTCCTGCTGTATGTGGGCGGGTATGTCCTCATGAAAAACAGTGCGAAGCTGCCTGTATATTAAATAAAAAGAACGCAGGTATTAAGATTGGCAAACTAGAACGCTTTATTGCTGATTTTGATGCGGAAATGGATATTAGTCCAATTCATAAAAAAATCGTTCATAAAGGGAAGGTTGCCGTAATTGGTTCGGGTCCTGCCGGATTAACCGTAGCAGGTGATTTGGCGAAGCTTGGCTTTACTGTAACTGTTTTTGAAGGGCAGAAAGAGCCTGGCGGCGTTTTGATGTATGGAATTCCTGAATTCCGTTTAAATAAAGAAGTTGTTCGTCGTGAAATTGCTCGAATTGAAAGATTGGGCGTTTCATTTGAAACAGGAATTTTAATCGGCCCTGATAAAACGGTTGATGAGCTTTTTGCTGACGGTTATGATGCTGTGTTTATGGGGACAGGAACTGCTTTGCCGAAAGAACTTCATATTCCTGGTAAAGACTTGCCTGGTGTTATTCAGGCGACGTATTTTCTTGGTATGGTTACATTAGCAAATGAAAAAGGGATTGACGGACAGGAAATTCCGGTACAAAAAGGAGATTCTGTTATTGTAATTGGCGCAGGCAATGTTGCTATGGATGCAGCTCGGACGGCGCTTCGTGTTGGTGCAGCAAAAGTTACTCTAGTGTATCGGCGTACGCAAGATCAGATTACGGCGCTTCGTTCCGAATATGAGGAAGCGAAGGCTGAAGGCGTGGAGTTTTCTTGGCTGATGAGTCCAAAACAATATTTAGGTGATAAAGAGGTTACTGCGTTAGAATGTGAGCGCCAAGTTTTATTGGAAGATGGCTCCGTTAAGGGCAGTGGGCTTTTGGAGAAAATTAGTGCCAATAAAATTATTGTGGCAATTGGTCAAAGACCCGCTGCTCGCATTGTTTCAACAACAGAAGGGATCGAAGTCAATCCTGCTGGCTTTGTTATTACTCGGGAACGGCCTTATGGTATGACTACGCGACGCGGTGTTTTTGCCGGGGGCGACGTAGTTCATGAACCGGCAACTGTCGTATTGGCTATGAAAGCGGCAAAACAAGTAGCGCAAGGTATTGCGCAATATGTGGAAGCCAAAAAACTTATGGAAGAATGCGGTTTGTAAACCGACAAAAATAAGACTAAATACCTAAAAAAACTTGACCTTTTCTAGCAAAATATGGTTTAATCAATATAGCAGGATTTGGTAACTAATTGATTAGTGACTTTTACCGAGCGGATATATGAAAAACTGCCTATGATTATTAGGCTAATGCTAGAGTTAGCACAGAAAAAATCAGGCGTAAGCCTGATTTTTTTACTTCCTGGTGAGATTTTCATATAAGATTTTACTCTGCTGTAATCATGTAGACGTTTACTATACTTTGCGGTACAAGAGAGGTCAAGAGATGGGCAGTCAGATTGAAAGCAGTAAAAAAGTTGAAATTAGTATGCGCTTATCGGAATTTGAAATGCCGCCAATGCAAGATGTTTTAGTTGTCGGCAAACGGGCGCCGATCGGCCCGGAAGCGGCACGGCGAATGGGGGATATTTTATCACCTGGTCAATATATAGTAAAAAAAATTGAACACCCATCAATTGAAGCAATGGTTGTTCGTAAGTCTTTGCTTGCTATGGTGCCGGAAGATCAGTTAATTTCTCTTATGATTGATGAAGTAGATGAAATGATTCATGAATCAATGATTGTAAGAGTTCAGATTAATGTGACCGTAATAGTAAAGAAGTTGATTGAATTATGATGCGCCAGTTATCGCATATTATGACAGTTAAATTTCCCTATGTAGATGCGTTAGCTGGATTAAGTCAGGTACAGGAATTTATGCTTTCGACTCAACTAGAAAGTCTCCCAGTCATTGAGAACGGTAAAATACTTGGTGTGATTGATTATTGGGATGTGTTGAAAACACATCCTAATCGGATTGCCGCTGATGCTATGTCTGACTATTTTAAAGAAGTTGTGCCTGACACATTCGTATGGGAAGCGAAAGAGGCTATAGATAGCCACGGTATTAAGCTTTTCATTGTGAAACAGCAGGACCAGGTAGTGGGAATCGTTAGTCCGAGCCAAGTTGCGTTAGAAATAGGCAGGCAATTTGATGTGTTAACAGAGCTTTACAAAAAAGATTATATTTATTATCAAGCTGTTAAAGTCTTAAAAGAAAGACAATTGCTTTCTTTGATTTTTCTTGATGTAAATAATTTTGGTAAGATAGACAAACAGTATGGCCATATTGCCGGGGATCAGATTTTACGGGAGATCGGTCAGCTTTTAAAGGCTAAAATGTCAAAAGAAACCCATGTGTCGCGGTTTGGCGGTGATGAGTTTCTTATATTGACCCCCTACAAACTAGAGAAGACTCGTAATTTTACTGAAATATTATTGCGTGAAGTAAAAGAACATCGCTTTTACAAAGAGATTCCTGTTAGTTTTTCAGCGGGAATTGTAAAGGGAATATGTCATGGATTCATGAAAAATAGTGTTCCCGCGCTAGAACGGCTGGTTAATTGTGCTAGCCTAGCGTCAACTCAGGCGAAAAAAGAGTCTATAGACTTAGTCGTCGCCAATCAAGTCGAATTAGGTTATTAATTTAGCAGATTTTTAAAATTTCGGCAATCATATCAGGATCGCTTTCTTCGGTAGGAAAGGTGATATAGTGAATTGCGGGATCATTTGCTGTCGGGAGAATTTCCGATAGCTTTTTTCTTGCTTTATTAATGACAACATTTGTCCCATCTTGCTTGGTAAAAGGTAAAATAAGCAAAAGATTTTGCGGTGTTGCCAGGAGAACGGAATCATAAACGCGCAGGGTGTTTTTGAGTTGTTCCATAATAAAGCTTCCATTGGCAATATTTTCATTAAACCCGAGTGATACAAAAGAAACTTCAGTATGATCTCGCTTCGCTCGGTAAATGCTATTAAGAATTTCTTGTTGACTGCTTGCTTGCATTGGCGCGGCAACAAGCGAACCCATTACATTTTCGATACGATCAAGCAAATCTTCATCAGAGAAGGGTTTTCGAATGTAATGGGAAGCGCCGAGACAGAGTGATTTCTGAATGACAAGACGATTGGCGATCCCTGAAACCATAATAACGGGGATTTGCTGCTGCAAATTTAGACGATGCATTTCTTCCAGTGCCGCAATTCCATCCATTCCTTTTAAGTTAATATCTAAAAGTAACAAGTTGATATCGCGGAACCGCCAGCGCTGCGCAAAGAAATCTTCGGCATTATCTAGCTCATATACTTCCACTCCATATTCTTCAAGAATCCTTTTTACTTGCAGGCGAATGAACCTTGAGTCATCAATGACTAATATTTTTTTTCCCATGGCAAGCCTCCAACTCCTCTCATAAATAATTCATTAAATCATAAAAAAACCAGGCTGATCAGATAAATACATGACGATTTATCGATGCAACCTGGCAATCATTGATAGACTTTAGCAAGCAGTACTATCTTTAGATCCAATGGTTTTGCGTCCTTGATTTTCATCAAGTTTGCCCCAAAATTGATTTTTATTTAGTTTATGAAAATGTTCTCTGTGTGGAGAAAAAAATCCTTTTTTGTAATAAAAATCGCGTGAATTTCTTGTGAAATATTGTAAGTTTATAAGAAGGACTTGATGAAAATAATAAGACAAAGGAGGGATTTTTATGACCGACAAAGTGCATCATAAAGTGAAACGGCATTATAAAAAAATTGCCGCTGCACTTGGCGGAGCTTTTGTTCTCGCTGCTTCGGCGATGCACGGTTTAGGCGCTATTGCTCAGCAGCAGCCCACAACACCACAAGTAGATCCACCAATTAATACAGCGGAAGTGCAAACTGCGAATCCCCTTAGTACGCAAGAACTTGTGCAAAATATTGCAACGCAGGATACCTTGGGAAAAGAAGCGATACATGTAACGGCAACTGCGTATGCACCAGGACCGCATGATAATGATCAGTGGGGGAGTAAAACGAGGCTAGGCACAGAAATAAGGCCAGGTGTTATTGCAGTAGATCCTCGGATTATTCCGCTCGGTTCCCGCGTGATGATTCAATATCCTGACGGAAGTAAAGAGTATGCTGTAGCAGAAGATACGGGCGGTGCGATTAAAGGGAATCGTATAGATGTTGCTAAATGGACGGTGCGGGAGGCAAATCATTTTGGAATCAAGGCTGTTAAAGTGTATGTATTAAGTAAACCAGATCAGGTTACAACTGAAACAGGAGAACAAGTATGAAGGGCAGCTGTAAGAGGCTGCTCTTTTTTTACACAAAAGTGTTGAGTGCTATTGACTTATAGTACACTCTAAAGTATACAATAAAATTGGAATTTTCTATTACGAATAAGGGGTGAGTCGATTATGCTTTACAGACAATATGGCAAAACAAAGGAACAAGTATCAATCTTGGGGTTTGGTTGTATGCGGCTACCTGTTATTGATGGCGATGCGACAAAAATTGATGAAAAGCAGGCGATTCCGATGATTCGCCAAGCCATTGACGCTGGCGTGAATTATATTGATACAGCCTATCCTTATCACGGAACAGGGATGCAAAGCGGCGGGGCTAGTGAACCCTTTGTGGCTAAGGTGTTAAAAGACGGCTATCGGGAAAAAGTAAAGCTTGCGACAAAATTGCCAAGCTGGCTCATTAAGACAAGAGCCGATATGGATCGTTACTTAGACGAGCAACTTCAGCGGTTAGAAACCGATTATATTGATTTTTATCTTGTACATAGCCTTGGATCTCATACCTGGTCTGCATTGACGAAAATCGGTATTGCTGATTTTCTCGACCAGGCTAAAAAAGATGGTAAGATTAAACATGTCGGTTTTTCCTTTCATGATCGAATCGGGTTATTCAAAGAAATTGTGGATTATTATGACTGGGAGTTTTGCCAGATTCAATATAACTACCTTGATGAAGACTATCAAGCTGGAACGGAAGGCTTGCATTATGCAGCGTCGAAAGGTCTTGGCATTGCCATTATGGAACCATTACGTGGCGGAAAGCTAGCGAATCTGCCTAATCAAGCCCTAGATCTACTGCAAGAAAGCGGCGCCCAGCGCACCCCGGCGCAATGGGCCTTACGCTGGGTCTGGAACCATCCTGAAGTTTCTGTTGTTTTAAGTGGTATGTCAACGATGGAACAAGTGACTGAGAACTTAGAAACGGCAAACGAAGGTCTACCCAATTCTCTTACAACAACGGAACTGGCAGCTCTTAATAAAGTAAACGCACTGTTTAAAGAGCGGATGAAAGTGAACTGTACAGCTTGTGCTTACTGTATGCCCTGTCCTAGCGGCGTGAATATACCAGGGTGTTTTAGCCTCTATAATGATTACTCTGTATTTGGCGAAGGGGAAGCTTCTAAGGCTCGTTATCAGTTCCTTTATGGTTTCCGTATTGGGGAAGCGGCGCAGGCGAATCGTTGTGTCGAATGCGGTAAATGTGAAGATCACTGTCCGCAGGGGATTGCCATTCGTAAAGAATTAAAGGCTGTAGAAGCTGTGTTAAGATAACCCAGTAAAATAACAAGAAGCCAGATTGCAATGTTCATATTGCAGTCTGGCTTCTTTGTTTATGAAAAGAGTAAAAGGCTTATCAATTGTCAACAAGTGGAACTGTCATACTGCCTAAGGGCATCAAGGTAATACTTGGAGTCGGCCCTAGCTTTTTATAAGCTAGTTGGAGGGCTTCTTCTATGGTAGCTGCTGGGGTAAAGAGCAATAGTTCGGCTAATTCTGGCGTCATAGAAGAAACAAGAATAAATTGTGCTTTTTTCATTAGGCGGGTTACGGCATAAGCTTTATGAGCCCCAATTTGAAAATCTTTTCTTATGGCAGCTTCTACCTCTTCTGGACTGCGATAAAGCTCCATGGTTTTTTCATAAGTAGGCGATCCGGAACCCTCACGGCACTCGCCGAGGATAATGATAACGCCGCCGTCACGGACGGCGCACCAAGCGTTATCCATGGTTTTTTGTAATTGATAGACATTAATATCTTTCGGATAACCGCCGCAGGAAGCAATGACAAGGTCGGCTTCTTTTTCAACCTTGGCGCCGTTAACTTCGTTGACAAATTCACAGGCTTTATTGTGAGCTTCAATGTAATCGCCAGCAAATATTTTTAGAAATTCCTTTTTTTCATTGAGCACGACATTGATTAAGAAGGTAGGGCGACACATTTCCGCGCCTTCAACTTGATCGTGATAAATGGGATTTCCTTCTAGCTTGCCAATTACGGCATTGGGATCAAGCATCATGCTGTGATTTTTTCGAACTGTTTCATAGTAGGAAACACCAGGAAGCATGGCTTTGCGGCCACCGCCAAACCCAGAAAAGAAATGATGAACCACACTGCCTGTACAGACGATATGGTCAGCTTCTACGACTTTCTTATTGAAGTATACGGGCGTGCCGTAAGACGTATCGCCAAAGTACGTAAACTGATCTTTGTCTTTGCAGTCGCTATTGTACATTTTAACTCGTTTAGCCACAGCAGGGCCGACTTCTTGAGCCATTTCCGCTTCGGTCATGAGACGATGGGTACCGAGAGCAAAAACAATCCACATATCTTTATCAGGAATTCCTACTTTATTTAGCTCATCTAATAATAACGGCATAAAAATGTGGCTGTTTGCCACACGGGTCGTATCATTTACAATAAATACAACAGTTTCGCCTGACTTTATAAGTTCCGTAAGTGGTTTTGATCCGATTGGATTTCGAATCGCTGTCAAAATGGCAGCTTCCGGATCGGCTAAAACCGGAAAATCTTTAAGCTGTAATTCAGCAATCACTTTTTCTGCATCAATGGAAAAAGCAACCTTTTCTTTACCATATTTATATGTATATTCTTTTTGCATAAGCGCCTCCTACGATTTTACTAAGCTTATTATATTTATAGTAGATTATATTTTTGTAAAATTCCAATAGCAATAATTCATGAACTCATACATAAGGAGTATATGTTATAATGATGCATAGCTGCTATGAAACAATAATAATTGATAGCTTTTCTGAAGCAACGATTTATTATAGGAGGCCTTTGATTTGTCATGGAGTTACGACAACTTGAGTATTTTTGCATGGTTGCGAAATTGAGCAGTTTTACGCGGGCTGCTGAACAACTGCATATTGCCCAACCGTCTGTAACGAGGGCGATTCGAAACTTAGAAGAAGAGCTTGGCATTCAACTCTTTGATCGTAACAAAAAGAAGATTGCCTTGACAAATGAAGGAGAAGTAATTTTTAATCGAATTGAGAAGATTTTACAAGAATTGCAGCAAGCTTTTCAAGAGGCGAAAGATTATCGCAATTTGTTAAAAGGCACCGTGAAAATCGGCGTTCCACCCATGATTGAAGCTTATTTATTTCCTGATATTTTTACTCAATTTACGGCGACTTATCCCCGGCTTCGCTTGATCGCATCCGAAGAAGGATCCTCCTTGGAAGCGGTTACTAAAATAGAGAATGAGGAATTAGATTTAGCGATTATTATTCTGCTTGATCAGTCGCCGACGTTAAATACGCTGGAAATTACGCGAGAGGAGTTCGTACTTTGCACTCATCCGGACCATCCTCTGTGTCACGAAACGGCGCCTGTTCCTTTTTCTAAATTGCGCAATGAATCTTTTATTTTGCTCAAGGAGCGTTCTTACCAGCGGGAAGTTGTTACGAATCGTTGTCTTAGACACAGCTTTATGCCAGATGTGGTTTTTTCCTCCAGTCAGATCAAAACAATTAAAGGTCTTGTCGCGAAAGGCGCTGGTATCTCCTTTCTTATGAATATGGTTGTTCGCGATGATCCTAAAATTGCTGTAGTTCCACTAGTAGAGCCAATCCAATTTTCTGTTGGCTTAGCATGGAAGAAGGAAAAATACCTATCTCATGCATCCTTGGCTTTTGTGAACTTTATTGAAAAACTTTATAATCTTTCAGAATAATATTGGAAGAATATTTCTAAGCTTTAAATTGCAAGAATAAAAAGTCGTAATTTATAGTAAGGAATATCGTAGGGAACATTGACAAAAGTATTTTTGTCTTGCTAAAATAAATTCTATTGACTCTCGTATAATTTTGGGAATAGGGCCCAGAAGTCTCTACCGGCGACCGTAAATCGCCTGTCTACGGGTGAGAAAGTAAACTTCGGGTTTTATGAAAAAGTCCGACGGGTATGATCGCTCACTTTACGTATGCGAAAGTTCCTGTCAGGGCTTTTTCTTTTTGCGTTACCCCAAAAATCAAGGAGGCTATCATGGAATTATTGCAACAAAAAATCCAGACAGATGGACAGGTTCTAAACGATTCGCTGCTAAAGGTTGATTCCTTTTTGAATCATCAACTCGATCCGCAGTTAATGTATGAAATGGGCAAGGAATTTGCAAAACGCTTTGCCGGGGAAGGGATTACTAAGATTCTTACGATTGAATCGTCTGGTATTGCTGTAGCTATTATGGCCGGGCTGGCCATGAATGTGCCGGTCTTATTTGCCAGAAAGAAAAAGTCAGTTGTAACGACCGATAATTTGTATTGTACTAAAGTCTATTCATTTACGAAAAAAGAAAGTAATGATGTGATTGTTGATAAGCAATTCTTACAGGAAGACGATAAAGTTTTGATTATTGATGACTTTTTGGCAAATGGTGAAGCAGCTTTAGGCCTGATCAATATTGTTAAGCAAGCAGGCGCTGTGGTAATTGGCGTGGGCATCGTGATTGAGAAGTCCTTTCAGCCAGGAGCGGAGAAGCTCAAAGCGGCGGGGTTCCGGGTGGAATCATTGGCGAGAATTCAATCCTTTCAAAATGGACAAGTTCAATTTTTATAATAAAAAGGAGCTAAGCAGAATTTATTATGAATCAATATAATGGAAAGAGCTTATTGTTGGGAGCCCAGCATGTATTAGCTATGTACGCTGGTGCGATTATTGTTCCGCTTATTGTCGGCAGTGCCTTAAAACTGACTGCTTGGCAGATGAGTTATATTATTGCCGCCGATTTGTTGACGTCAGGCCTTGCGACGTTATTGCAAGCTAGGCAAAACGCCTTATTTGGTATTGGCCTGCCTGTTGTCCTTGGTTGTACCTTTACAGCTGTTTTTCCCATGATTACCATTGGAAATCAATACGGTCTTCCGGCACTATATGGCTCGATTATTTGTTCTGGATTCTTTGTTGTTTTAATTGCGAAGTATTTTTCAAAACTGGTAAAATTTTTTCCGCCGGTTGTTACTGGTTCGGTTGTTACGATTATTGGCGTTACCTTGGTACCTGTAGCTATTAATAATATGGCTGGCGGCGTAGGTAGCCCTGATTTCGGCTCGCTAGCTAACTTTGCTCTGGCTTTTACCGTTCTTCTATTTATTATTCTTGTCAACCGTTTTACCACAGGCTTTATTCGTTCTATATCGGTATTACTTGGCTTAATTTTTGGTACGGTTCTCGCCGGTTTATTCGGTACAGTTTCCTTAAATAGCGTCGTAGAAGCTTCCTGGTTTCATATGGTGATGCCCTTAACTTTTGGTATGCCTGTATTTGAACCGGCTGCTGTGTTGACAATGATTATTGTGGCGATTGTCAGTATGATTGAGTCTACTGGCGTGTTCATGGCTTTAGGTGAAATTTGTAAACGTGACTTGACGCAAGCTGACTTAACACGCGGTTATCGAGCTGAGGGCCTTGCTGTTATGCTTGGTGGTTTTTTCAATTCCTTTCCTTATACTACTTTTTCACAAAATGTCGGTCTTGTACAGCTATCCAATTCCAAAACGGCAAATGTGACAGTCATTGCTGGCGTTATGTTGATGCTCCTTGGTTTTATTCCTAAGTTTGCCGCTTTAGCCATGATTATTCCTAATGCGGTGCTTGGCGGCGCTATGGTCGCCATGTTTGGCATTGTAGTAGCTTCAGGCATTAAGATGCTCAGCAAAATTGATTTCTCCAGTAATGAGAACTTATTGATTATTGCTTGTTCGGTCGCACTAGGGTTGGGCGTTACGGTAGTGCCTAATTTATTTGCTAAATTCCCGCCCCTGTTAAAGCTGTTTTTAGAGAACGGTATCGTAACAGGCGCGTTGACTGCTGTTATTTTAAATATCATTTTAAATATGACGCCGAAAAAGGCTGTACCTGTTGCTAAAACAACTCATAGCTGATTTTTCTAATGTGACACAAAATTCTAATGAAGCACAAAAACTCTCCCGCGTTAATTTTAGCGAAGGGAGAGTTTTTCATGTCTTTATTAGCGTAAGGTATGATAGAATAATGCTACAGTTATAGAAAATGAGTTGCAGGTGATATATATTATGAAAATTAAAAATCCGCAATGGCTGCAGGTCAGCGAAATAGAGAAAGCGCCTTATGGTTTTAGTCAATATTGGTATAGTACGGATTTTAAGCGAACGCGAGGCTGCGGCCCTCGGGCCGCTGCGATGCAGCTTGCCTACGTAAGCAGACGAGAACAAGATGATACTTTTTTGTGTGATAATACAGTTGCAGCGTCTCAGTTGCTTATGGAGAAAGTTTGGGATTTTATTACGCCTGGTCGTTTTCTGGGGTTAAATAGTACGGAAAAATTTTGTAGTGGCATGTCCGTTCTTTTACGATATTCCCATTTGCCGTGGCAGTGTCAGCGATTGAGTGTTCCGCTTCTATCTTTTCAGCGGCCGAATTTAGCCGAGGTAACTGCCTTTATTGAAGCAGGACTTGCACTCGATTGTCCTGTAGCCTTTTTAAATTTGCAGAGAGGAAAAGCTATAACGATGGACAACTGGCATTGGACGATTCTGGTAGCTCTGGAAAAGAATTCCCAAACGAATCAATATCAAGCGACTTGTTATGATAATGGCCGTTCGATCACTTTTGATTTAGGGCTGTGGCTCAAGACAACCAAATTAGGCGGCGGCTTTGTTTACTTAACGACAGATTTATTTTCAGCACCCCATTGAGACATGAGCTCTAAAATGGGGATGAGTGTTTCGCCTTTACTTGTCAGTTTATATTCTACTTTAGGCGGAATCTGCGGATATTCTTTGCGGCTAATGAGATCTTCTTCTTCCAATTCTTTTAGCTGCAGGCTTAGCATTTTGTGAGTAATGGGCGGAATGCTGCGTTTAATTTCACCATACCGCTGTACGCCATTTTGAAAGAGTTTATAGAGAAGCAGCCATTTCCACTTACTGCCGAGAATGGACAAGGTATAAGTAATGGAGCAATCACACAGTTCTTTCGACCATTTTTTCATAATACTCTCCTTTAGGGTAGTATCTATCTTTAAAGTGCATACTTTTCATTTTTTCTCTTTGCTATACAATTATAGCAGGGTTTGTTAGGAAATAGAAGGAAGGATTGATGCACGATGAAAAAAGTGATTGTTATCAATGGAAGTCCGCGTAAGCAGGGAAATACGGCTATGCTGTTAGAAAAGGCTATTAGCGGTGCTCAATCAGCTGGTGCTGAATCTGAATTGATTCATTTGTATGATTTGCAATTTACCGGCTGTAAAAGCTGTTTTGCCTGCAAGCGTATTGGCAGTAAAAGTTATGGGAAATGTGCTGTTCGTGATGATCTGCAGCCGCTGCTCAATAAAATAGAGCAGGCTGATGCATTACTGCTCGGTTCACCGATTTATCTCGGTACGGCCACAGGAGAAATGCGTTCTTTTCTCGAACGACTTATTTTTCCCTATTATGTCTATGATGAAGCGGGAACTTCTTTATTTCCCCACAAGATGTCTATTGGTTTCATTTATACGATGAATGTTTCAGAATCATTTATTGCCGAGTGGGGTTATGATCATTATTTTTCCCTTACAGAAAACATGCTTGCTCATGTATTTGGCAAGGCGAAATCATTGTATGTGACAGATACGTATCAGTTCTCCGATTATTCCCAGTATGTAGCTACTCGCTTTAATGCCAGTGAAAAGGCGAAGCGACGTCGTGAAGTATTTCCGTTAGACTGTGAAAAGGCGTTCCAATTAGGTAAGCAGGTTGTAATCGGAGGTGGTGACCTTGATTAAAGTCAACAGGGAACTGTGTACGCAGTGTGGTCTTTGCGCGAGCGTTTGCCCGGCCCAAGTATTAAGCTTGCCGAAACAGGATGGCCCTGTTGCAGTCAGAGGCGAATTTTGTAACCATTGTGGTCATTGTGTAGCCGTATGTCCCCAGGGAGCGCTTGATCATGCGATGGCGCCATTAGCTAAGCAAAGTGAAATCAACCCTTCTTTAGCAATTTCATCAGAGCAGGCAGCTTTTTTCCTGCGGTCGCGCCGTTCTACCCGTTGCTATAAGCAGGAGTCTGTTGCCAGAGAACTTGTAATGAAATTGCTCGATATGGCCCGGCTTGCCCCAACAGCAAGTAACAGCCAAAACATAGCTTATCTGGTTATTGAACAACGTGAAGTGTTAAATAAGGCTGTTGAAGTAATTGTACAGTGGATGGAGGAGCAGGTTAAAACCGGCATTTTCCATAAAAGCTTTCCACTTCATATTTCAGCTTGGCGCGAACGACAGGAAGATACGATCTTACGCGAGGCGCCACAGATTATCCTTGCTACAGCGCCGCAAGAGTTTGCCAAGGGCCGAGAAAATACAATTTCTGCTTTTTCTTACTTGGAGCTTTTTGCACCCGCTCTCGGGCTTGGTTCTTGCTGGGCGGGAATTCTTGAAATGTGTCTTTTGGCTGATTACGATCCCTTGCTTGCTTTATTTTCAATTCCGGCAGGACAAAGAGCTACTGGCGCCGTAATGATTGGCTATCCACGCTATAAATTTAAACGGCTGCCTGACAGAGATCCCTTAAAAGTGAATTTTATCTAAATCTCGTTTTTTATAAAGAATCGCGAATTGATCTAACGGAGTGATTTTGTGTTACTAGATGTGTTAACTTGGCTATGCTATGGTTTTCTCTATTTTGCCGTGCTTGCTTTGTGTTTGCCGCCTGTGAGGATTTTACAGCGAAAAGTTAGCTTGTGGCCGATCTTTACCAGCGGCGCTATTTTATTCGGCCTAGCGAGTCAGCAAATTGATTTGGCTGCTGTAGCGCCAATTGCTATTCTAGGATACAGTCTGTATCTGTTTTACCAGAACGGCATTTCTCCAGGCAAGAAATTTGTGACGGGGCTTTGCATTATAAGCCTCGCCTTTCTTTTAGGCGCTCATAAAATTCCTTATTTCCATAATCTTAATGTGTTATCCAATATACAGATTAGTCAAGACGGCATTCCTTTTACCATGTATTTAAACTTTGACAAGGCGCTTGTTGGCTTGCTCCTACTTGGTTTTGGCCACAGGCTGATTGCAAGCAAAATGCAAGGGGCTTTGCTGTGGCAGGCAATGAAAGTTAGGTGCCTGTTATTTGTTGGTATGTTAGTGATTCTTGCCGTGGCTTTTGGTGAAGTCCATTTTGATCCTAAATTGCCTGATCGTTTTCCCCTATGGCTTTTTACGAATCTATGTTTTGTCTGTGTCCCCGAAGAAGCCTTTTTTCGCGGCTTTTTGCAAAAACAACTCAGTGAGCTTTGGCAAGGCTTTGTTTGGGGCGGTTATGCTGCACTTATTGTTACGGCCTGCTTATTTGGTTTTGCTCATTATGCTGGCGGTATTGCTTACAGTATCTGGGGAACCATAGCGGGATTAGGTTACGGCTGGATTTATGAGCGGACTAAGCGAATTGAGGCGGCTATATTGTTGCATTTTATGTTGAATGTAACTCATTTTTTATTATTTACCTATCCGGCGTTAGCTTGACAGAGATGAGAGGGAGTGACCTTAGTGAATTTAACGCGATCAGCCTGGCTGTTTGTGCTTAGCGCTGCGGCTATTTTAGCCATTACTATGGGTGCTAGGCAGACGGCAGGATTGTTTGTAGCGCCAATCCATGAAGCGACAGGACTTGGAATTGTAGCAATTAGTTTTTCTTTAGCAATAGGACAGTTTGTCTGGGGGTTAGCTCAGCCAATTTTTGGTGCTATAGCGGATAAGCGCGGCTCTTATGGCGTTCTTGTGGCTGGAGCGTTGATTCTTGCTGGCGGTTTAGTATTGACTCCCTTCGCACAATCCGAAAGTATGCTCATTTTGGCTATGGGGATTTTGAGCGCTGCTGGCGCAGGAGCAGGCAGTTTTTCTATTTTGATTGGCGCTACTTCGCATCAGCTATTACCAGAACAGCGTTCTTTTGCCGGGGGCTTTATCAATGCAGGCGGATCGCTCGGCCAATTTATTTTTGCTCCTTTGCTGCAGGCCATCATTCATGGAGTTAGCTGGATCGCCGCCTTATTTACTATGGCCGGCTTTACGCTGCTTACTATTCCGCTGGCTGCGTTGTTTCGTCAAAAGACAGTGGCGCATTCAAAAGAGGCAATTCAAAATACTAGTGAGGGTATTTGGCAGCAGATTAGGATTGCTTTTGCGGATCGGAGCTATTGGTGTCTTCATGCCGGATTTTTTACCTGCGGTTTTCATATTGCCTTTTTAGTGACGCATTTACCAGGCGAAGTTGCTTTGTGTGGTCATTCCGCGACTGTATCAGCAGCGGCTTTGGCGATTATTGGACTAGCTAATGTTGGCGGTAGCTTAGCAGCTGGTTCGCTGGGGATGCGTTATAAAATGAAGTATATTTTGGCTGTCATGTATGGAAGTCGGGCGTTGATGATAATGGCTTACTTATTAGCTCCCAAGACCGAGGTGACTTTTTATATTTTTGCTGCCTTCTTAGGATTTACCTGGCTAGCAACGGTGCCGCCAACGGCAGGGCTTGTAGGAAAACTTTTTGGCACAAGATATTTGGCTACTTTGTTTGGTCTTACTTTGCTAAGCCATCAAATCGGCGGCTTTCTTGGCGCTTGGCTTGGCGGACTTGCTATGGCTCATGATGGCAATTATTTGTGGGTATGGTATGTTGATATGTTCTTGGCCTCGTTAGCCGCATTTGTTAATTTTCCAATTCGAGAAAAATAAAAAAATCTATGCCATTGCAACATAACAAGATTTAAATGGGTAAATACTATATTTAGGCTTCCTAAAAATATTTATGGAGGTGTTTTCTATGTCTCATAAAGGCGGCGTTATGTCAGAGGAAACAAAGTATAAATTAGCCCATGATCTTGGCTTTGGCGAAAAAGTGGAAGATAATGACTGGAGCGATGTGACAACAGGCGAAGTTGGTTCTATGGTTAGAGAAGCAATTAAGCGCGGCAGTGCGGCTGTAGAGAAAGAAGCGCAAGCAGAGAACGGTGCAGCCCATCAAAATGCAAAATAAACAGGAAAAGGCTTGAAGTTCTATTTTGGACTTCAGGCCTTTTTGTTGCAGGATATGCTGCTGGTGCTGCCTTTGTTAAGGTACCATAATATCTATTGGTTGTATATTTTTAGCCATCATGAGTACTGGTATGACAGCGAATATAGCAATAACGGACATAATAGCATAAATCCAAATTACACCAAGTGATGAAGCGATAAAGCCAAAAAGCAGAGGAGAAATTATATTCGTAGTTCCACGACAAAAGGTACTAATTGCAAAAATGTCGTCATATTTGTCTTTTCCTTTAACTGGTTCTGTAATGATAGTTTGGATAACTGGAATTGTCCCTTTTGTTACAATGCCAAGCAAAAGTGATGCTCCAAGAATGATAAAAAGTTGCTGGCCTATAACAAGAATCACCAGGAGTATCGCCATAATAACTTCTGATATAACAAATACTTTCCGTGTGCCGAATATATCAACCATTCTTCCACATGCTATTTTTCCAAGGAAGCAGCCAAATGTAAAGGCAAGAGCAAAAGTTCCAAGAATTTTTGGATCCATACTTTTCGCAAAGAGTAGAAAAGGTAAAAATGTAAATATCTGGTCACTTCCAAATGCATCAAGTATATTTGCGCTTATTGGTAGCGCATATTCGGGATTGCGTAAAAGTGAGAAGGTAGGTAAATGGCTTTTTGTTTCTACTGCTGGCGAATTATTTTGATTGATTTTTTCTTTTATGTTGAAGGAGGAAACAGATATATATACTGAAAATAACAAAACTCCCAGGCCATAGGTTAAACAGACAATTCGCCACCCTGGAAACTCCAATATAGGGCAAGCGGCAATAAAAGCCGCTAGTGAAGCAAAAGGAATCCTACCAATATCACCGATCGCAGTGAAGTTACCCATAATCTTTCCAAGCGATTGTCTTTCAGAGTTTAATGTAAGATACGAAAAAGCAACATTATGAAATATACCATATCCTGCAATTGCTATGGTAAAGCAAAATCCTGCAAGATAGATATTTGGGGTAAAGGCATTAGTAAGAAATCCAAAGCCGTATAATAACGTTATTATGATTAAGGTGCGCAACACCCCGAATTGTTGGGAAAAGAATTTCGTAGATAATCCGGCAAGAGTACTTACCATAATTGCAAGCGAGAAAATGATACCAGCATCTTTTTCGCTAGATCCAAAAGAGATAGTCATAAATGAAAGGAGTACTGGTACACTAGCAAATAGGCCATCAATAATTATATGAAACGTATTAAGCAGGCATTGTTGTTTCAGCATATTCGGTCAACCCCCTAAGTTTAGATTCTTTCGTATATTGCGTTTTGCTAGCAAATCCATTATAGCTCTAAAAAATTCTAGTAACAATTGTGTTATACTCATACTGTACCGATACAGTTAGGGGCTGAATGTGTGAGAAAAGCATATGAGCGGATTGTCGAAGACATGGAATCATTTATACAAGAAGGCAGATTTATGCAGTGCAAAAGATTACCGTCTATACGGGAATTATGCGCTACGTACCAATGTAGCAAAAACACCGCAGTGAAAGCGTATGATATTTTAAAGAGTAAACATTTAATCTATTCTGTTCCCCAGAGTGGATGTTATGTTGTGGAGAACCGCCTAAAGACAGAACAGACCAATACTGCAATAATCGACTTTTCTAGAGGAAATCCGTTGTTTGGTAATAACTATATCCCTGACCTAAAGCATTGTCTCGACCGGGCGGTTGACATATGCAATACAAATAGCTTTGCGGGGCATAAGCTCTATGGCGTTCCTTCTCTAAGAAATTTATTGCCCAAATACCTAGCTGATTTTCAAGTATTCACAACTACCGATAATATTTTTGTTAATCTGGGCGTTCAGCAAGTCCTTAACATTTTAAACCAAATGCCATTTCCAAATAATAAAGACACTATCTTGATTGAGCAACCTACATTTAGGTATTATAATAGCTTTTTGAAAATGAGTGGTACCAAAATTCTTGGCATACCACGAGATAAAGCAGGAATTGATATAGACTTTCTGGAGGCTCTTTTTAAAAAAGAAAAGATCAAATTTTTTTATACAGTGCCGAGCAGTCACAATCCGTTAGGTACTTGTTACCCTAAGGAGCAACGAAAAGCTATTGCACGACTAGCGGAAAAATATGATGTATATATTGTAGAGGATGATTATTTTGGCGATATTATATTTGGCAACTATGGAGATCCCATATACGCCTACGGTGATCATAAACATCATATCTACTTGAGAAGCTTCATTAAAATAATACCCTGGATTAGAATTGGTATAACCGTTATTCCATCGCATCTGTTGCCTGTATTTACTGAACATGTACGGTACTCATATTACCATTCTTATTTCTCACCATCGCTGGTGTCACAATCTACTTTGGAGATCTATATACGCAGCAATTTGCTTAAAAAGCATAGTGGTTCCGTTAAAAATGAATTGTCGTCAAAGCTTGAATGTCTTAAGATGCATTTTGTAGATGCAGCAAAGTTTGGGGGGGAATGGGTAGGCGGCGAGAGTGGTTTTTATAGCTATCTGAAATTGCCTAAACATATTAATGAAACCCAATTTGTAGAAAACTTAAAGAGAAGACAGGGCATTCTAGTTACTCCAGGAATTGATTGTTTTGTTAACAGTCATTATTATGAAAAGGGAATAAGAATTAGCGTGGCACGCACGACCGTAGCAGATATTCATAAAGGAATTTCCAAAATTTACACTGAACTTGAGAGGATACCTTTGAAATAAAAAGGGATTATAGATGTCGAAATACTGAATAAGATATGAATAGCATATTGTTTCCCGGATAACATATTGATGCAATAATTAATAAACCTGAAGCTTATATTTGGCTTCAGGTTTATTAATGGAAATCATGGACTATTTAAAAGGATAATAGCCCTATGAATCTATGAATCTATGAATCTATGAAGGCATGAGGACAGGAATATTGCTAAATAAAGATGTCATTGAAGCGATGAAAATGAAGAGCTATTAGGATAGATTCCAGGCGCGAGATAATAATTCAATGCCTTTCTCCAATTCATCAGGGCTCATGCCGCCAAATCCAAGCATGATTCTTGGTGCATGAGCCTTGTTTTTCTGGAAAATACTAGGAAGGGGCAATAAACGGACATTCTTCTCTTCTGCACGGCGTATAAGTTCTTGTTCATCTAAAGAACAATCAACTAATTCTAAAACGATATGCAGTCCAGCTCCTTGTTCAAGAATATGGGCGTGATTCCCGAAATGACAATCAACAGATTGGACAAGGGCATCGTGCTTTTTTTTATACTTTGTACGCATTTTTCTCAAATGTTTTTCTAAATATCCTTGTTGCATAAATCGTAATAACGTTCGTTGTTCTAATAATGAGACGGTTGCGGCATATTTGCCAAATAACTTGTTATAAGTACTTAAGAGCTGGTGCGGCAAGACCATATAACTTACTCTAAGGGCAGGCGATAAAATTTTGGAAAAAGTACCTATATATACGATTTTTCCTTCTGGATGCAGGCCTTGCAGTGCCGGAATTGGTTTTCCGTGGTAGCGCAATTCGCTATCATAATCATCTTCGATAATTACGCCTCCGACAGTTTCTGCCCAATGAATTAACTTTAGGCGATTTTCCACAGGCATAATGTAACCTAATGGGAACTGGTGGGATGGAGTAACATAGACAAGCGTGCTATTGGTGCTTTTTAGATAGTCTAGATTTATGCCATCAGAATTTACTGGAATAGAACGAATCGAATAAGAATGGTTTTGAAACACTGATCTAGGAATCCAATGTCCAGGATCTTCAACCGCCAATACCGAGTGATCAGATTTTAATATTTGGGCAAGGCTGGACATGCTATCTTGTATTCCACAGCAGATAATGATTTGCTCAGGAGCGCAAGAAACGCCGCGAAAACGCTCTAGATACTGTTGGATTTCCCGGCGTAACTCAATTTCTCCGCAGGGATCACTGTATAAGGCAAATTGCTTGGGATCTTCCTGCAGGCAATCTGTTAGCTGTTTACGCCAAAGTTTAATGGGAAAACTATCTGATGAGAGAAGCGCTGGATGAAAGTCAAACAAATACGTTTTTTTATCGGCTTGGTGTACAGGGGATGCTATCTTTAGGGGATGGGAGAATTCTTGTTCTAGTAGAGAAATATAGTATCCACTCTGGGGTTTACTATAGATAAATCCCTCGGTACATAATTGTTCATAAACATACTCTACAGTATTGCGGCTTATCGATAGCTCTTGTGATAAATTTCTAACAGAGGGAAGTCTGGTTGCTGGAGTCAGTTTTCCAGATAAAATTTGATTTTTAATCTGATTATAGAGTTTAACATGTAAGGGACGACGATCATTGCTATCTAATATAAACATCAATTTTCACCTATCAATCATCGTAATTTAGAATAGCTAAACTGCTGCTAGCTATAGGAAGAAGGTAATGTCATATGCAGAATTGCCCCTGTTAAATTTCGAAAAACTGTCTCTGTTATTGGGGTCACTTGTATTTTATAATAATACCTATCTGATAATCAATTAGATTTGTAAAAAGAAAGGATGTTATTATTATGCTCAACGAAAAATTATTGGAGATTCTTTCACATCCTGTCGATAGCGCGGTTTCGATTGTAACTAGCGGCGACGATGGTCCTCATTTAGTGAATACTTGGAATAGCTATATCGAAGTAACGCAAAATGATAAGCTGCTTATTCCGGTTGCTGGTTTTGTTAAAACCGAAAAAAATCTTGCAATCCACAACGAAGCAATTCTTTCGATTGCCTGCCGGGAAGTAATGGGGTATAAAAACAAAGGAACAGGTTGTATCGTCAAGGGAAGTACTCGCTTTATAAAATCCGGTGAAGACTTTGATCGTATGAAGGCAAAATTCTCTTGGATTCGTGCGGTCATGGAAGTAACGGTGATATCTGCAAAACAAATGCTCTAATAACAGGGGAGCGATTAAGCGGGGTAGCGAAATCACCGAAAAAGAAATGAAAGCAGAAAATGGTGCAGTTCATCAGAATGCAAAATAGATTGAAAAAGGCTTGAAGTTCCATTTGTGGACTTCAAGCTTTTTTTGTTGCAGGATATGTTGTGGCTGTATGCGTATAAAGCAAGATTATTTAGCTAATATAAGGATTTAAGACATATAAAATGCTCTTTTTAAGTAGATAGATTACTAATGTATATGATGAGTATAACATTTCTAAAGAGCAATATCATACAAGATTTAACGCTAGTAGCGTGGTAAACTTTCTCTATCATTTGATGGAGGTTTTTTTATGCGTTATAATTCGGGAATTATATATGCAGTCATTGCTGACGGAATCTGGGCGCTAGCGTTTATCATACCTAAATTATTGCCTTCATATAGTGCTGTTGAAATTACCTGTGGACGATTTTTGGTTTACGGAGTTTTTTCAATTGTGATTTGGCTCTGTAGAAAAAAGAATATGTTTTTCCCTAATGGTGGTAGGAAGATGTGGGCGCAGGCGTTGTTATTTGCTTTTTGCGGCAATCTAGGTTATTATTTTTTCTTGGTGCTTGCTATTCAATTGGCAGGGGTAACACTTTCAACACTAGTAATAGGTATGTTACCAATAACAGTTTCTTTATATGGAAACTGGCTATTTCGCGAGTTTTCTCTTAAGCGTATACTCCCGTCAGTTTTGTTAGTTTTATGCGGGATTATAGTTATAAATAGTTATAACTTGCAAATGAGTGATGCGTTATTTAATAATATTCTTGGCTTTTTCTTTGGGATCGTGGCGCTTGCTCTGTGGACGTGGTATGGTGTGGCAAATATGCTGTTTCTAAAGAGACATCCACAGATCTCTTCGAAAGATTGGGCAACGATCACAGGGATTGCTACTTTTATTCTGGTAACAGTTTTTTTAGCTAGTCTATCACTGTACTCTCATTCTTTTTATATTTCTTACTTATTCCAGCCCGATGAAAGTAACGGCCATTTTTGGCTAGGCAGCCTTATGTTAGGTTTTCTTTGCTCATGGGGAGCAACAGTTTTTTGGAATAAGGCATCTAATCGTTTACCTACAGCCCTTGCTGGACAATTGATTGTGGGAGAAATGATCTTTGGATTGTTATATGGTTATATTGTTGAATATCGATTACCTCACTATTTTGAGCTCGTAGGCATTATAATAATTATAGGTGGAATCTTCTATGGTATTCATATAATAAATGTTGGAAAGAGGCTTATGTTTCATGGTCATGCTCAAAAAGAACAAAGCTAGCTGCGTTAGAGTAGCAGATATGAATAATCTGGAGATATATAAGGCTTCCTACACAACACATGCTTTTTCACGCCATTGGCATGATGGCTTTGGTATCGGAGTAATTGAAAATGGTTGTGAAGTTTTCGATTATAACGGAGATAAACAGTGGGCGCCTCAACGGAGTATTGTGTTAATGAACCCAGGAGTGATTCATACTGGTGCCGCAGCCAATCAACAGATTGGCTGGCGGTACCATATTATGTATCCTAGTCTAAGATGTTTGCAGAAAATTGCAGAGCAAATAAACGAGAAAAATAATTTGATCCCTTATTTTCCGAATCCAGTCGTAGTTGATAATGAATGTGCTGAAAAATTACTGAACTTATTTGCATTATTTGAGCATTTTCCTTTATCCATGGAACATCAATCTGTCTTTACAAATACTATAGCGACCATATTACAGAGACACACTACCTTAACCTATGCTGAATTGAATAAAAAAAGAGATAATAAAGTTGTGAAGGTTGTTAAAGATTACATTCATCAATTCTATAACAAAAGTATTTCATTACAAGAATTAGCAATTATTTCAGGCAAAAGTCAGTTCCATTTACTAAGAGAATTTGAAAGAGAAATGGGTATTCCCCCGCATACTTATCAAATTTTTATTCGAATTCAAAAAGCAAAGGAATTATTACTAACAGGTCAATCCATATTAGCAGTTGCTTTTGAGACGGGTTTTGCTGACCAAAGCCATTTTAATAGGCAGTTTAAACGTATTCTCGGAATTACACCAAGAGAGTATGTTTACTCTAGTAGATAATAGTGAAAAAGTATTAATAAAATAATCTTTATAGATATTTAAAATAGACATAAATCAAAAAATCCTAATATGGACATAATTTAAATTGCCATTTGATATTTAAAATATATCAAGTGGTTTTTTATTGAAGGGGATGATGATTTTTGTTTTCCTCGAACAAGGAATAAGACAGCTCTTTCTCTAAAAAATCTATCAAAAGTTATAGTTTGACAATTTTTGAGAATGTATTTATTATGAACATAACAATGGAGCCAAAGGAAAATCCTTTGGGCTATTTTTTATTTAGAAAGCGTCTTATTGAGCAATTTTATGCTGACGATGCCTGGCGAAACTAGCTGTTCGTATCAGAGTTGTAAAAACTATATATTTGCATAAATGAAATTGCTTGAATGGGAGATCGGCGAGATGGTTTCTCTTGGATTCTGTGAGGAGTGAGATGTTTGACAACCGGACGCTTTTCTCAAGGGAATAGTGACAGCGAGATAAAGGACATTTTACAAATTCTAAAAGAAGTAAAGCTTAAAGAAAAATTGGATGAAAAGTTATATTTTATTATAGATAGTATTTCTGTCTATATTTCATATATTAATGCTGCTACTTTACGGTACGAATTTGTTAATGAAGCATTTGCGCGAGGCTATAATATTCCTAGAGAACAAATTATTGGTCGTCACATGAAGGAAATACTACCGAAGGTAAACTATCAAAATGCAATTCAATATATTGAAGCAGTTAGAATGGGCAAGTCTGTAACTTATGAGCACTACTTTGAGGTTGCAATTGGGAAACGCTGGGTTAAAGTTGACTATATACCTGAATTTGATGAAAAAGGAAATGTTGTTTCGTTTGTCGTTCTTGGCACGGATATAACTGACCGAAAAATAGCAGAAGAAAAAGTAAAAGAGAGCGAAGCCCTTTATCGATTCATTGTCGAGACTGCTAGTGAGGGCATTTTAATTTTGAAACGAGATTTGACAATTACATTTGCCAATGATAAATTAGCGGCTATGTTTGGCTATGAAATAGAAGAATTAGTAGGAAGTAATTTTGAACAATTAGTATTTGAAGAACATTTGGGTGAACTCGCAATAAATCTGCAAAAAAGAATGCGTGGCGAAGACGCTGTATATGAGCTTTATTTGCGGAAAAAAGATGGATCGAGGCATTGGGTGATTATTTCTGTAAAAGCTATGATGGATGATGATGGTTATTTTACGGGACTCTTCGTCATGCTAACAGATATTCATTCGCGAAAGTTAGTCGAAGAAAAACTGGAAAGTACGATAAAAAAACTTGAAGTATTAAGTAATATAGATGGATTGACAAGCTTGGCTAATCGGCGTTATTTTGATCAGATAATGTCGGCTGAGTATGAGCGGTTATCGCGCTCTGGGGCAATGTTATCTTTTATTATGATTGATATTGATTATTTTAAAGCATTTAACGACTATTACGGACATCTTTGCGGTGATAACTGTCTGCAACAAGTTGCAAGAGTCTTAGAAAGCAGTATTTGCCAACCGGCAGACATTGTTGCTCGGTACGGAGGAGAAGAGTTTATTTGCATGCTGCCAGAAACAGACAGGAAAGGTGCAAAAGTAATTGCTGAAAAAATGAGAAGCGGTGTTGAACGGCTGCGTATTCCCCATACTGGTTCGAGAATCTCCGATTATGTTACAATCAGTCTCGGTGTTGCAACAATAAAATGTTCACCTAAGAATAATGTACTTGAAAATATTAGTGAGGCGGATAAGGCTCTTTATAAAGCAAAGGCCAATGGGCGCAATAGAATTGAATTTGTTAAAGAATAAATTGGGTTCAGCATGCTTTTGAGTGCAATACCTGATAAGTCTAATTTCTGTGAAGTAGATCATTGAAAATCATTACTTAAAAACCAGCTCTGTATCGCACAGAGCTGGTTTTTTGTATAATGTCGATTTTAAAATAATAGCAGTAACTATTCCTGCCGATATGATCTGATTATTTCGTAATGTCATTGCTAAAAAGCAACAGCTGTTCATTTTTGCTGTTCAATATGTGTTATTTTTAGTAAGACCCAAGGAACTTGAATTTTTGATTATCGTAATAGAACTAAAACCGATTGGCAATTATTAAAATAAAATTATGATGAGAGAGGGATTATAAAATGAATAGACGAGTTGTTATTACCGGGATGGGAGCTGTATCTTCTTTCGGGTGTGGCGCAGATAAACTCTGGCAGTCAATTAAACAGGGGAAGTCAGGCATTCGGAGAATAGAGAGAATAGATGTATCCGATTTACCTACCCAGGTAGGGGCTGAGGTAAGGGACTTTGAGCCGGATCAGTTTTTAGAGAAGAAAGAAATTAAAAGAATGGACCGATTCGCCCAGTACGCCATGGCGGCTGCGCAAATGGCAGTGGATGAAGCTAAAATCAATTTTACAAAATTGAACAGAGAGCGTGTGGGAATACTTATTGGAACTGGGATTGGTGGGATAGAAAGCATTGAACAGCAGCATAGCGTACTCTTAGAAAAGGGAACTAGCAGAATTAGTCCTTTTTTGGTGCCAATGATGTTACCTAATATGGCTGCTGGACTTATTGCGATTAAATATGGTGTCAAGGGATTTACAGAATGTACTGTTTCAGCTTGTGCATCGTCGACTAATGCCATTGGTGATGCTTATAAAATCATTCAAAGAAATGGTGCTGACATGATGATTGCCGGTGGAACAGAGGCCTCTATTACCAGGTTAGCATTCGCTGGCTTTTGTGCAATGAAAGCCATGACGACCAATCCAGATGCAGCTATGGCGTCTAGACCTTTTGATTTGGATCGAGATGGGTTCGTATTGGCAGAAGGTGCCGGCACGCTTATTATCGAAGAACTCGATCATGCCTTAGGGCGGGGTGCTACTATTATTGCAGAAATCGTGGGTTATGGTTGCACCAATGATGCATATCATATTACGGCTCCAGCTGAGGCGGGAGAAGGTGCGACCCGGTGCATGAAGCTGGCAATAGAAGATGCGGGGATACAACCCGATGATATTGGTTATATAAACGCTCATGGCACATCAACGCCCCTAGGGGACAAAATTGAAACACATGCCATAAAAACTGTTTTTCAAAAATATGCCTATGAGCTTGCAGTCAGTTCAACCAAATCAATGACCGGTCACTTATTAGGAGCCGCGGGAGCCATAGAGGCAATTATTACCGCTTCAGCGCTTAAGGATGGATTTTTGCCGCCAACAATCAATTACAAGACGATGGATCGGGAATGTGATTTATACTATGTGCCCAATGAAGGAAAAGAGGCAGCCATAAACTATGGTTTGACTAATTCCTTCGGTTTTGGCGGACATAATGCAACACTGGTTCTTAAGTCTTATTCAGCCTGAAACAGGAGAAGAGATACTGCAACTGAGGTATTTTGAAAATGGATGGGAAATGATCAGGAGAGGTCAGGAGTATATAATCATGGATTTAAAAGCAACGATTGCTGCATGTCTTCAATATATAGAAGCAAATTTGTACAATAAGGTCATTTTAGATGATATAGCTATGCATTGTGGCATATCGAAATACCACTTGCACAGAATGTTTAAATCGTTGACGGGTGAATCATTGATGGAATATGTTCAGTTCCGTAAGCTTTCATCGAGTATTTCTGACCTTAAAGATACGAATCGAAGAGTCATTGACATCGCCATGGATTACGGCTTTGATTATGAGCAGTCTTACATTAGAGCTTTTCGCAAGAAATTTGGGGTTACGCCGCTAAAGATCAGATTGGAGCCGATGTCACTACTCATTCAAGAAAAGCTAAATATTGATGACATTATGTCAGTTAATAATTCTGTGATCTACAAGCCTTCGTTTATGTTTAAACCCCAGTTTTATTTAGTTGGCGTGAAACATAAAATACTTAGCAAATCTGGTGATAAGATTGCTAACCTTTATGGCAGAGACTTTTTTTATAACCAGAGGGATAAGATTACGAATCCCGTTGATTCAGAAGTTTACTTTGGTTATACAGATTGGAGTGACACGGGGAATGGTTGCATTTATTATATGCCATCGCTGCAAGTTAAGGATCTTGACCATACCCCGGATCATATGGAGGCAATTGTCATACCTGCGTACAAATATGTAGTTTTTCGTTTTGTTGGCTTTTTTCGCCCTGATGAAATTAATGGCAGACAAGTGGGGCGATTACTTGTTCATCTATATTCAAAATGGGGCTTAAAATCAGGTTATAAATTTGCTGATACATTTAGATTTGAATATATCAATAATAATTTATGCAAAGATAATTATTGTGAGTTAGATATATATCAACCGATTGTCGATTTGAATAGAATATGAACCCCAGGAAGGCTTAAAGAAAACTATTTGAATTTAGTCGATAGTTTTCTTTTTGCTTTTTCCTAAATAATTCGTTCCGATAACGCCGAGAATGATGATAGCTGCGCCGATTATGTGAAAAGATTCTAATTTTTCCTGTAGAAACACGACTCCGGCGAAGATGGTAATGAGTGTAGCTAAGTTACTGAATACACTCATCTTAGAGGCTTCCATTCTTGACAGTACATAGTTAGATAAAAAAGCTGTACCAAAGGATGAGATTACACCAAGATATAAGGTGGCGATTAAAAACGATTTGTTGGCAAAAGGTGCAAAATAATAAGCTAGAGTATGCGCTGTGGCATGCTCTATAAGAGCGATGCCGTTGAAAGTAATCATGCCAAGCGTCGCCATAATATAGGTGATTACAGTGAGTGAATACTTTCTAGCTATTTTTCGGGCCAAAACATTATAGCAAGCTGCGGACAATGTAGAAAGCAGAATTAGAATAATTCCTTTCATGTTTGTAAGATCAAGCATAATGCCTTTCATCGCAAAGATGTAAATGACCCCAGCTACAGATAATAAAGTCGATAATTTTTGCCATTGGGTGGATTGTTCTTTTAAAAAATAAGTAGCAAGAACTAAGGTGAATATGGGCACTGCGGCTTGGATTATTCCTGCTTCCGACGAAGACGTATAAACTAGACCGAAAGCCTGAAAAGTGAAAAATAATGCTGGGTAGAGTATGGCTAAAGGGAGTATCGCTATAAAGTCTTTACTAGTAATATCCAACCGGACTTGTTTTGTAATAAGCGGTATGGCTGCAGCTAAGAAAGCAAGAGTGAAGCGGTGCGCGAGTGTATCTATGGGACTAGCTGAAGCTAAAGCTATTTTTACGAACATAAATGAGAAGCCGATAATGAGAGCATATAAGAGTGCGGCAACATAGGCCTTGTTGAGTTGTGTCATGAGAATCATCTCCCTAGTGTGATAAGTTTTATTTGAATTTATGGTAATACAAATAGAACAGATGTACAATTAGAATAAAAGTAAATTGTATGGTTACAGTTTAGCGGGAGAGAATCATGTATAAATATCTTTCTTTGGTCAATGAGTTGGAGAAAATGATTCAAACGAATCAATATAAGGCAGGGGAAAAGCTTCCATCAATCCGTGATTTGTCAAAGCGATATCAATGCAGTCTCAATACGGTCATTAAAGCATTTCAAAAATTGGAACGTCAGGATATGGTGTTTACTATACCTCAGAGCGGATATTATGTAGTGCAAAAGCGGTTTGATATAACAACAAAGAATAAAAGTGAAGAATTGAACTTTGTCTCTACTGCGCCGAGTTGGAGTGTATTTCCTTATCTGGACTTTCAGCATTCTTTAAATAAAGCCATAGACACGTATCGGCAAGAGCTATTTAATTATGGAACACCAAAAGGATTACCGTCCTTAATCAAGGTAGTGCAGAAACAACTAGCAACTTATCAAGTTTTTACGAAGCAAGAAAATATTTTTATTACTTCTGGTGTGCAGCAGGCGTTGGCAATTTTAAATACTCTGCCTTTTCCCAATCATAAAACCAAAATATTAGTGGAACAACCAAGCTATCACTTATTTCTTGAGTACTTACAGGTCTATAAAATACCAGCGGTTGGCATAGCTAGAACCGTCAATGGCATTGACTTAGTTGAGTTAGAGCGCATTTTCCGTGATGAAGAGATTAAATTTTTTTATACTATGCCAAGATTTCATAATCCGTTGGGAACTTCCTATTCCCAAAAGGAAAAAATAGCAATTGTTAAATTAGCGGCAAAATATAATGTATATATTATCGAGGATGATTACTTGGCTGATTATGAACAAAACTCTAAAATCGATCCGCTGCATGCTTATGATAGAGATGATAAAGTCATTTATTTAAAAAGCTATTCAAAAATTATGTTCCCCGGATTGCGAGTTGGCGTGGTGGTTCTACCTAAAGATTTAGTCGAAAAATTTCAGCAGTATAAAAAAATTGCTGATATTGACAGTTCCATGATCTCGCAAGCGGCGCTCGAAATATATATAAAAAGCGGTATGTTTGAACGACATAAACGAAAAATTTGCTCTCGCTATCTCTTACGTGCAAAACTTTTATATGAGTCGCTTGCTAAATATAGTAATGAAACTTTAGACATAGAGAAGATAACAATGCCTTCATCGCTTTGTATGCATACCCATATTATTTTACCGGAACACATTAATAGCAATCAATTACTTAGAAATCTGAAGCGACAAGGTGTCATAATAGAACTGGCAAACGCCAATTATCTAGACTCATTTCCGTCAAGCAAGCTTTTAAAACTAAATGTTTCTAGTGTTGATGAGTCTAAAATTGAGGAAGGGGTCAAGAAAATAGTAAAAGAAATTAACAGTGCAGGCAGAAAGAAATTTTAAAGAGTTTACGGTAGGTCATTTGAAATAAATAGTGTTTACTTTGAAATTGACAAACTTACTATTGTTTATTGCTATACAGCAGAAAGCACTATATGCCTGATTAGAGGCTCATAGTGCTTTTTTAGTTTACTATTTTCTTCGTAGGGCATTATAAAGTTTCGCTGATTCAGTTGCGATAAAGTCGCTGGAATAGGTATGATCCGTCGTTGCGGTATAAAAACTGATTAATATGGGATCATGGCCGTCCTGAATGACCCCGACATCACAAAGAATATCATCTAATTCGCCGACTTTATGAAATACCGTTGTCGCCATATAGCGGGGAATTTCATCGTGAAAGATCGTATTAGCGAGTTCTGATTTTAGTTGCTCGCCTTTGGCTTTGTTCAAATATTTGTTAGTGTAGATGCTTTCGAATATTTTGGCCATCTCGTAGGGGGTTGTGATGCTATGATAACGATAACTATTAAAGGCGTCCTCACTATGAATTTTTGTTTTACGAAGATGAAGGTCTTTCGTTACTTTGGTTAGTGCATCTTTGTTAGTAGCATCTATTTCATCTAGTAATTCCTGAAAAGAGTTATTATCGCTTATTGTCATCATTAATTCTATATCCTGATCGTACTTATTGGCCGTATCCGCCCCAACTTTGGGATAGAGATATTTGTAGGTTGCCAGTGCCACAACTAATTTACTAGTTGAAGCTGTGGGAAAGACATCGTCCTGATTGAATTCAATCGTTCTTCCAGTGTTTAAGTTTTTAGCAAATACGCCAACTCGACCATTAAATCCTTTTAAATCATTTTTTATTTCAATCTCCGGCTTTGCTGCCGCAAAAGCATTAGCAGTAAAAATTGTTAAGACAATTACTAGAAGTATCATTTTTCTTATCATTCGAGCACCCCCATAAAAAGATAGAATTGTTTTATTTATCATAGCAAAAAACGATGACGAAACGATGACAATTTTAATTTTACAAATTTATATTGACAATTGGTAGTGATGAAATGTACTATAAAGTTAGTTTTATAAAACTAATATTTGGTGAGGCTCAATATGAGAATCGAAGATTTAATTGTAAAAACGATTGGCGTATTATCGCAATCGATGCGGCAAGTCATGCGAAAACATAAGGAAGAATCGCTTGAGGGAAAAGAGCTTTTTGATCTTACAATAACCCAACTTCATTATCTTTATGCGATTCGGGAAAGGGGAAACCCAACTTATACTGAGTTAGCTCAAAGATTTAATGTTCAAAAGTCGACCGTAACTGTTGCTATAAATAAACTAATTCAACGTGGTTATGTTTACAAGACACAATCGACGGAAGATTTAAGAGTTTTTCATCTTCAGCTTTCGCCCAAAGGTCAAAAACTGTTGGATATAGAGGATCAAGGGTATCGTCAGTTTGCTGTCCAAATTACAGCATGTTTAGACGATTCGCAAAAAGAACAGTTTAAAGAACTGTTAATGATTATTGCCGAAGCTTCGTCCCGCAAGTAGCGGGATTCTATTTTAGTTAAACGATTAGTTTCATATAACTAATTATTTAACGGATAGACCTGTTAAAGTTTTTGTTGCCTAGATAGACTGAGGGCTATTTTTTATAATATAATTTGCGGAGGTGTCAATATGATGATTTTAAAAAGTTTTTTTTATACCGTTATAATCACTTTGCTTTGTGCAAGTTTCGTACCGATACAGACTTGTCAAGCCAGTGCAAGAGAAGATGTGCTTTTAGTTGTTGTCGACAGTTCGAAGGACGCTTATGGCAGTCAGTTGAAAAAGGAAGTGAATCAACAGTTAGAAACACACTTATCGCTTCAAGGCAGCACAGAGCAGAAACTAGAAACTATGATTCAAGAGCTTGGAGTTAAAGAGTTTTCAAACGTGGAGAAACCCGAGTTGGCAGCGTTGACAAAAAAAGTGGGAGTCCATAAAGCCGTTATCGTAGAAATACTTCCTGCTATGATTGAATATAATCAGATTGCTTCTTTCCAAAAAATTCAGGCTGATGCCACCTTGCGAATCCGCTTATATGATGCTGATAAGATGCAGTATATTTTTATGGGCGATATTTCAGGTAAGGGGAGTAATAAAACCTTCCTTCCTTTTACTTCCATTGGAACAAAACCAGCTGTTATGGAGGCGGTGCAGAAAGCAACAATGGCTGCAACTGAAAAAATATCGGGAGCTTTGCATCAGGACATGTAAGGATTTCGAAGAACTAAGTAACGACTTAATGTAATCCTGCTCATTTTTGGGAAGGGGAAACTATGAATCGAAGAACTTTTCTCTTAGGAGGCATGGGTGGACTGGTCATGTTGAGTGGCGTGAGTGTCTGGAATTTATTCCGTCAAGATGCAATCGTGTTAAGAGATTTACCGTTAAAGCAAGAAAACTTTATAACGGAAGATCTTGCCGAAATTCTTTATTTAGCATCGCTTGCGCCCAGTGGACATAATACTCAACCCTGGACTGTAAAGATTATCGAACAACATTACTGGGTGATTGGAGCGGAGCGATCTCGTTGGCTGCCTGCTATTGATCCGGAGAATCGAGAAATGTTGTTGTCGTTAGGCGCTTTTTTAGAAAATCTTATTGTCGCTGCAAATGCAAAGGGGTATGCCGTTGAAACGGAACTGCTGGCAAAATCATCCTTTGAAAGTGAAATAGTGACCGTAAAACTGTATAAGGATAATAATGGAACTAACTTTAATACAGAAAATATAAAGCTTCGTCGAACGATAAGAAATCATTTTTTGAATGATCCAGTATCCGTAGCAGATATCAGAGACGTTATAAGCGATGATCGAGATAGTTTTATTTATTATCCCAAAGATATTCCCGCGGGAAAATATCTTGAAGAAGGTACGATTCTTGCGAATCGGATACAAGTCTATCGAAATCCGGCGCAAGAAGAATTGGCAAAATGGATTCGCTGGTCAAAAGAAGATAGAGAAAAGTATCGAAATGGTCTAACGCCTGCGGGCATGGAGATAGAAGGTATAGCAAGATGGTATGTTGAAAATTTTTATTCTGATAAGTCAGTTCTTACTAGGAGTTTTCGCGAGGAGACAATTCAGATTGTGCAAAGGCAAGTAACATCTGGTAGTGGTTGGTTACTGTTAGTAAGTAAGGATTCGTCAATATCTGGAATCCTTGCGGCAGGTCGTAAATTGCAACGAATGTGGCTTAAGCTTAGAGATAAAAACATTGCAATTCATCCCATGACGCAAATGTTAGAGGAAGCTCCCCTACAGCAAGAGATACTATCGTCTCTAAATATCAATAAAACCATTCAATTTTTATTGCGAGTGGGTTATGTCAAAGATTACCCAAAACCGGTAAGTCCCAGAATGACACTTTCTCAGATCATTGTGTAACATAGGTTAGCTTGTCGTTGCATAAAAAATCGGTGATAATAGTATTATCTTTAAGAAAATGCAGTGAAAGATAGGAGCGATTCCATGAGTGAGACAACTAACATATTTACTGAAATGAGGCATAAGAATAAGCTTATGTCCGAGACAGAAGCTATTGAAGTTTTGACAAAAGCCGAATTTGGAACTTTAGCTTCTATTGGCAAAAATGGTTATCCCTATGCGGTGCCATTAAATTTTGTTTATGAAAATGGCGCAATATACTTTCATTCCGCTCTTGAGGGAAATAAGATTCATAACATTAAAAATGATGCAAAAGTTAGTTTTTCTGCAGTTAGCTACGTTAATTTAGTACCAAGTAAGTTTGATACAGAATATGATAGCGCCGTAATATTTGGGACCGCAGTTGAGGTTACCGATGAACTAGAAAAGCGGCAAGCGCTTATAGCCTTAATAAAAAAATATTCAAGTGAGTACTTTGATAAGGGAATGGCTTATATAACGAATAGTATCAATACTACGGCCGTTTATAAAATCCATATTGAACATATGACGGGAAAACGAGGACGGTAGCTCGACAGGATTGTGGTGAGGAAAACGTCTTTGAAAGAAACCGTTTCTAAAGTTCCAAATGCATTTTAGGTAAATTTTTACTTATATTTCACCCACAAAGTACCGATATAATAAATAGTGATAGAGTAAGATCTTACGGATGGAGTGGAGAGTATGCCAATTGACCAAGCAAGTTTAAATAGTTTGTTGACTACTCTTATGCCAAAAGATAATATGACGGCTTTACGTGAACGACGGGCCAATTTATTGCAGAATCTACAAGATCGAAAGGACAACGGGAACAATGACGACGGTCATCAAGTTGTAGGCGATGCCAAAAAAGAGCTTGCAGAATTGGCTGAAGTCGATCAACATATTGCGCAAGAAGTATATGATGAAACAACTAGAAAGCTCGAGGAAGAAAGGCTGAAGTTGGAAGAGGCATTTGCTAAAAAGGAACGCGATAGAGAACGGCTGTTGGCTAAACACGAACGTCTTTTGGAAAATAGAAGTATGAGCAAACTTTTGTCTGCTGCTATCAAGGAAAATCATCCAGGAAGCCCCTATATTGGTGACTTTAACAGTGGTCGACAAGGCGATAATGCCTATGTCTCTGAGGTGGAGCGAGACTTGCATGAGTGTGTACAATATGGGATTGCAGCAGCGGAAGTAGCTGCACGTAGGAAAAATGCCGAAACAAAGGCGCAAATCGAGGAAGCTGCTGAAAAGAAGCAGAAGGCTTATAAGCAAAGGATGAGACGCATCAATATAAAGGTTTAAGAAGGATTAACATCAAAAATCTCCCTATAAGTCTATATTTAAATAAAAATCAGATGACTTGAAACGAAACAGTTTCAGGTCATTTTTTATAAGGAAGAAATTTCTGAGAGGACTTGACGTCGTAAGATGAGTTATATTATCATTAACGTGTATATACACGTTAATGATTTTGAGAACTGTATCATAAAAAAGCGAATTTTACTATGGACTTTATTAGAATGAGAAAGAATAAGGGAGGTAAAAATGCTTAAAGAAGAAATTAGACAGTATATTTTAGGATTAGGGGTAGATGATGTAGGCTTTGCAAAAGTGGCGGATTATCAAAGTCCTAAGTCGTATCCAATCGATAATTTTTTGCTAGGCGCAAAGACGATTATTTCGTTAGTATTTCAGGAATTGGACACCTGTGAAAGTCCCAGCACTACTATAGCGATGAATGGTAGATTAGATATGAACTATTTTCAGCGGTCTTGCAGCTACCAAATCAATCGTTTTTTGAAAAGAAAATTTCAGGCCAAGACTGTGGACATGCCCTATTCTTCTCCCATGGAACAGAACAAGGATAGAAAGGGAGTCGCAGATTTTTCTCAACGCCATGCTGCGGTAGCCGCTGGACTCGGAATATTTGGCAGGCATAATCTGGTTATTCATCCCCGTTTTGGAACACGCATTGGTTTGGCGGCTCTCATTACTAATCTTGAGCTTGAGCCTGATGAGAAAATTGCAGAAGATTTGTGTATTCATTGTGATTTATGTGTCAAAAATTGCCCGGGAGGCGCCTTAGACGAAGCTGGCAAAACAGATATAAGCAAATGCATTAAACACTCACAACCTTATGGACTTGGTTCTGATATTAGTTTTTGGCACCAATTTGTCAGCAGTTCACCAGAAGAGCAAAAGCAGCTGTTTGTTGATGAGCGATACTGGCGTATACGACAGGCCCACTCTATCGGGATGCAATATTATTGCTTTAATTGCTTCAAGTCGTGTCCGGTTGGTCTAAAATAAATACGAATCCAGCAAAATTCATTAATAATAAATATTTGTTGTGGCGGAATGGAGTGACGTAGTTGCATTAAAGGCCCGTTTATTATAAGATAGTTAAAACTGGGTTGCCTGAGGAGAGTGAGGCTATGGAAGCATTTTTATGTGAACGTCGTACTTATGAGAATAAGCCATTTACTCATGCTCACTCCTATAGTCAGCTGATTGTTCCTATCTATGGATCCCTAACAGTTTCTGATGGTCAGGCTCTCGAAGAGAGCAAACAGATAATATTTATACCTTCTGCAGTTGTTCATTCTTTTTATGCCAGGGAATCGAACCAATTTTTTGTTTTTGATATACCCTTGTCTTATTTGCCTGAGGCAATGGGGACTCATGCTAAATTTTACCCCTTCAATGGACGATGGCAAGCCATTAAATCCCTATTAGCAGCAGAGGTAGGAAGTATGCCAGTATCAAATCAGCGTCTAATAGATTTGTTTCGTTATATAGCAGGCGTTTTAAGGGAAGATAACTTATCAATTTCTATTGATTATATCAAGAAAAATTTTCATGAGCCGTTAAAGATACAGCAACTTGCCGACATGGAGCATTTTAATCAAACATATTATGTAGAATGGTTTAAAAAACGCTTTGGAATATCACCGATTGCTTATATTCGCGAATTGCGGTTAAATAAGGCTAAAGAACTTCTTTCCCATACTAATTACAGTATACTGCAAATTGCTCAACAAATAGGATATGCCAACCAGGAAACGCTGACTCGATTATTTCGCAGAGAGATAGGAATGACTCCGGGAGCGTATCGTCAAATGTGCCAAAAGTAGATCAAATTAAATCAAAATATAAGTCAAAAAGAACAAAACTCCTTCTGCTATGATAAATTAAGCAGAAGGAGTTTTGCTATAGAAAGGGAGATTATAATGAATCTAAAAGAAACCATAACTAACACGATTCGAACTTATGTTTCTAAATATCAGGAGGGCATAGCTGGCGCGTGTCAATGGGGTGACCCTTTAGTTCGATTTGTTGATGCCAACCATCCGGAGCTTTTTAAATTAAAGGAGATTATTTCGCAAGGTCATATTATGCCCCATGAAGTAATCGAAAAGCCGACAATTATTATTGCTTATTTCGTTCCATTTACTCGGGAACTGGCGAATACCAACAAAGTAATTCATGAAGCGGCATCTCCAGAGTGGGCCTATGCTTATGAAGAAACTAATAAAATGTTGAGAGAATTGAATCGTTATCTTATTAGTGATATAAAACAAAGAGGCTATAATGCGGCAGTTTCTAAAGCGGCAGCAACCTTTGATCGGGAAAAATTAATAAGCAATTGGTCGCACCGCCATATTGCAAGGTTAGCGGGACTAGGTACCTTTGGTATCAATAATATGTTAATTACGAAACAGGGGTGCTGTGGTCGCTATAGCACATTAGTTACAAATTTAGACATAGTGCCAGATAAGCCGCTAGATGAGGAGTATTGTTTATATAAGAAAGAGGGGGCGTGTGGTATTTGTGTGAAAAAATGCCCATCAGGAGCGTTGACTTTGTCTGGCTATGATAGAAAGAAATGTTATCAAGTGTGTTTAAAAAATGCCGAGCTTTATAAAAATCTTGGGAATTCCTATTTGGATGAATCGGCACAACATTCGAATGATACTGGCAGCGAGATTTGTGGCAAGTGTGTCGTTAATGTTCCTTGTTCTTTTAAATAGTGAATTGCGATCCATTCATTAAGGTGCGATCGCTTCCAATTTAGATAGTAGCTCGACGAGTTTGTCAAGATCCTCTGTGCCCATATATTCCTTTAAGGCGTCTTGAGCTTCGTTCCATAAAGACAACCCTTCCACTAGGGCTGTGTGGCCTGGTTCGGTCAGTATGATGAGCTTAGTGCGCATATCTTTGCCTGGTTTAACTGCAATGAATCCGACATCAATCAATGGTTTCATATTGCGGTTCAAGGTGGTACGATCAATGCGTACAGTTTTAGCTAATTCAGAGATGGTAGAAGTTTCAGATAGTTGGATATGCTTCAGCAGAGACATTTGGGCGGTAGTAAGGCCGCTTGATTTTAATGTATCATCGTAAAATTGAGTAAGAGCCCTTGACGCTCGCCGCAAATTCAGGCAATAACAGGGACTTGGTGTTTTGGGATAAACTTCTTTGATCGGTTTCATATTGTAACCTCTGTCACTTCCTGTGTATATACACGAGAATTATTTGGAATGATTATAAATCATACTTCTTACTGGAGTCAAGCCTAATGAGTAATAATGGAAAATAATTGACTAAGTTAAATAAATGATTGACAAAATCAAGTATTTATTTTATTCTATGATTAAATATGATAAAGAGAGTATGATGGAATATGGAAAAAATTGAAAAATATGCTCAGGAAATTAGAAAGTTTAATCGGTTTTATACAAATCTAAGTGGTCTCATGAATCAAACCATACTGGGCAGTTCTTACTCGCTTGCGGAAGCTAGGATACTCCTTGAAATTGATAGTTCGAGTCAATGCACTGCTAGTGATTTAGCAAAGGTGTTGCACATTGATTCAGGTTATTTAAGCAGGATACTCTTGCGATTTACTCGTGATAAACTGCTTGTTAAAGCGAAGTCACTGACTGACGGCCGCGCTCACCTATTATCACTTACTGAAAAAGGCTGTGAAGTCATTCATAAACTTTACGAAGATTCGACAGCACAAGCCTGTAAAATTCTTGAAACTTTGACAGAGGAAGAACAGGAAAAACTTATGAATCATATGGCAGCCATTAGAAATCTTTTGGATAAACCAGAGCAAAAGACTTATATTATACGAAACATGAAGTATGGCGAGGCTGGCTATATTGTACATCGGCATTGTGTTCTTTATGAAAAGGAATATGGTCTTACCGGATCTTTTGAGAAATATGTACTTGATAGTCTTACAAAATATATTGATGAACAGCCGGAAGGCGAAGTTTGGGTAGCGGAAGATAATGGACAAATTATTGGTTTTATTGCCATTGTTAGTACGGGTGAAAACGAAGCGCAGTTAAGATGGTTTTTGCTAGAGCCCGAATATCGCGGCGCAGGCTTGGGGCGTCAGCTAATGAAGACCGCTATCGATTACTGTAAGCAAAAGAATTTCCGTCATGTCTTTTTGTGGACTTTTCAAGAGTTGTGTGCGGCTAGACATTTATATAAAAGTTTTGGCTTTACCCTTACGGAACAAGTGGCAAGTACTACGTGGAAAAAAGATTTAGTAGAAGAACGGTGGGATCTGGAATTTTAGGTGGATTTTTACATAAATCCACCATTGACACGTAATGTTTGCCCGGTTATCCATTGAGCTTTATCACTTACTAGAAATTCAATGATATTAGCAATATCATTTGGCTCGCCGATCCGACCAAAAGCATTCATCTGCTTTAACATCTCAATTTGCTGTTCGGTTTTTCCAAAGTTAAAAAGTTCAGTATTAACTGGACCAGGGGCCACTGCATTTATTGTTATATTCTTGGAACCGAATTCTTTCGCTAATTGACGAGTAATTTGTTCAATGGCTCCTTTGGTTGCGGCGTAGACACTGTAAGTTGGAAACATGCCGCCAATTATTGAAGTTGAAAAATTGATAATTCTACCGTTGTTTTCCATATGCTTCATTGCTTGCTGGCAAGTAAAATAAGTTCCTTTTACATTAATATTGAAGAGCGTATCAAACTCTTCTTCTGTTACATCTGCGAGGAGTTTATATAGAATTACGCCTGCATTATTAATTAGAATATCCACTTTGCCAAACTCCGCTATCGTGTTTGTAAATAAGTCTCTTACATCTTTTATATTACTAACATCGGCTTGAAGTGCAACGGCTTTTTTTCCAGAAGAGTTAATTTCTTCAACTACTGCCTCAGCTTTCTCTGGACTACGGGAGTAATTTACAATGACATTCGCCCCAAGAGTAGCTAATTGTTTAGCGATTACTCGGCCTATTCCTCTGGATGCACCTGTTACTATTGCCACTTTTCCTTCTAGATTTTCCATGTCTATCATCCTTTCTTAATATAAAAAATTTGTAATAGAGAGTTGATGATTGAGTTTATTGTAGAATAAGCGAGCATTGAATAGGTAGCCTATTCCTATAATTTCCTTGCCTAATCCTACAAACCAATTTATAATTGGCCCCATAACAATAGTAGAGGTGGTTTGTATTTTTAACGGATTTGACTCGAATCTAGAGAGCCAACAAAAGCAGTTAGCCTTGCAAGTTCAACAGTTGACCGATAAAGATGGTTTTCAGGCAACGGCGATACCATCGCTAGATTTAATTCGCGCTTCTAATATTTCGGTGCCTTTACATACAATTTACACACCCTCTTTGTGCGTCATAGTGCAAGGTGCGAAAACGGTTCTTCTCGGAACAGAGAGATATACATATGACACAACTTCATATTTAGTTGCTTCTGTTCATTTGCCGATCATTGGTCAAATTATCAAGGCTTCGCCTAAATCTCCTTATTTAGGCATACGCCTTGGATTTAGTTTTGATCAAATCTATGATATTATCAAGTCCTCTAAGCAAGTTTTGAATAAAACATCAGATTTAAAAAAAGGATTAATTGTAACTAAATCGTCAGGGCTTCTACTTGACGCTTTGCACCGACTTCTCGCTCTTTTGAAAACTCCTGATGATATTCCGACTCTGGCTCCTTTATGTATTAAAGAAATTCTTTATCGTATTTTGCAAGCAGAGTCAGGTGCAGTCATTAGGCAATTTACTGTGAGCGGGAGCCATGCTATAGCACAAGTCATTACATTGATTCGTAATGATTTCGCTAGAACTTTGCATATTGAGGAATTGGCTGAAGTAACTAATATGAGCCCGTCGTCGCTATACCAGTACTTTAAGAGAGTTACTGCAATGACTCCTTTGCAATATCAAAAACAAATTCGCTTGCAAGAGGCAAGGCGGCTATTACTTTCCCAAACATTAGAGGCAGCAGATGCCGCGTATAAAGTAGGATATGAGAGCCCGACTCAATTTAGCCGTGAATATGCTCGAATGTTTGGGTTACCTCCGATGAGCGATATAAAGCGTTTGAAAAATTCTATATATGCTAATTTTTAGAACGAGTAAGCGCTAAAAAATAAAATCAATACAGTAGAATGTAAGATAAGAATGACAAGAGCCTGCAGTTACTTTACAGCAGGCTCTTGTCATTTATTTTTGAACGTTTTTTCCTCATCCATTGAAATTTTTTATTAAGACAATTACTATATTCAATTTCATTTTATCAAGCAAACAAGGTAAACTGAAAGGAGTCACGGGAGCATAGTAGGAGGTCAAATGAATTGTCAGATAGATCAATATATCCTACAATTGAAATAGATCAAATTGTAGGATGTGCTAGAATATGGATTTGCGGTTATTAAAAACTTTTCTTTGCGTTGCTAAAATAGAAAATATTACTCAGGCGGCAGAAACGATGAATTTTAGCCAGCCTACCGTAACGGCTCAGATTAAGACACTGGAAGAACATTTTGGTGTTTTGCTTTTTGAAAGAGTTGGGAAAAAATTATATATTACTGAAGCGGGAAAGTGCTTAGTCGGCTATGCAGAAAAATTGCTCTTGACTCACAGGGAAGCGCAAACTGCTCTAGATGAAATATCTTGCCATCGAACGATTCGCATTGGTCTGGGTACAGCTGTAGCAGCGCATATGCTTTCGCCCGTTTTGCAAGAATTGCATGAAAATAACCCGAATGTTGCCGTAAGCATTGAACATTGTATCAATTTACCAGAAACGATAAAAGGAATATTAGATAATAGTTTTGATTTTGCCATGGTCCATGATACAGTCTCGCATCATAAGATTTTACAATTTAATCTTGGCTTACAAAAATTAAAGGGGGTTGCTCATACATCACTGTTACAAAAGTACGGCAATGATATTTGGCAATATCCGATTATTGCTTTAAGGCAAAGCAGTCTTTATCGAAAAATATATGATGGCGCATTTCAGGAACGCAGTATCCGGCCTATTTTGGAGTACAGTGATTCAGAAGCGGTAAAAGAAGCTGTATTAAAAGGATTGGGAGCGGGGATTTTGCCAGAGATACTAGTGGCAGATTCCATTCGAGACGGGGCCTTAAGCGAATTACAGCAAGTTCCCAATTTTGCAATTACCTTTTCTATAATATTTCATAAGGAAAAGCTTTTTACCGCGGAAACGCAATTATTATTAACAAGGATTGCCGCTCAGGCCGACCAAGGAACAGCTTTTCTAGAGTATTTGCAAGCAACCTAAGTGACAGGTGGTAATTCTTTATGATACAACTTTTAGCGAATATTAAGGGGAAATATAATCAAGCTTTAATGACAGGCAGTTTGGCCCATTTTATTCACGATGGCTTCAGCGATATGTTATATATCTTTTTTCCCATTTGGCAGGCCCAATTTTCATTGACTTTTGCCGAAGTTGGTTTTTTAAAAACGCTTTTTTCTGGGTTTCTAGCTGGATTTCAAATACCGTCAACTTTTCTTGCCTCGCGACTCGGTGAAGCCCGAACTCTCTTGATCGGAACTATTGTTACAAGTATTTCTGTGTTTTTTTATGGTTTAGCACCGGCCTTTTTATTTTTATGTTTGCTGCTAGTTGCTGGCGGGCTTGGTTCGAGCGTACAGCATCCCTTGTCATCATCAATCATCTCTAGTGAATATAATGATAGCAATCAGCGAAGAGTTGCGTTAAGTACATTTAATGTAGCTGGTGATATGGGAAAACTTGTTTTACCAAGTGGTGTTTCGTTCATTGTTAGTCAATATAGCTGGCAAGCGGCAAGCCAGATTATGGGGATTGTGGGACTAGCGATTGCAGCGCTGCTATTTATAAATAGCAGAAATCTAATCTCTCATAATGGGCATTTACAATCTGACAAACAAGCGGGTGGCTTCAATGGTTGGAAAGCGAGTAAAGCTTTTTGGTCCTTGTTACTGATTGGTATTATTGACAGCAGCACCCGAATGGGATTTTTGACTTTTTTTCCTTTTTTAATGCAGGGAAAAGGGGCAAGCGTAGCGACTATCGGCATCGCTTTTTCGCTAGTATTTGCCGGTGGGGCCATGGGAAAATTTTTTGTGGGAACCTTGGCTACGAAAGTGGGAGTACTACGATCTGTAATTATTACAGAAATCTTAACTACATTTTTTATCATAAGCGTACTGAACTGTTCTTTACATATTGTGATGGTAATTTCTTTGTTATTAGGAATTGCTTTAAACGGCACGTCTTCTGTGCTTTATGGCAGCGTCCCTGATTTAGTGAAAGCGGAAAATCAAAAACAAGCATTTGCGTTATTTTATACAGCCACGATTGCTTCTGGCGCAGTGTCCCCCTGGCTGTATGGAATTTTCAGCGATGTAGCTGGCATTAACATCTCTGTATTTGTTGTAGCGCTTGTAGCGTTATTTACAATTCCTTTGACCATACCGATCAATAAACATAATAAAACTGCGCAGTACTAGAATGCACTGTAAAATAAAAAAGACTAGCTGGTTATACTCAAAAAAGTATAGTCAGCTAGTTTTCTTTGTCAGATTGATTCATTATGCTTTTTTATAAGGAATTTTACTTTCGCAAGGTACGCCTGTCTGACACTTGCCGCAGCCGTAACGGGGAGCGTATTTTTCGGTTATTTTGTCTAAAAAAGCAGCACAAAGTACATGGTTTTTTCCCGCTTCTAATGAGATTGCTTTAGCTGGACATTTTCGAACGCATGCACCGCAATGGGTGCAATATTCATCGATAGATTGATAATTTCTTGAATCAGGCGGTATTTCCAGATCCGTAATCAAACTACTGAATCTTCCGGCGATTCCTTTGCTTGTAATGAGCCCTTTGGAAAGACCAAAGGTACCGAGTCCACAGATGAAAGCGATATGACGTTCTGACCAATTACTAGTAAACGCGGCTTCAGGGTGAGACGTGGCTGGGTTTAAGTATCTTTTTGCCCAAAAGCGTTCATCGAGCGAAGGGATTATACTGTGATAGCCTGCAGCTTCTAAAGAGGATTTAATATGTAGAGATAGCTTATTGATGAATAGCTGTCCTTCAATGCGGGCATGAAGCCATTCTTCTGGCGGCCAAAGCGGATCTTTGTTATTTTCTTTTTTTACTTGTTCAGTATAGGGAAGAAAAAAAGAAATAACTGTTTTTCCTTCTGTCAGCCATTGCTGTGGGAGAAGAAAATGTTCGCCGATTCCAGTTGCTTTTTTCAATTCGTTAAAATAGGGATCCGTGGCAGAACCAAAAGCAAAGATTGGATTTTCGTACATCTTTAAACCAATTACTTTGGGGGAAAGCGCAATTTCTTTAGCAATATAATTGTCTTTGGAAGTCTCGGTAAAGTGGGCGGCTAATTCGCAGATGTCTGTTTTATTCATATTACCACCTAGCCTTAATTTTTAGATAGAGAAGTGTTAATCGACCGTATATTTACTATACTGTATCAAATGGAATCTGTAAATTTCTAATTTATTATAAAAAGGCTGCCGTACTAAGACGGTTTCATACCAGATATGGTGAGTCCCGCTTAGTGCGACAGTCCTTTTGTTTTGCTATATCCAATACTTTGGGAAGAGCCTTAGATGACTTGATAGTACAGCCCATGTTCCACGCAGTAAAAATAGAGTTTGCCGTGTCCGAGCTTGGCAAAGCGAACTTGCATATTCCATTCAGGGTATTGTTTTACTAGCAAGACTCTGTCGCCAGTTACGTAGGCGATAAAGGAAAGATAATGGACTTTGCTCATTTCATGAGGGGAAGTAATATATAATTCATCTTCCACCGTATCGACAACGAGTCGATGATCTTCCAGCGCCTTTATCGGTGTTTGCGCTTCTAGTTTTTTGCCGCAGCAAGATACGGTGGCGTTGCCTGAGGCTGTGACTAGGTTATTACAGTTTGGGCAGACGTAAAATGCAAGTTTTTTCATGTTTCCTCCATTCAATTCGTTAAGCGCGATACTTCCTGATAAAAGTTCTTCAATATTTACATTGAAAATTTTCGATAGCTCAGGCAGCAAGGAAATGTCAGGGCAGCCGAGACCTCTTTCCCATTTGCTAATCGCTTTATCGCTGATATTCATGGTATCGGCAAGTTCTTTTTGAGTCATGTTTTTTTCTTTGCGCAGAGTATAGATCAATTTACCAATTTTTTCGCAATTCATCGTATCACCTCACAAAGCTAGTTTAGCGGATCTTTCATAAGGAGACAATAAACGAACCGTAGAGTTATTCGTGAATAATCAATTCTAATACGTCAGGTCTAGAATAGTGACCGGTTGGATCAAAATCCATGCGGCTTAAAGGAACTAAGTCTAAATTTAAATCGGCATACAAGATTTCTTCCCTGTCCCAGACAGGAGCGACAACGTATTTTCCAAAGGGGTCGACAATGCAACTACCGCCGGGACAGAAGGTTCCTGGATAATTTTCCAGTTCATGCTGATAGTTAAAATCGGTGGGATACATATCTTTTGTTACATATTGATTACAGCCAATTACAAAGCAGCGCCCTTCTAACGCAATATGCCGCATGGTGCATTGCCATTCTTCGCGGCTGTCAGCTGTTGGCGCTAAATAGATGGATACTCCTTTTTGATACATAGCGGCGCGAGCTAAGGGCATATAATTTTCCCAACAGATGAGCGAACCTACTATCCCATAAGGGGTATCGATTGTTGTTAATGTATGGTCATGGCCTTCACCCCAAATCAGGCGTTCTGTGCCTGTCGGTTTTAGCTTGCGATGCTTACCTAAAAAACTGCCGTCAGGGCCGAAGAATAAGTATGTGCAATATAAAGTACAGTTTAATTCATCTCGTTCGGTTACGCCCATGCACACATAGGCATTGGCTTCAGCGGCGGCTTTTCCGATAGATTCGGTGTCGATACTTGGTACCATGACTGAATTATCATAATAGCGTTTCCAGTCTTCACGACCTTGCATAGTTCGTGTTCCCACTACGTAACCATAAGAAAATCCCCGCGGATAGGCCGGAATAAATGATTCGGGAAATATAATGAACTTAGCATTGGCCTGGCTGGCTTCTTTTATTAGCTCGATGGCCTTGTCAATAGTTTTCTGTTTATCAAACAAACTAGGAGCAGCTTGTACTACGGCTATTTTTACATTCTTTTCTGTATTCTTCACAAATAAAACCTCCTTAGTATTTCTTTGACTTTACTTTATCATAACTTCCTAATATGATAAAAATGAATCTATTTAATTTGACTTATGAATTATATTGATAAGGAGAGCTATGAATCACAATTATCTAAAGACTTTTCTTAAAGTTGCCGAGTTAATGAACTTTTCGCAGGCGGCGCAGCAGTTAGGATATTCTCAATCGACAGTTACGATACAAATTCAGCAACTAGAGGACGAACTGGGGGTTCAGTTATTTGATCGGTTTGGTAAAAAAGTTTATATATCGCAACAAGGCGAGGCTTTTTTGCCTTTTGCGCAAAAAATTATTAAGCTAGCCATGGAAGCGCAGGAAGCTCTCATTGTGCAGCAAGAGCCGACTGGCGTCTTACAAGTAGGCATTGTTGAATCGCTTTGCAGTACTGTATATCAAGAAATTATTGAGACTTTTTTATTACGTTATCCTAAAGTTGCCTTGATAATCAAGATAGCGACTACATTAGAACTGGTAAAATTGTTGCAACAAAATCAAGTTGATGTAATAGTAACTTTAGATAAAAAAATTAATGAACATAATTTTTGCCGGGCTATAGAAAGAGAAGAAAGGATTGTATTTCTTGCTTCTAAGGCGCATCCATTGGTTTACAAAACACATTCTGTTTCTTTACAAGATATAGTTTGCGAAAAGTTTATTTTGACGGAGCAATATTGTAATTATCGCGAGGTCTTTGAAGAAATACTGCGAGAGCGTAATTTAGCAGTTGCGGCGCGACTAGAAATTGGTAGTACGAATTTAATTTTTGATCTAGTAGCAAAAGGGGTAGGCATTACGCTTCTACCAGAGATTTGTCTTTCTTATTATCCTGTGCAACAAGAAATAGCCATTTTGCCAATCGCGGATTGTTCTATTAAGCTATTTACGCAACTTATTTATAATAAAAATAAATGGGTAAGTCCGGCCAAGCAGGCGTTTATTAATATAACAGAGCAGTATTTATTTCATTGATATCTTTTAGGATATAACTATTTTTAAGAAAGTTTTGTGGTATAATAATAAGCAAATAATTTAAGGGAGCCACTGTAATGAATACAATAGAAATTCAATTGACTAAAGGCGAACCGGGACAGCCTTGTCCCATCGCTAAAACGCTTGATGTTATTGGAACGAAGTGGACCTTTCTTATTATCAGAGACCTACTGATTGAAGGAACCATGCGCTTTAGTGATTTGCAAAAATCCATGAAAGCGATCAGTCCCAAGACCCTTTCATTGCGGTTGCGAGAATTAGAGGAAAAAGGGATCGTGAATAGGAAAGTCTATCCGGAAGTACCGCCGCGCGTGGAATATTCCCTCACTGAGAAAGGCCGCTGTTTGGAAAAAATTTTTATTGAACTGAAACGTTTTGGACTTACTTTATAGATAAATGAGAGCAAAAAGAGCTAATAAGCTTTTTGCTCTTATTTATTTTTTGAATTTTTCCAGTGATAGTACAAAAATTTTTTTTGTAATTAAGCACTAGTAATGTTTTTAAAAATTTACTTGGCTTTTTCTGTGAAAAAATAGAGTAGGGCTATGATAGGCAGACTTAGTCCGAGGAGTGACGCGGCGAACCAACCGCCATAAGCGTAAGACCAGCTTCCCAGTGACGAACCGGCGGCTCCTCCTAAAAAGAAGACAGCCATAAATACTCCATTTACTCGCCCGCGGATTTCACTGCCTAGAGAATAAATAACTCGTTGGCCAAGAACGAGATTGCCTGATACGGCCATATCTAAGGCGATTGCGGCGATCACTAGTATTGTTAAGGCGAAAGGGGAAGGTTCGTTGGTGATATTTGTTAATAGGAAAGCAAGTATCGCAATGATAATGGCCAATCCTGTTAAGGGCTTCGTCCAGCCTCTATCAGCTAATCTACCGGCAATGGGAGCCGCAACAGCACCAGCCACGCCAGCAAGAGCAAATAGCGCAATTTCTTGCTGTGATAAATGAAAATGATGCGTGAGCCATAAGGGAATGACTGTCCAGAAAAGACTGAAGGAACCAAATAAGCAAGCTTGATAAAAGGCGCGGCGTCGTAAGAGCGGCTTGGTAGTAAAGAGTGATATAAGCGAAAGTAACAAACGACGATAGCTCAGGGTTGGTACAGGAGTTCTTTTGGGTAGAAAAAAGGCTAAGAGAAGTGCAAGCAGTGCTGTTAAGATAGCCGAGATCAGAAAAATAATCTGCCAACTCCATAAACCGGTCACTAGGCTGGCTAAGGGACGGGAGAGCATGATCCCCAGCAGCAGTCCGCTCATGACATTGCCGACGGCCTGCCCGCGCTTTTCCTCAGGTGCGAGATGGGCGGCGTAAGGAACAAGAATTTGCGTTGCTACAGAGCCAAGCCCAAGTAGTAAAGCAGTAACGAGGAAGAAGAACGCATTGGTTATTTGGGCGGCGCCGATTAGAGCGGCGATTAAAGCAATTAACAAGATAAAAACGAGTCGGCGATTTTCGATAAGATCAGAAAGCGGTACGATAAATAATAGACCAATGACATAGCCGATTTGTGTTAAAGTGACGATGAATCCGGCTAAAGAGAGGGGAAGGCCAGTGGCGGTGCTGATAGGGCCGATTAAGGGCTGGGCATAATAGAGATTGGCAACAATTACGCCACAGGCGACTGCCAGGAGCACTGTAATCCAAGTAGAAATTTGTTGGGAGTTTTTTTGATCTTGCTTCATAGAGAATCCCTGCCTTTATATTTTTTTGCCAATTTACAATACTAAACGTTTAGTTTTTTTTGTTAAGTAAATTATATACTATACGTTTAGTATTGTAAATATGTTTTTCGTTTTATTATGGAAAAATATTTAGTATAATGTACGTATGGTTTTCAATACTTGAAGTAGAATGGAGGTGTTTGTTTGGAAAAGAAACGAGGACGCCCTCGCGACGCTGCTACGGAAAAAGCGATTCTTGCGGCTTCCTATGAATTGCTCTTGGAAAAGGGCTTTAGCTCCGTCACTGTAGAAAAAATCGCGGAACGGGCTAAAGTGAGTAAAGCTACGATTTATAAATGGTGGCCTAATAAAGCAGCTGTTGTAATGGCTGGCTTTTTATCAGCTGCTATGTCTAGACTCCCCGTACCAGATACAGGATCAGTAGTAGAAGACACTATTATTCAAGCAGGGAATTTAGCTCGCTTTTTGGCGAGTCGCGAAGGACAAGCGATTAATGAGCTAATTGCCGAAGGGCAATTTGATGCAAAGATAGCTGAGGAATATCGGTTAAGGTATTTTCAGCCGCGTCGCCTAGAATCAAAGCGAATTCTGGAACGAGGCGTTCAGCGAGGCGAACTGAAAAAAGATTTGGATCTTGAATTATGTATTGACTTAATTTATGGTCCGCTATTTTATCGGTTGCTGATAACGGGAGAACCTGTTAATGAAGTATTTATTAAAGCTGTGGTGTATCATGTTTTTAATGGAATTCAATAATGAATAAAAAAATCCAAGGCCTTTTTCTTAGGCTTTGGATTTTTTGTTTGCATGTCTAAATGTTTCTGTAGTTACGTCAATAAAGGCTCGTAAGGCAGGCGACAGCCATTTATCTTTATGATAAATAATTTGTGTCTTAATTTGAAAGGGTGGACCGATCCAGGGAAGAATCGCGAGTCGGCCTTCTTTATATTCTTGCTCTACAGCGATTCGCGGTAAAAAGCCAATGCCCCAGCCATCCATGACGAATTTTTTTATTACGTCATTGCTGCTGAAGGCAATGACCGAGGCTGGAGTGACGCCAGCTTGGGTGAGAATGCTTTCAAAAATCCGGCGATAACTGCACCCTGGTTCTGTCAGAATAAAGGACTGATTGTTCATATCCTGTACTGTAACCGTTTTTTTGTATGCCAGAAGATGGTCAGGGGCTGTTATAATTGCCATTGGTTCTTCAAAAAGCGTATGACTTATAAAATCAGTTTCTTTGGTGGGGACATCAAGGGAGACCATAATATCGACAGTGTTTTTTTTCAAGTGGGAACGGTAATCTGAACAGATATCCAGAGTAATGTTAATCTCAACATGGGGATAGCGAGCGCGAAATATTTTAAACACTTCTGGTAAACGATGCGTGCAGAGTGATTCGGCAGTACCAATACTGAGAGAACCGCAAGGTGAAAGTGAATTAGCCAGGACAGCTTTGGCCTCTTCTGATAATTTTAATATTTTTTCTGCATAAACATAAAGATCTTCGCCTGATTTTGTAAGCTTGATTTGTTTGCCTAATCGCTCAAAGAGTAATGTGCCAAATTCTTTTTCCAACTCTTGAATTTGGTTAGTAATGGTTGATTGCGCGTATCCCAAGTGCTGAGCTGCTTGGGTAAAGCTTAGTTTTTTCACTACAATTGTGAAAGTTTTCAGTTGTCGTAGTTCCATAAATTAACCACCTATCAATTTTATTGAATTAATAGATCAAATCTATCCATTTTATCTATCGATAGCTCTATGGTAATATAACTTCAAGGATAAATCCAGTCTGAGATAATCAATTTAGGGAGGTTTAAAATGGGAAATATTACTGCTGTGACAATAAAAGAACATATGGAGAAGCTAGGCGCCGATTTGTGCCAAATCGCTGCTGTTGAACGTTTTACAAAGGCACCGTATGGATTTCATCCTGATGATATTTTTCCTGGTTGCCAAAGTGTCGTTGTTTTTGCTGTAGCTATACCAAAAAGTATTTTCTATTCTTCCTCGCAAGCTCTGTATACTTTCGCTCACTTAAAATTATTTGATAAACTTAATTCGATTGCCCTTACTGCTGCGATGGAATGGGAGAAGCACGGAATTAGTTCTGTTCCTGTGCCAGCATCGGATCCTTATGAATATTGGGATGAAAGTCGGCGTCGCGGACAGGGAATACTTTCGTTAAAGCATGCGGCAGTACAAGCTGGATTAGGGAAGATCGGAAAAAATACACTTCTTTTAAATGAACAGTTTGGGAATCGTCTTTTACTGGGCGCTATTTTACTCAAAGTCGCGGTAGAGCCTAATCAGTTATCTAAAGTGGAAGGGTGTTTGCCCAATTGTTGCATTTGTTTAGATTCCTGTCCAAGTCAAGCGTTAGATGGTGTTACTATTGATCAAAGCAAATGCCGCGCCGTTTGCGGCAAATCTTCCGAAGGCGGCGGCTTTATTTACTCCTGCAACATATGTCGGACTAGGTGTCCCAAACATCTAGGAAGATAAGTGGGATTAAAAGTCAGAGGAAACTAAAAGGGCGCCAGTACAAAAATGATTTTGTATGGCGCCCTTTTATGATAATATAATAAATTTCTTAGAACTTACTAGAAAACCCTAAAGTAACGCCTGTGGCGTTATAGGAAGGATTGCGTGCTTTAAAACCATCGGAAACATGCATAAGCATATAACCGAGATGAATGGAAGAATCTTTATCAAACTTATAAATAAGTTCCGGGCCAATTCGCCACATAAAATTAAAGGATCTTCCGCCAGCTGGAAAGGCTTTATCATAAAGAATAAGTCCGCCGCTCATATCAATAGCTGCTGAGAATTTGCCTGAGCGATATTTTTCGTTACGCACCATATAAACAGGGCCGACGCCAACAGTGGAACTATCACGAGGCGTATGCTGGTTCAGATTTGTTAGTGTAACATTGCCATAAGCCCGAGTAACGGTGAGACCGCGATAAACAGAGCGTGTCTCGCTTTCAGAAATTTTTTGTAGGATATGTAGGGAATAAGTATTTACTTTACGATCACTCGAAATCGGTGTGAGGTAATCAAAATCTAGCTCAAGCTGATTTTTTGTCGGAGCAGCGGTCGTTGCTGCAGTTGCGGCAGGTGTTGTTGCAGTTGTGGTAGCTGCTGCAGTCACTGCAGCAGTGCTAGTTGTAGTCTCAGCAGCTGATGCTTCCGGCAGTCCTAGTAAAAGTAGCGGAACAGTAAGAGCTAATGGGATAAAATTGCGCATCATGAAGCACTCCTTGTATAACCAGTTTATGGAACCCTTCTAGTAAGAAAAGCAGTATATCTTTGATTCTCTATTGAGTAAAGCTTTCCCTGTTTATCAGGAGTCTTTTCAAAAAACTCGCTGAAGTGGTATGATACAGATAGTAATTATAGTGGAACAAGAAAGGACTACCTTTTATGAAAATTATTGATGCGCATCTTCATTTTTGTGATGAACCTTATTTCGACCAGATTGCTGAAGCGGCTGGTCATAAAAATACAAATGAACATTTACAAGAACAATACATAAAAAACAATATTGTTTGCGGTGTTGTCATGGGAAACCGCAGTTTAGAATTGACGGAGCATCATTATCCCAGCTATCTTCGCTACTGCATTGGCCTTGATAGCAATTGTTTTAATCCGAAAGAAGTGAAAGCGCAAGCGGATTTAGTGGAAAAACACTTACAACGAGAAAATTGTGTCGGGATTAAGCTCTATCCTGGCTATAATCATTTTTATATTTACGATACAATCGTCGATCCTTTTTACGAATTGGCGAGGGCCTATAGAAAGCCGGTGGCGGTTCATACGGGATTAACTGCTACAAGTAATGCCTTATTAAAATATAGCCATCCCATGGTTTTGGATGAGGCGGCAGTCCGTTATCCTGAGGTGCAGTTTGTTATGTGCCATTTGGGAAATCCTTGGCTTGTTGATGCCATTGCGGTTATGGAGAAAAATAAAAATGTAGCGGCCGATCTTTCAGGAATTTTAGAAGGGAAAATAGCCAGTTTGCCCAAGTTTTTTGCGAAAAAGCACGGGTATATAGAACTCTTTAAAACTTGGCTCGAATACCTGGATGATTATGATCAATTTATGTTTGGTACAGACTGGCCTTTAGCAAATTTAACTGATTATATTGAGTTCGTAGCACAGATTATTCCCGAGAAACATCACGACAAAGTATTTTTTGACAATGCCAATCGAATTTATCAACTAAAAATCGGCGAGTGAATGGATTCAGTGTGTTTGGATCAGGTAGACGCCAGTGACAAGTAAAGCAACCCCTAAAAGGCGATAGGGATTAAGCAGATGCAGCGTGTTGCCTAGCAGACCATAATGATCAAAAAATATGGCCAGCAAGAGTTGTCCGGCGACAATCAGGCTAAATAGGTTGGCAAAACCAATTTTAGGCAGACAGAAGATCGTTGTAAAGACAAAAAAAGCGCCTAATAAGCCGCCGCTCCACATCCAAATGCTTGTCTGAGTGAGACTCGCGAAAGACGGAATTGGCTGAGCTTGATAGAAAACGGTTGCCAAATAGGCCGCGCCTAAGCCGACAGAGCCGACTAAAAAACTGACAAAAGAAGTGAGCAGCGGACTGCCAAGAAAGACTTGGAGTTTTCCGTTAATTCCTGCTTGCAGCGTTGCGGCGAATCCTGCCAGCAAAGCAAATAAGTAATAGATCATAGCTTATATCTCCTTAGTTGAAACGAATGAATGTAGTGTAAAGAAATGGTACATTATTTTCAATTCTGATGCAATAGTCTTATTATCTTGTTGTGCTTTATTGCGCACAAAGGTATAATGATTTCTATAGACGTTATAACGCACAAAACGGGAGGGATTACGCTATGCAACATTTGGTAAAAGAAAGCGCTTGTCGTGTACAAGCAGCACTAAATCAGTATGGACTAGATCTACAAGTTGTAGAGATGCAAGATTCTACCCGTACAGCGCAAGAGGCTGCTGACGCTGTTGGCTGTCAAGTAGGACAAATTGCGAAATCCTTGATTTTTAAGGGGAAAAAAAGTGAAGAGCCGCTGCTGATCATTGCTAGTGGCAGTAACCGCGTAAATGAAAAGAAATTTAAAGAATTGATTGGCGAACCCCTTGTTCGCCCAGATGCCAGCTATGTTCTTGCTAACACTGGTTATGCTATAGGCGGGATTCCTCCTATCGGTCATAGCCAAAAACTAAATTGTTTTATTGATGAAGACTTGTTTCAGTATGAAAAAATTTGGGCTGCAGCTGGGACGCCTTTTGCTCTTTTTCAGCTTACCCCAGATGATTTACTGAAGATTACCGAAGGCAAAGTAATTTCTGTTTTATAAAAAGTAGTTATAAGCGTAGGAAGAGGCATAGTTTGTAAAAATGCCTCTTTTTATTTTGGGTTAAAACAAGAAAAATTTGCATAAGTGTATAAAAAAGTATACAATATAACAGATCTTTTCTGCAAAAACTAAGGGGCGTATTACATGGAAAAGCAGCCGGATATTGGTGCAAGACTAAAAGCCACTCGAAGAAAACGCCGCTTGAGCCTTGATAAAGTGGCCGAATTAACTGGTGTGAGTAAAACTATGCTCGGACAGATTGAAAGAGGCGAATCCAGCCCAACCTTAAATACTTTGTGGAAAATCGCGACAGGATTAAAAGTATCCTTTTCTTCGCTAGTGAGTGAACCAATTCAACAAACTGACTGCAGCAGCGGCCAATTTGTTGGTTTTTCAGCGATACAAGCTTTAGCCGAGGGCAAGGGCCTTTTAAAAATTTATCCGCAATTTTCCTTTGACAGTATGCGCGGTTTTGAAATGTTCCTATTAGAGCTCGAACCTGGCTGTAATCATCACTCAGAGGCCCATGACGATGGTGTGGAAGAATATATAATGGTACTGGAAGGCGAAATTACGATTGGTGTTGCTGCACAGGAGTATCGCTTAAAAAAAGGCGATGTTCTTCGGTATTTTGCTAATCAGCCTCATTGCTATCAAAATCTCTCTAAACAGCAAGCTTCTTTTTATCACTTAATTTATTACATGTCCTAACTCTATGTGAGCAAGGGGACTAGAAAAATATAAAAACTTTGGATGTTTATTTAGGAGGAGAAGTTATGATTGCAAAACAGTATAAGAAGATGCTGGAAGGCAAGTCTGTGATTCGTGAGTTAGCCGAATTTGCGGCAGCGCGCGGGAAGGAAATCGGCTACGAAAATGTTTTTGATTATAGTCTAGGGAATCCTTCGGTTCCTGTTCCCGGTGACTTTACACAAGTTATGCAGACGATGCTTGCCGAAAAGAGTCCTGTAGAGCTCCATAGTTATAGTCCTAGTCTGGGGATTGCTTCTGTGAAAGAAAAAATAGCGGAGTCGTTAAATCGGCGTTTTGCCATGAATTATACGGCAAATCATATTTTTATGACTTCCGGCGCGGCTGGCGCTTTAGCCCATGCGGTACGCTGTGTTACGGAACCAGGTGACGAAGTGTTGACTTTTGCGCCGTTTTTTCCGGAATATCATCCATATATTGATTTGACTGGGGCAGTTTTAAAGGTGGTTCCGCCGAATACAGCAGACTTTCAAATTAATTTTGCTCTTTTTGAAGAAATGCTGACAGAGAAGGTGGCGGCGGTACTGATCAATTCGCCCAATAATCCTTCCGGTGTAGTTTACTCTAAAGCTACGATTGAAAGACTGGCTGATTTACTGACTAAAAAAGAAGCGGAATATGGTCACGAAATTTTTATTATATCTGATGAACCTTATCGGGAAATTTTGTTTAATGGTGTGGAAAATCCTTATATTTCCAAGTTTTATCATAATACCTTATCGTGCTATTCTTACTCGAAATCACTATCTTTACCCGGTGAACGAATTGGCTATGTAGCAGTAAATCCCACTTGTGTTGATGCAGCATTGATTGTTAGTATGTGCGGTCAGATTTCACGTGGGATTGGTCATAATTGTCCTTCGTCGATTATTCAGTTGGCTGTAGCGGAGGTAGTTGATTTAACTGCTGATATGGCTGTTTACGAGAAAAATATGAATTTGCTTTACGAAAAACTCGTTGAGCTCGGCTTTAGCTGTGTGAAACCAGGCGGCACTTTCTACATTTTCCCTAAGGCTTTGGAAGAAGACGCCAAGATATTTTGTCGTAAAGCGTTAAAGTATGATTTGATCTTAGTGCCTGGCGATAGTTTTGGCTGCCCTGGCTATTTTAGAATGGCCTACTGTATTGACACGGAAAAAGTGGAACGTTCTCTAGCTGCATTCGAGAAATTTGTGCAAAACGAATATGGTAAGTAATTGGGGAAAGACGGCCGAAAGCAGTGATAAAAGCGCTTTTTTTCTGCTGGGGATTGTTGTTGTTTTATGGGGACTCAATTCTGTGGCTATTAAGTATCTTACTCAGTTTTTTCCGCCGCTCGCACTAGCGCCGATTCGCTTAACTTTGGCAGCTGCTTTACTTTTTCCTACGGTGATTTATCAATATGGTTGGGTAAAAATACCTGCCGCGGCTTGGCTGCCAATTAGCGGAATTTCACTTTTTTGCATCTTTTTGCATCAAATTGCCTTGACTTGGGGAATTAGTGCCACAAGCGGAATTCATGCTGTGCTTATCCTTGGTTTAAGTCCGTTATTCACGACATTGCTGTCGGCCTTATTCTTAAAAGAGGCTTTTACTGGCACAAAAGGTGTAGGAATTCTTATTGGATTTTGCGGGCTATTGTTTATTGTTGCTGGTAAAGCCCAAGGTGGTGCAAGCTTATGGGGCGACAGTGTAACTTGTATTGCAACAATTACTTTTGTAATTGGGTCTCTCTTTGTAAAGCAGGCGACCACCTATGTCTCGCCGCTGCATGTGACTGCTTATAGTCATGTTTTAGCGGCGGTAGGCTTGGATATTTTGGGGCTTTTTAGTCAGGCGCAGTGGACTTATGGCAAAGATTTAAGTTTTTCCGTGATCGCTGTCCTGATGTTTTCAAGTTTTTTTAGTACGGCATTAGGGGCCTTATTATGGAATATGAGTATTCAAAAAGTGGGTGCTTCAAGAGCTTCGTTTTTTCAAAATGCTTCGCCTGTTGTGGGCGTATTTGCTTCCGCGTTTTTTTTAGGAGAACAGCTATACTTGAATCATTTGTATGCGCTATTGCTTGTCTTACTAGGCGTTAGTTTTGGTGCAGGTCTTATCAAAAAACCGACATGGCTTTCATAGGAGAGTAGCGGCTATCATAGTATAAAACTAGGGGCAGTGTTGAAAGTAATATTCAACACTGCCCCATTTCTCGCTCAATTTTATTTGCAAAAATTACAGTGAGGGTAACGACAGATCTCGCAATTTAAGCAAAGTCCGCCATGGCCCATAGCCGCGATCAGGGCGGCCGTGATTGTTTCATTTAAAAGAATTCTAGGTAGTAGTACATCAAGGATCGTAATCTTATGATACATGCCGCAGGCTGGAATACCTAAAATTGGCGTTTCCTTCAAACGAGCTAAGAGAAACATGTAGCCAGGTGAAACGGGTGTGCCATAGACTGTAACGTCCGCACCTGTTTGGCGAATCGCTAGAGGTGTTACGTCATCAGGATCTACGGACATGCCGCCTGTTACCAAGACAAGATCGTTAGTTTGCGCCAGCGTTTCAATAGCAGCGCTAATCTCATCAGGGTTATCAGGCGTGAAAATCGTTTTTACTACTTGGCTACCTAAACTGGCAAGCTTTGCTTTCATGACTTTTTCAAATTTATCGGGAATCCGTCCGTAAAAGACTTCATTGCCAGTGATAACTAAGCCCACTTTTTTCGCTGGAAGCGCCATGACTTGAATGATGGGGCCATCTGCGCAAATCTTTTGAATGGCGGCAAGGGTAGTCTGAGGGATAGCTAAAGGAATAATTTTAGTTCTGGCGACAAGCTCATTTTCCTGAACAAGTGTATCAGTGTGGAGTGTCGACACGGCAATTCCTGGCAGAGAATTAATTTGTTGTAGCTTTTCTACATTGATTTTTAATAAGCCTTTACAGGTCGAACGCAGGGTTGCTTTTCCTTCCGAGGCCGATTCATCAGCAATATTCAAACCAGCTACAAGTTGGAAAAGCTTTTGAGCGGCATCATTTTCGTGGATGTCCCCGGTTTTAAGTTCTAAGATATACACATGATCTTTTCCCATACTCAGTAAAATGGGAATATCTTCGGGTTGAATCTTATGCCCCTTTTTAAAAGCTACGCATTTAAACTGTCCCGGAACGACTCGGGTGAGATCTTGACCGAGAATAGAGCCTATGGCCTCCGTAACATGAATCGTTTTCATTGCTATTATCTCCTTGCGTAATTTATAGAAGAAGCGCTTCAAACTGCATGCTTGGCGTAAGCGCGGGGGTATTTGGCGGAATATCTAATAAGGCATTGGCTGATGCCGCCGCTTTTAGCATACCATTTCCTTGACTAGAAAGAGGATCTGCATATATTCTACCGTTGTGATTATAACAGCGTGCCCAGACGAAGCGTCGAGTTGGGGACGGTTTTGTGAACTCACTGTTTAAGGTGACTAAAGAACGCTGATGCTCCCAGCAAGAAAAACCGGCCAGTTTTTGGATTAAAGGTCGGAGGAGAACTTCAAAGGATACGCTGCTTGCCGCCGGATTTCCTGATAGCGCAATGAGCAGGGAGTTTTTCCACAATCCGGCTATGACTGGCATTCCTGGCTTGATATCGAGTCGATTAAAGAGAATGGGAATTTTGAAATGCTGAAAAAGCTGTTCCATTAAATCATAGTCGCCCACGGAAGCACCGCCAGTAGTGAGATAGATTGGCAAAGGCGGCGCTGTTTCAAGACTTTCGATAATGGCTTCAAGGCGATCTGGTACGAGGCCGAGTAAATGCGGTTCGCCACCGCACTTTAATATTTTTCCAGCCAACATAAAGCTATTGGTATCACGGATTTTCCCTGGCGTTAACGGAGCTTCAGGCGGCACTAGTTCGCTTCCTGTAGCTAATAAGCCGATTCTTGGTTTGGTATAGACGAGCGGCTGTGTTTGTCCCACTAACGCTAATAGACCGAGAACGCCTTCATTGATGTAAGTTCCTGGCGTTAATAAAGTTTCACCAGAGTGGATCTCTTCGCCGCGGCGGCAAATGTTTTTGGCTGCTTGCTGATCCGTATAAATTGTTACAATATCGTCGACAAGGTTTGTATCTTCTAGTCTTACGACTCCGTCAGCGCCTGGCGGTAGCGGTGCTCCGGTCATAATGCGAGCGGCTTCGCCTGGGCAAACCGGTTTGGTGGAAAAGGTACCGGCAGGAATGTTATCCGTTTGTATTAACGTTTTAGGAGCGGCGGCGGAGGCGCCCTGGATGTCAGCGCTTCTTACTGCATAGCCGTCAAGCGGGGATCGATCAAACGGCGGAAAATCAAGCGCAGCTATAATCGGTTCTGCCAGAAGTCGACCGAAGCTGTCAGCCAAAGGAATTCTCACTGTTGGATTTTTCGGCAGCAAGGGAGTCAGTAGATCGCGAGCTGTTTCTAATTCCATAAATTCACCACTTTGCAAAAAAAATTAAATTACGATAAATCTTTCTAGTGAAAGTATATCAGTAATTTAGAATTATTTCTAATAGACTTTCTTTGCAGGAGTTCTAAATTAAAGTAGGAATATAAGAAATGTGAAAGGCGGGTGATATTACCATGATACCCGTTATTTGTATTGTGGCAGCTGTTTCTAATATGGGGAAAACAACTTTTATGGAAAAAATAATTGCAGAAATGGTAGAGCGCGGCTACCGTGTGGGCGCCGTAAAGAGTGACAGCCATGGCTTTGAAGTCGATGTGCCTGGCAAAGATTCCTGGCGATTTCGCCAGGCTGGCGCTAATGTAACAGCTATTGTTGGTAACAGTCAGTATGCTGTCATTCAAAAGACTGATAAAAAAGCTGAACTGGATGAAATTGTCTCAGTGATGCGCGATGTCGATCTCATTTTAGTCGAAGGATTTAAACAAGCGAGGATGCCTAAGATTGAAGTGGTGAGAAGTGAACTCAGCAGTCAGATTGTTTCAGATCCGAAGGAGTTAATTGCAATTATTACGGATCTTAAGGAAGAAACTTTTCCAGCGCCGGCTTTTGCTTTTCATGATTTTAGCGGTGTAGCTGATTTAATTGTACAGAAATTTTTATAGGGAGGCAGTTTTTATGAGAGAACTGAGAAGAAAAGATAGAGCTATGGCCCAAGAGGCGGCACAGGAGGTTTTAAATACAGCGCAATATGGCATACTTGCTACGATTAATGAAGATGGTACGCCCTATGGCGTTCCACTAAGTTTTGTGTATCGCGATCAGGCTATTTATTTTCATTCGGCTACTACTGGGCAAAAATTAGACAATATTGCTTGGCGCGATGATACATGCTTTACGGTTGTAACTGACACAGAAGTGTTGCCAGCAGCTTTTTCGACGAAATATAAGTCAGTCATGGTTTTTGGTAAAGTCCAGCTTGTAGAAGATTTAGCAGAAAAAAAACAAGCAGCGATTTATTTTATCGAGAAATATAGTCGTGATTTTTATCAAGAAGGATTGGCTTATATTGATAAAGCCATTGAGCAAACAAAGTTTTTTCGGTTAGATATTACAGCCATGACTGGAAAAGCAAAAATATAGGCGTGGGAAATTTCGTTGTCAAGAAAATAGGGCAAACTAGTTTTGCTGTATTTTCTTGACAATAGAAAACTAAAACACTAATATAGTTTTTAAGTGGTGATTTTATTATGATCGGGAAAGAGGGCGAGACATGGAAGATATAAGAAATCTCATTCTTGATAAGGCTAAAGAGCGATTTGACCGTTTTGGCTATCGGAAAACAACGATGGATGAATTAAGTCGCGACTGTAAAGTTTCTAAGCGGACTATATACGAACTGTTTCGCGATAAAGAGGATTTATTTACAAATTTAATGATCCGGGAAAATCAAGCTTTTCAAAAAGTTCTTTTTGAACAAATTGCTATCATTGACGATCCGCTAGAACAGATTACGCAGCTTATCAGGACGGCCATTCGGTTTTTTAATGAAGATCACTTTTTAACTCGCCTGTTAAAGGCTGATGATCAGCTTTTTTCCGCCTTTATTAGTAAAAAATATAATACGATGGTGCGAGAAGAGGTTATTTCTCTCATCAGTGATATTCTGTGCAAAGGCAAACAGCGAGGGTTATTTCGCGAGGTTGATGAAGAACTTTTTGCTTATGCAGGTGTTCGGTTATTCGAAGCTTTTAGTTATATGCGGACAATGGAGTTTTCCGGTAGAAAAGGGGAAGAAGCTTATTATACAGAGGTATTAATTGATCTTATTGTCCATAGTATTGTGAAAAAATAAGAAGTACCCTATTTTTTAGAACGAGTTGTATGGAGGAGGGGAAAGCTTATGCAAAAATCTTTATATAAAGGTCTGTGCTGCTTCGTGTCCGCTTGGATTTTTTTAGCAGGCTGCGGTAATGCGCCCTTAGTTGAACAAAAGGCAGCGTTAGTTCAGACCGAAGTTATTAAGATGAGTGATAAGGGCCAGTCTGCTGTGTATTCCGGTGCGGTACGGGGTCGCTATGAAACGCAGCTCAGTTTTCAAGTGGATGGGAAAATTATCAAACGGTCTGTTCAATTAGGCAGTCAAGTGCAGGCTGGCGATGTCCTGATGGAAATTGATCCGAAAGATATTAATCAGTTGGTAAACAGTAATTCAGCGCAAGTCGCCTCAGCTCAATCGCAATTGAAACTGGCGGAAAGCAATTTGAATCGCTACCGGCAGTTGCTTGAACAAGATATTATTAGTCGAGCGCAATATGATCAATATCAAAACGCCTATGATGCTGCTGCGGCTGCGCTGCAGCAGGCATCAGCTCAATATTCCCAGGGAATCAATAAATTAAATTATAGTTTGCTGCAAGCGAGTAGTTCTGGTGTTGTTTCGGCAATCAATGTTGAGGCTGGGCAAGTCGTCAGTGCCGGACAGCCTGTTCTTACTCTCATTCAGGATGGCGAACGAGAGGTAGAAATTTCTGTGCCGGAAAATCAGGTAGAGTCACTTCAGAAAGCGGCGCAGCTTACTATTACTTTTTGGGCTTTAAACAATACAACGGTTACTGGTGAAGTCAGAGAAATTTCGCCCATGGCAGACCCCGTTTCGCGAACGTATAAGGCCAGGATTCGTCTAATAAATCCCCCTAGTGCTGTAAAATTAGGGATGACGGCAGCTGTTAATGTAGCTCAGGGAGTATCAGGCGGTAACGGTTCTGGTGTGTATATTCCATTGGCCGCATTATATCAGTCGGGGAATCAGCCGAATGTTTGGGTTGTTGAAAATGGAGCACTTACGCTACGACCCATTAGTGTGGGAACTTTTGGTGATAATCAGATTCAAGTTTTGTCAGGTCTTCAGCCAGGCGAGCGAATCGTAACAGCTGGAGTGCATAAGCTGCAGGCCGGACAGAAAGTAAGGACGGCAGGTGAAGAATAGTGAAGCGAGTCAATTTAACAGAGTGGGCTTTGCATAATAAACCAATTATTTATTACTTTATAATTGCTACGTTTATCATGGGGATTTTTTCCTACTTTCGGTTAGGACGGATGGAAGACCCTGATTTTGTCATCCGTCAAATGATTGTTTCTGTCTCTTGGCCGGGAGCAAGTGCGCGCGAGGTAGAAGAACAAGTTACGGATAAAGTGGAGAAAAAGCTTCAAGATACACCGGGGCTTGATTATTTAAAAAGTTATTCAAGGCCTGGTCAAGCTGTTATTTATGTAAATTTAAAAGACGAAGTCAGCGAAAAAGATATTCGCCCAACCTGGCGGGAAGTACGCGATATGGTGAACGATATCAGCCATACACTGCCGCAGGGCGTGGCGGGAATCGGATTTAATGACCGCTTTGACGATGTATTTGGTTCCATTTACGCCCTTACAGCCGACGGTTTTACTTATGAAGAAATGCGGGACAGAGCCGAGAAAATTCGTCGGATGCTACTGGCGATTCCCAATATTCGTAAAGTAGACTTACTTGGCGTACAGGATGAAAAAATTTACATTGAAATGGAAAGTGCAAAGCTGGCTGAGCTTGGAATCGATCCTAATTTGATTATGAATACAGTGAAAACGCAAAATGCTACGGCAGCGGCAGGCATGGTCGAGACGTCCTCTGATAATGTTTACCTGCGGGTTACGGGAATGTTCGATGATTTGGAAAGCATTAAAAATTTGCCGATCCGAGCCGGGGGACGGACTTTCCGTCTTGGCGATATTGCCAAAATTGAACGCAGCTATAGTGATCCGATCAATCCGAAAATGTACTTTAATGGTCAGCCTGCTATTGGTCTGGCTATCTCGATGGATAAAGGCGGCAATATCCTCACTTTGGGTGAAAATGTAACGGCAAAAATTAAAGAGATTCAGCAAGAGCTGCCTGCAGGGCTAGAATTAAGTCAAGTATCGAATCAGCCGAAAGTCGTTGAAGAATCGATCGGCGAATTTACAAAATCTTTGAAAGAAGCTATTTTTATCGTTCTAGCTGTGTGTTTTGCCAGCCTAGGTATTCGCTCTGGTATCGTGGTAGCTTTATGTATTCCTCTTGTGATTGCGGGAGTTTTTGTTTGCATGCAGATTGGCGGTATTGATTTGCATAAAGTTTCTTTGGGCGCTTTAATTATCGCCTTGGGGTTATTAGTCGATGATGCCATTATTGCGGTCGAGATGATGAGCGTTAAACTAGAACAAGGCTGGGATACGTTTAAGGCTGCATCTTTTGCCTATACAGCTACAGCTTTCCCTATGCTGACAGGTACATTGATTACGTGCGCTGGTTTTATTCCGATTGGTTTTGCTAAAGGGAATGCCGCCGAATTTACGAGTTCGCTATTCAAGGTTATAACAATTGCCTTAATAATTTCTTGGCTTGTTTCTGTTTTAGTTACGCCGCTTTTAGGCAGCCTGCTTATTAAAGTTAAGAAAGATCACCAAGCGGACCATAACCTGTATGATACTAGGTTCTATCGATTGTTTCGCAGGGTTCTCGTTTGGTGTCTGACCCATCGCAAAATCGTACTTGTTTGTACGTTAAGTGCTTTTATTGGGGCAATTGGTCTGTTTCAATTTATCAAGCAAGAGTTTTTTCCACCGTCAATCCGGCCGGAACTTATTGTGGAAATGACACTGCCCGAAGGGGCTTCACTGAAGGCTACAGAGGCCGAAGCCAATCGGTTTTCTCAGGAAATAGCTAGTGACGAACAAATCGAAAATTATAGCTACTACGTTGGTGAAGGGGCGCCACGTTTTGTTTTAACTACCGAGCCCAAACTCCCTGCTAATAATTATGCTCAGTTTGTTATTGTGGCCAAAAGTCCTGAGGCGCGCGATATCATTCACAAGAAAATTGATACTCTCTTTGCGGAACAATTTCCCAATGTGCGCGGCAATATTAAATTGATTCAGACAGGGCCGCCTTCACCGTATCCGGTGATGCTGCGCGTAGCTGGCTACGATCATGATAAGGTGCAAGCCATTGCGGAAGAAGTGCGCCAGGTTATGAATGATAACCCGAACATTCTTGATGTGAATTTTGATTGGAATGAAAAAAGCAAAGTTATGCATTTGGCAGTGGATCAGGATAAGGCTCGCTTACTCGGTATTGATAGTCAAACCCTGGCAAATAACCTACAAATGCAGCTATCTGGTGCAGCTATTGCTGAGTTTCGTCAGCGAGATAAGACGGTTGATATGGTATTTCGTTTAAATAATCAGAATCGCTATGACTTATCGCATATGAAAGACCTCAATATTCATATCGGTAGCGGCAAGTTTGTTCCATTAGAGCAAATCGCTAAAATTAGTTATGATGGGGAGCAGGGGCTTGTTTGGCGGCGTGATTTAAAACCGACAATTACGGTGCAGGCCAATGTGATTCCTGGGGCAATGGGCAACGACGTGACTAAAGCAGTGTATACCTCTTTGAGCCAAATTCGCAATCAGCTGCCGCCCGGCTATAGCATTACGATTGGCGGCTCTTTAGAAAATAGCGAAAAATCCATTAAGTATTTGTTGCAGCCTGTGCCTGCCATGATCTTTGTGATTTTAACACTGCTTATTTTCCAGTTGCGCAAAATATCGCTGATGCTGTTGACTGTGCTAACAGCGCCGTTAGGCATCATTGGCGTGAGTCTGGCCATGCTGGCCACACAGCGCCCACTAGGTTTTGTAGCTGAGCTTGGCATTTTAGCTTTGAGCGGTATGATTATACGCAATTCAGTCATTTTGATTGACCAGATTGAGCAGCATAAAGCAGCAGGTGAAACGGTATGGGATGCAATTATTGATTCGACCATTCTGCGATTTCGACCAATTATGTTGACTGCGGCTGCGGCGATTTTAGGGATGCTACCGCTGGTTATCAGTAACTTTTGGGGTCCCATGGCTGTGGCCATTTCCGGTGGTTTATTTGGCGCTACCGTACTTACTTTGCTCGTGCTGCCGACTATGTATGCGGCATGGTTTAAGGTCGAGGTTCCTCAAGCTATAATTGGTACAAAAGATTCTGTAAAGAGTGACCAGGTGGACGGTTCCATTTAAAGATTCTTTGTTGAATTAGCAATAAAGAAGGCTGACGTACTACACGTAGATTTTACGTGGATGCGTCAGCCTTTTATGTTTAGTTTTTGGACTCGTATGAGGGTTACTTGACCTGGAAGTTAGTCACAGCACTTTGGAGTTCTGTTGCTGTAGATGCTAAGGATTTGCTGGAGAAGGCAATTTCTTGCATCACGGCGGCCTGTTCTTCTGTTGCGGCAGAAACGCTTTCCGCTTCTGTTGCATTTGCATTTGCTATTTTATCGACATTTTGAACTGATAGAACAAGGGTTTCGCTGCCAGCGGCAATCTGATCAATGGATTCGATAATGCCTTGCATCTGTGTTGATAAGGTTTCTACAGTAGCTGCAATTACTTTAAAGGTATCTCCAGCAGATTCAACTACTTCGATCCCTGTTTGAACGCCAGTGGCGCTAGCGTGGCTGGCAGTAATCGCCTGACCCATAGCAAGCTCGTTTTGTTGAATTAAAGCGGTAATCTTTTGTGCCGCTTGGTTAGACTCTTCGGCGAGTTTGCGAACTTCGTCAGCAACGACAGCGAAGCCACGGCCCGCTTCACCGGCGCGAGCCGCTTCAATGGCGGCATTAAGAGCTAGAAGATTTGTTTGACCAGCAATGGAGGAAATCAGTGTTACAATTTCGCCGATTTCGCGTGAGCCTTGTGCTAAATTTTCGATCGTATTTTGCACTGTTTCAGAGCCAGTACCAATATTACGCATATGTTCGGTGGCTTTTTCAATAGCCTCACGACCTTGACCCGTAGAAAGACTTGTTTTTTGGGCCATTGAGGAAATTTCTCGAACTGTTACCGTAATGTTTTCTATGCCAGCAGAGATTTTTTCAACAATCGTCGCCATTTGATCAACTGCTTTTGCCTGTGATTCAGAACCTGCGGCAATATGGCAGGTTGCCTGGGCGACCTGATTTGTTACTTCGGCGGATTGTTGGGCGCTGGCTGTCATTTCTTCGCTGGCAGCAGCAACGGTTTCTGATTTTAACTGTACATTGGTAATGAATTTACGAAGTTTTTCCGCCATTTCGCTAAAGGCTTTGGCTAGTTGGCCAAATTCATCATCAGAATTGATTTGAATGGGACGAGAACGTAAATCGCCTGCGGCTAATAAGAGTGATTCATCACGGATTCTGATAATGGGGCGGGCGAAATTGTTACTGATAGCAACAACAGCAATGGAGCCAAGTAAAATACAGACTAGGGAAGCACCTATTAGAATCAAGCTCATTGTTCCTACTTCACGTGTGGCTTCAGCGGCAGGGGCGGTAATCATCATGACCCAGCGCTGGTCGCCAGGAAGCTCAATGGGAGTTAGTACACTGAGATAAGACGTATCTTTATTTAGAAAGTTGTGAGTTCCTTCGTGTTGCCCGCCGTTTTCGACTGTTTCTTTGAATAAAGCGAGAATTTTATCGTCTAGTTCAGCAATCGGTAAATTCAGCTCAGTCGCTACTTTTTTTTCTGTTAACATTAGTTTGCCATTGAAGTCAGCGCTTTTGCCATTGGCAATGACCATACCGGATTTGGCAATAATCAGGCCGTAACCGCTGTCTTCAAATTTAATATCTTTTACCATGTCATTTAAACTGTCAAGTGGAATAGTTGCCTGCAGTATGCCGGTTACATTGCCATTAACGAAGACCGGAACGGCAACGGCCAGAGAAATTTTGCCTGTTCCCTTGGCAATGAGTGGGTCCGATATAGCAATTTTTTTAGTTTGAATCGCTTTTTTATAATATTCGCGATCGCCTAAAAAAACCGTATCTCCTTGCGCGCGGACAACATTTCCTTGCAAATCGCCATAATTTAAGCCCGTAAACTTATTGTTGCGCTTAATTCCGTCAGCTAAAGCACTGACGATTTGCGGGCGATCTGTGCCGGCTTTTATGTAAGGATTATTCGCCAGTTCCTGGACAAAGATAATTAGTTCATTTGTAGAAGATTGTACACGGTGCGCATAATCAACACCAATGGAAGAGGCAATTTCATTGACGCTGTTAGATAAGTAGTGTTTAGAGAAATAATAACTGATTCCAGTCAGAACGCTTAAAGAAATGATCATGATCGCAAGAATTAAGAACAACAGACGTGTACGGATGCTTGTCATGCGAAACTGAATAGGAAAGGTTTTCATACTTTCACCCCAATTTGGATTATTTAAATATATTTTAAAATATTTAGGTGGAACTTAAAAGAAGATAAGAGAGGAATTCTGTATACTTGGCCGATTTCCTGTTTAATTATACTATAGCTTGACAAGTAAGGCTAATTTTTACAAAAAATTAACCTCAAATTCACCTGATTTAAGCTATATTAGCCTAAAATAGGACTTGAAGGCTAGTGCTTTGGTATAGTCGAGAAAAAACGGTCAGGTGATAAGAATGAATCGTTTATTGGAACCGGCAATACGCTTTATGAATCGACTAAAATACGCTTATAAATTTACGATCATTGGGCTTCTTATTTTTATTCAGGCTTTTGTGTTAATTTATATGTTGGTAGCCGAGTTAAATCGGACGATCGAATTATCGGAAAAAGAGCGTATGGGGATTCACTATGAAATTGTATTAACTGATTTATTAGCAGCAGCTCAGTCTTATCGTACAGTTCATTATGAGTATTTGTCGCAAACAGATGAACATAGCCAAGCTTTGCAGCAAGAGAGGGCTAAGGTTGATCAAGCTTTGGCCAAGGTAGTTGAGGAAGAGAAGCATCTTGGAAATCAATTTGATACCGACTGGAAAGTACAGTTAGTGCAACAAGACTGGGGGAAACGAAAAGCAGCGACGCAATTAGAGCAAAGCCAGAATCAGACAGAGTTAGACTTAGATAGTCGCTGGATTGAAGAGATCAATGAATTGATGCAACATGTTGGCTATGCTTCTAATCTAACGATGGATTCAGACTTTACTACATCTTACCTTATTGATGTAACCTTAAGAAAACTGCCTCAGCTTATGGACTATTTGACTGTAACGAAAGCTCTTGCGGTACAGCGGCCCCAGAGTGGTTTTTCCGAAGACAGCAAGAATCGTTTACTGCAGATTGTTGGGCTGGAGCGGTCTGTACTAGAGCAGGTTAGTCATGATATCCAGCTTATATTTCGGCATAATGAGCTAGTAGAAAAAGAATTAAAAACCCTACAGTCGGCACTGACTGATTCTGTACCGATTTTTACTTGGAATGTGGAACAAAACCTTTTAGGGCAGCAAGGATTACCGATTCCGCCGGAACTACTTGCCGCCGCAGGCGTTCAGGCTATACAAACTTCCATAGACATGGAGAAAAGTACCTTACAGGTTGCAGAAAAAATGCTAGCAGAGCGAGTAGACCGTTATCGTCAATATCGTGATGGTGTAGTGGTTTTTTCAGGGGCTGTACTATTTCTTGTTTGCTATCTTTTCTTAGGATTTGATTTGTCAGTTCGTAGATCTGTCTATGAATTGAGTGGTGTTATGCAGCGCGTTGGTCAGGGCGATTGGGCGGTGCGAGGGCGGCTTTTTTCGAAAGATGAAATGGCTTTTCTGACAAATTCGATTAACACTACGCTTGATTCTTTGCAGAAAATGTATGAAGAAGTGCAGCGGTCTCATGCTTGCATGGAAGAATGGAATAAAGAATTGGAGAAAAAAATTGCGGAACGAACTGCCTCATTACAGAGCCTATTAGACCATGCTGGACAAGGATTTCTTTCTTTCGGTCCTGATCTTACAATTAATGAGGAATACAGCGCTGAATGTGAAATGATTTTTTCTGGCCCAATTGGCGGTAAGAATATTTCTGTATTGCTCTATCCGGATAATGAAACCGAGCAAGATTTTATAGTTAATCTCTTTGCTAAGGTCTTTACAGAACAACGTACGATGGTGCGAAAAACTTATCTTTCGCTTTTGCCAGAAGAAATTATGCTAGGAAATCGATCTATTGGGCTTGCCTATAAGCTAATTGAAGGCAAGAAAGAGCTTTGGGATCGAAGAATTATGGTGATTCTTACAGATCTTACTCTTCAAAAAACGATGGAACAGCAAATTCAGGCAGAGCGAGATGTTTTATCAATGGTGGTTCATGTTGTTACCCATGCCGATGACTTCTTTGCTGCTGTGAAGCAATATAATGCTTTTTGCCAAGAGGGGATCGGACAAAAACTCAAAGAAGAACAGACCACTACAGATATTTGCTCTGCCTTATTTCGAACGGTCCATACTTTTAAGGGAACGTTTGGGCAGCTTCGCATGAAGCACTTGATGGCAAAACTACACGAGATGGAAGATTGGTTAGGGAAGTTTTGCGCCCATAAAGCCGGAGCAAGCGATCAGGCTTTGCAAGCAACCCTTGCTGCTTTTCCACCTGCAACCTTACAAGAATGGCTGCAGGAAGATATGACGATTTTAAAAGAGATATTGGGAGAGAGCTTTTTTGAACAAGAAAATCGCTTGGTTATTGAAAGTGAACGTTTATTAGAACTAGAAGCGAAAGTGCAAGAGCTTTTACCACCGGAAGAATGTCGTTTCTTACTTCCTGAACTAAGAAAGCTGCGGTATAAGCCATTTAAAGAATTATTGCAATCTTATCCTGAGTATACGGTAGGATTGGCGGAACGAAATGGCAAAGTGATTAAACCGTTTGTTATTGAAGGCGGCGAGAATCTCGTCGATCCAATTATTTATCAAGAATTTATTAAATCACTTGGTCATGTATTTCGAAATGCTGTAGTGCATGGCTTAGAGTCCTTAGAGGAAAGAATCGTGCAAGGGAAAGATGAAATCGGCCATATGCGTTGTTGGATCCATCACGATGCTGAGGGCATGAGGTTACATATTCGTGATGATGGCAGGGGAATGGATTCAGAGCAAATCAGCTCTATTGCGTTGCAAAGAAAAATTTGTACAACAGTAGAATTGGCAGGGATGGATGAGCAAAAAAAGTTGCAGCTTGTTTTTGCTGAAGGCTTTTCCGGCGCTCCCAAAGTTACTGAATTAGCAGGACGCGGTGTGGGACTTTCTGCGGTTCTAGCAGAGTTAAAGCAACTTCATGGGACCGTACAGATTCATAGTGCGATTGGACAGGGAACTGAATTTGTTTTCTTTTTGCCGCATAGAAAAGCGAGCGACGTAGATGGTTTTGCTATTAGATAAACGACATATAATATAAAGGAGAAAACTTATGGCAAGAATAATGATTGTAGATGATGCTTTAATGATGCGTACAGTGCTGCGCAAGATTTTTGAAAAAGCCGGGCATGAAGTAGTAGCGGAGGCCGTAAACGGCGAAAACGCCATACAAGAATATCCAAGATGCGGCCCGGATATTGTTACAATGGATTTAACGATGCCGGGATTGGGGGGGATCGGGGCATTAAAGGGAATTATGAAAATAGATCCTTTGGCAAAAGTCATTGTTGTAAGTGCCTTAGGTCAAAAACACGTAATCTTTGAGGCTTTGCAGGAAGGGGCTAAGAATTATATTATAAAACCGCTTCAGGCGGAGAAGCTTTTAAGTGCTATAGACATTGTTTTAAATGAGGCTAGTTTTTGTGAGGCAAAATAAAAATAGTAAGACTGCCTGGAACAAGGCAGTCTTAGGTGACGCTGCTTTTAGGAGATTCCTGAAAGCAGTTTTTTTATTATATTAAAAAATAGTTTGCTTTATGTTGGAACGTTTCGTCGGTAAGGGTATAAAGTTGATCAATCAGGCTGGAACGAAAAGTTCCGGGGCCACTCGTTTGAATGGCTGTTTCGCCGCAGACGCCTAAGAGCGTTGTAGCGAGCAAGGCGCTGCCCAGGATATTTTGACTTGCTAAAAAAGTGCCGATGAGAGCATTTAGCATGCAGCCTGTGCCAGTCACTAAGGACAGCATTTCGCAGCCGTTTTTCACAGCGTAGGTATGGTGTCCATCGGAAAGTAAATCAATTACGCCTGAAGCGACAACGACAGAAGTTGTTTTTTGTGCTAGGCCAGCTACAATGGCGGCATTTGCAATTAAAGTATTTTCGGTAATTTGATCTTGAATGCCTACATCAATTCCCAAAGCAGTGTTCTTTACGCCTGCCAAAGCTTTTAATTCCGACATATTGCCTTTTATGACAGAAGGGCGGCACTGCGTAATGAAAGTTTCGGCAAATTGAAGCCTTAGATTGCTGCAGGCAATGCCAACTAAGTCAATAATAATTGGGTGCTGTAGTGCTAAGGCTTTTTTTCCTGCCAGAGGAATGGATGCCATACGCGCATCAGTGATGTTTCCCAGATTTACAGCTAAAGAACCTGCTAGCGTTGTAATCGCTTCCACTTCTAAAGGATGTTCGGCCATAATTGGTTTAGCGCCTACGGCGAGGATCGCATTGGCGCAGTCATTGATAGAAATAGGATTTGTGATACAGTGAATTAATGGTTTTTCGTGACGAATTTGTTCCCTAATTGTAAGTAAATCAGCTACATTAAGCCTGGACTTTATCATAAATTTTCGCTCCTAAGTTGCGTTGGAAATTTACTAGCATACCAGATCGTTTCAGTGAATTTAAGAAGAAATAAGCGATTGTTCCCCCGATTAAAGTGCCGCACAGAAAAAGCGGTACATAAAAGAGCCAAGTAAGGCCAGTTTTGCCATAGATAAAAGCCATAACCGGATAGGATACGATTGCACCGATAATGCCTGTGCCAATGACTTCGCCCGCTACGGCGCCGAAAAGATTGCCTTTTGATACGCGATAGAAAACTCCTGATAAGAAAGCGCCAAAGACCGCACCTGTCAGAGCAAGCGGCGGGATGCCCATAAACATCATGCGAATGACACCGATGAGCGTTGCGCAGAGCAGCGCATACCATGGACCTAGCAAAACAGCGCAAACAATATTGATAAAATGCGCCATAGGACACATGCCTTCAATGCGTAAAATGGGAGAAATGACTACACCAAGCGCGACTAGCATCGATAGCATAACTAATTTTAGTACCTTTGAATTTTTTTGCATAAAAAAACCTCCTTGAGTTTGGTCGGCAGCGACTCGCTCAGGAGAGTTCTTAAAAAAGGATATACTGATACACTAAATAGCTCTCCTGCGGTGTGCTGCAGGTCGGTCGAAGCTTAAAAGCTTCCTCTCAGCTTGAAACACAAGCTCCCTCGCTATTTAGTTGTCGGTTTGTTCTGACGCCGGACGCTCCTCCGTCATCTTTTCTTGTTGCCGGTAAATCAAAAAACAGGATAGACCGAAGCGGTTACCCTGTTTGTACAAGCGAAACTTTTCCTACGTTGGCATTATCCAAATCAGGTTTAAGGGTCAAAGTTTGATTACTTTTTCTCAGCCTGCACTACAAGCTCCCCTACTCAATTTATTTTCATTTATTGTAGCATAAGATGGCAAGAATCGCAATGAACAGCGCTGTTATTACTCTGACAAAATAGAAAGTTTTTTAAAAGATATAAAATAGCAGGAAACTGTCGAAAAGGTTCGAAAAAAATATAATGGAAAATCATAGAGAATCTTTAATAGATAGAGCAGGAACAAGGTTGTAGGAGGAAAACCATGAAATCCATTGAAATCATAAAATTACAGAGACGCTGTAACAAGCTAACAAAAATCAATGAGGAATTAGGGAAAAGCGAACAGATGTATCGCTTTTTAGCGGAAAATTCCCTGGATGTGATTTGGCAACTTGATGAAGCTTTTCGATTTGTTTACGTATCCCCTGCGGTTCAGCCTGTTTTTGGTTATCAGACGGAGGAGTTGATTGGACGTTCTTTATTTACTCTTCTTACAGCAGATTCGGTGAGAAAAGTGCAGAAAAAATATGAAGAGCGTAAAGCTTTGCCCCTTGAAGAGCGAAATAAGCAAAGTTTTATTTATACAGTAGAAGCTTATCATAAGGCAGGGTATACGCTTTGGCTGGAAGTGACAGTCAATCCGCTTTTGGATTCGCAAAAACGCTCCAAAGGATTTATTGGCGTTACGCGTGATATTAGCGAACGACGTAAAAATGAAAAGCTTATGTATCAATATGCTTTTTATGATTCGCTAACTAACCTGCCGAATCGTCGCTTTTTTGAAGCAATGCTGGAGCGAGCCGTAGGCGAAGGAACAAAATATAAACGTTTCTTTGCGGTGCTGTTTATGGATATTGATGATTTTAAGCAAGTAAATGATCGCTTTGGTCACAATACCGGTGATTTTTTATTACAGGTTCTGGCGGAGCGGTTTCGTCGTACCTTGAGAGCGAAGGATTTTGCCGCGCGCTTAGCTGGCGACGAATTTGTTGCCATTCTGTCTGATCTGTCTGAACGTGAGGAAGCGTATAGTATTGCGAATAGACTGCTAAATTATTGTTTAGAGCCGATCACAAGAGAAGACAGTCAAGTAGAAATTGGGATCAGCATTGGTCTAAGTTTTTTTCCTGATGACGCCGAAGGTGCTGCTGATTTGATTGCTTATGCGGATCATGCTATGTATGCAGCTAAGCGATCTGGCGGTAGAACCTATCTTTCCTATGCAAAGTAGAAAAATTTTAAAATTGAATTGAAATATAAAAGCCGGAAATCCAGTAACGGATTTTCCGGCTTGTTTTATTGTTGCGGTGTAGTGTTTCGGTCAGGAGCTTGAAAGGTTGGCGGCTGGGGATTTTTTATATCTTATGAATAGACTTAAGAGATTGGTCAAAGCTATCTATGTAAGGAGTTCATAGGAGGGATGATATGCCTAAAGAAACATTGGAAAAAGGGCGTCGCTTTATTACTGGCAATCAGGCAATCGCCTTGGCGGCGCTGGCGGCGAAGGCCGATGCCTTGTTCGGCTACCCTATTACACCGCAAACAGAGGTCATGCAATATTGGACAAAGTATGCGCCTGATTTTAATAAACTTTTTTTGCAGACAGAAGATGAGCTTTCAGCAGGCTATTACACGCTTGGCGCTGTAATGACAGGAAAAAAAGCTTTTACGAGTACAGCTGGACCAGGAAACGTATTAATGCAGGAACCGATGGCTATGGCTGAGATGATGCGTATTCCTGCTGTGTTTGTAATTCAGCAGCGCGGCGGCCCCTCTACGGCAACTGTTATTTATGGTCAACAGGAGACGACTCTGACTGCTTTCGGCGGCAATGGTGAGGGTCTTCGAATTGTTTATTCGACAGCGAGTCATCAAGAATTGTTTGATTATACCATTAAAGCTTTTAATCGAGCTTGGCAATATCGCTTTCCCGCCTATGTCCTTGGTGACGGTTACCAGGGGAAAATGCGCGAATCCCTTACGGTGTATGATCCAACTGAGGCGGGAATGGAACTTGTAAAGCCTTATCCCTTAGTGGGGAAGGACGCGGCGTCAGACTATGAACATTATCGTAATACCTACAATACGGAAGAAGAACTCTATGAGGTTTTGCAAGAGCATCTTAGCGCCTATCAAAAAATGGCGCCACAAATCGTGGAATGGGAAGAGGAGAATTGTGACAAGGCCGATGTTATACTTGTAAGCCATGGAATTGTAAGTCGATCCTGTCGGGCCGCCGCTAAAATTCTGCAACAAGAGGGGCGGAAAATTGGCTTTTTTCGGCCCATTACCTTACGACCTTTTCCCGCTGAGCAAATGCGGCAAGCTGTTCAAAAAGCGAAACACCTCTTGCTATTCGAATCGGCCGAAGGACAGTTTTATCGGATGGTAACAGAAGCGCTTTATGGTCTAAATGTGCCAATTACTAAAGTGTTTCGCCCCGGTCTTGGTATTACGACGGAAGAGGTTTACCGGGAAACGGCAAAACTTGAAATATGAAAGGGTGAGTCCATGCAGGAATTAATTGAAGACCAGATTTTTCAGCCTGCTTTCCCTGCTTCTTGGCTGGAAACTTCTAAACCTCATAGTTTTTGTCCTGGCTGTGGTCATGGGATTGTTTTAAAATGCTTAGGACAAGCAATTGACGAACTGGGCATTGTAGATAAGCTGCTTTATGGCTGTGATATTGGCTGTTCCCTGCTTAGCTGGAATTTCTTTCAGGCCGACTGCGTACAGACCCATCACGGTCGAACAACTCCTTTTATTGCCGGTGCTAAGCGGGTTAGGCCAGATCTAGTGGGCGTGGCTTATATGGGTGATGGCGGTGGCTACGCCATTGGCAGTCAGCATTTAGTAAATGCTGTTTTACGTAACGAAAAAATTACGATTGTTCTTGTTAACAATGTGAATTACGCTATGACCGGAGGACAGATGGCGCCGACGACTTTGCCAGGGCAGGTAACGGAAACGAGTCCCTATGGCAAAAAGGTAGAAGAAGCGGGGCCGCCGCTTTTGGGACCGGAAATGGTAGCAGCTATTAGTCAAGAAGGCGCTTATGTAGCTAGAGGTACAATTTCTAATATTAAGCAGTTAACTAAATTTATCCGCAAGGGGTTAGAAAATCAAATGGCTGGTCGCGGTATTTCTTTTATTGAGGCTCTGTCATCCTGTCCGACAAATTGGAAAACCAATGCCGAACAAACCTGGCGATTTGTTGAAAAAGATATGACAGCCTATTTTAAGGTGGGCGAATTGAAATTGCCGGAAGCAAAGGGGGAAGAGCATGCACAAAATCCTTAAAATTTTGCTTGCTGGCGAAGGCGGGCAAGGAATTCAATCTATTGCGGAAATCGTTGCCGAAGCAGCAAATCGCGAAGGTAAAGAAGCTTTATATATACCTAACTTTGGTGTTGAGCAACGTGGTGGCATTTCTATGGCCTACTTGCAAATTACCGAAGCAGATGAGAAAATTGGCGCTCCTAAATTTGAGACGGCTGATATTTTGATCGCCTTAAGCGCCAGAGCGATAGCTAGGACACGCCATTATGCCGGAGAAGAAACTCTGTATATTTATGACAATTCGCTGATTGAGCCAGCGCAAGTTAATGATGAGATCATTGGTTTGCAGTATTTTGAGAGCACGCCACCTTGTCCGACCGATCAAGCCGAGATTAAAACGGCAGCAGAAGATTTAGGCGATAATCGAAGCTGTTTTTACTTTCATGAAGCAGAGAACGCGGAGAATAAGGAAAGAAAAATTCCTCGCAAGGTAGGACGAGTGATTGCCATTGCTGCTAATGATACGGCCAAGAATGAACTGCATCCTCGTGTTTTTAATATTATGATTTTAGGAACGCTACTTGCGGCGACTTCTATTATGCCTTTAGAAGCTGTTCAACGAGCGTTGGAAGAAAAACTCGGCCATAAATTTCAGAAGGATCCTAAGCTGCGGGAATTGAATGAACAAGCTCTAGCTAAAGGCTATGAAATGTTTGCTGCGCTGGTGGAAGGAGGCAAAAATGGCTAAAGAGGCGGACACCGCTACAAGAAAGATACAATGGAAGTCAGTTCGCTACGATAACCCGCGGGGAATTTGGCTTGGATTTCCTGGTTTATGCAAGGGGTGTGGTTTGTGTATACAAAAATGTCCCACGAAAGTCATTGAATGGTCAAAGGAAGTGGGGGTCTATGGGACGCCTCGCGTAGAACCGCGGATTGAAGGCTGTATTGTTTGCGGTATGTGTCAAATGGTTTGTCCTGATTGTGCCATACGAATCGAAAAAAAATAGCCGGATGTTCCGGTTATTTTTTTTTCGATTCGTATCAATGACTTTTTTACTTACTTTTGGGCAGGACATTTTTTGTGCTATGGAAAATATAATTAGTTACAAAATATTGTTTTAAGATTAAACTGGCAGTAAGAAAGTATTTGGAGGTTCTATGAGTAGTGAAGAATTTAAAGCGGTTGTTTTATGTAATGAATTGGATTTAAACAGTATAGCCGCGCATTTTGGGATTAACAGAAAATGGAAATGGGAAGATTCCTTAGTATTGCAGGAGGAAGCGCTCAAGGGGATTATTAAAGAAACGCAGGGACGACGCGTGAGACTCTTTCATTTTGGCAGTGTTGTTTTTATTAATTGTGCCCATCATGAGATGACTGACTTGATTAATTATTTGCGGACCATTGATAAGCGGATTATCACAAAAGATCCCTTTAAATATATGGATGACTATAAAATTGAGATTGATGCCTCACAGGAGCCCATGGTAAAAAATGATTATATGTTGGCCGCAGCGGAAGCTGACTATCATCGGGAAATTGTTTCAACGATTCTGGCAAAATCAGTAGCCCTTGATCGAATTGAAACCAATATTGATACTTTGCTTGATGACGTCGAAGTCACCGTAGAGAGACTTCATGAGGGGAATTTAGTGGCCTCTGATGAAAAACTTGCCAAGATATCGGCAAGAATATTGGGTTTTAAGCTCAATACAATTTCGTATATCATGCTGTTGGATAAGCCGGAAGTCACTTGGGTTAATGAGGCAGCATCCGATCTTTATGCCGAACTTAGCCAAATCTTTGAGCTTGATGATCGGCGCGATATTGTCAATCACAAAACGCAGGTACTTATGGATATTACGGAGTCTTTCTCCAATTTAACCCATGCGAAACGCGGGACAAAATTGGAATGGGCGATTATTATATTAATTGTCATTGAAGTCATTTTGTCACTGATCGATAAAATTAAATGGTAATTGGCAGGGGCTGTGCAAAATTAAAATTTTGTACAGCCCCGTTTGGTATTCTTAATTAGTGAACTGGGCGCCATTGTGACAGTTCTTTACGGAAAATTTTGCATGTCCCATGATACCAATAGACACAATCATTGCAGCGTTGTTTAAAATCTTGTGGCGATACATTAAGCAGCGAATAACCATATCCCATAGCGTTTATAATATGTTCGAACTTTTGACATTCTTCGGCGATTTTAAGCAGGATTTCTTCAGGGTATTCTTCATCCATTGGCTGAATCTCACTTCCTTACATGCTATGGTTTTAATATAACCTTGATGCAGTTATCAAGGCGGTGATCAAAGAGCTCATAGGCTTTTTTTCCTTCATTAAGAGGGAGGCGATGCGTAATAATATCAGTGGCGTCAAACTTGTTTTGTTCAATCAGTGCTAGAATTTCGTCCATATAAGATTGGGCTGGACACTGCCCCATTTTTAACGTAATGTTGCGGGAAAAGAAATCGCCAAAGGGAAAGTTATTATAGCGCATTCCGTAAACGCCGACGACTGATACAGTACCGCATTTTCTTACGGCCTGAGATGCCATCTCAATCGCTGATTTGGACCCGCCTTGCAGCATAAGTAAGGTTTCAAGCTCTTCAATAGGTGACATGACGCCATCCATGCCGACACAATCAATCACAACATCAGCGCCGCCATGGGTAATTTCTTTTATTGTTTCACCGGTATTGTCATAGTCATTAAAATCGATAGTTTCTACGTGATTGAATTTTTTAGCATGCTGTAGGCGGTAGTCAATATTATCAACAGCAATGATGCGATCTGCGCCCTTGTATTTCGCCCATTTTTGTGTAAGCAGTCCCACTGGTCCGCAGCCCAGAACGACAACCGTATCGCCTGGTTTTACGCCGCCATTAGCGACGCCCCAGTAGGACGTAGGTAGGATATCTGATAAAAATAAGACTTGTTCATCTGTTAAGCTTTCAGGAATGATTCTCGGGCCGACGTTTGCGTAGGGGACGCGCAAAAACTCTGCCTGGGCTCCGTCGTAGCCGCCCATGAGTTCGCTGTAACCGAGAAAACCGCCTACTTCGCCATGCTCATTGGAATTATCGCATTGGCTAAACTGACCATGGCTGCAATAAAAGCAATGGCCGCAGGCCACAGGAAAAGGGACGACCACACGGTCGCCTTTTTTTATTTTGGCAACGGCTTTTCCCGCTTCTTCGACGATACCCATCGCCTCGTGTCCGATAATAAACCCTTCCGGCATTTTGGGAATGCGACCACGAAACAGGTGTAAGTCAGAACCACAAATGGTGGTTGTAGTGATACGGACAATAATATCATCATCTTTTAGAATTTTTGGATCGGCGACTTTTGTGACGGCTACTTCACGTACTCCCTGATAAGTGATCGCTTTCATCTCTGGCGCTCCCTTTCGTGTTTTATTATCGGCTGGTACGCGGTGAGCCCCCGTAGCGAATGCCACTAAACTGCGCAATCTCAGGGGATACTGTTACAAGATCAGAACGATCTAAAGCGCTTAAGGAGCCTTTGCCTACCGCCTGTGCGGCCAGCTTCATTTCTTCGAGGCAGGAGGTCAGAAAATTGGTTAGAGCCGCCGCCGCTTGATCAATGTCAAGTTCATCAGCCTCTTTGCCGGTGTAGAGGGCCAGTTGTACTGGCGGTGTTTGCGGCATAACCTTGCTTACTTGACTATGCAGAGCAGCCATAAGGGCAATTGTACCGATATAAACGGCATCAGCTCCTAAGGCTAGAGCTTTCAAAAAATGTCCTGGCGTGGCAAGACCGCCTGCGGCGATTACGGAGATTTTTCCACGAAGGTTTTTTTGTGTGAGCCAGTCAACGGTGCGAACCAGACTATGAAATGTCGGGAGTCCTACATGGTCTTGCAGCGTTGGATTTGATGCAGCTGTACCGCCTTCCGATCCGTCAATGACAATATAATCAGCCTGCGTATGAGAAATCACTTCTAATTCATATTCAAGATAGTCAGAACCAGCAATTTTTATACCAATAGGAACATCATATTGCTGCTTCATTTCATTGATCATCGTAATGTAGTCACTCGTGGTAGTTTTACCGGGCATACGTCCGTGAATAGCCGTATCTTCTCCTTTGGCAAGCTGCCAAGTTAATCGCAGATGTTCGCCAATTTGATCGGCACGGATCGGTTCATCCACAGCGCCGCCCCATGCTCCTTGGCCAAGTTGAATTTCAATAGCGTCTAATTGACTAAGCTGCTCAGGTCCGCTTAAAAAATGGCCGCGATGGTATTGGCCGATCAATAAAGCGGCGCTGCGACGTTCCTCTGCCGTTACGGCTGATTCACCGGTATTCGTTGCTGTACCGGCAAGACTGGCGCCTTTGGCTAACGCCATTTTTATTGGCAATGCCAGAGAACCGCCATAGGACATACCGGTAATTAAGATGGGCAGGGCCAGGCGCAAAGGCTTTTTCGCTTGTGGCCCAATGATGGTTTCCGTAGTAACGGAGCTAGCTTCTTGCCAGGGGAGCTGAAAAAGCTGTTTGGGATTTAACAGTAGCTGATCCCAGGGAGATAAGACGACAGGGCTTCCCAAGGGGCGGGAAATGGCTTGGCCTGATTGGGATCGCAGTGCAGCCTCGACAATGGCGCGAGGCGATAGTTTTTCAGCGACTGTCACGAGTAGAAAAGGATTTTTAGCATATTCATCAGATAATATTTTTTTTGTAACCTCATCCATGGCGGGATCAAGTAATTTCATCAAGAGCCAATCCAGCATTCCTTTAGCCTCCTTAAGAGCGATGTATCAAGAGTTTGTAATGAAGTTAGTCCTTGCCTGTTTCCACATTTTTTATGCAGAACATCGAGGTAGTTCAAAAAAACTAATACCTGCCATAAAAGATTCTGAATGTACTTTATCCTAATATTGCGGTAAGCTAAGACTATAGAAAAAAACACACTAAACAAATTTCAATACATTATTACCAATACAAGGGGGAAGTGTAACGTGAACAATGCTTATTTTCAAATTATGAGTCCTAAAAATGAACCGATTAAAGGTTATATGCCAGGATCACCTGAGAAGATTGCCTTGAAGGCGGAATTGAAGCGGCAAATGGAAAATCCTGTAGATCTTCCGATTATTATTGGCGGTAAAGAAATCCGTACAACGAAAAAGGGGAAAATGATCTGCCCGCATAATCATAAAATGGTTTTGGGCGAATATTCTATTGCCGGCCCTGAGGAACTAAAATTAGCAATTGAAGCTGCAGAAGCGGCAAAGGCCGAATGGGAAGTTATGCCGTGGGAACATCGGGCTTCGATTTTTCTAAAAGCAGCAGAGTTTTTGACTGGAAAGTATCGGGCGAAAATTGCTGCCTCTTGTATGTTGATCCAAAGTAAAAATGCTTTTCAAGCTGAAATTGATATTATTTGCGAATTAGCTGATTTTCTGCGGTTTAATCCTTATTATGTGCAGGAAATTTATAAACAGCAGCCAGCGAATACCGATGGAGTGTGGAACCGCGTAGAATATCGTCCGTTAGACGGTTTTGTAGCAGCCATTACGCCCTTTAACTTTACTTCGATTGGCGGCAACCTTTGTACTGCACCGGCCATGGTTGGCAATACGGTCTTATGGAAACCTTCTTCCACGGCAGTTCTTTCCAATTATTATTTTATGGAAATTCTTTTGGAAGCAGGCTTGCCTGCCGGCATCATTAATTTTGTTCCTTGTAGCGGTGCTGATTTTTCGAAAGTCGTTATTGATCACTCTCATATGGCTGGTGTTCATTTTACGGGATCCACGGCTACTTTCAATCAGATTTGGCAGCACGTAGGGCAAAATCTTGACAAGTATATATCCTATCCTCGTTTGGTGGGAGAAACAGGCGGCAAAGACTTTATTTTTGCTCATGCATCAGCTGATGTAACGGCGCTTACCTGCGCTATGGTCATGGGATCTTTTGAATATCAGGGACAAAAATGTTCAGCAGCATCAAGGGCCTATGTTCCGGCAAGTCTTTGGGCACAGGTAGAGGTACAATTGAAAGAACGAATCGCTAAAATCAAAATGGGCGATGTAAGCGATTTTACAAACCTAGTTAATGCGGTAATTGATCAAAATTCTTTTGATAATATTAAAAGCTATATTGATTATGCTAAGGAGTCCAAAGACGCAGAAGTCATTATCGGCGGAACCTGTGATGACAGCGTGGGCTATTTCGTTGAACCTACAGTGATTTTAGCCAAATCGCCTCGTTTTAAAACAATGGTAGAAGAAATTTTCGGACCAGTTCTCACTGTCTATGTTTATGAGGATGCCCAATTCGAAGCCATGTTAAAAGAGTGCGATGAAGCGACTAAATATGGTTTAACAGGAGCTATCTTTGCTCAGGATAGAAACATAATTGTGAAAATGGCCAAGGCGCTTGGTCATGCAGCAGGAAACTTCTATATTAATGATAAACCAACTGGTGCGGTAGTCGGTCAGCAGCCTTTTGGCGGCAGTCGTTGTTCTGGTACGAATGACAAAGCAGGTAGCGCAATCAATCTGTATCGTTGGATGAGCCAAAGAGCGATTAAAGAAACACTTCTTCCTCGTACTATCGTTGAATATCCTTACATGACAGAAGAATAAATTTATTTTGATTGTAAATGAAAAGAAGCCGTTACTCCCGGCGCAGCAAGCGTCTGGTGAGTAACGGCTTTTTTATGAAAAAACATGACAGGCTCCGCTTGGTTGTAGTATAGTGTGAATAAGATACTGCCCAAAGAGGAGTTGGTTATTTGTCGCTTTCAAAGTATGAGATTTTTAGCGCTATTGCTGAAGTCGGCAGTTTAACCAAGGCTGCCGATAAACTTCATTTAACTCAGTCTGGCGTAAGCTACGCCATGTCTAGCTTGGAAGGAGAATTGGGGGTGGCTCTTTTAGAGCGAGGCCATGGCGGAATTCGTCTAACACCTAATGGCGAGCGGATTTTACAGCGTATTCGGCGTATTTTAAAGGAAGAAGAACTTTTAAAGCAAGAAATTGCTGCTATTAAAGGTCTTGATACAGGCGTTGTTCGTCTGGGAACTTTATCAAGCGTATCACAGCAATGGCTTCCGGGGATTTTAGCTAGTTTTAGTGAACAGTATCCCCATATTGAAGTAAAAACCTACTTAGGCTGTTATGATGAAATGGATACGTGGATTTCTAACGGGACAGTCGATTTTGGCTTTGTTTGTTTGCCTATGGCCAAATCTTTTGATACGATTCCTTTAAAAAAAGATAAACTCATGGTGATTTTACCGCCGAAGCATCCTTTACGCGAGGCTAAGAAAATTTCTTATGAGCAGATGCAGGATGAATGTTTTATTATGCCGCAGTGGGGTAGTGACGATAATATTCGGCGGATTTTAAAGGAACATAATTTGAATTTACAGATTAAATATGAACTAATGGAAGAACGAACGATTTTAGCCATGGTGCAAAGAGGGCTGGGAATTAGTATTTTGCCGGAACTTATTTTAGAACATGTGCCAGAGGGAGTACAACTTGTTGAGCTGGCCGAAGCCGATTATCGCCTCTTAGGCGTGGCGGCCTTATCCTTTAAGAATATTTCACCGGCAGCTCGCAAATTTCTTGATTGTACTCGCTTATGGCTACGTGAAAATTATGAAGTGGATTTTTAAACAAATAAAACTGCGTGGCGAAAGCTAGGCAGTTTTTTTATGGATTTTTCCAAAAGTTAAGGATTTTGATTCTTTGTCGATATAATGAATAGAAAGATAAAGCGACGGTACTTTGATTGCGGGAGGATTTCTATGCGGAGCATCAGTTTAGACCAAATTGCGCCAGGGATGTATTTATCTCAGCCACTTCTGGCTGATGACGGGACTATATTGCTTCATGAAGGCATTGTTATGAAAGATCGCTATATAGAGTATTTAAAAAATCGCGGTTTTACCACTCTTTATGTGGGAGAGCCACAGACGAGCGTCATGGAAACTACAAGCGATATGTTGTATGGCCTTAAGCAACAGCAGGCAGCCATTGGGGCTGCCTGTGATTTAGTAGATCAGTTTCAAGTAGGAAAAGATATTTCTTTGACAAAGATGAAGGGTTTTGTTACTAACTGGATTATTCAATTGGCGGACGATCCGCGTAGTATGATGAAGTTGCTTGATATAGGACGTAAAGCCGGGTATATGTTTTCCCACGCAGTAAATACAGCTATTTTGTCGATTATGACAGGTTTGGCCCTAGGATATGAAGAAAAGCAGCTTAATGATTTAGGGTTAGCCGCTTTGCTTCATGATGTAGGAAAAATAAAATTTCCGCCAAAGGTGGCGGAGCAGTTTCCTGATCGGTTAACGCCAGGAGAGCAGGAAGAATACAAACGGCATCCCTTTTACTCTTTAGAGATCTTGCGGGAAAATCATACTGTGTCGGTAGATGTTTTAAACGGTTGCTTTCAACATCATGAGCGATGGAATGGCAGTGGTTACCCCATGGGTTTAAAAGGGGATTCTATTTCGCTGTATGGTCAGATTATTGGTATTGCCGATGTGTATGAACGGTTGATTGTAGGAATGCCGCATCGTCTGCCCACTCCTGTATATTATGCAGCCGCTATTTTGAACCGAGCGGCGGGAACCTATTTTAACCCACGTCTAACGGAGATTTTTGTTCAGAATGTAGTCGTTTATCCTATTGGCAAAAAAGTCTGGCTTAATACACAGCAAGAAGGTTTGATTCTTGGTGTTGATATTCATAATAAGACGACGCCGGTTGTTCGAATTCTGTCTCAAGCGGAGCCCGGCCAGTCGGAACGTGTTTTTTCGCTTGATTTAGCAAAAAATCCGGGACTGTTCATTGTGGATTTTGCAGAAGAATCGCCTTGCTACTCACAACTCTATGCTGAGCAGGCTTATAATTTACAAAGTAAAATTAATTAGATTGTTTCAAACAATTATATTATGGGAAAAAAATGTCACTTTATATTTTTTCGTGAAGGTGAAAAGAAATAAATGTCAAATAATAAAACTGAAATATAAACAAACAGGTCATTTATTAAAGAGCAGGAGTCTTTCTATATGAGAGAAATTATACAAGGCGCCAAAATTATGATTGTAGATGACACACCGTTTAATCTTACTATTTTAACAAAAATGCTCGAATCATTAGGCGCTTGCGCTATGACTTTTACGCGCGGTTGGGAAGCGTTGGCAAGTGCGGAAAAAACTCCTCCTGATTTGATACTGCTTGATATAACGATGCCTGAAATGGATGGATTTGAAGTATGCCGAAAAGTGAAAGAGAGTATTCGGCTTAAGGATATACCGGTTATTTTTATCAGTTCACTCACTGAAATTCGTGATAAAATGCAAGCCTTTGACGTAGGTGCTGTTGATTATATCACGAAGCCTTTTGATGTACGCGAAGTAGAACTTAGGGTTCGTACTCATCTGAAAATTGTTAGGTTGCAGCGGCGGGTCGATATTTTTAATCAGCAACTGCAACAACTGGTGCAGGAACAGTATGGCCAAATCTTGAAAGAACAAAATAAGGTAACAGAAGCACAAACGGCAATGATTGTGGCTTTGGCTAAATTGTCAGAATGTCGTGATAACGATACGGGGGCGCATTTAGACAGGGTAAAATATTACTGTCAGATTTTGGCGAAGGACTTAGTAACAAAAAGTTTATTTAGCACTCAAATTGATGAGAAATTTATTAATGTAATTATGTATGCAGCGACGCTGCATGATATCGGGAAGGTTGGAATTCCCGATCGGATTTTGCTAAAACCAGGCAAATTAACAGTAGAAGAATTTGAGGTCATGAAAACTCATACGACACTTGGCGCAATTACAATTGCGCGGATCGTCGCTAAATATCCTGATAATAGTTTATTGACTATGGCTATGGATATTGCTCAGTCGCATCATGAAAATTGGGATGGGACAGGATATCCCTTTGGTTTAAAAGGAACCTTTATTCCTTTATGCGCTCGCATTATGGCTATTGCCGATGTTTACGATGCCTTGCGCTCGAAGCGGCCGTATAAAAATGGTTTTTCCCATGAAGATACTTGTGCGATCATTGTACATGACAAGGGGAAAAAATTCGACCCGGACCTTGTGGATGCTTTTGTAGAAATAAATGGCGCTTTTGCTGAAGTTTTTGAACAAAATAGTGAGCTAGGGCGAAGTGGCTTGTAATAGTCTAAGCAGGAGGGAAGTCCGTGAAAATTCTCATTGTTGATGATTCTGGTTTGTCGCGGGCGCAATTACGCTCTTTTTTTGAAAAGGCCCAAAATGTCCAATTTGATGAAGCTGTAAATGGTATTGATGCTTTAGAAAAACAACGATCCTTTCAGCCAGACATTATTTTTCTTGATTACATTATTCCAGCGCCTGATGGGCTTGCTGTTTTAAAAATTATTTCCCAAATTGATGAGAAAGTTAAAATCTTTATGATTACTACTTTGGGCAATCAGCAATTTTTGCAAGACGAGTGTCAAAAATGGGGGGCTGCCGGGGTTATTACAAAACCTCTTAGCCAAGAAGCTGTTGTAAAGGCTATGACTAAATTATTTAAATCGCAGTCGTAGGATGTGGTAGAATGAAAAAGATTTCCGTCGAAGATCTGAAAGAAGGTATGATCTCTGATCAAACGATTTGCGATAAGCGAGGGATGGTTCTTGTCGCTAAAGGGCTTGTTTTAACTAAAACGATGATTCAGCGGTTGCGCAATTTTGATGTTGCTTTTATCGAAATTTGTGATGAAACTGACGAATTGCCTGAGGCCTGCTCGACTGATACAGTGATTGCCAAACAAACACTTGCTGATACAATCAATCTTACTTATCAGATTAATGAGTTAAGGGCGCTCACCGTTAAGGATAACATGGAGAAAATTGAAACAGTCATTTATTCTGTTTTAAAGCGATCTTTTATTCAAGAGTTTCTTGAAGTTTGCAGCAAGACAAGTATTCTTTATCAACATACTTTGCGTACGACAATTTTGGCCGTTCATTTAGGTCTGATTAAACAGTATGATACTTTGAATTTAGAATATATAGCTATGTGCGCTTTGTTGCATGACTGTGGAATGAATGATGAATTTCACGACGAAGATAAAGAACATCCTTTTTTAGGGTTCGTAAAATTGCGTGAAAATCCGCAAGTTGATATGGTTATTGCCCTTGCTTGTTTGCAACACCATGAATATTATAACGGTACCGGTTTTCCTTTTTCATTTAGTCGTACTCAAATTTCGGAGTTTTCAAGCTTGCTTAGTATCGTGGACTATTATGATCGTCTGATCATCGGTGAGGTTCATCCGCGCAAAGCGCTATTTGATACGATCGGTAAAAAGAAAATTTTATTTCCGCCTGATGCAGTTGAACTGCTGGCAGGCACGATTGATTGGACTCGGCTGTATCAACAAAGGCCTCTTGCGTAGACGATGCGAGAGGTTTTTGTTTTTTTATCGTTTTACACATTTTTACAAAGGAATTATCAGGAAAAACGAGAATTTTTTAAAAAAGTCTTCTGAGTAGAGACATGGTAAAATAAAGTCGGTTTTATTAGCCTATTTTATTGTGTGGAAGGGGGATATAAGCAGAGATTCTTGCGAAACAAAAAATAATAAGATAAGGGGTTTTCGTATGCAAGCGTTTGATTTTAAAAGCGATAAACTGACTGTGCCTGAACTGACAGTTCGCGGTATCGTACTAGGAATGCTGATTACTGTTATTTTTACAGCATCGAATGTGTACTTAGGACTAAAAGTCGGTCTAACTTTCTCCTCTTCCATTCCAGCTGCTGTTATTTCAATGGCTATTTTAAAAATGTTTAAAGATTCTAATGTGCTAGAAAATAATATGGTACAGACCCAAGCATCGGCTGCCGGAACGCTTTCTGCTGTTATTTTTATTGTTCCTGGTTTATTAATGCTTGGCTATTGGCAAGGTTTTGCTTTTTGGCAGACCCTGATGATTTGCGCCTGTGGCGGTTCTTTAGGCGTTTTATTTACGATTCCGTTGCGCCGGGCCATGATTGTTAACAGTGATCTGCCTTATCCCGAAGGCCTGGCTGCTGCTGAGATTCTTAAGGTCGGCAGTGGTCAATCGGTACAGGGAAAAGAAAATGGCATAAAAGACATTCTAGCTGGCGGGGTAGTTGCTAGTTTTGTCAGCCTGTGCGCAGATGGTTTTCAAATCCTTTCTTCAGCCATTCATTATTGGTTTTCTTTTGGCAAAGCGGTTTCGCAGTTGCCGCTAGGTTTTTCTTCCGCTTTGCTTGGTGCTGGTTATTTGATTGGTATAGCCAGTGGGATGGCTATATTAACAGGGACGATTTTGTCATGGGGCGTTTTTGTTCCTTATCTAACTTCAATTACTGCACCGGCCGATGGGCAAAGTATCGGTGCCTTTGCTTCTTCGATTTGGGCGCAAAAGGTACGACTCATTGGTGCTGGAACAATTGGTATTGCTGCTATTTGGACATTGCTTACTTTAACAAAACCGATTCTTGAAGGCATGAAAATCTCGCTTGCTGCTATGCGACAATCGGGTGAGAATCATACCTTGCATCGTATGGATACCGATTTATCGCCTAAAGCGACTGGCGCTGTTTTAGGCGTTGTTGTGTGCGGCTTGTTAGCTACTTTTTATTCTTTTATTTCTGATGCGCATCTTTCAGCAAGCGTTACGGGAGTATTTGTGATTGTTGGTGTTCTTGTTGCGATTTGCATGGGATTCTTTGTCGCTGCCGCCTGTGGTTATATGGCTGGATTGATTGGTACATCGGCTAGTCCTATTTCCGGCATTGGTATTTTAGGCATCATTACTTCATCCCTTGTTGTTTTATTGATTGGTTCGGCTGTAAGTTTATTTGATACGGAACTTGGTAGTAAATTTGCGATTGCTTTGGCCATTTTCATGACCAGTGTAATTGTTAGCATTGCGGCTATTTCTAATGATAATATGCAGGACTTGAAAACTGGCTATCTTGTTGGCGCTACTCCTTGGAAACAGCAGGTTGCTTTACTGATCGGTTGTCTCGTTGGCTCTTTTGCCATTGCTCCGGTTTTAAATCTGCTGTACCAAGCTTATGGCTTTGTTGGCGCTATGCCGCGAAGCGGTATGGACGAAAGTCAGGTTTTATCAGCGCCTCAAGCTACCTTGATGACGACGATTGCCAAAGGTATTTTTAGTCATAATCTTGACTGGAGCTATATTTTATTTGGCATTGCCGTAGGAATTGTTATTATTGTGATTGATCTGATGCTGAAAAAAAATACCGCTAAATACACGTTGCCGCCTCTGGCTGTTGGCATGGGTATCTACTTGCCGCCTACGCTAGAAATGCCTTTAGTGATTGGGGCGGTCATGGGGTATGTCGTAAACCGCTATTTGCAAAAACGAGCTGTTCAGCGTAAGACTCAAGATGTAGACGCTTATGTGGAAAAAGCGAGTCGTCACGGTGTATTATTTGCTTCCGGGCTTATTGTTGGTGAAAGTCTGATGGGGGTTATTATTGCCATTGTGATTGTTTTTTCTGTTTCGAGCGGCGGTAGTGATGCTCCGTTAGCACTTGTAGGGAAAGCTTTTGGTCCAACGGCGGACTTCCTAGGACTTGGCGTGTTTATCGCGATGATTTGCTTATTTGTCTATCGCGTTTTAGCGATTAAAGAATAATTATATAAAAAAGAAGTGTTATACATAAATATAATACTGTAAACAATGAGAAGGAGGGCTTTTAGCCCTCCTTCTCATTGTTTTGCTAGATAAATTTGTTGTAATGCTTTATCTAATGTAGGGTATTTAAAAGTAAATCCTTGTGCTAAGGCGGCGCTGGGAACCGCCTGTTGACTACAAAGCAGAACTTCATCAGCCATTTCGCCAAAACAACAACGAGCCAGCCAAGCAGGAAATTGCGTCCAGCAATGTTTGTTAAGCGCTTCGCCGAGTGTTTCGCCGAACTCTTGCATAGTAACAGGTCGAGGCGCTGTGGCGTTATAAGGGCCATCTAATTTTCCCGATAAAGAGACTTCAATCAGAGCAATAAGATCATGAAGGTGAATCCAAGAGACATGGTTTTGGCCATTGCCAATGATGCCGCCTAAACCATAGGCGAAAGGCTGGGCGAGTCTTGTTAAGATGCCACCATTGGGGCCTAGCACCACGCCAAAGCGCAGTCTGACAATTTTTACTTTGGCATTGCGGGCTTTTTCCGCGGCGGCTTCCCAATCACGGCAGGTTTTGGCTAAAAACCCTGTACCGGAGGGGGATTGCTCGGTGAGCGGACCAAGCGGTGCTGTTCCATAGTAACCTACGGCTGAGGCGTTAATAAGCAAAGACGGTGTTTTTTGACCTGTGCTGAAGTTATATGAGATACTGTTGGCAATTTGGGCTGTTCTGCTTAGACGGCTGTCGCGAATTTTATCTTTGATAGCCTTAGTCCAGCGTAAATCTTTGCCGATGTTGTACCCTGCCAAATTGATTATGGCTTCAAATCTAGCAAGAGTGTCCGTGGGCAAGAGTTCCTGCGGATTTTTACTAACAATATAGGGAATGTTATAAGCGTTAGCTGGCTCTTGCTGCAAAAGGTGTGTCACTGCATGCCCTTTATGTAAAAGCTGTTTGGTGAGAGCTGTACCGATAAAACCTGTGCCACCTGTAAGTAAAATGTTCATAAAGCACCCTCCTTCAGTAAATTTACACAAAGCTTTTTTTATAAATTCTGCTTTCGATTAGAAACTCCTGTACATTTTTAGGATATTTTGTTAGAATATAGCTAATAAGCGAAGCTGTTACGAAGAAAGGGCGGGTAAATCATGATCAATGAAAAAGTACAAAATGCTTTTAACAAACAAATTCAAAAAGAATTTTATTCTGCTTACCTCTATCTAGCTATGTCTGCTTATTCTGAAGAAAAAAATCTAAAGGGATTTGCGCATTGGCTTAAAGTTCAGTATGAAGAAGAACGAGCTCATGCTCTGAAACTTATGGACTATTTGTCTGAACGTGGCGGGAAAGTCTTGTTAGAAGCGCTTGAGGCGCCTGAACATGACTTCGGTTCTCCTGTAGAAACTTTTGAAGCAGTTGTAAAACATGAACAATCTATTACAGAAAGCATCAATAAGCTTTATGAAGTCGCTTTAAAAGAAAAAGACTATGCGGCCCAGATCTTCTTGCAGTGGTATATTACGGAGCAAGTTGAAGAAGAAGCAAGTGCCACGGCTGTACTGGAACGCCTTAAAACTGTAGGCGACAAGGGGAGCGCGATCCTATATATTGATAAGGAATTAGGAAAACGAGCTGCTGAATAAATCATTGTTTTTTAGTAAAAGAGTGCATGAGACCATGCGCTCTTTTTTTGTATAAAGAAAACCACGCGATAGTCGCGTGGTTCCAGAGAGCTTAAGCGGTGAGCCCTAACGTGGTAATCTGTAAATAAGCCTGCCAGCTTAAAATACAGATTACCCATTAGGAGATGTCACTAGATGTTGAAAGAACAAAATAATGACAGAAATAGTTTAGCACATACAAAATGGAATTGTAAGTATCATATAGTATTTGCGCCAAAGTATAGGAGAAAGGTATTTTACAAGGAAAAACGGCAAGAGATACGAGAGATACTTAGAACGTTATGCCAATGGAAAGGCGTAGAGATAATGGAAGGCGAGATATGCCCAGATCATATACA